>NZ_JBWJAQ010000010.1:0-295882 GCF_056387915.1 Streptomyces sp. GLSS-08
GGCAGGCGTTCGGCCGCGGTGCGGAAGGTCCCGCTCACCGGCGGCCGGCCCGCACGGACCACGGCGCCCTCGGAGCGCGGGAAGAACTCGTACCAGGCGCCGTACAGCGCCCGTTCACGCTCCACGAGCAGCGGCAGGGGAGCCGTACGGGAGAGGCGGTCGCGCAGGGGGTGAGCGGCCAGGATGGCGTCCACCTCGGGGTCCAGCGCCGCCGCGAGCCGGACGTGCGGCGGGCGGGAGTCGTCGCGCAGCGTCCTGGCCGCGGCCTTGACCGTCCCGCGTCCGGCACCTCGCGGCACGGCGGCGGCGGCCCGCTCGTACAGCTCGGCACCTTCCTCTAGAACCAGCGGGACGTCGACCCCGGCGGGGATCTTCATCCCGGCGGCACGACGCCACGCGCCCACCGGATCGCTCCACGCCTCCACGAAGTACGTCCACGACCCGGCCGTCCCGGGCGTGATCTCGGCGCCCCAGAGGTCGGAGCCGGCGGCGAGTTCGCGCATCGGGGTCCACGGGCCCGGGCGGCCGTCCGGGTCGCACAGCACGACGTTGGCCCCCACCGTGTCGTGTCCCTCGCCGAAGAGGGTGGCGGTGACCTGGAAGGTCTCGCCCACGACGGCTTTCGCCGGCCGGGTGCCGCGGTCGACGACCGGCCGCACATCCACGATCGGGATGCGGCCGGTGGCCGGGTTGCCGTCCAGGTCCATGGGTGTCGCCTCCGCCGTCCTCGAGCACAGCCTGCGGTTGAGAGCTGCATCGGAAAGGCCCGGCCGTGCAGCGGGGTTCGTTGTCGTTATCCGCCGAGTGCCGGGCTCGCGCCGCGGCTCGGTGTGCTCGTGCCGCCGTGGGGCCGGCCGCTCATGTGCTGGAGGGCCTTGGCCGCCGTGCGGGGGCGCAGATAGCGTTCGGCGGCGTCGGCGGCCTCACGGGCGCAGCGTTCGCCCATCAGCACGCACAGGGTGTACGCCGTGTTCTCGAACTTCCCCCGCACCGTGTGGTCGGCGGGGGCGGCGAGCAGCAGGCGTTCCCACGCCCGGTATCGCTCCAGATGCCGGGCGACTTCAGCCTTCGCGGGTAGCAACATCTCGCTGGTCACCTTCCCACTCTGTGGAGTGTGCGCGGCTCGCCCGGGGTTTGCCCGGAGGCCGCGCACGGAGAGGTACCGGTCGGTTACAGCACCGGACCCTCCCCCATGGTGCACGGGAGGTCCGCGAGCGTCTTGTTGGCCGTTCAACGAAAAGCCCGGGGGTGGCTTTCGAGTTGCACGAACGGACTAGTGCTCCCACCCTGGGAGTGACTCAGGAGCGATCACTGCTCACGCTTCGTGTTCGGGGCTCGGCCCGTCAGGGCGGTGGGAGAAGCGAGAGCTTCGCCGGTGAGGAGCCAACGACGATGAACGCTGTAGTGCCCTGCTACTACCACCTCGACGTGGAGGTCAGCCCGGAAAAGGTCGGGCAGGTCAGGCGTATCCTGGCCGCCCATCTCCGGTACTGGAACCTGGAGATTCTCGCCGAGTCCGTCTGTCAGTGCGCGGAAGCGCTGCTGCACACGATCGACCGCCACGCGACGGACAAGAACACCTCCATCGAGATGTGGTGGAACGGTCAGCACCTGATCACCGCCATCTCGGACAACAACCAGGACATCCGGCCGCACTACGCGCCGCAGGGATGCCTGGCCCGGATCGCCGCACTCAGCGACGGCTGGGGCTGCTGCGCCACGGGCGTCGGCGGCAAGATCATCTGGTTCGCCCGCCGCGTCCAGTCGTCCGAGCGCGCCCCGCTGGTGCCGGCGGTACCCTCGCCCGCACTGCTGGAGGCGCTCCAGACGCCGCGCGAAGTCCCGGTGCCGGCCCTGGCCGGACCCGCGGCCGACGCCCCGGTCGAGGCCGAGACCGAGCGCGCCCGAGCCCGGACGCCGGACGAGACCGCGCCCCGGCCGACGACCCGTCCGCGGGTTCCCGTGTGACGCGCCGCCGTGTGACGCACGGCCTCCCCGCCCTACGGGGCGCTCCACCGGGCCGCGGCCTGCTTCGGCAGCCGCGGCCCGGTGACGTTCCGCCGGTCTCCCGGTCCCGGACGGGCCGCCGTCCCGGCGGTCGGGGTCAACTCCCTTACGCAGCCACCGGCATCGCCGGACGCGCCCGGTTTGCCTCCGTCAAGTCGACTGTGCACAAGGGGACTTGACTTCAAGTGCACTTCAAGATCCAGACTCCCCACCGCGCCCGCGACCGCCGGCCCACAGGGGAGGCCCACACCATGAAGTACCGCATGATCGGCACCGATCCGGCGACCCGCCGCGAGGTGAGCGTGCTGGCGCTCAGCGCGATGCTGTTCGGTTAGGTGACCGACGAGAAGACCTCCTTCGCCGTCCTGGACCGCTATGCCGAAGCGGGCGGGGGCGGGGCGCCGCAGTCGCTTTGCGGCGTTCCGTCGTAGAGGTTTGCGTCGGCGACGCCGTTGGTGACGCTGCGGAGGTAGTAGCCGCAGGTGGGGCGGTTCTTGAAGTCGTATGTCTGGCCAGCGGCCAGGTGCCAGATCTTGTAGTTCGAGAAGGTCAGTGGCTTGCCCGGCGCGGCCTGTTCGGGCTGGTGGTCGCCGAGGACGACGTAGGCGCCCTTGCCGTAGAGCGTGGCCTGCCCGGAGCTGTCGAGGTACAGGGAGCTACTTTCGTCCACTCCTACGCCCCATGCCTTGCCGTCGGCGGTCCGTCCGTCGTTGATGGCCCGGGCGAGGAACGCCATGGTGCGGCCCATGCGGTCGCGGGCCACGAAGTGCGAGTCGTTGATGACACCGCCGTAGTCGGGCCGATCGAACATGCCCGTAGTGAACGAGATGTAGCTGTTGTAGGGGTCGGCGAGGGCTTCGGGGCTGGTGACGCTGCCATTGCAGGCGTCGTAGACGACGGGGCTGTTGATGTGGTGCCGGCGCTGCCTCCGCCGGAGCCGCCGCCTTTGGCCACGACTGATTCCACCGATGCCTCCAGTGCGGTGCCCTTCCATGCGGCGTAGCGGCAATGGTCGCCGCCGGCAAAAAACACGAACTCGGCGTTGCGGATGTCGGTGTTGACCTGGCTGTTGTCGCCGTCTCGTGTCGCGGTGAGAGTCCAGGTCGTACAGGAGTTGATACCCGGCAGGGTCATGACGGTGTCGCATTGGGGGGTCTTGCTCCCCGAGGCGGGTGCCGAGACGCCGAGGACGACGACGTCCAGGCTGCCGGTGCCCCCGCGGATGGCATCGATGGCGCGTGCCATCGGGGCGGTGGGGATCTTGCCGTCACCGTTCATGGTGAAGGCGGGGCCCTGCCAGGAGGTGCGGCTCACATCAAAGGCGCCGCCCAGGCGGATACGTGTGGAGGCTGCCTCAGCGGGCCCTGTTGCGGCGATGGTAGCGGTGAGGGTGAGCAGCGCGAGGGTGGCGGGGGCCAGGGTTGCGCGCGCCGAATCCCAGCTGGGCGGCCAAGCGTGCACCGGCCCGCCCGGCCAGTGCCAGTCCCACCCGCTCCAAGGCTTGGTTGAGCCGAGTGGTGAACCGTGCGTGCGGGGCAGCCAGCTGGGAGAACGGTTCGGCGAACGTCCGGCGCGGGCAGTCCGCCGCTCCGCAGATGAAGCGCCGAACCGTCAGCCGGATCACGAAGCCCTGATCAGCGAGCGGAAGATCTCTCAGCCTGAGCTGGTAACGGTCGTGGACACGGTCCGAGAAGCCGCCGCAGTCCGGACATGTAGCCCCGGCCGCGCGGCCTCTCGCCACCACCTCGACCCTGCCGACCGCGGCCGTCACCGCCTCGACATCCACCTCGTCGAACACCAGCGAGTCCCAGAATGGTGCATCGGTCTGCATGACCAGCACCATCACCGTCCACAACCGACCGCAGCAGCCGCCGGCAGGCACCTGAGGGAGCGTCAATTTCGGGTGTCGGGCGACAAGGCGTACGCGGTCTCACGCGAACCCATCGCCGCACAATCGAACATTGGGGTTACGCTCCGCGACGACTTCCCAACATCTGTGCCAGAACCCGAAACTGCTGAATGTTCGATTCGCACCCACCGCCGTCTGCTGCCCGAAGCGGTGAACAAATGCTGTCCGCTCTCGGGATCTGGCACAGATCTTGGGGAGCCGTCACGGCGGGTCACTGATGCAGCATCTTCCACGCCCTGAATGACGTGCTCGGTCTGGATCTGCCCTGCAGGCGGTTCCGGAGGAGAGGGTGAGGGACACCCGGGGCACGCTAGGCTGGCGTTCTTCGGCGGACGGGGGCATGACATGTGGCAGCGGGGGATATGGGTGGTCGTGCTCGGCGCGGCCCTGGTGGTCCTCGCCGGCTGCGGTTCCCAGACCGCCAAGACCGATGCGGAGGCGACAGGCACGGCCACGGCCGCCGCCTGGACGCTCGCCGCTCCGATTCGCATCGACGGCGTCCGTACCGCCGACGGCGGCCGGTCTCTGGTGGTCGATGCCGAAGTGCCCGACGGGGCTCGCGACTGCGTGCGCAGCCTGCACGGTCAGCTCGACACCATCGAGCACGGCACGGTGTACGCGAGCGTGACGTACGAGACCCGTTCCCTGGACCAAGACTCCGGCTGCACCGGCACGCGGCGGGTCAAAGCGATGGTGAAGCTGGGCGAGCCCCTGGGCTCCCGCAGGGTCATGGTGAACAGCATGGACGTGTACACCCCCGTCGGTGCCACGCCACCCGCTCTGCGGCAGTGCGGTGAGAACGGCTGCGACCCCACGCCGCCGCGTTGCACTCCGTCCTCGTACGGGCAGGCGGTCAACGACACGGACATCCCCAAGCACACGAGCTGGGAGGAACGCGGCTGCGACGACACGTGGCTGGTGCTGGACCTGTCGACCCGGATGGGGCCGGCGTGCGGTGACGCCGGCGACGGCTGCTCCTCATCTGGTGTCTCCCAGCGCTGGTTCTACCGGGCCGAGTCCTCGGGCTGGCGGCCGGTCACCACGAATGGCGACGCGGGGTGCGCCGGGATCCACGAAGTCCTGCCGGAATTGCCCGAGCACCTCTGTGCGTCGCTGCCGCGGCTCGACCGCGGCTGATCCCCCGAGCCTGCGGCTGCTTGATACTGGAGCAGGATCAGATCATTTTGCGGAGTAGTTCGAATCCGGCCCGCCCGTAGAGCTGCCTTTTGATCTTTTTCGTCCGATTCACGGCAACCTCGATAACCCCTAAGCTCCAGTGAGGACTCAGCCCAGCGACCACGGCTTCCAGATCATGGGTCAAACCCGATCTGTGCCAGAGCCCGCTCTCGTGGACACAGCCAGTGCCCGGGCCGGGGTGCGCGCGGACGCGGTCCTTTAGGCACCGGAGGGCTGCCTGCCCGCCGGTGCCCTGATCGACGACACCGTCGCGCTTCTGGACACCCTTTCCGACACCGAACGCGACGACGTGGCGCTGCTGGCCCTGTCCGTTCCCACACTCGATGTGCGCTGCTGGTGTCGAAGGCGTGCAACATCCGCCTGGCCGTGGTGGTGAACCCCGGCTACGAGGCCCCGACCCGGGCCCGGCTCGTGCACGTAGACCAGTACCACCTGCGCGCCGACACCGTGGCCGCGGTCAACGCGCGGTTGATCGCCGCCCAGGCCGAGGTGCCCATCGTGAAGTTCTGGGGCGACGTGCTGCTCCCCTCGGTGGACGGGCTGCGGTTCGTCGTCCCCGTCCGCACCATCAGCGCCGCGCCGTCGCCGAAGTACTTCGGGTTCAAGCGCGGCATCGGACCTGTCAGGTCCCCCTTTTGAGGGCCCGCATGTTCACCGAGTCGATCGCGCACCGCGATCAGTCCAGGTCGCCTCGGGCACCGAGCTTGTCGAGGACCAAGCGGTGAAGCTTGGCCCACACCCTGGCCTTCGACCACTCCGAGAACCGCCGGTGGGCAGTCGCGCCGGACGGGCCGTCGGTGTCAGACCGGCCGCGTCCCGCGCACACTGGTACTCCGACAGCGTGAGGAAGGCCGGGCAGCTCGGGCCGGGGGTTGTCAGCCCGCCGCCGCGTACCGTCCGGCGGGGCGCGGGAGACGCAGGTGCCCGCGCAGTGTGGCGGATGCGTACTTCGTACGGAACACCCCACGCCGCTGGAGCTCCGGGACCAGACCGCGGGTGATCGCCGTCAGATCGTGCGGCAGGGTGCCCGGCCGCAGGCGGAAGCCGTCCAGGCCGGCCGAGCGCCAGTCGAGCAGCAGGTCGGCCAGTTCGCCGGGCGTGCCGGTGAAGATCGCGGCGTCGGACGCGAGCTCGGCACCGGCGGTCTCGTTCAGGCGGGCCAGCCGCCGGGAGGCGGTACCCGGCTCCTCGTCCAGGAGGACGAGGAGATCCGCGAAGGTCCTCAGCGGCCGTTCCGCCACGTCCCGGCCGGATCGCTCCACCGCCTCGGCGACCTGGGCGAGGATGGACGTCGTGCCCGCCCTGTCGTGCGGCGTGATGTGGACGACGTCGGAGCTGAGAGCCGCGAACTCGTACGGAGTGGACGCGTGCGCGAGGCTGACCACGGGCGGCTGGCCCTGGGGGCTGCGCGGGGTGATCGACGGGCCCTTGACGCTGAAGTACGTGCCCTGGAAGTCGATGTGGTGGACCTTGTCCCGGTCGATGAATCTGCCTGTCGACGCGTCCCGTATCTCCGCGTCGTCGTCCCAGCTGTCCCAGAGCCGCCGGGCCGCCTCCACCACCTCGGCGCCCTCCGCGAAGAGTTCCCGCAGTCGCTTGGCGATCAGCTCCGGGTCGGTCACGTCCTCATCGGTGAGGCGGGGCGTGGTGCGGCGGCCGAAGTGGGCGGCGTCGGCCGCGCGCGACGATATCTGTGGCCGCCAGCCGGCGCGCCCCCGGCCGGCGTGGTCGAGCGTGGCGATGCCGATGGCCAGGTGGAACGGTTCGGTGTGGGTGACGTTCGTCGTAGGGACCAGCCCGATGTGACTGGTCACCGGCGCCAGGTGCGCCGCGAGCAGCACCGCGTCCAGGCTGCCTCTGACCTGGTCGGTGCGGTCGTCCGGCCGGTGGAAGGCGGCGGACTGGAGTCCGAGGGCGTCCTCGATGGTGACGAAGTCGAGCAGCCCCCGCTCGGCCTCCACGACCAGGTCCGCCCAGTAGGCGGCGGTGAGCAGCTCGCCGGGCCGGGCGTCGGCCTCGCGCCAGGCCGCGGGATGCCAGCCCGCGCCGTCGAGGGCGACGGCGAGATGCAGCGGGGCGCCGGGACCGGCCGTCGTGTCGTGGGCGCGGGTCGTGCCGGTCATCGGGAGGTCTCCTTTTCGTGGTGCCCGGCGCGTACGCCGGTGCCGCCCCACCCGGCCGGGCGGGGTGCCCCGGACAGGCCGAGGTGGTCGCGGAGCGTGGTGCCGGTGTAGTCGTCGCGGTGGACGCCCTTCTCCTGGAGCAGCGGCACCACCCGGTCCACGAAGTCGTCCAGGCCGCCGGGGACGAGGTGCGGGACGAGGACGAAGCCGTCGGCACCGTCGGTCTGGACGAAGTGGTCGATGACGTCGGCGACCGTACGCGGACTGCCGACGAACGTCTGGCGTCCGCCGACCTCGACGACCAGTTCCCGGATGGAGAGGTTCCTTTCCTCGGCCAGCTTGCGCCACTGCCGCGCCGTCTCTCCCCGGCCCTTCCTGAACACGGAATGGCCCTTGAGGAGGTGCGCGTCGTCCGCCGGCTCGATGTCGGGAAGCGGTCCGTCCGGGTCGTAGGCGGACAGGTCGCGGCCCCAGACCGCCTCCAGGTGGGCGATCGCGGTCTGCGGGCTCACCAGGTCGCGGCTGATCTCCGCGGCGTAGGCGGCGGCCTCCTCGTCGGTGTCGGCGACGACCGCGTTGGCGGTGGGGAGGATCAGCAGATCGTCGGGGCTGCGGCCGTACCGGGCCAGGCGCCGCTTCACGTCCCGGTAGAAGTCGCGGGCGGCGTCGAGTTGGTTGTGTTTGCTGAAGATGACCTCGGCGTCGGACGCGGCGAACTCGCGTCCCGCGTCGGACTCGCCCGACTGGATGATCACCGGGCGGTCCTGCGGGCCGGGCGGGGTGGTGAACCGGCCGGATATGCCGAAGTGCTGTCCGTGGTGGGCGAAGCGGCCGGTCCCGGCCCTGACGAACTCTCCCGTCGCCGCGTCTGCGCGCAGGTCGCCCTCCGTCCAGCTGTCCCACAGCTCCCGTGCCGTGGAGAGGAACTCGGCGGCCCGGGTGTAGCGGTCGGCCTCGGGCAGGAAGCCGCCCCGGCGGAAGTTCTCCCCGGTGAAGGCGTCGTAGCTGGTCACCACGTTCCAGGCGGCCCGGCCGCCGCTGAGCCGGTCCAGGGTCGCGAACCTGCGCGCCACCTCGTACGGCTCGTTGAAGGTCGTGTTGACGGTGGCGGCGAGGCCGAGGTCGGTGGTGACGGCGGCCAGGGCGCTCAGCATGGTCAGGTTCTCCGGGCGCCCCGCGATGTCCAGGTCGTAGACCTGTCCTTTGTGCTCGCGCAGCCGCAGTCCCTCGGCGAGGAAGAAGAAGTCGAACTTGCCGCGTTCGGCGGTCTGCGCGAGCCGGACGAAGGAGTCGATGGAGATCTGGCTCCCGGAGCGCGGGTCCGACCAGACGGTCACGTTGTGGATGCCGGGCAGCTGTGCCGCGAGGTGCACCTGCTTCTTACGGGTGGCGGGCACGGTGCGGTCTCCTCCTGCGAAGTCGGTCGGCGTGTCGTCGGTCCTCGGGACGCGGTGGTGGCCTCAGCGTGCCTGGGCCGGTCGGCGCCTGCCCAGCTCAACTGGCCGCACTTAACGAGGTGTTCATGCCGCCGGAACAGGTTCGGGCGCGTCCGCGGAGGGGGCCGGGACCGCACCCGGGGTGGTGGACGGCGCCGGAGAGACGTAGCGCACCTGGTTCTCGAATGCGACGCCGTGGCTCTTCACGTCGATGGCGATGCGGTCGCCGTCGGCAATCCGGAAACCGTCGTGGAAGCTGGCCTCGTCGGCGCCCAGGAGTACGTAGTTGACGAGTCCGGGCCGCCGCACCGCCGGGAAGGTGAACAGGTGGTCCGCCATGTCCTGCACCCGGTAGTACAGGGCGTCGTCCCCGCAGTCGAAGGCGCCTTCCCAAGCGGTCGCGCCGTCCCGGGAGATGGTGACCCGGCCGGTCACCGTGCGCGGCGGGGGGCCGAGGAAGAGCCAGGGGGTGAGCGCCGTGTCGCACAGTTTGCAGTACGGGTTGTAGCCCGGGTCCTGGCGGTGCAGACCGATGTCGCACAGGTCGTTGCCGAAGGTGTACCCGGCGTAGTGGGGCGTGCCGTCGGCATCGTTGACGTAGACGAGAGCGACCTCCGGCTCCTCGATGAGGGCGACCGGGTGCGCCGGAACATTCAGCACCTCACCCGGCAGCCGCACCCAGTCGCCGAACCCCTTGAAGAACCACTTCGGCGGGGTGAACTCCGCGCCCTCAGGGGCCGTTTCGCCGCCCCACTTCTTCTTGTGCGTGCCCATGAAGCCGCTCAGCAGGGCGCTGCCCGTGGCCGCCGGCAGCAGCGGCGGCAGCAGGCGCAGCTCCGGGTCGCCCGCGGTGACGGTGACCGTCGCCGCGCCCTCGGTGAGAGCGGTCCGCAAGGCCTGCTCCGAACCGTCCGTGGCGATGAAGGCAGCGGCCGTCCGGCCCTCCTCCACCCGGTACAGGGTCAGCGGGGCGCCGTCCTCGGGACGCCCGAAGCCGACATGGCGCTCACCGTGGTGGAGAGCCTCGAACAGCACGGGCAGGTGGGGGTGGGACATGGTTGACTCCTCTGTCGGGTGGGTGAGGTGGGGTCAGAAGTGGGAGATGGGGGCGGACAGCTCCGTGCCGGTGAGCCAGGCCAGGACCTCGCCGACCCGGTCGACGGACTCCCGGATCCACGGCAGGGCGAGCGGGTCCGCCGCCTCCAGCGCGGCCGTGCGCCGTCCGTCGGTGTCGCCGTAGAGGCGGCTGGTCGCCGCCCGGATCCGCAGGGGGCGCCCCGGCTCCCCGAAGGCGCTCGCCGGCAGGACACCGACCCCGTGTCGTTCGGAGAGCAGCCGGACCAGGGCGTCGCCGTCGTGCACCCCGTGCGTCCGGGCGAGGCTGTCCCGCAACGGCTCGAAGTCCGGGTAGAGGTAGCAGGTGGCGGCGACGGGAGCCAGTTCCGCGCCCACGGCGGTGAATTGGGCCGCGACGGCCCGCACCACCCGCTCGTGCAGCCGCCGGCTCGCCGTGACCCGGTCGGTGACCTCGGGCGGCTCGGTGAACGCGTACGCGGCGGCCGTCTGCACCGGCGCGGGCGGGCTCGACCAGATCTGGCTGGCGACCGCGACGAGCCGGGCGTGCAGGGCGCGCCCCTGCTCGCTGTCCGGCAGCCGGGCCACTCCCGTGCGCCAGCCGCCCAGTGCCAGGTTCTTGGTGAGTCCGGTGGTGACCACGGTCCGCTCAGGAGCGAGCCGGGCCGGCGAGACGGCCGGTGCGGAGGTGTCGTACACCAGGTCGCAGTAGATCTCGTCGGAGACGATGAGCAGGTCCAGTTCGCGTGCGGCCTCGGCCAGTTGCCGCACGGTGCCGGCCGAGGCGAGGGTGCCGGTCGGGTTGTCCGGCACGGTGACGACGACGGTGCGCGGGTTGTGCCCGACGGCCCGGGCGGCGGCGACGGCCTCGCGGAGCCGGTCCGGGTCGGGCACCCCGCCCTGCCCCGGCAGGATCGGTACCGGGATGGACCGGGCGCCGACGAGCCGGGCCTGAGCCGCGTAGCTGACCCAGCTCGGCACCGGCACGATCACGTCCCCGCCGATGGCGAGGAACAGCGCGAACAGCAACGCCTTGCTGCCGGGGCCCGCCACGACGAGCCCGGGGTCCACGGCCAGGCCGCGGCGCTCCCAGTATCCGGCGACGGCGGTCCGCAGGAGCGGACTCCCGGCGACGGGGCCGTACGCGTTCTCGGCGGCCGCGGCGGCGAACCGTTCCCTGAGCGCGGGGAGGACGGGCAGGCCGATCTCTCCGGCGGCCATCGAAAGGACCCGCTCCCCGGCCCGGCGCCGTCGGGCCAGGGCCTCGTCCGCGGCCAGCGTGGCCGACATGGAGACCGGTGTGGGTTCGGGCATGGCAGCTCCAGCTCTCGGGGGCGGGACAGGGGTGGTCAGGACGCCGGCGTCGTCGAGGCGAACCGTTCGCGCAGCTCCGCCTTGCGGACCTTGCCGGTCAGCGTCTTCGGCAGAGCCGGGACCGGCTCCACCCGGTCCGGCAGGAAGCGGGGGTCGTACCCCGCCGCCGTGACGCGGGCCCGGACCTCGTCGAGCGACGGGCCTTCCCCGCTGCGACCGACCACGACGGCGACGATCACGCTCCGGGCACCGCCCGCTCCGCCGTCCCGCGGGCCGCGTTCGGCCGGCTCCAGGCCGACCAACGCGGCTTCCGCTGCCTTCGGGTGGCTGCCGATCACCGCCTCCAGCTCGGTCATCGGCACCACGTGCCCGTCCCGCACGATCGCGTCCCGGGCCCGGCCGACGATGCGGACACCACCCCGGCCGTCGTCGCGGGCGAGGTCGCCGGTGTCGAACCAGCCGTCCGCGTCGAGTTCGGCCGCGAAAGCCTCCGGACGCGCGTGGTATCCGAGGGCGAGCGACGCGCCGCGCACCTTGAGCCGTCCCACCGAGCCCAGCGTGCCGGGTGCCGCCGAGGCTCCGAGCGCCTCGGCGGTCTCGATGCGGGTCTCCATGGCGTCGATGGCGCGCCCGTTGCTCCGCGCCGCCCAGCCCTCGGGGTCCTCCGGCCGGGTGGTGGTCACGGGGCCGTTCTCCGACATGCCCCACAGGGAGTGGGCCCGGGCGCCGAGCGTCTCGTGCACCTCGTCGGCAAGCTCCTGCAGCACCGGCGCCGAGCCGATCACCACGTGCCGCAGCGTACGGGTGTCGCGCTGCTCGGCCCGCTGCGACGCTGCGACGTCGGCGAGGGTGGCGGGCGGCCCGTACAGGAGGGTGGCACCGTACCGTTCCACCAGGTCGAGCAGTGCCTCGTTGCGGCGTACGTCCTGGAAGGCGACGGTGCCGCCGAGCATGACACCTGCCAGGACACCCTGTGCGAACCCCGAGTAGTGGACGAGCGGGGTGGAGACCGCGGCAACCCAGTCGTCGCCCGCCCCGAACGCGTCGACGTACCCGCGTACGGCCGAGTGGACCGTGTTCTGGCTGTGCAGGACGCCCTTGGACGGGCCGGTGGTGCCGGAGGTGAACAGCACCACGAACGGGTCGTCCGCCCCGAGCGCCAGGCCCTCCAGCCGCGCGGCGGCGTCCTCCTGTTCCTCCCGCTCCACAGCCACGAAATGCCCGTGGAAGGGGAGGGCGCCCTCGGGGACCGGGCCGTCGACCACCAACACATGAGCGAGGGACGGGAGTTCGCCCTTGAGTCGGACGACGGTCTCGGCGAGCGGTGTGCCCGACCATTCGGGGAGGGTGACGCACACCCGGGCACCGGTGAGTCCGAGGCGGTGGCGCAGTTCCTCCTCCGTGCAGATGGGCGACATCGGGATGACGACGGCGCCGACCCTGATCGAGGCGAAGATCAGCGGCACCATCTCCCAGCGGTTGGGAAGCTGTACGGCGACGAAGTCCCCCCGTTCCACACCCAGTTCGAGCAGGGCCAGGGCGAACCGGTCGGTCAGCCGGTTCAGTTCGGCGTAGTCGAGCGTGTCGGTGCGGGACTCCGCGACGCGCCGGCCCGCGACGGCCAGCCGGCGCGGGCGCAGGCGGGCCTGGCGGTGCAGGTCGTCGAGGAAGGTCTCGTCCCGCCACCACCCGCGGTGCCGGTACTCGGCGGAGTGCTCCCGGGAGGCCGGGCCCGCCGCCTCTCGCCGACCGGGCCGGGCCTCCTCCCCGGGGGTGGTGGACCGTGCCGAAGCCGCCGTACTCATCAGCGGTCCTTCCGGCGGGCCGCGAGCAGCTCGGGAAGCGGATCGCCCGCCCGGGCGGCCCCGATCTCCAGCAGGTCCCGGGTGTTCCGCCGCACCCGGTCACCGACCCAGTCGAAAACCCACGCCTTGCGCGCCTCGGCCGGCAGGTCGAACGGGACGACCCGGGTGACGGCCAGGGCCGCCGAGGCGGCGCCGCCGATGTTGGCGATCACGCCCGGGACCAGGGCGGCCCCGGATGCGGCGACCTTCTCCTTCGCCACCGCACTGGAGGCGAGGTTGGCGCCCTCGACCACCAGACCCGCCCGCAGACGGTGGGTGTTCTCGGCGGTGAGCGCGTACTTCTGCGCCGCCAGGATCAGGATGTCCGCGGCGACGTCCAGCCACGCGTCCGGCCCGCTGGAGAGGGTGACGTCCTGCGGCAGGCGGGTGCGGTCGATGCGCCCGAACTCATCGGTCACAGCGACCAGTTCGGCCACCGGCAGGCGGTCCGCGGTGATGGTCCCCTGGACGTCGGCGACGCCCACGATGATGTGCCCGCGGTCCTCCAGGAACCGCGCCACCGCCCGGCCCACCGCGCCGAAGCCCTGCACGACCACCCGGGCCGGCTCCCTGCGGCCGCTTGCCTCCAGGGCGGTGACCGCGGCGACCCCGACCCCATGCCCGGTGACGTCGATCAGGGGCTCGTAGTACGTGCGCCAGTCGATCGGCATGTCCGGGGCGCCGAGGCGGTAGCGGGGGTCGTAGCCCGCCTCGGCGAAGAAGACGGCCCGGTCGGCGGGGGTGACGCCCATGTCGATGCCGAGGTGGATGCCGCCGTGCAGGAGCGGTTTCACCGTGCGGCCGAAGGTGCGGAAGGTCTCCTCGCGGTCGGCGCCGTCGGAGACGATCCCGGCCTTGGCGCCGCCGATGCGCAGCCCCGCCAGGGTGAACTTCTCGGTCATGTCGCGGGCCAGGCCGGCGACTTCGTCCTCGGTCACCCCGGCGGTCATCCGGGTGCCGCCCATGGCCAGGCCGTCGACGAGCGTGTCGACCACCACCCAGCCCTTGATGGTGCCCCCGCTGCCGTTGAGGTGGACGGTGAGGGCGGGGTCCTGCGGGTCTTCCGGAGCACTCATGGCGTAGTCCTTGGGTCTGGTGTGTCAGCGGTGTCGTGAGTCGGCGGACAGGGGGAGCCGGGCCGGACGCGGCTCACTGGTAGAGCTGCGCGAAGCCGCGCAGGATCTCCAGACCGTCCCTGCGGAACTCCAGATGGGCCTGCGAGCCGAGGATCCGGCCGTCGTCGGAGCGGAGGAACTCGACGGGCGCGTGCTCGGAGCGGCCTATCGAGCGGTAACCCGCCGGAGCTTCCCGGAGGTAGAGGGTGTGCCGGTGGAAGACGGTGACCGTCGGCTTCACATGGGCGAAGAGCGGCTCCTCCGTGTCGACCTGCGCCTCGTGTCCGCCGACCCGCTGCGGCCCCTGCACGAGGTGTCCGCCGGCCGCCACGGCGAGTATCTGCATGCCGCCGCAGATGCCGAAGACCGGCACGCTGGCGTGGGCGACGAGGTCGGTCAGCGGCTGGTAGTACTCGCTGTCGTACGCGCGCACCTTCGTGCCGCTCAGCACGATCGCCTGGTAGCGGCCGTCCACCCGGGCGGGTACGGACACGGCGTCGGACACCTCGGTCTGTGACCCCAACTCCTCGAAACGGGAGCGGAGTTGCCGCAGGGAGAGTGTGCCGTTGTCGACGACCAGGACACGGGGCCGCGTCATGCGCTCGCTCCTGACGTGCGGGTGGAGGTCGGGGTGTCGGTGATGAGCGTGCCGGTACGGCCGTCCAGCAGTTCCGTGACGGCGGCGCTGCCGATGACGACCCGCTCCACGCCGTGCTCCAGGGCCTCGCCGGCGGCTCGTAGCTTCTTGCGCATGCCGCCCTTCGCGCCCCTGTCGCGAAAGGCGGCCGCGTCCCGGCCACTGATCCGGCGCACCGGTTCCCCGTCGATCAGGAGGTGGCCGACGTCGGTGACCAGGACCAGGTCTCTCGCGCCGGTGGCCCCCGCGATCGCGGCGGCGGCCCGGTCGGCGTCGGTGTTGACCTCCTGGCCCGCCGCGTTCCGCGCGAGAGGGGTGACGAGGCAGGCGTGGCCGGGCCGGAGGTTCGTCAGCGGGGCCACGTCGACCCCGGTGATCGGTCCGACGAGGTTGTCCAGCTCGACGAGCTGCTTCTCCCGCCACCACCAGCGCTCGCCCTGGCCCGCGCTCACCAGACCCTCGCTGCCGAGCAGCCGCTCGGCGGTGATGCCCCGGTCCTTCAGCCGCCCCAGGACGTCCTCGGCGAGTTCGGCGCTGACGGCCTTGATGTCGTCGATGACCTCGGGAGTGGTCCACCGGCTCTGGTTGCCGTACCGGTCGCGCAGGATCGCCGACGGTTCGCCGTAGCGGGCGCTGACCTTCTTGAGCGGTTTGGACCAGCCGTGCACGAGAACCAGGGGGTGGTCCTGGCCGTGGCGGGCCAGGTCGTCCCACCAGCCGCCGTCCAGATCGTCCAGGCAGCTCCCGCCGAGCTTGACCACCGTGGGCGCGGAACGATGTGTGCTCATGCCGGCATCACCGGCTGCTGCGTCAGCCCCGTCTCCTCCGGCAGGCCGAACCTCAGGTTCAGAGCCTGCACGGCCTGGCCCGCGGCGCCCTTGACGAGGTTGTCGAGTGCGGCGAGGACCACGATCCGGCCGCCCTCCTCGTCGTGCAGGACCGTCACATCCGCGAAGTTGGAACCGAGGACGACCTGCGGGTCGGGCACCGGGATCAGTGTCTCGTCGTGCCGCCGCACCCGCACGAACGGGCGCCCCTTGTAGAAGCGCAGGTAGGCCCGCGACAGCTCGCGCTGGTCCACCTTGTCGTCGGTGAAGACGTACGAGGAGGTCAGCAGCCCGCGTACGTTCGAGACGCCGTACGCCGACATGGACAGGCTGCCGATGCCGCCGGGCCTGCTCCGCTCCAGGAAGTCACCGACCTCGGCGGCGTGCCGGTGCCCGGTGGGGGAGTAGGGGGCGATGGCTCCGGCCCGGAACGGGTGCAGGTCGGAGGTGCGCAGCTGGAGTCCGCCGCCGCTCGACCCGCTCTTTCCGTCCACCACCACCGTCTTCAGCGCGAGACCGAGGCCGAGGGTGAGCGGGGCCAGGCCCAAGGTGATGGCGGTGGCGTAGCAGCCGGGCAGCGAGATCAGGGCGGCGTCCTTCAGGCGGTCGCCGACCAGTTCCGGTACGCCGTAGACGAAGCGGTCCGTCAGGTCGGCCCGCCGCTTGACCTTCGGGTACCAGCGGTCGTGCAGTTCCGGGGTGCGGATGCGGAAGGCACCGCTGAGGTCGATGACGGCCGGGATCCGGTCGGCGAGCAGTGAGGCCAACTCGGCCGAGACCGTGGCCGGGGTGGCCAGGAAGAGGACGTCGACCTGGTCCGCGACTTCCTCGGTGACCGGCTGCACCGTCAGGCCCTGGTGGATGCGCAGGCCGGGGTGCAGCTCGGAGGGACGCCTGCCGATGCTGGAGGAACCGCCGAGGAACGTCAGCTCCAGGTCGGGGTGCTGGCTGATGAGTCGGATGAGTTCGCCGCCGGCGAGCCCGGAGGCACCGACGACTCCTGCACGGATCATGCGAGTAGCTCCTGCACGTAACGGCCGATGGCCGAGGGGATGTCCGCCCCGGTGGCGGAGGACACCGCCCGGAACCCGGGCGCGTGATTGACCTCGTTGACGACGTAACCGTCCGGGGTGCCGAACAGGTCGACCCCGTAGATCCCGGGGCCGAGCACACCCACCACACCGTCGATGATCTTGAGTACGTCGGGGTCGTGGGCGACCGCACGGTTCTTGTTGCCGAGCGCGGCGTTGTTGCGCCAGTCGCTCCCGCCGCTCTCGAACTCCGCCGCGCCGACCAGCTCACGCCCGACGACGAGGCAGCGCACCGAGGTGCCGCCGAGGTACGGCTCCACCACGCTGGCCTGCTCGAAGGCGTGGGCCAGGTCCTCGATGTAGTCGTACACGGAGTGGGCGGTGTCGGCGTGCCGGATGAGCGTGACCCGCTTGCCCATGCCGCCGAAGACGGGCTTGAGGACGAGGGGCAGTGGCAGATCGGCGAGCGCCTTGTCGAAGTCCTTGCGGGACAGCACGAGCCGGTGGTCCGGCACCGGCACGCCCGCCGTGTGCAGCAGGGCGCGCAGGGCGGCCTTGTTCTCGCAGGCGTGGATGGCCCGGGCGGTATTCAGGGTGGGGACGCCGGCCGCTTCGGCGAGGGTGGCGATCAGTCCCCCGCGGGTGTAGCTGCGGCTGCGGATCAGCAGGGTGTCGTACCCCCGGACGGCCGGGGCGTCGGGGTGGCCGAGGGAGAGGGACTCGTCGTTGACCCAGTCGATGCGCAGACCGGAGGCGGGCCCGGCCTCGATGATCAGGCGTTCCTCCCAGGCGATGCGGTCGGCGACGATGGCGACAGCGCGATGACCGCCCATGTCACTGGCCCCAGTCGCGGAGCTGCACCTCGATCATCTCCAGCGTCAGCCGGCCGTCCTCGACGGCCTCGACGCGGAGGGTCAGGATGCACTCCGGGCAGGAGAGGGTCTCGCCCTTGGTGACCGGGGGCACGGTCAGGTCGGTCTCGCACTCGGGGCATACGCCGGTCAGGGTGGCGGTGGACATCGTCAACTCCGTGAAAATGGGCGGGACATGGGCGGTGGGGATGTCAGGCGTGCACGGGGCGGAAGTCGATGGCTGCCTTGCGGATCGCGTCCCGGTCGAGCAGCGGGCGGCCGTCGCGCTCCTGCCGCTCGGCCAGCCACGCGGTGAGGGCGCCGACGTCGACCTCGAGGTCCGAGTCGGCCAGGGCCCAGGCGACCAGGGCGCCGGTCAGCCGACTGCGTACCCGCAACTCGCGTGTGTTGCCGACGAGTTCGGCGGGGAGGGTCTCGTACGCGTGCGGGTGGTTCAGCTGGCCGGGCAGTTCGTACGCAAAGGCGTGCGGGGTGGTCGGTCCGGACTGGAAGGCGTCCCCGAGGCCGGCGCCTCTGAGGGCGATGCGTGACAGCTCGGTGAGATGGGTCAGGTCGAAGCGCGTGTCGCCGTGGATCACGCGCAGCGAGGTGAGCAGCTCGGCGAGCGGGGCATTGCCGCCTCGCTCCCCGATGCCGCCGACCGTCGCAGAGATCCACTGGGCGCCCGCTCGGACGGCGGCGAGGGAGTTGGCGACGGCCATCCCCAGCATGTTGTGCGAGTGGATCTCGATCTCGGAGCCGTCGATCGCGGCGATGTCCGCGATGACCTCTTCCATCTGCCACGGGGACAGGTAGGCGACGGTCTCCGCGAGCCGGAACCGGTCGGCACCTGCCGCGAACCCGGCCTCGACGTAGGGAACCAGCCGTTCCCTGGGAGTGCGGGCGCCGTCCTCGCCGCTGAACGTGACGTGGAAGCCGCGCTCCTTGGCCTGCGTGATCGCCGAACGCGCGAGCGCCTGGAGGAACTTGGGGCTGGCCGAGTCGAGCTTCAACTGTGCGTGCTGCTCGGAGGTGGGGATGGAGTACATGATGTGGCGCACGCCCAGGCGCTCGGCCTCGTCGAGAGCCCGAGCGACCTGACGGCGGTCGCGCACCACCAGAAGCGTCATGCTGCGGTCCGGGCCGATGGCCCCGTGGGTGGCGAGGACGAGGTCGGCGTCCCTGGATTCGGGGCCGGAGACCATGCCCACCTCGACGAGTTCGACGCCCGTACGCACCAGCAGGTCCGCGATGGCGGCGGCGTCCTCGGGGCCGAACTCGACGCCCGCCATGTGTGCGGAGTCCCGCAGCGTCGCGTCGGATATGCGAGGAGGCCTTTCCAGTTTTTCGGGGCTCTCTGCTGCTGGCATTTTCTTCCACTCCTTGTTCCCGACAGGGGTTGCATTCCCGAAAGGGTCTGTGAATCGGAATTGGGGGGTGCCTCGGCGTTGATCGCGGATCGCTGATCCATATCCTTCGTCCCCCGGCCGGAAAGAGCAACATCGCCGGTGTCAGAGCTGTGTGGTGGAGTGTCAAGGAATGTCAGAAGGGAAAGGGACTGCAAGAAGGGTGTGGTGTGCTCGCCAAATACCGCACGACGTACGGGCGTCGGCGGGACCCGCGTCCTACGGTGCGGACATGGATCTCTTCTCGCTGCCCCGGCTGGGGCTCGTCGTGCCGCCGGAGAACCCCACGGCGGAACCCGAGTTCAACCATCTGCTCGGTACCGGGATGAACGTGTACACCTCCCGTTTCCCGGTGACCCCCGGAGCCGGGCTCAGGACCATGCTGGAGACGTACAACGAGGTGCTTCCGGGACTGCTCGGCAGCTTCGGTGCCCTGCGTCTGGACGCCACCGTGGTCGCGTGCAGCGCGTCGCACTACTTGCTGGGACCCGAGGGCGACCGGGCCTTCTGCGACGAACTGTCCGAGCGTGCCGGCTTCCCTGTGCAGTCCTCCACCCAGGCGATCCTCGCCGCCTGCGAGGCGCTCGACGTGAGGCGTCTGACGCTCGTCTCTCCGTACCAGCCGTGGCTCACGGACACCTCACGCGCCTTCTGGGAGCGGGCAGGACTGACGGTCGACGAAGTGGTGCTCGTCCCGGTCGATCCGGGCCCTGCGGGTCCGGCTGCGGGCGACGCACACTACGACCCGTACGAGGTGACGACCGCGGCGGTCCTGCGCCGCCTGCGGGAGCGGGAACTGCCCGCCGGTACGGCTCTGCTGTTCACCGGGACGGGCATGGGGACACTCGCCGCGCTCACCGAACTGGTCCGGCGGGAGCCGAGACGCACGCTGCTGACCTCGAACCTCGCGTCGGCCTGGTGGGCGCGCCGGGTGGCGGGCGACACCGGCGAGGCGAGCCACCCGCTGCTGCGGAGGCTGGAGCGCGCGACGGTCTGACCGGCACGACGGACAGGGCCCCGGGGCGGCGCGCTCTCCCGGGGCCCTTTGCCGAGCCGGCCCTCAGCCCGCGGACGATTCGGGCATGCGCCAGGCGTGCCCCATGCGGTAGCCGACGCCCCGGACCGTGATGATCCAGCCGCTGCACCCGAGTTTCGCCCGGAGACTGCTCACATGCGTGTCGATGGTGCGACTGGTGTGCCCCCAGTCGCTTCCCCAGACCCGGGCCATCAACTCCTTGCGCGTCACGACCGTTTCGGGGGTGGCGGCCAGGGTGTAGAGCAGCTCGAATTCTTTCGACGTGACGTTGATGAGCCGGTTGTGCAGACGCACTTCCCGCAGCCGGGGATCGATATGCAGAGGGCGCAGCGAAATGGCTTCCGGGAGGGTCTGACGGGGCCGGGCCCGGCGCAGGACCGCTCCGATACGAGCCCCGACCTCACGGAATCCCCAGGTTTTCACCACGCAGTCGTCGGCGCCCGCGTTCAGGGCGAGGACCCGCCCCAGTTCGTCTTCGGCGTCGGTGACGGCTATCAGTGCCGTGTCGGCGCTCCTGCGCAGTTCGCGGCACAATTCCAGACCGTCGATGTCCGGCAGCTCCAGGGAGAAGAGCACCAGATCCGCGTCGCCGTGCACCCGCAGGGCCAGCTCTCCGGTGCCGACACTGCGCGCGGTGAATCCCTGCCGTCTGAGATCACTCACCATGGTCGCCGCTGCCTCGCTGTCCTGCTCCACCACCAGCACCCTCACGTGCCCACCCCCACTCCTCGGCTCCACATCAGGTCAGGGCGCCGGCCAGCGCCGCGAGCGGTGCGGGGGGCGGGTCCGGCGGCGGGGCCGCTGGGCGGGGGGAGCCGTACAGGTGCTGGTAGGCGTAGGCGGCCGAAACCATGGTCATGTGGTGGTGCCAGCCGGGGAACGAGCGGCCTTCGAAGTCGAGGACCCCGAACCGCCGGCCGAGTGTGCGCACGGCCGACAGTGCCGAGGTGTGGCCCCGGGCGAGCCCGAGGGTCTCCTCCACCCGGCGCTCCGTGAGCGTGGTGAGCCAGTACCTGGCCGGCTGCCGGCCCTCCGGATCCGGCCGTTCCAGTGCGCGGTACGGACGGGACCCGGTGTCGTCACCGGTCGCTGTTCCCGGCAGCGCCACCCTGCCCGTATGGGTGTGAACCGGTGCGCCCCTGACGCGGCCGCCGGAGCTCTGGCGGAGGATCACATGCGTCTGCCGGGCGCGCCGTACGTCCATGAGCGCGCTCACGGTGGTCAGGACGGGCGCCTGCCCGCCCGCGAACACCGGCTGGTCCGGGGAGACCTCGCACACGACGTCGGCACGCAGCCGGGCGAGGCCGGCGAGGACCCCGACCACGTCGTCGCACCGCGTGAGATCCAGCACCCAGGGCAGCCGCGGAAGCCGGGGCTGTGCGGCCACCTCGGCGGCGTGCCGCACGACCTGGTCGGCGGCGGTGCGCCCGGCCTCGGCGGCCGGGATGCGCGCACGGCGCCTGCGCTCCTGGTCCGAGTCCCACACGCCGCCGAGTACGAGGCTCCAGTCCACCGGGTAGCTCTCGGTGCCCGTGACGAGGAAGAACCCCAGCGCGCGCTGGCAGTTGACGGTGCGTCCGGTCCCGGCGTCGACCCGGCCGTGCACGCCGACCGAGTGCTCGCCCCGCTTGGGGATGACGAGTTCGGCGACGGTCCAGGCGTGCGGTCTCGTACGGGCGGCCACCAGCAGGGCGAGCCGGCGGCGCACCGGAACCCAGTCCCACGGGCTGGCGTTGATGAACTGGTGCAGGCCCCGTGCCGCTGCCGCGGGTAAGGGGTTCGCCCGCGCCATGCGCCGCGGTGTCTTCCTGCCGGACCCGTGGACGAGCCCCCACAGGTACGCCTGGGCCCAACGGCGCTGCTCGGAGCGCTGAAACGTGGGGAAGACGTCGTCCATGAACGTCTGCATGTATGCGCCGCCGCCCGGCTCCCCCGCGCGTACCTCACTTGACGACATCTGACGCTACGCCCCCTCGATACCCGTCACCGAACACATCCGGGTGGATGCATGGCACATACGTACGAGGTGAAAGTACCGCCCTGAACGGAGTTTGCCCGGATCGGCCGTCTACTTTGCCAATTCGCGGGCTGACCTGGGTGAACGCCCTTCGGTCCGGCCCGTCCCAGTGACCCTAGCGGAGCGCGGAAGGGGCTCTACCAGTGGTGAAACCGGGTCACGGACATGTCTGATGAAATATTAACAAGTCGTGAAACCATGATCCAGCTTGCTGTCGGGCGGCCCCGGCGGGCCCCGGGTGACGAGTGACGCACCGCGACCGCCGGGGAGTGAACCACCTCCGGCGGTCGCCCGGGGCGACGTCGCTTCGTCAGGCCGCCGGCTCCGTGGACTCGGCCGCGGCCACCGGCCGGCGGGCGGGGAAACCGGCACGACGGGCGTACAGGACGACCGCGATCACCGGCAGCAGGAGCAGCAGAACCGTCCAGGGAAAGGACTCGCTGCCGGCCGCGTCGAGCAGGATGCCTCCGAGGATGCCTCCGCCCGCCATCGCGACGTTCCAGAGCGTCACGAGCATCGCCTGAGCCGCGTCGGCGGACTCACCGCCGGCGTCCCCCGCCGCGGTCTGGAGCACCGTGGGCACCCCGCCCCAGCCCAGACCCCACAGCACCGCGGCGACGTAGACGAGGGCGGTCGAGTCGGAGAGGACGGCGAGGAGCGCGGCGGCGACGGCGACGAGCACGGCGCTGCCGATACCGAGGGCGCGCAGCCGGCGGTTGATCTGCGCGCCGGTGATCCAGATGCTCGCCAGCGACGCGGCGCCGAAGACGAGGAGCACGAGGCCGGTGCTGTCGCCCAGACCCAGGTCGTCGAGGTACGTGGCGATGTACGCGTACAGGATGGTGTGCGCCAGGACGAAGACGAGCGTGACGAAGAGGACGGGGGTGACTCCCGGAATACGCAGGGTGCGCAGCATCTTCGGCCGCTCGCCGCGCCCCTGGCCGGGGAAGTCCGGTACGGCCGCGACGATCCACCCCAGAAGCAGCAGCGTGAGGCCCGTCATCGCGAGGAACGCCACGCGCCAGCCGAGCCAGTCACCGAGGAAGGTACCGGCGGGGACGCCGAGGGAGAGCGCGACGGGAATGCCCGCCATGGCGATGGCGATCGCCTTGCCCTGGAGGTGGGCGGGGGCCATGCGCCGGGCGTAGCCGGCGAGCAGGGCCCAGGCGAGACCGGCCGCGACACCGGCGACGAAGCGCGCCGCCATCGTCAGCTCGTAGACGGACGACACGGCCGTCACGGTGTTGGCGAGGGCGAAGCCCGCCATGGCGGTGAGCAGGAGCTTCCTGCGCCGCCAGCCTGCCGTGGCCGCGGTCAGCGGGATCGCGGTCAGGGCGGTGCCGATCGCGTACACCGTGACGGTCTGACCGGTCGCGGACTCGCTCACTGCCAGGTCCCGGCTCATCGCGGGGAGCAGACCGGCGGGGAGGGTCTCGGTGAGGCTGGTGATGAAGACGGCGGTGGCCAGGGCGAGCAGGGCGAGGAGCGGCAGGTTCTGCTGTCCCTCGCCCTCGCTCTGCGGGTTCGTTGCCGCCGCGGCTGAGGGCGCCGTGTCGGGTGCGGTGCTCATGGCGTGTGCTCCAGGTTTTCCGGATGGGGACGGGGGACGGGGCGTGCGGGGACGGTGGCGGCCGGAGGGCGACCGGTCACGGGGAGCCGAGCCCGCCGTCGACGGGCAACCGCACTCCCGTGGTGAACGTCGCCTCCGTGGCCAGGAAGAGCGCGGCGCGGGCCACCTCCTCGGCGGCGCCGAGCCGGCCCAGCGGAGGCAGGGGCAGGGCGCCGGCACCCGGCGCCTCGATACAGCCCGGGGCGACCGCGTTCACCCGGATGCCCCGGGAGGCGAGCTCGGCGGCGAACTCCCGTACGGCGTCGGGACACGGGGCCGGGGCGGTGAGCACGATCGCGCTGCCGTCCTCGAGGTGCGGCAGCAGGGCACGCGCGGTGGCGACGGCGTCGGAGAAGAGAAGGTCGACTCCACCCTCGCCGGTGCCTTCGGATCCGGTGCCCGCCTGTGCGGCCAGGGCGGCCTCGACGGCGGACGGAGCGACGACGCGGGCGGCGGAGCCCAGTTCGGCGACCGCCCGATCGCGTTCGCCGGCGGTGCGGGCCGTCAGCACGACCGAGGCCCCGCCCTCCACGAGCCGTTTGGCGACGGCCAGGCCGATGCCGCCGGTTTCACCGACGACCAGGGCCCGTCTGCGCGCGTACTTGGCCATGGCTGCCGCTCCCTCCGAAGGTGTCCGTTCCTCGCCGGTGGGTGATGCCACCCACGGGAACGACTCTGTGCCCTGACGCTTCGGGGAACCTTCCGGAAACCTTCGGAACGCCTGACGGCCGGCCGACGGTGCCGCCGAACGGCTGCCGGGTGCGCCTTCCGGAACATGTACGGTGGTGAGCATGCGGTTTGGGGTGCTCGGGCCACTGGTGGTGTGGGACGCCGAGGGACGGGAAGTCACAGTCCCCGAGGCCAAGGTCCGGGCGCTGCTGGCAAACCTGCTCGCGAACGACGAGGGACCCGTCTCCGCCGACAGGCTCATCCACGACCTGTGGGGCGACGTCCCTCCGGGAAGACCTCTGGGGGCCCTTCAGGCGAAGGTCTCCCAACTGCGCCGGGTCATCGGCCGCGACCGGGTGGTGCGGCAGCCGCCCGGCTACCGGCTACGGCTCGACCACGGCGGGGACGAGGTGGACGCCCAGCGCTTCCACGCCCTGGTGACCCGGGCCGGATCCGTCCGGGACCCCCGCGCCCGGGCCGCGTTGCTCACCGACGCCTTGGACCTGTGGCGCGGGCCGGCGTACGCGGACTTCGCGGACGGCGGGTTCGTACGGGCTGCCGCGCAGCGTCTCGCGGAGCAGCGCCTGTCGGTGCTGGAGGAGCAGGCGGAGGCGCGCCTGGAGGCGCAGGACCACGCTCTCCTCGCGGGGGAGCTCGCCGGCCTCGTGGCCCGTCATCCGCTGCGGGAGCGGCTGCGCGCCCTTCAGATGCGGGCCCTGTACGCGGCGGGGCGCCAGAACGAGGCGCTCGCCTCGTACGACGACCTGAGATGCCGGCTCGTCGAGGAGCTGGGGGTCGACCCCAGTCCCGAACTGACCGCCCTGCACGTGGCGTTGCTCCGTCAGGATCCGGAACTGAGCGCGGACGTCCCCGGGACGGTGGCGACGGCCCGCGCGTCCGCGACGGTGACCGTGGACACCGTGCCCGGCACGGACACCCCGGGCACCGCGGACGCGACGGACGGAGCGGGACCAGGCTCGTGCTCCAACCTCCCCGTCCCTCTCACCCCCCTCATCGGCCGCAGGCAGGCCCTCGACGAGCTCTCCCGACTCCTCGCGGAGAAGCGGCTGGTGACCCTCACCGGCCCCGGCGGCGTCGGCAAGACCCGGCTCGCCGTGGCGGCGGCCATCGCCGAGCGGGACACCACACCGGCCGGTGAACCGACCGACGGTGTATGGCTCGTGGAGTTCTCCGGCATCCGCGCCGACACGGCCGCCGACCTCGCCCAGGTCGTCGCGGTCACGCTCGGCATCCGGGACGACGCCCCACGGTCGGCGCCGGGCACCGGCACCGCCACCCCCTCCCTCCCGCACCGCCTCGCCGCGGTCCTGCGCGACCGCCGCACCCTGCTCGTCCTGGACAACTGCGAGCACGTCGTCGACGCCGCCGCCGAACTCACCGAGCTGCTCCTGCGCACCGCGGCCGGCCTGCGCGTCCTCGCCACCGGGCAGCAGCCCCTCGGTCTGGCGGGCGAGGCGATGGTCTCCGTCGAGCCCCTGCCGCCCGCGGACGCCGTCCGGATGTTCATGGAGCGGGCGGCCGCCTCGACCCCCGGCTTCCCGCGCGACCCGGACGCCCCGGACGAGGCCGAGCGCCGCGCCGTCGCAGAGATCTGCCGCCGTCTCGACGGCATCCCTCTCGCCCTGGAACTCGCCGCCACCCGCGTGCGGGCCCTCGGCGTGACGGGCCTGGCGGCCCGGCTCAGCGACCGCTTCCGCGTGCTGACCTTCGGGCAGCGGGGCGCGCCCCCGCGCCAGCAGACACTGCGGGCGGTCATCGACTGGAGCTGGGAGCTGCTCAGCGCGCCCGAGCGCATGGTCCTGCGCCGCCTCGCCGCGCACAGCGACGGCTGCGACCTCGACGCCGCCGAGGCGGTCTGCGCGGGTGACGGCGTCACCCCGGAGGAGGTGCTCGACCTCGTCACCCGGCTGGTCGACCGCTCCCTGGTGGTCGTGGTGGACGGGCCCACCGGCCCCCGCTACCGCCTCCTGGAGTCCGTCGCCGCGTACGCGACCGAGCAGCTCCACGAGATGGAGGACTTCACCGCCGTACGGGACCGGCACCTGCGCCACTACCGCGCTCTCGCCGAACACGCCGAGCCGCAGCTGCGCGGCGCCGGGCAGCGGCCCTGGCTGGCCCGTCTGGACGCCGAGGCCGGCAACCTGCGCACGGCGCTCGAGGAGGCGCTGCGCCGCGCGGGCGCGGGCGAACCCGCAGAGGCGGTCCGGCTGACCACCGCGCTGGCCTGGTGGTGGCTCCTGCGAGGCCGTCTCACCGAGGCCCGCCGCAGCCTGGGGTCGGTGCTGACCGCATATCCCGACACGTCCGCCCCTGGCGAACTCGTGCTTCTGCACACCGCGTTCGCTCTGTTCACCGGCGATCACACGGCGGCCGCCGCCGCGAGTACGCGCGCCGCGGGGGAGGGCGCCCCCGCCACGGGAAGCCGCCTCACCGTCACCGGCGACGCCGTCCCCGACCCCGTACGCCGCGCGCGGGCCCTGTGGCTCTGTGCGTACGGCCTGTTCAGCGCGGGTGACACAGCCGAGGGCCACGAGCTGAACACCCGTGCCCTCGCCCTGTTCACCGCGGCGAAGGACCAGTGGGGCACCGCCGCCGCGCTCGGTCTCCGCGCGACACTCGCGCTCGTCTGCGGCGACCTTGCCGCACTCGGCCGCGACGGGCTGCGAAGTGCCCAGCTCTTCCACGAACTGGGCGACCGCTGGGGCGAGTTGCAGACCGTGTCCCCGCTGGCCGCGCTCGCCGAGATCAAGGGCGCGTACGCGGACGCGGAGCGCCGCCAGCACGAGGGACTGCGGATGGCCCGGGAGCTGGGTCTGGAGGCCGAGGTGTCCGCGCGGCTCTCCGGGCTGGGCCGCCTCGCGTTGCTCGCCCGTGACTGGGACCGCGCCCGTGACCTGCACGAACAGGCACGCCGGATCGCGGCTGAGCAGGGCTACAAGTACGGCGAGATCCACTCCGAGATGGGTCTCGCCCTCGGTGCGCGCCGCTCCGGCGACCTCGACCGGGCGGAGGCGCACCTGCTGCACATTCGCGACGGCTACGCAGACGTGTCGTCCCGGGCCGGCGACCACCTGCTCCTGGCCGAGCTGGGCTTCGTCGCCGAACTCCGCGGCGACGCGCGCGGGGCGGCGGCTCGCCACCTGGAGGGGCTGGACGTCGCCCGCGCCCTCGCCGAGCCCCGCGCGCTGGCTCTCTCCCTGGAGGGTCTCGCGGGCGCGGCGGTCTCGTCCGGTCAACGGCCCGCCGCCACCTGCGCGGCCGTCCTCCTGGGCGCGGCGGCGGCCGCCCGCTGCCGCGCCGGAGCCCCACTGCCGCCCGCCGAACGCGCCGACGTCGACCGGATCACCGCTGCGACGCGGACAGCCCTGGGCGACCGCGCGTTCACGGAGGCGTACGACCGTGGCTCACGGCTGTCCCCCGAGGAGGCGGCCGGCGAGGCCCGCGCGGTGCCGGCCCCGGCCCGGGACTCCGCCTCCGCATGACGACCGGTCGGGGACGGGACGAGCCGCGAGGAGGACCGATGCCGGCCGGGGCACTCGTGCGGCCGCGTCGGTCGCCCACGTCCGCGATGTGCGCGCGACCGGGACCAGTGGCATCGGTGAGGATCTGCCCGGCTGCCGCCCGGCGACGTCCGACGTCCGGGACAACCCGGAGGGACTGTCGGCGAAGGTGATCCGGGAGGCGGCCGAACGGAGCAGGGAACGGCTGGGCACGGACCGGCTCGACCTGCTGTACGCCCACATCGAGGACCGGACGGTCCCGCTGCGCGAGACCGTCGAGGGGTTCGCCGAACTGGTGGCCGAGGGGACCGTCGGACTGCTCGGGGTGAGCAACCACGCCGCCTGGCGCGTCGAGCGGGCCCGCGCGCTGGCCGCGAGCGAGGGACTGCCCGGCCATGAGGTGCTGCAGTACCAGCACAGCCACCTGCGGCCCCGCACCGACGTGCCCGACGCGCTCTTCGAGGACGGCAGCCTCGGCGGAGCCACCCCGGACCTCCTCGGCTACCTGAGGGCCGAGCGAGGGCTGACGCTCGTCGCCTACTCCCCGCTCCTGGGCGGCGCCTGCGTACGGGACGACAAGCCCCTGCCGCCCGACCACGACCACCCCGGCACACCCGCCCGCCTCACGGTGCTGCGGGACGCGGCCAGGGAGACGGGAGCGACGCTCAACCAGGTGGTGCTCACCTGGCAGATCGGCGGCGCGCTGCCCGTGCTCCCGCTGGCCGGGGCGTCCTCGGTGGCCCAGCTGGACGAGAACCTGGCCGCCGTCGGCCTGGAACTGACGGCGGATCAGCGCGCCCGGCTGGACGCGGCGCACTGACCGTCCGGTCCCGGCGCCGGAGTCTGCCACGACGCATCGCCGGGAGACGGGGAGCGGGGACGGCGTCCGTCAGTGCCGCCGCGCCCTCCGCTCGGACCGGCACGTGGTGAGCAGAAGCGCGATGTCGTCGGGACGCTCGGCGGCGCGCCGGGCCTCCTCGGTGAGCCGGTTGGCCGTCCCGGCCAGCGAGGGGCCCCCGGGCCGTGTGTGCGGGGCACCGGCCTGGGACAGGGCCGTGCGCAGGTTCGCGATGCCCTCGTCGATGTCCCGGCCCGGCCTTTCGACCAGCCCGTCGGTGTACAGGGCCAGTACGGCGTCGGGCTCCAGGAGCAGGTCCGTCACCGGATACACGGCGCCCGGGTCCACTCCCAGCACCACCCCGCCCGGCAGATCCAGCACCTCGGTACGGCCGTCGGGGTGACGCAGCAGGGGCTGCGGGTGGCCGGCGCGGGCGGCCCTGGCCCGTCCCGTGCCCGGATCGAGCCGGATGTAGCAACAGCTGGCGAACTGTCCCGGATCGAGGTCGATGAGCAGCCGGTTCGTGCCGCTCATCACCTCGTCCGGGGGCCGGTCGCCGAGCGCGAACGCCCGTACCGCGCTGCGCAGCTGACCCATGGTGGCCGCCGCCTGGACACCGTGCCCCTGCACGTCGCC
This sequence comes from Streptomyces sp. GLSS-08, assembly GCF_056387915.1. Taxonomy (NCBI): domain Bacteria; kingdom Bacillati; phylum Actinomycetota; class Actinomycetes; order Kitasatosporales; family Streptomycetaceae; genus Streptomyces; species Streptomyces sp. GLSS-08. The sequence continues at coordinate 29,098 of NZ_JBWJAQ010000010.1, forward strand.
GATGACCAGCGCGAGCCCGTCGCCCGCCTCCACGACGTCGTACCAGTCGCCGCCCACATCCATCCCCTGGGTGCCCGGCAGATACCGGCCCGCCGTCTCCACCAGCGGATGCGCGGGCAGGCGGTGCGGCAGCAGGGCCTCCTGGAGCCCCCGGGCGAGGGCGGCCTCGGTGTCGTAGCGCCGGGCGCGTTCCAGGGCTTGGGCGATCAGTCCGGCCAGGGCGGTCAGCACCGTGCGTTCCTCGGCGCTGAAGGCGCGCGTCCGGTCGAAGCCCAGGATGCAGGAGCCGACCGGCCGACCGGAGGCGATCAGCGGCAGGAAGGCCCGGGCGCCCTCCATGGCGTCCAGCGGGATGCCCGGGTACGCGGCCGCCAGTTGCGCCATCGACTCGAAGAAGAGGGGACGGCCGCTGGTGAGCGTATCGACCCCCGGCAGACGGGTGTCGAGGCCGACACCGTCGAACGGCGCGAGGAACCCCGTCGGGAAGCCGGTCTCCCACGCCAGGTACAGATGCCGCTCCTGCAACAGGTAGATGGCCAGCCGACGGCCGCCGAAGGCGGGCAGCAGCTCCCGCATCACCACCTCGGACACCTGGCGTGCCGTCACCGCCTCGGTCAGCGCGATGGCGAGGACGATGGGACGGTACTGGGCCGGGGCCGAGGTGATCCCGTCCGCGGATCCGTCTCCCGCGACCTCGTCGGCGCTGAGCTGCCTCGCGTCCATCGGGGCGGACTGCGCCGCGGAGGCCGCTCCCCCCACCGGCACCACCTTGCAGGCCAGACTGTCCGGGCCCGGATGGACGGACAGCGCGAGCCACTCGTCCTCGTCCTGCGCCGACCGCCCGCGGCCGGGGCCGCCGGACGGACGTCTGACCTGGAAGTGCACCGACCCCGGCGACAGCAGGGCACCGCGCAGATGATCCTCGTACCGGGGACGGTCCAGCCACGGCACGGCCTCCCACAGCGGCCGCCCGAGCAGCTCCGGGAGGGGCCGGCCCAGCAGCTCGGCGGCGCGCGGGTTGGCGTAGGTGACCGTCCCCAGCCGGTCGAGCGCGAAGACGCCCTCCGTGAGCAGGTCGGCCGCCTCGGCGGCGGCCGCTCCCGGGCCGGGATCGATCACGAGACCGTTCACCCGGCGGGAGCGCGGCGCCAGACCCGCGGCGCCGGCGGCGGTCCACAGCTCCAGCAGCCGCCGCCCGCCCGCCACCCCACGCACGGACAGCGGCACGGACGGGGGACGGCCGGTGGCCGTCTCGCGCAGGGCGGCCAGCAGCCGCCCCGCGTCGTCGGGGGTCACCGCCGCGGCCAGCGCCTCCGGCGTTCCCGCGAAATCCTCGGGGCCGGTACCCAGCAGGTCCCACAGCGCGTCGTCCCCGGTCACCATGGCGTTCGCCGGATCCCAGGTGAAGCGTCCGAAGCGGGCCGGGGAGGTGCCCAGCGCCGGCGGCCGCACACACAGCGGCTCACGGTCCCAGGTCACCCCGGGGCCGTCCTCCAGCGACAGCAGGGCGGTCCCCAGCCCCTCCGCGACCGCCGTCATCCGGTCCAGGTCCAGCACCGCCTCCGGCGGGTCCGGGACCGACGGATGCAGCACCGTCAGGACCCCGAAACAGGTCGACGCGCCCACTACGGGGACGTACGCGGAGCCGAACTGGAACGGCAGGCCCGCGGCGAGCTGCGGATAGCGCCGCATCGTCTCGGTGGCGTCGGCGAGCAGCACGTCCGTGCCGAGCCGGTGGGCGTCGGCTACCGGGAAGGGCCGGTCCACATGAATACGCCACCAGGGGCGGAACAGCGGTCCCGGCAGTCCCGCGAGCACCGCCAGCTTCAGCAGCCCGGGCGTGCGCGAGCGCAGATAAACGCCGCCCGCGTAACCGCCGACCGCCCGGATCGAGTCGGCCACGGCGCCATGGAGCAGCGCGGTCAGCCGTTCCTGCGCCTGCTCCGTACGGTCGGCGCTCCCAGTCATCGGTCTTTCCTCGTCCGCGCAGCACCTGGTCGGTAACACAGCAAGAATGCGCTTCTCCGCCCCGACCGCGCACCTCGGCGCCCTCGGCCGTGACCTCCCTAGGGTCGCCGGTAGAGGGTGATGGAGTGACCGACGTCGTCCACGGGCCTGCTGCCGGCGAGCAGCTCGGCGAGCCGGCCCTCCGCCTTGGCGGCGGCGGAGTCGGACACGACGAGCAGCCCGTGCACGGACGCCGGGGGCACCTTGCGCGGATCGGAGGCCCGGATCCCGTAGAAGGCGGGCACGCCGCTGCCCTTGTAGACCAGCCAGACCCGCTCCCCGGGATACCGCGTCCGGAGCCGGTCGGCGAGCCGCCCCAGATCCTGTCCCCAGTCGACGTTCGAGTCGTGCAGCCGCAGCCGGGTCCTGGCGGGCCCGCCGAACGCCTCGTTCGAGTACGGCAGGTAGTACGGGTACGTCAGCAGGGAGCTGACCGCGACGAACGCGACCAGTGCCGCCGTCACCGGCTGCGACCACCGTCGGCGCCACACGGTCACCGAGGCCGCCGCGACGGCGAGGAACACCGGCAGGAAGATCGCATAGCGGACGCCCAGGTCACGGGAGCCGAGCATGGCCGCGCCCAGCAGGACGGTGGGACAGACCAGCACGTACGGGGCCGCGGCGCGCAGCCGCGGGACGGCCACGAGCGACGCCGCACCGGCCGACCACAGCGCGAGCATGCCCAGCGGCGTCTTGATCAGCAGCGCCACGGGCAGGTAGTACCAAAGGGATCCGCGGTAGTGCCGGCCGAGCAGGAACCCCTCCCACGTGGCGTACTCGAAGCCGAACTGGATCCGCATGCCGTCCCGGTACGGCCGCGGGAAGGGCAGCCGGCCGACGATCAGCCCGCGCGCCCCGTGGACGTCCGGCACACCGGCCGGCGCCGTCCACCGCAGGCGCGGATCGACGGCGAGGTAGGCCGCCCACACCACGGCCACCGCGACCAGGGCCACCCCGGCCGCCCACACGACCCCCACCCCCAGGCGCCGGGCCCGCCCGCGGGCACCTGACGCGCGGTCGCCCTGCGCCGCCCACACCGACCCGACGACCAGGCACAACACCACCGGCACCGCCGCGAGCACGCTCATCCTGGTCGCCAGAGCCGCGCCCAGCGCCAGGGCGGCCGGGGGCAGGCACAGCCCGGGCCGGCGCCGCGCCCGCCACACCAGCCACACCGAGGTGAGCAGGAAGCCGGCCGCCGGAACGTCGAGCGTGGCCAGCGATCCGTGGGCGATGAGGTCGGGCGAGAACGCGTACAGCGCCAGCGCCACAAGACCGCCCCGGGGGCCGGCCAGATCACGGGCGAAGGCGAAGACCACCAGCCCGCACAGCAGCGTCAGCACGATCACCGGCAGCCGCGCCCACAGCAGCAGCCGCCCGGGGTGGTTGCCCGACTCGTACAGCAGATGCCGTCCCAGCGCCGTCTGGCCGCCGGTGAAACCGGGGTCGAGATGCGGGCGGGCGAACGCCAGACCCGATCCGATGAGCAGCTTGCCCAGCGGAGGATGCTCCGGGTTGTAGCGCAGGCTGTGCTGCTGCACGTAGACCACCGCCGTGCCCGCGTACACCGGCTCGTCGATCGTCGGCGTCTGCCGCACGGCCGTCGAGACCATCGCGAACGCCATCTCCGCGAGCAGGGCGAGCACGGCCAGCGGCAACAGCCACCGCCGGTGGCGCCGCGGCCGAATCACCGTCCCGGCCGCGGGGGAGCCCGGTACGGGGGCGGGTGTCGTCCGCGCGCCGTCGCCGGGACCGAGCACGGTGGGTCCCGGGTTCATCGCCCGCGCACCCCGATGAGCGTTCCGGCCACGTCGCCCCTTCCTCCGCCCGCCAGGGGTGACGACCTCACGGCGTCATCTGCCCGCCCTTGGTACGCGGTTCCGCCCGGAACGGTTCAACCCGCCCGGCGGCACGAGGAGATGCGACCGACGCGTCCCTCGCGGGAGCGGACCCGCCCGCGCGCGGATCACCGGAACACGTTGTCCGACTCCTCCCAGATCGAGGGATCGCCCCGCATGTACTCCCGCGAAGCCCTCGAGGACGTCTGGTACATCGCGTCGATCTCGGCGGCGAAGCGGTGCACGATCGCGTCCCTGCGCAGTTTCATCGACGGCGTGAGCAGGCCGTTGGCCAGATCGAAGGGCTCCGGGAGGACGCGGAAGACGCGGATGGACTCCGAGCGGGACACGGTGCTGTTGGCCGCGGCGACGGCCCGTCTGACCTCCTCCCGCAATTCGTTCTCCTCCCGCACCTCCCGGCCCGGCGTCTCCCCCTGGAGCGTGCGGGCCGTGCGCCAGTGCGCGAGGAAGGCGGGGTCCAGCGTGATCAGGGCACCCACGCAGGGCCGGTTGTCACCCACGACCACGGCCTGATGGATCAACGGGTGGACGCGCAGCCGCTCTTCGAGCAGTGCGGGCGCCACGCTCTTGCCGCCGCTCGTGATGACGATGTCCTTCTTGCGGCCCGTGATGGTCAGATACCCCTCGGCGTCGAGGCGGCCGATGTCCCCGGTCGCCAGCCAGTCGTCGAGGAACGAGGCGGCCGTGGCCCCCGGGTCGTTGACGTATCCCCGGAACACCGACGGTCCCCGGACGAAGATCTCCCCGTCGTCGGCGACGTGGATGTCGGTGCCCGGCAGCGGGCGGCCCACGGTGCCGAGCTTCTCCCGGCCCACGGGCTGTGCCGTGACCCCGCCGCTGGTCTCCGTGAGGCCGTACCCGTCGTGGACGAGGATCCCGATTCCCGCGTAGAACAGGGCGAGTTCACGGTTGAGGGGAGAGCCGCCCGAGACGGCGCCGCACACCCGGCCGCCGAGCGCGGCGCGGAGCTTGCGGTACACCGTCTTCTCGTAGAAGGCGTGCTGCAGCCGCAGATCGAATCCCGGCGCCGGACCGGTGCCCAGCCGGTGCCGCTCGGTGACCGTCGCGAAGTCCGTCGCCGTGCGGGCCGCCCGCTCGAACAGAGCGCCGTGCCCGGCTTGTTGCGCGGTCCGCAGGAAGTTCTTGTAGATCTTCTCGAAGACGAACGGGACGGCGTACAGGTACGTGGGCCGGAAGGATCGCAGTGCTGCGGAGAGCGCGCCCTCGCTCAGGTCGGGTTCATGACCCAGCAGCAGCCCGCCGCGTATGCAGAGCCCCTGGACCATGAGGCCGTACACGTGGGAGAAGGGCAGGAAGGCGAGGACGGCCGGCTGTTCCCCGGCAGGCGCCGCGGTGTGGCCCCAGCCCGCAAGCAGGGTGTCGCAGGGGCTCGCAAGGCCCCGGTGGGACAACGCGCATCCCTTCGGCTGCCCCGTGGTGCCGGAGGTGTAGGCGATGACCGCGGTCGAGTCGGGCGGCACGATCCGCCGCAGCGAGTCCACCGCCATCGGGGGAATGGCACGTCCCCGCTCGACCAGGTCCGCCACTGCCCCGCCGTCCAACTGCCATACGTGGCGCAGCCGGGGCAGTGCCGCGCACGCCGAGCCGACCGTCATGACGCCGCTCTCGTCCTCGACCACCACGGCGACGCACTGTGCGTCCTTGAGGATCCACGCGACCTGGTCGTGCGAGGAGGTGGGGTAGATCGGCACGATCTCGGCGCCCAGACACCACAGGGCGTGGCTGAACACGGTCCACTCGTAGCGCGTGCGCGCCATGATGGCCACGCGGTTGCCGGGGGAGATGCCGGAGGCGATGAGTCCCCTGGCCAGGTCGACGACCTCGTCCCGCAGCCGCGCCGCGGTCACCGGCGTCCAGGACGCGGCGGAACCGTCCGCGCGACGCGCGACCTGACGGAGACCGGGGGTACGGAGCGCCGTGTCGAAAAGACTGTCGGCCAGTCCTCCCTGCACGGGGGCCGTGACCACGGGAGGAAGATCGAACTGGTGCATGCGCCGCTCCGCAATTCTCCGCGACGTGACCTCACCGAGAGGCGCTGGGTCGAGGATCTCGAATGTAGCCCACGGCGACGACCACTGCGCAGGTAATCACCGACCGGTCCGTGATCCGGCTCCGGTCACCTTCCGTCAGCCTGCCCCGCCGTTCAGGGCGTTGCGCAGGGAGGTCTTCAGATTCGCCACGAACGTTTCCCGGATCCGGTCGTCGAGGAGGTCCAGGGAGAGGTACGGGTTGAGGTCCTCCAGCTCGACCAGGAGGAGTTCGCCCCCCGGTGCGCGGCAGGCGTCGACGCGCTGGATGCCGTGGCCGACGGTGTTCCACGCGATGAAGAGGCGGGCGAACTCCAGGTCGGCGGGGGAGGGTTCGTACCGCTCCAGGGCCCAACGCCGGTCGCAGCGGGGCGCGTACAGGGCGTACTGGAAGTCGTCGTCGATGAAGTAGAAGGACACCTCGTACCGGAAGGGGATGCGCGGCTGGACGAGGACGCCGTCGGCGGCGAGGTCCGCCAGCCGGTCGCGGGGCACGAAGCGCAGGCCGATGGAGTCCGCGCCGGCTTTCGGCTTGACGACGTACTCGTCGGCCTCGGGAAGCCGGTCCAGGTCCCGGAGCCGGTCGACGGTGGGGATGACGGGCAGGCCCTGTGCGCTCAGATCCAGCAGGTACTGCTTGCCGGCCATGTCGGCCCGGCCCGTCAGCTGGTTGTACACGAGCGTGCCGCGCTCGACGGCCGCGGCGCGAAAGGCGTCGTACGCCGCCCGGTAGTGCAGCACCGGCCCGCTGTTGCGGACGACGACCACGTCGAAGTCGTCCATCAGCGCGGCAGCGTCCAGAGGGTGGCACAGGGCGACGGCGAAGTCCTCACGCAGCCGGGAGCCGAGGAAGATGTCCTCGTCGCAGTACCGGCGCCCGCTCGCCCGGTAGGCGAGGTCGGTGACGTACAGGACGCGGGGCGGGTCGGTCGGCATGTCTCTCCTGACGAACAAGGGCGCCCCCGCACGCTATCCCGGCCCCCGCCCGCGGCGGGAGACGGGTTGTCGGTGCCGTGGAGGACCGTCTCCGGTTCGGCCGGTACTGGTCCCTCTGATTCCGCTTTTGGGGGGAACGGATGCCGATTCCGTGGCCGACCGGGTTTGGAGCCGCATTCCGTGGTCAGCCGTAGTGACAGATCGCATTGTCGAGCAACAAGGATGTGAGCTGAAGTGTCGGAGAACCAGAAGGCCGAAGCCAAGACCGAGCAGGCCAAGGGCAAGGCCAAGGAAGTCGTCGGACGCACGGTCGGCAACGAGCGTCTGGTCGCCGAGGGCAAGGCGGACCAGACCAAGGGTGACGCCCGCGAGGCCAAGGAAAAGGCCAAGGACGCCTTCCGGCACTGAGGATCGGTGAATCCGCCGGGCCCGCCGCACGTTTTGTGGCGGGCCCGCCTTTTTCCGGGGCGGGTGGCCCGGAACCGGCTGCCCTGCGAATTCCGCACGTGAGCGGTCGTACGCGGCCTGATCGCGCGAATGAGTCACCCGGGCGAGATCGTACAAGCAAGATCGAATAAACAAGATCGCATAGCCAAGATCACGCAGCTGCTCACGCAGGCGAGATCACGCAGGCGAGAGCCCGCAGGCACGGTCATCAGAAGTTCAGCACGACGAGGCAAGAGATCCACACGACGAGGCTTGAGGAGCGAAGGATGTGCGGGGACCACAGGACGCACACCACCGACACGGCGATCGCGGCGGACCGGCCGCGCTCGGCCGGGCCGAACAGTCCGGCCGAGGCGCGCCAGGCGGTCAGAGACGCTCTCGAAGGACGGTTCCGGGGCCGTGACCCACGCGGCGACGACGACGCGGTGGGCGACGCACTGCTCGTGGCCTCGGAACTCACCACCAACGCGATCCTGCACGGCGGAGGTGTCACCGACTTCGAGGTGACGCTGGTGGACCACGCGGTACGGCTCTCGGTGAGTGACCGCAGCGACGAGGTGCCCCGCGCCAGGCGCCGGGTCGACGACCGCGGGCGCATGCGGGTGGGCGGCCACGGATGGCCGATCATCTGCCGCCTCGCGCGCGACGTCGTGGTCTCGAACCTGCATCCCGTCGGCAAGCGCATCACCGCAGTGGTGCCGCTCGCGTTCGCCTGAAGGGCGTCTCTCGCCCTGGCCCGAACCGGCCTGACATATCCGCCGCCGTGCACGGCGGCCACGCAACTCCGCCGGGCACGGCTGCGATTCGGCAGTCGTGCCCGCAGTGATTCGCAGTGACGAGGAAATCCGAACCTGTTCAGGTCGGCACGCGATACGCGCGACAACGAGGCGAGGCCCGTCGATCACGCCCCAAAGGGTATGCACGGCACGGTCGGGTTGCGCGGCGCGGCAGTCCGTGCACCACGTACCGGCACCCGCCGGAAGTCGCCCCGCGCACGTTCTCCTCGCGTCGTTTCCCGGCTCGGGAGACCATTTCGCTGAAGGTGCGAACCCGCTTGTTTGATCGCAGGATGGCAGGGCAACCGAATTTCGTGCTTCGGACCGGAGGCGCGCCAGCGGGAGTGGTCTGCCGCCTCGGCCGTCCCTCGGGGACCGGCGGCGCCGACTCCCGCGGTCATCACCAGACAGCACCGTGGAGGAGCGATACCGCATGCTCACCGATGTATCCACCTGCCGTTCCGCCGGCGCCCCCGGCAAGTCTGCCGCCAAGCGGCCGCATGACGATGCCCCGGACACCGCGTCGGCCTTCGCCCGGCTGGCCGAGTCGAGCGACGGGCACGAGCGCGACACCATCCGCGACGAACTGGTCGAGGCGTGGCTGCCGATGGCTCACCGCATCGCGGGACGCTTCCGCGACCGGGGCGAGTCCATCGAGGACCTGCGACAGGTCGCGGCCCTGGGCCTGGTCAAGGCCGTCGACCGCTTCGACCCCTCCCGGGGCGCCTTCGAGAGCTACGCCGTCCCCACCATCACCGGTGAGATCAAGCGTCACTTCCGCGACCGCATGTGGGCCCTGCGGGTTCCGCGCCGGGTCCAGGAACTGCGGAACAAGGTGCGGGTCGCCCGCCGTGAGCTCACCCAGAGCCCCGGCTCCCCGGAGCCGTCGACAGCGCAGATCGCGGCGCACTGCGGCCTGACGGAGGAAGAGGCCGCCGACGGCATGGAAGCGCTGGAGAGCTTCAGCACGCTCTCCCTCGACGCCGAACTGCCCTCCGGGGACGACGGTTACAGCCTGGTCGACACGCTCGGCGCCGCCGACTCCTCCTTCGACACGGTGGTGGACCGCGAAGCCGCGAAGAAGGGGCTGAGCCGGCTGCCCGAGCGGGAACGCGCCATCCTTTACATGCGCTTCTTCGAGGACATGACCCAGAACCGCATCGCCGACCGGCTCGGTATCTCGCAGATGCACGTCTCCCGGCTCATCAGCAGCAGTTGCGCCCGCGTACGCGCCGAGGCGCTCGCGGAAGAGACGCCTTCCGGTACCGCGGCGCCGGGCAGCACCCTCTGACCTGCACCACCCCGCTACCACGACGCCGAGCGGCACCGCCTGATGTGAGGACCTCGCCGTCCGGCGGACGCGGCGGTCTTCACCTGCGCTGCCCCTCCGCACACCCCGCACGTGCGCTGCCGCTCCCGCTCCACCTACCCGGCCCGGCCGGTTTCGACGCCCTGTGACCAAGGAGTACGACCATGCTGATGCCCCACCCCGAGACGCTGCGCAGGCTCGTGGAGGAGTACGAGGCGCTCGCCGTCCAGGCGGCGGACACCACGGGAAGGCCGCCCCAGCGTGCCCAGGACCTGGCCTACACGCTCTGCGTGTCGACCGGCACCCGTGATGTGCGCCTGGCACTCGCCGCGGCCCGTCGGCAGCTGGCCGCCGCGGCGCCGGTGCCGCCCCACCCGCAGGGCACCCTCGGCCCGGCGACGGTCGGCCGCCGGGTCATCACGAACGGCAGCCTCGGCATCGGTGCCCCGGACGTCGAAGCCCCGGTCCTGAGCGACTGATCCGCAGCGGCGAGCGCACAGACGACTGGCCGGCCACACCCTCGGGGTGTGGCCGGCCAGTCGTCTGTCGTCCGTGCGCCCCGACGGAGAGGCCGCCGGGGCGCGCTTGTCAGCTCTTGACGATGCTGCGGACGTTCTCGACGGATCCGCAGTCCGCCTTCAGGTGGCGCTCGCGCTCCTCCAGGAAGGCCGCGCCGAGTTCCTCCCGGCGTTCCATGGCGACGTTCTCACGCGCGCCGTTGAGGATGGTCCGCTCCTCCTCGTCGGCGTGGTGCGTGATGGCCTCGACGAGTTCCTCCAGCTTCTCGTCCCACTCGTCGGAGCCGACCTCGTCGACCTCCAGAAGAGCGAGCAGCGCCTCGTTGCCCTCCTCGTGTTCCGACTCGCCGTGTTCGACTTCTTCGTCGTCGATGTTCTTGTAGCGCTTGAGGGCGGGATAGACCTTGCTCTCCTCGGCCTGCGCGTGGGCGATCAGCAGGCCGGAGAATTCCTTGAGGGCGGCTGCCCGGTCGGCCTCGACGCTGCGCATGGCACGGAAGAGATCCTCCATCTTCCGGTGATCCTGGAGAATGAGTTCGACGACATCCTGTGTAGCAGCCACGGCGTGACACGCCTTTCCTCGAAGAGATCGGTCCTTCCACGCGCATACCCAGGTCCGCCCGGACCATCACGGTGAATATGCGGCGTGTGGATGAAAAGCCGATCCGCCGGGGCGACCGTCTCGCGCAGCGGGAAGGACAAGGAACGTGGCGAGTGCGGATCCGGCCGAGTCGGGCGTTCAATGCCGCCGACGGGGCACTGGACCACGAGCGCCCGCTTTCGGCGGGCGCGGCGACCGGCCCCATCCGGCCGGTCGACCGGGGTATCGAGAGGAGTACAGGGTGAACGACTCCCTGTGGAACTACGGGCCCAGCAGCGGCCACACGCCCGACGACGATCTGACGGGTTACGGGGTCGAGGCGGAGGACGGGCACATCGGCAAGGTCGACAAGCACTCGAACGACGTCGTCGCGCAGTACATCGTGGTCGACACCGGCGTGTGGATCTTCGGCAAGCAGGTGATGCTGCCCGCCGGCACCGTCAAGGACATCGACCACGAGGCCAGGAAGATCTTCGTGGCCCGGACCAAGGACGAGATCAAGGCGTCTCCCGAGTTCGACAAGGAGAAGCACCTGGGGGACCCGGCCTACCGGGACCAGCTGGGCGGCCACTACGGCTCCGGTCACTGAGAGCGTCGCCGAGGGCCCGCCGTCCCGCGTCTCGCAACCGGCGGGCGGCCGGCCCCGTGCCCTCGGCGGTCAGGCGGTGAGGGCATGCTGCGGAGCACCCGTCACGGACGGCGTGCTCCGCCCCGCGACCCGCACCGGGTACGTGGCCCTCGGCTCCGGGACCCGCACCGGGTGGGCGCTCCTCGACTCGGCGACCCGCACCGGGTACGTGGTCTTCGACGGGTCCACCACGGGCTCCCCGAGCACCAGCCGGCCCGCCGCGTGCAGCGCGTCGCACTCGTCCGTGGGCAGCGCAACGTAACAGCCCCCGCGCCGGGCCGCCGAGGAGACGGGCTGCCAGTACCCGTACCGGCGGCGCCCGTTCGCGTGCACGGTGAGACAGACGGAGATGCGCTGTTCCGTGATCAGACGCAGCACCTCGGCGCCGCCCGCACTGATCGGGGTGTGAGGGCGGGGAACGGCCCGGAGCATCCTCACCGGCCCCTGGTCGCGGCCCGCGGACCCGGCAGCACGGTGGAGAGGGAGCGTCATGTGCAGGCAGCCTTTCGACGGACGTGGTTCGATCCCGTACCGCCGAAGCGGTGCGTTCTCGCTGCCCGGCATTGTTGCGGAGGCCACTGACAACGCGGGCAGGGCAGGGCTGCGGAAACTCTGCCTGTCAGCCGGATGCTCACTTTCGCGGCTTCCACACCTGGTCGGAGCGACCTGGACACGACATCGTGCGGCCGGTCGATCACCAGGGCAGGAAGGCGTGCACGTCCTTGCCGTCGGCGCGTACCACCACGCTGACCTGGTCGGAGAGCGCGTGGACGAGATGCCAGCCGATCCCTCCGCCGCCGCGCTTGGGGTGGAAGGGCCGGGGCGCGGGCGCCGTGGTGCTGCTGTCCCGCACGGTGACATGCACCCCGTCGAACGTGCGCCGCAGCTGGAGTTCGAAGGGTCCGGGCGCGTACTGGATCGAGTTGGCCGCCAGTTCCGTCACGACGAGGAGGATGTCGTCCCAGTGCTCGGGGGCGCGGGGCGGTGCCACTCGCGCTAGCACGCTCAGGAAGCCCTCCGCCGTCAGGCGCGCGTCGGTCACATCGCGCAGCCGGCCGTCGAAGGAGCTGGTGAGCGTCTCGATCTGCTCGCGTGACAGGTTCTTGTCCCCACTCGGATTGCTTGCCATGTCGCCTTCCCGGACATCGCCCCCGGGATGCCTGCCTTTCGCGCCGCGGCCTGCGGGCCGGGCCTACCGGACCGGCGGCCGCGGGTCGCGCGCCGGGTGACCGGTGGGCCGTGCGGCGGGCGTCCCGCCCTGTGCCGAGCGCCGTCGCCGCGGCGGCACCGTCGCGCGGCTCCGTGTCAGGCCGCTGCCTGCCGGGCCCGGCGGACCGCCGTCCGGCGCCTCAGCGCACGGCGTTCGTCCTCGCTCGTGCCGCCCCAGACGCCCTGCGTCTGCCCGGCCTCCAGCGCCCACTCCAGGCACTCCTCACGCACGGGGCAGCCCTGGCAGACGGCCTTCGCCTCGTGTATCTGCAGCAGCGCAGGTCCTGTGTTGCCGATGGGGAAGAACAGATCGGGGTCGGCGGTACGGCATGCTGCGGACTCGCGCCAGTTGTCCATGAGGGCCTCCAGCCATCGCGGTCGTACGGGGGTGGGTCGGGGCGGTGAGCTTCGGTTGTCGTCCGGGTCACCCGTGATCGCCCATGTGAAACGGCCGGAGGGCTGCGGGTTCGGCATTTTCGGGCCCCGGAGCGGCCCGGATACTGCTCGCCGACGACCCCGGGACGCCGCCGGGGCGACGCCGCACGGCGGTACGGCCGGGTGCGAGCCGGCCGGTTCCGGCACGGCGCGGGGCAGACCCGATGGTGGCAAGATGGAACCGCCAGGTGAGCACCGGCCGGTTCAGCGAGTAGGCAGGTGGACATGTCGCAGGAGTCCGGCGAGGTCTGGGAGCGGTTCGCCGTCGGTCTGGCGGACATGGCGCGCGACCTGCTGGCCCAGGACTCGGTTCAGGACACGCTGGACCGGGTGGTCGAGCACGCCACCGTGCTGATCCGCGGGTGCGACGAGGCCGGCATCCTCACCGTGCGCCGCGGCGAGGTCCACGCGCTCGCCGCGACCGACGACGTGGTGCGCCTCGCCGACCGCATCCAGGAGGAGCTGCGGGAGGGCCCCTGCTTCGACGCCGTCGCCGACCGTCAGCAGGTGTACGCCATCGAGGATCTGCGCCAGCCGCACGAGCGCTGGTCGCGCTTCGCCCCGCAGCTGAGGAAGCTGGGCATGGGCAGCATGATGGGCTTCCTGCTCTTCACCGAGGACGACTCGCTCGGCGCGCTCAACGTGTACTCGCGGCAGCCGCACACCTTCGACGAGACGGCGCAGCGCGCCGGCTGGATCCTCGCCTCCCACGCGGCGGTGGCGTTCTCGGCGTCCCGTACGCACGCGCAGCTCAGCCACGCCCTGGAGACGCGGCACGAGATCGGGGAGGCCATGGGCATCCTCATGGGCCGCTACGGTCTGAGCGAGGACACGGCGTTCAAGGTCCTGAAGAAGGCCTCGCAGGATCACAACATCAAACTTCGCGAGGTCGCCCGGCAGATCTGCGAGACCGGTGACCGACCTGACAACCCGTTGGAATAGGGCGGCATTCGGCGCGCATCCGAACGGTACGGTCGGGAAACGAGGGAGCGCCCGGAATTCGGAGGGCGTTCTCGCCAACTGCACCGACAGTGGGAGAATCTGATGACGAGTTATGGCAGTTCCTCTGCCGCGTCCTCCGGATCGCGCACCAACGGTCTGCCATCGCGAGCCTTGTCTGCGGAATCGTGGGAATCTTCTTCCTCAACGTGGTTCTCGGTCCCCTCGCCATCGTCTTCGGTGTGATCGGAATGCGTCAGGCCGGGGTCAAGGGCGGCGGCGGAATGGCGAAGGCCGGTGTCGTGCTGGGAATCGTGGACCTGGTCATCTTTGCCCTGCTGCTGGCGCTCGCCGCGTCCAACGGCGGTTTCAGCTGGTACGTCGGCAGCTGAACCGCGTAACGCGCAGTCGTGAGAGGGGCCCCACCGGACGATCCGGTGGGGCCCCTCGACGATCCGCGCGCTCCTGCTCTGTCACGCCGACACCCGACGGTCTGCGCGGTCTCCTGCCCTGCGACGACGGTGGACATGGCCGGGCCGGTCGTGGCCGGCACGCGTCCGTCACCGTACGAGCCGAGGACCGCTCCCTCGGGTGGCGCGGTCCGCCCGCTCCCGGCCCTGCCAGTCCAGACACACCACGAGGGCGTCGTCCTGCGGCTCCGGTTCGCCCCGGTGGCCGGACAGCTCCCTGAGGACCGCGCGGGGCACCTCGGCGGCCGGCAGCAGCCTGGTGGACGTGATGGCCCTCTCCAGGGCCTTCTCGCCGTACCTCTCGCCCCCCGGTGCGGCGACGGCGTGCACCCCGTCGCTGACGAACAGCATCCGGTCGCCGGGTTCGCACTGGAACTCCTGCACGACGTAGTCGGTCTCCTCGAACATGCCCAGCGGAAGCTGCGCGTCGAACTCGACACGCTTCACACTCCTGTCCCGCAGCCGGAGCATCTGCGGCGAGCCCGCGTCCACGACCCGCATACGGCCGGTGGACAGCTCGATGTCCACCATGAGCACGGACAGGAACGAGGAGCCGCGGTACTGCGCGTAGATCGCCTGGTCGGCGAGGGCCGCCTGGTCCTCGATGGGGATGCCCGCCCGACGCGCGTTGCGCAGGGCGTTGATGCCCAGATTGGTCAGCAGCGAGGCCTCGATGCCCTCGCCCATGCCGTTGGTGATGTACAGCACCAGCCGGTCGGCGTCGGCCGACCAGTCGAAGTTGTCACCGAAGATCGCGTAGGCGGGTTCCAGCTGGGCGCCGAGCTCGTACTCGGGCCGGGAGCACGAGCGGCCGGGGAGCAGCTGCCACTGCATCTCCGCGGCCAGCGTCAGCCGGTCCTTGCGCCGCGCCTGAAGGTACAGGTCGGTGTCGCGCTCGGCGACGAGCACCTCGTGGCCGAGCACCTGCGCGATGTCGGCGAGCTCGCCGAGGGTCTCTGCGGTGAGGCGGTCGGCCGGCAGGGTGACGACCAGTACGCCGAGCCGGTCGCCGCGCACGGTCACCGGCAGATGCGTGCGCCGCAGCCCCCCGGCGCACTCCTCCACGAAGGGCTCCTGGGAGCCGAAGGCCCGGCCGGCGGGAGTGCTGTGCACGGGCACGGGGTCCTCGGTGTGCGGGAGGGCGGAGACGGGCTGCAGGACGGTGAGCCCGTAGTCGGCCATGAAGAGCTCGACCGACTCGGCCGCGTAGCACTCGCGCAGGACGTCCCGGACGGCGTCCAGCAACTGATGGGGAGCCGCAGTGCGCAGGGCACGCTCCGCAGCCACGAACCTGTTCACCATGTCGGATACGCCGTTCCTCGACCAGTACGATTCCGGGTCCACGCTCCGGTGAGGCCGCCCGTCCGTCCGCGGCCACCGGTGTCTATTGTTCTGTGACTGACGTCGTCCTGGCGGGCTGACACCGCCCGAGAAGACTGGGAGAGTGAGACAGTGACTTCGTCCGGCCCGCGTCCGCAGCCAGGTGAGGTGGCTCGCGTGACCTCGGAGGCGGCTGAGCTGCTGGAAATCCTCTGGGGACGAGCCTCCACGGCTCCGGTCTCCGCCTCCCAGCTGCGTGTGCTCGTCATCCTGGAGCACAACGAGGGCATCAACCTGCGCACGCTCGCCGACGCGCTCGGCTCCACGCCGCCGTCCACGAGCAGGCTCTGCGACCGGCTCCAGGCCGTCGGATACGTCGAGCGGGCGCCAAGCGCCACCAGCCGCCGGGAGCTGCGCCTCTTCCTCAGCCGCCAGGGGAGGTCCTTCCTGCGGGAGCTGCGTGCGCGCCGGGAGCATGCCCTGGAGTCGGTGCTGGCCCAGATGCCGGCCGCGAAGCGCACGGCGCTCCTGCAGGGGCTGGAGGCCTTCTGCGCCGCCGCGGCCGCGCAGCTGCAGGACGACGACACGCAGATGGACGTACGGACGGCCTGACCGCCACCAGGGCCGCCTACCGGCGCCGGGACGCCCCCGGGCCGCAACCGGAGGGGCCCGGCAGTCGGCTTCAACCGGAGCACCATCCCTGATCCCTTCCCCGCGTCCGACACGTCGTAGCATTGCTGCCCCGTCGTCATAGTTGCCAAAGGGCAACTACTGGTCGTGTCTCCACCCGCGTCCGCCGGAACTCGCCTGCCCGCGGGGGCGCCAACGCCGACCGGTGCCGGGCGTGGGGAGCACGTCCACGACTACCCCTCGGATCGGCCTGCACACCCGAAGACCCGGGGCCCGACGATGCAGGTGTCGTCATCGGTGTCGGACCTGCTGTAGGTCAGCAGCCTGTCCAGCTGGTGGTCCAGCGAGGGAGCGGTCGCGCGCGCCGAGGTCAGCAGCTGGGTCAGCGACTCCTCCACCGACCGGTCCCGCCGCTCGATCAGACCGTCCGTGTACATCAGCAGGGTGTCGTCCACGGCGAGCTGCACCTCGGCCTCCTCGAAGGTGGCCTCCGGCACGGCGCCGAGCAGTATCCCCTTGAGGAGGGGCAGCGGGTTCGCGTCCGTGTCGCGGATCAGCACCGGCGGCAGATGACCGGCCCTGGCCCACCGCAGCCTGCGGCTGGCCGGGTCGTAGAGCCCGCAGACCGCCGTCGCCGTGACCGCGCCCGTCAGGTGGTGCGCCACGATGTTCAGCCACGACAGCAGCTGGCCGGGACCCGCGCCCGTCACGGCGAGGCCGCGCAGCGCGTTGCGCAGGACCACCATGCTGGTCGCCGCCTCTATGCCGTGCCCCGCCACGTCGCCGACACACAGGAGGACCAGCCCGGAGGGCAGCACCACGGCGTCGTACCAGTCGCCGCCCACCAGCTGCTCCGTCTCCGCCGGACGGTAGCGGACCGCTGCCTGGATCCCCGGCACCGCCAGGGGAGCCTGGGTCGGGGGCATGATCGCGTGCTGCAACTGCAGGGTCAGCCGGGCGCGCTCGTGGGCCTGCTGCTCGCTGTGCGCCAGCTGGTCGCGCGTGGCCGCCAGGGCGACCTCCGTCCAGTGCTGCGCCGAGATGTCCTGGTAGGCGCCGCGGAGGACGAGGGGGCGGTCGTCGACGCCGAGCACCGGTTCCGCCACCACCCGGATGTGCCGGGTCACGCCGCCGGGACGCTGCAGCCGGAACGCCGCCGTGGCGGGCCTGCCGTGATGCAGCAGGGTCCGCAGGAAACGGCCGATGGCGACGGCGTCGTCCGGGTGGGCGTGGGCCGGCAGTTCCTCCAGCGGCACCGGAGTGCTGGTCGTGGGGCGGCCGTACAGGTCGAAGAGCGTGCCGTTCCAGGTGATCTCACCGGTGAGGAGGTTCTCCTCGAACCCGCCGATCCGGCCGAGCCGCTGGGCGTGCTGGAGCAGACTCGCGAGGCGGGCCGTCTCGTCCTCGATCCGCCAGATGAGCAGCACGCTGCCACCGTGCCGGCTGACGCTGATGTCGGCGACCGCCGCCAGCGGCAGCTGGTCGACCAGAGCCGTGAGATCCATCCGGCGGGCGCGGAACGGCTCACCCGTGGCGTAGACCCGCTCGATCTGCCGGAAGAGCTCGCTCTCCCCGGCGGACATCGGATACGCCTCCAGCAGCAGAGCACCGTTGATGACGCCGCGCGGACGGCCCGCGGGGTCGAGGAAACGGCTGTTCACATGGCGGATGCGGAAGTCCGAGAGCTGTCCGTCGTCGCCGAGGTGGGGCACGAGGACGAGCGCCGGGTCGTGCAGCCCGTCGACCAGGTCCACCAGCTCCGAGACGTCCGGCGTGAGGCGCGGGACACGGGGCTCCCGCCCCTCCGCCAGGTCCGGGTGGGTCTCCAGGGTGTGGGCGCACAGCTCAGCCAGGGCCTCGACCTGGCGGACGACCTGGGGGGACTGCGGCTCCAGGGGCGAGGGCCAGGCGATCTCCAGGACGCCGTGGATGCGCCCGCCCGCGCCGGCGGGGGCGGCGACCCGTCCGCCGCCCGGGAAATGGGCGTGCCCGATGGTCGGCAGGCCTTCCTCGGCCAGCGACCCGGTCCACTGCGTCGTACGGTGCGACAGGGCACGACGCGCCACCGTCGCCACGGCCGGCGGCACATAGCGCCAGCGGGCGGCCTCCGCCGTGGAGAAACCGGCGCTGCCCGCCAGCGTCAGAGATCCGTCGGCACCGGCCGCCCAGATGGCGACGGCCGCTGCTCCGAGCGGCGCGAGGGCGTGCTGGAACAGGGAGTCGGCGACCGCCTGGGTGTCGTCGGCGGCCAGCGCACCGCTCTCGGCCGCCCTCAGCCGCACGGCCGAGGAGACGTCCTGCGCGCCGTCGGGGTCCGCCGCCGTGGCCAGGAAGGTGTTGGTCACCTCGGACAGCCGGTCGCGTGCCGCCTGGTTGATGACGTCGACGGCCAGTTCGAGCATCGGGACCTTGGCCTGTTCGGTCAGCTCGGCGAGCTGGTGGGCGGCCTGCGCCGGCCCGCAGCCCAGGCGCTCCACCAGGATGCCCTTGGCGAGCTCGATCAGGGCACGCCCGTCTGCCTCGGCCTGAGCGGCCTGCACCTCGCGACGCAGCCGGTCCACGGTGGCCGCCAGTCGGCCCACGGGGGACGTGGACGGCGCGCTCGGCAGGGTCTCCGCGGGCAGGACGGCGTCCGGGTCGGCGTCGGCGTCCTCGGCGGGCAGGGCGGGAACGCCCGACGGTACGGCGGGAGCGTCGGATCCGACGGGCTGTTCGCCGGGGCCGGACCGGCCGGACTCCTCAGGAATGCTCACTGTGCGGTTGCTCCTCGGTGGGACGCCGGCAGGCGCGGGGGAGAGGGGGTGCGGAACGGCGCCCGGCCGGCTCGTCGAACCGGCCGGGGCCCTCCTCGTGTCACACGCTCAGCCAGCGCCGGACGCAGGCGATGAGGTCATCGGTGTCGACCGGCTTGGTCACGTAGTCGCTGGCGCCCGACAGGAGGCTCTTCTCCCGGTCGCCGGGCATTGCCTTGGCCGTGACCGCCACGATGGGCAGGTCGGCGTACTGGGGCATTTTACGGATCTCGGCCGTGGCCGTGTATCCGTCCATCTCCGGCATCATCACGTCCATCAGGATCAGTGCGATGTCGGGGTGGTTGACCAGCGTCTCGATGCCCTTTCTGCCGTTCTCCGCGTGCAGCACCTGGAAGCCGTGCAGCTCCAGGATCCCACTGAGCGCGAAGAGGTTGCGGGCGTCGTCGTCGACCACGAGCACCGTGGCGCCGTGGAACGCCTCGCCGACCAGCTCCGGGGCCTCCTGCTGCGGTTCCTCGGCACCGCGGACGAGCGGCAGCACGTCCCCCGGTTCCTCCGCGGAGAGGTGCAGCGCGATCCGCTCGCGCAGCTCGTCCAGGCTGGAGAGGAATTCCAGCGGCCGGTCCCCGCACAGGGACCGCAGGGCCCTCTCCTGGGCCAGGTCCAGCCGGTTCCCGTTGTGGATGAGCACGGGCACGCTGGCCAGCGCCGAGTCGCCCTCGACCGCCTGCAGGAAGTGGGCCGCCTCGCCCTCCGGCATGCCGAGTTCGAGGACGACGCAGTGGCACGGCTCGGCGGCCAGCGCGCTCGCCGCCTCCTGCGCGCCCACGACGGTGATCACGTCGACCGACTCACGCCCCTCCACCTCGTCACGGCTGCGGGTGACGTCGCCGACCGCGCTCTCGGCGACGAGGGTCAGCAGCCCGCGGGGGCGCTCCTCGACGACCAGCAGCCTGCGCCGGTTCTGCCGTGCCGGCCCCGACGTGCCGGGCGCCGGCCGCCGTGCGGACACGACCTCGGCGGCCGGCTCGGCCGGCGCGGACTCCAGCTGCCGGGTGCCGCTCAGCAGCTCCTCGAAGTCCGGCCGTGCGACGGGCAGGAACAGCGTGAAGGTACTGCCCTGGCCGGGCGTACTGTCCACGGTGACCGCGCCGCCGAGCAGGTGGGCGATCTCCCGCGTGATCGACAGACCGAGACCCGTGCCGCCGTACTTGCGGCTCGTGGTGCCGTCCGCCTGCTGGAAGGCCCCGAAGATCGTCTCGAGCTGCTGCTCCGGGATGCCGATGCCCGTGTCCTTCACGCGGAAGGCGACTACCGTGCCTTCGCGCAGCACGCCCTTGGGGACCTCTTCGCCGGACGCCGGTTCGATCCGCAGCTCGACGCTGCCCTGCTCGGTGAACTTGACCGCGTTCGACAGCAGGTTCCGCAGCACCTGCCGCAGCCGGGAGTCGTCGGTGAGCAGGTCGGCGGGCGCGCCGGCCGCCGTGCTGATCGTGAAGTCCAGGCTCTTCTGCGAGGTCATCGGCCGGAAGGTGGCCTCGACGTACTCCAGGAGCTGGCGCAGGGGGACCCGCTCGGGGGTGACGTCCATCTTGCCCGCCTCGACCTTCGACAGGTCGAGGATGTCGTTGATCAGCTGCAGCAGGTCGGAGCCCGCGGAGTGGATGATCCCCGCGTACTCGACCTGCTTCGGCGTGAGGTTGCGCGAGGGGTTCTGCGCCAGCAGCTGGGCGAGGATGAGCAGGCTGTTGAGCGGCGTGCGCAGCTCGTGGCTCATGTTCGCCAGGAACTCCGACTTGTACTTCGACGCCAGCGACAGCTGCTGCGCGCGGGCCTCGAGTTCCTGCCGTGCCTGCTCGATCTGGAGGTTCTTGGCCTCGATGTCGCGGTTCTGCGTGGCCAGCAGCGAGGCCTTGTCCTCCAGCTCCGCGTTAGAGCGCTGCAGTTCGTCCTGCTGGACCTGCAGCTCCTCCGAGCGGGCCTGCAGCTCCGCGGTCAGCCGCTGGGACTCGCCCAGCAGCTCGTCGGTGCGAGCGTTGGCCACGATGGTGCTGACGTTGACGCCGATGGTCTCCATCAGCTGTTCGAGGAAGGTCTGGTGGACCGGCGTGAAGCGGGCCACCGAGGCCAGCTCGATGACGCCGAGCACCTGCTCCTCGACCACGATGGGGAGGACGACCAGCGCCGTCGGCACCGTCTGGCCGAGTCCCGATGAGATGGTCACGTACCCCGGCGGCAGCTGGTCCACCGTGATGGCGCGGCGGCTGCGGGCGGCCTGGCCGACCAGCGAGCGCCCCATGGGGATGCGGGCGGGCCGTTCCTCGTCGTCCGGGTACCCGTACGAGCCGACGAGCCGCAGCTCCGTGCCGCGCGCGGTCTCCTCGGCGAGGTAGAAGGCGCCGTATTGCGCGGACACCAGGGGAGTGAGCTCGTCCATGATCAGCTCGGCGACCACGTCCAGGTCCCGGTAGCCCTGCATCAGGCCCGAGATACGAGCCAGGTTGGTCTTCAGCCAGTCCTGCTCCTGGTTCGCCCGCGTGGTCTCCCGCAGGGACTCGACCATGGAGTTGATGTTGTCCTTGAGCTCGGCGACCTCGCCCGACGCCTCGACGGTGATCGAGCGGGTCAGATCCCCCTCGGCCACGGCGCTCGCCACCTCGGCGATGGCCCGCACCTGACGGGTCAGGTTGCCCGCGAGCTCGTTGACGTTCTCCGTCAGGCGCTTCCACGTGCCCGAGACGCCCTCGACCTCGGCCTGTCCGCCCAGGCGGCCCTCACTGCCCACCTCGCGGGCCACGCGGGTGACCTCGGCGGCGAAGGCGGAGAGCTGGTCGACCATCGTGTTGATGGTCGTCTTCAGTTCCAGGATCTCGCCGCGGGCGTCGACGTCGATCTTCTTGGACAGGTCGCCCTTGGCCACGGCGGTGGTCACCAGCGCGATGTTGCGCACCTGGCCGGTGAGGTTGTTGGCCATCGAGTTGACGTTGTCGGTGAGGTCCTTCCACGTGCCCGCCACGTTCGGCACGTGCGCCTGTCCGCCGAGGCGGCCCTCGGTGCCCACCTCGCGGGCCACGCGGGTGACCTCGTCGGCGAACGCGGACAGCGTGTCGACCATCGTGTTGATCACGTCCGCCAGCGCCGCGACCTCGCCCTTGGCCTCCACCGTGATCTTCTGGGAGAGGTCGCCGCGGGCCACGGCGGTGGCGACCTGCGCGATGGAGCGCACCTGACCGGTCAGGTTCGACGCCATCACGTTGACGTTGTCGGTGAGGTCCTTCCAGGTGCCGGACACACCGCGCACGGTGGCCTGCCCGCCCAGATTGCCCGCGGTGCCGACCTCGCGGGCGACGCGGGTGACCTCGTCGGCGAAGGCGGAGAGCTGGTCGACCATCGTGTTGATGGTGTCCTTCAGCTCCAGGATCTCGCCGCGGGCGTCCACGGTGATCTTCTGGGAGAGGTCTCCCTTGGCCACAGCAGTCGCCACCTGGGCGATGGAACGGACCTGCGAGGTCAGGTTGCCCGCCATGAAGTTCACGGAGTCGGTGAGGTCGCGCCAGGTGCCCTTGACACCCTTGACGTCGGCCTGGCCGCCGAGGCGCCCCTCGGTGCCGACCTCGCGGGCGACGCGGGTGACCTCGTCGGCGAAGGCGGACAGCTGGTCGACCATCGTGTTGATGGTCGACTTCAGCTCCAGGATCTCGCCGCGGGCGTCCACGGTGATCTTCTGGGAGAGGTCTCCCTTGGCCACGGCCGTGGTCACCTGGGCCACATTGCGGACCTGCGCGGTCAGATTGCCGGCCATGAGGTTCACGGAGTCGGTGAGATCGCGCCAGACACCGCCGACGCCCGGCACCTGCGCCTGGCCCCCGAGGCGCCCTTCGCTGCCGACCTCGCGCGCGACGCGGGTGACCTCGTCGGCGAAGGCGGACAGCTGGTCGACCATCGTGTTGACGGTCTCCTTCAGCTGGAGGATCTCGCCGCGCGCGGGGACGTCGATCTTCTGGGAGAGGTCTCCCTTGGCCACGGCGGTGGCGACCTGGGCGATGTCGCGGACCTGGGTCGTGAGGTTTCCGGCCATGGCGTTGACCGAGTCGGTCAGATCCGCCCAGGTGCCGGAGACTCCGGGGACCTCCGCCTGGCCGCCCAGGGTGCCCTCGGTGCCCACCTCGCGGGCCACGCGGGTCACCTCGGAGGTGAACACCGACAGCTGGTCCACCATGCCGTTGAAGACGGTGGCGATGTCGCCGAGAAGACCTCCGGCCTCGTCCGGCAGACGCGTGCCGAAGTCGCCGTCGCGCACGGCGGTCAGTCCGGCCAGCAGCTGTCGCAGCTCCTGCTCGCCCGGCGTCCGGCTCGAAGGCTCGGTCGTTGTGACGGTCATGCGTACCCCTCGTTCCGCTCCCCAAGAGTCCCCGGGAGAAGGACTCGGAACCACGCCGCACCCGCGGACGGTCTCACACGCCGTACACGGTATTCCTGCAGATCACGGATCTGCCAATGAGAAAATACGCCGCAGGCTAACCCACAAGGCACGTGCTGAACAAAGCGGCGGAGCGTGACTTTCGGTACGCCGGGAAAAGTCGCCGGGGGGAGGCATGACCTCGCGAAGCGTGGATACACGGATCCCTTTGGTCTGTCCCCCTCCCGGACGCCCCGAAACCCGCCGTCTTCGAACAGGTCATCGCCCCCGGTGGGCGAGGCGGCGACGGAAGTCCAGCCCGGCACACGGAAGGATCCCGCCGTCCTGGCTCACCGGGTGGAGGGTGATGACCGGGGCGGCGGGATCTTATGTCCTCGCGGGGCCGGGTGTCAGGCGACGGCCGGGTCCAGCAGTCCCGTGCGGAGCCGCTTCAGGATGCGGGTGATCAGCCGGGAGACGTGCATCTGGGAGATGCCGAGCTCCTCACCGATCTGGGCCTGGGTGCGCTCCTCGACGAAACGCAGGTGGACGATCAGCCGCTCCCGGTCGTCGAGTTCGGCGATCAGCGGCGCCAGGGAGTTGAAGTCCTCCACCAGCTGGAGGGACGGGTCGTCCGCACCGATGAAGTCGGCCAGGACGCTCTCGCCGTCCGCTCCGCCGCTGCTGACGAGCGCCGCGTCGAGGGACGTGGGGCTGTACGCGTTGGCGGCCTTGCGGGCCTCGATGACGTCTTCCTCGGGAAGGGACATCAGCTCGGACAGCTCGCGCGTGGTGGGAGTGCGGCCCAGCCGGGTCTGCAGCTCCTCGTTGGCCTTGGCGAGCTCGACGCGGGCCTCCTGGAGCCGACGGGGTACGTGGACCGCCCAGCTGGTGTCCCGGAAGAAGCGCTTGATCTCACCGACGATGTAGGGGACGGCGAAGGAGGTGAACTCGACTTCGCGCGTGAGCTCGAACCGGTCGATGGCCTTGATCAGGCCGATCGTGCCGACCTGGACGACGTCCTCCATGGAGTCGCCGCGGCTGCGGAAGCGCGAAGCCGCGTAGCGGACCAGGGAGAGGTTCATCTCGATCAGCGTGTTGCGGACGTACTGATAGTCGCGGGTGCCCTCTTCGAGCACGGCGAGCCGGTCGAAGAACTGGCGCGAGAGGTCGCGGGCGTCCTTCGGCTTTACCTGCGAGGGGTCCTCGATGAAGGGAAGGTCCGCCGCGACCGCCTCGCTCGCCGTGCCCGTCGCCTGCACCGCCGTCACGGCTGCCATGCCGTCCACCTCAATCGTCGAAGTACTGATGACAGAGCCCGCCTGCCCAGGTTCAGGAGAATCACTCCACCCGATTTGACGGAACATGCATACCAGAAGGACCGGTGCGGGCCACCCACCGGTGGTCCTTCGGCCGGTCCGGGAATGCCCTGACGGCTGTGCCCTGCCCGGCGCCGGGCAGGGGGTCGTCCGGCCGTGGGAGCGGCCGAGTACGCTGGCCTCTCCAGGTGAGGCGGTGGACATGGGGTTCGGCGGTGACGACTCGGGTGAGGCACCTCACTCGCGGCAGCGCGGCGGGGCGATCCTCCATTCGTACGCACTCGCGGAGCGCCCGGGCATACGGATGGTCGGCGAGATCAGTCCGCCCACGCGTCCCGTCTGGCGAGAAGCGCTGGGACAGCTCGCGAGTCAGTCCGGCCACGTCTGCTTCCTGGAGCTGTCGGCGATCACGTTCGTCGACGTCGCCGGTGCCGCCGAGCTGGCGCGCACCGCGCAGAACCTGCAGGGGAAGCGGCGTCTGGTGCTGGAACAACCACCGCCCGAGCTCGAGCGCATATTGCAGATGTTCTGGCCAGACCTTCTGAAGATTGAGGTGGCGGCGTGATGAGTACGGCCACCCGACCCGAGCCCTTCGTCCACCCGGCGCTCTTCTACCGCGGCGACCAGGAGTACGTGGAGGGGACAGTACCGTTTGTGCTGGACGGCTTGAAGGCCGAGGAGCCCGTCGCGGTGGCGGCCCCGGCCCGGCAGCTGGACCTGATCCGGACCGGGCTCGGACCGAGCGCCGCCGACGTGCACTTCGTCGACATGACGAAGGCCGGACGGAATCCCGGCCGCATCATCCCGTCCGTCCTGCGGGCGTTCGCCGACGCCCGCGGCGGCGGTCACGTCCGCATCATCGGAGAGCCGATCTGGGCCGGCCGGACCGCGGTGGAGTACCCGGCCTGCGTCCAGCACGAGGCGCTGATCAACATGGCGTTCCGTGGCCGGGACGTGACGATCCTGTGTCCCTACGACGCCGACGCCCTGCCGGCCGACGTGATCGACGACGCCCGCGCCACACACCCCGTGGTCATCGACAAGGGCGAGGAGCAGGTCAGCACCGACTACGCGGTCGAGAGCGTGCTCGCCCGCTTCAACGAAGCACTCGGCCAC
This sequence comes from Streptomyces sp. GLSS-08, assembly GCF_056387915.1. Lineage (NCBI taxonomy): Bacteria > Bacillati > Actinomycetota > Actinomycetes > Kitasatosporales > Streptomycetaceae > Streptomyces > Streptomyces sp. GLSS-08. The sequence continues at coordinate 54,817 of NZ_JBWJAQ010000010.1, forward strand.
CCGCCGGGAGCGGCGACGGCTCGCTTCGACGGGGAGGCGCTGCCGGTCACCCGTGACTTCGCGCTCGCCGCGGCGCGGGAGCGCGGGATGAGCGAGCTGCGGCTGCAGGATCTGGCGCTCGTCGTGGCAGAACTGACGACCAACAGTGTCGTGCACGGAGGCGGTGCGGGCACTGTGCGGGTCTGGGCCGAGAGCGAGCAGATCGTGTGCGAGGTGCAGGACGAGGGGCAGCTCACCGACCTCCTGGCCGGCCGGCGCCCGGCCCCTCCGCAGCAGCTCGGCGGCCGGGGCCTGCTGCTCGTCCACTACCTGTCCGACCTCGTCCGCGTACACACCGGCTCGGCCGGGACGACGGTACGCAGCTATATCTCCCGCGGCTGACCCCGGCCCCGTCCCACCTCGGCGGCCCCGCTCTCGCCGACTGACGACCCGAGCCGACCGCACCGGGGCCCACGACCACGAAAAGGCCCGGACCATCGCGGGTCCGGGCCCTGCCATCTTCCGTGTCCGCTAACGCGAGCCGCTCTGCTCGGCGTCGTGCGCCGCCTGGCGCTCCGTCTTCGAGTCGGCCGTCGAGAGCGTTCCGCCGGAGCTCTCCAGATGGGCTCGCACGAACCACTGGAACTGTTCCAGTGCGCGCAGGTGCTCGATGAGAAGGTCCTCCGTGACCGGATCGGTCTTGGCGACCTCGGCCAGCGTGGAGCGGTGGCCCTCGATGATGCCGGTGTAGACGAGGTCGAGGGCGCCGAGGTGGGCGATGGCGTCGGCGCGGCCGACGTCGTAGTCGTCCCAGGTGCGCTCGGCGACGAGGGCGCCCGGGGTCCCGTGCGGCACTCCGCCGAGGGCGGAGATGCGTTCGGCCGTGTCGTCGGCCATTTCACGTACGCGGTCCACCTGCGGGTCGAGCATTTCGTGGACGGCGATGAAATGCGGGCCGACGACATTCCAGTGCACGTGCTTCAACGTGAGGGAAAGGTCGTTCAGGGCGTGCAGCCGCATACGCAGCTGGTCGATGATCTTTCCGCCGTCCTGTGTGCTGAGTCCGGGGACCGTGTACTTCGGGGTCGAGGACGTCGACATCATTTCTCTCCCTTCGTGGACGGGTTGACGGTGCGGCGCGCCGCGTCTTCTGCCAGCGGTACCAGCGTCCCCGCCGGCCGCCGGACGCCCCGGAAAGGATCAGGGCGAGCAGTAGAAACAGAAGAAGCGGGACCATTGTCATCAACCTCGAGACCTCACGTGCCCCGGTTCTTTCGGACTACACGTAGGTGACTTGGGGGCGGAAGTGAAAGGTGCCTCGCATTCACATCTCCGGCGGTGCCCGCACGGACGCGAAGGAGCGCGGGCTCAGGGACGCGCATACTCCTTGCGGACGGCCGCCGCCAGTTCCGTCATCGCTTCCTCGACACCCGCGCGGTCGGCCCGGTCGAGGAGGGCGAGCGCGTCGGCCGCCGCCTTCCTGACGGACTCCGGGACCTCGTCCACCGCGGCCATCCGGTAGGCGAGCGTGCGGCGCGCGGCACGCTCCTCCGGGGTGACGCCCCACGGACCCGAGCGCGGGAACACCGCGGCTTCGTAGGCGGCGACCTGGACGAGGACGCCGTGCGCGAGGCCCTCGGCGTAACCGCGGGCGCCGGCCTGCCGCTGCGCCGCGCGGAAGCTCGCCATGACGCGCCGTCGGACGAGGAAGGAACCGGCCGCGCCGGCCGCGGCCGAGCCGAGTCCCGCGGCGAGGCCGGCACCCGGACCGCCGAGGAGGGCGCCGATGAGACCGCCCGCGGCCGTCAGGAGGCAGGTCAGTCCGCCGGTGAGAAGGACGAGCGCGCGGGCGGGCGTGAGCGGTGCCATGGCGAGCAGTGTGCCAGGGACCGGCGAGGGCCCGGCCGCCGGGTCGCGGCCGACGGCCCGCCGCCCAGCGCGCGGCGGGGCAGCCGAGGCGCTCGGGGGAGGGCGGGACCGGCGCACTGCCGCGATCAGCGGCGGCCGGGGCCGTGCGTCGAGCCGGTGGCCGCCACGCGCGTACGGGCTGCCGAGGTGCTCGGGGGAGGGCCGCATCGGCGCACCGGCGCGTCGGCGCATCGGCGCGTCGGCGCATCGGCGCGTCGGCGCATCGGCGCGTCGGCGCATCGGCGCGTCGGCGCATCGGCGCGCCCGCGCACCGGCGCGCCCGCGCACTGTCGTGATCAGCGGCGGCCCGGGCACGGCATCGACGCCGGTGGTTTCGCCGATGGCCGGTCGGCGCGGGCGGACGAGGCTGCGTTCTCGACCCGTCCGACACGGTCCGTTGGAGGCACGCATGCACAGTCCCGACCGGTCACACCGACGGTGGACCACCGTCACGACGCTGGGAGCGCTGATCGTCGCCACGCTCCTCGGCCCGTCGCCCGCCCAGGCGGCATCCAGGCCCACACCCGCGCGCGCCGAGGCCGCGAACCCCGTCGTCACCGTCCCGCCCGCCGGCAGCCACGGCTTCCCGTTCCTCGCCGCGGCGGAGGACCTCGGCTCGTACGGCTACACCGAGAGCGAATACTTCACCGCGGGCACCGCCACGTCGTACACGAAGTCCGGGACCTGGGGCTCGGACGGCCGGTGGAACGTACGTGAGGCAGGCCGTGCCGCGTACAAGAGCCGGCTCCTCGTGCGCCGGCCCGTCGACGCGGCGAGGTTCAACGGCACCGTGGTCGTGGAATGGCTCAACGTCAGCGGTCAGATCGAACTCTCACCGGACTACTGGTTCGCGCGGGAGGAACTGCTGCGCAGGGGCTACGCCTGGGTGGGCGTCTCGGCCCAGGCGGTCGGCGTCAACGGCGGTTCCGGCGCGATCCACGGACTCAGGGGCTGGGACCCCGACCGCTACGGCACTCTGGTCCACCCCGGCGACGCGTTCGCCTACGACATCTTCTCCCAGGCGGGGCAGGCGCTGCGCACCCCGGACGGTCCCGATCCGCTCGGCGGCCTCGAGATCAGGACGCTGCTCGCGGACGGCGAGTCGCAGTCGGCCGGCTTCATGACGACGTACGCCAACGCGGTCCAGCCGGTCGCGGGTGTCTACGACGGGCTCATGGTGCACAGCAACAGCGCCATCGCCGCCCCGATCAGCGGCGACCGGGGCGACGTGCTGCAGATGCCGTACCCGTCCCGCATCCGGACCGACCTGCCGGTCCCGACGTTCGTCGTGCTCACGGAGACCGACGTGCCGGGTGCCTCGGCGGCACGGCAGCCGGACACGGACCGAGTCGTGCACTGGGAGGTGGCCGGCACCGCCCACGGCGACCAGTGGGCCTACGACGTCGGACAGCCGACGGTGATCAGGTCCGCGGGTTCCGCCGCGCCGTCGCCGGGCTGCGCCGCCGGGTCGGCCCCGTTCAACGACGGCCCCGGCCACTACGCGATGAACGCGGCGCTGCGCGGGCTGGCCGACTGGGCGCGGGGCGGTCCCAGGCCGGCGAGTGGAGCACAGCTGAACACCGACCTGCGGGACCCGGCGACCGGACTCGCCGTCGGCGGCGTCAGGCTGCCCGACGTGGCGGTGCCGACCCGCACCCTCACCGGCGTGCGGGACACCAGCGGCAGCGGTCTCTTCTGCGGTCTGTACGGTGCCCGGGACCCGTGGAACGGTGATGCCGACCCGTGGGACCGGCACGACGGGGGCGACCCGTCCGACCCGTCCTTCCCGCCCCGCGCGGAACCGGTGCTCAGCCGGCTCTATCCGACGCACGAGGGGTACGTGCGCAAGGTGCGGGCGGCCGCGCAGGCGTCCGTACGGGCCGGGCACCTGCTGCCGGAGGACGCGACCGCGATCGTCTCCGCCGCGCAGGACTCTCCCGTCGGGGGCTGACCCCACCGGGGCAGGCGACCGGAGGACGACCCGGGAGCGGGCAATCCTCGGGTCGCCTGCCGCGCCCGCCCACCGCCGGCTCGCGGAGACCGTGTTCGTGGGACCCGCCCGGTCCGAACCGGGGGCGGCAGTCATCCGCGTGTACGCGGTCGGGCAGCCCCCCGCGTGACCGGGCAGGGCACCGGGCGGACAATGCAGGCATGAGCCGACCCGTGAGCGATGTCAGCGGTCCCGCCCGACTCGCCGGACCGGAGGAGGGCATCAGCCACGAGGAACTGGCCCTCGCCGCCCGGAACCACGGGCTGCCGCTGGAGGCGCTGCGCTACGACGTCACTCCGCCGGGCCTGCACTACGTGCTGACCCACTACGACATCCCGTACGCGGAGGAAGGCACGTGGGAGCTGACGGTCGGCGGCCTGGTCCGCCGCCCGCTCCGGCTCACGACGGCGGACCTGCGGTCGTTTCCCGCGGTCACCGAGCGGGTCACCATGGAGTGCGCGGGCAACGGCCGGGCCCTGCTGACCCCCCGGCCCGTGAGCCAGCCGTGGCTGGTCGAGGCGGCGGGCACCGCGGAGTGGACCGGCGTGCCGCTGCGGCTCCTGCTGGCCGAGGCGGGCGTCGACCCGGCCGGGGTGGACGTGGTCTTCACCGGCGCCGACCACGGGATCGAGCGCGGAGTGGAGCAGGACTACCAGCGTGGTCTGCCCCTGGACGTGGCGAGTGGACGCGACCCGGAGGTCCTCGTCGCGTACGAGATGAACGGCGCCGAGCTGCCGCCCCAGCACGGGTATCCGGTGCGGCTGGTGGTGCCGGGCTGGTACGGCATGGCGCATGTGAAGTGGCTGCGGGACATCACGGTCGCCGACACCCCCTTCACGGGGTTCCAGCAGTCGGTGGCCTACCGGCTCAGGCAGGAGGCGCACGACGCGGGGGAGCCGGTCACCCGTATCGCCCCGCGCGCCCTGCTCGTGCCGCCCGGGTTCCCGGACTTCATGTCGCGGTCGCGGGTGGTCCGGCCCGGAGTCGTGCCGCTGGAGGGACGCGCCTGGTCCGGTCGCGCTCCGGTGACTTCCGTGGAGGTGAGCCCCGACGAGGGCCGCTCCTGGTACGCGGCCGACCTGGACCCGGACACCGGTCATCGCTGGGCCTGGCGCCGTTGGCGCTTCGAGTGGACCGCCGTTCCGGGCAGCCATGTGCTCAGCGCCCGCGCCACCGACGCGGAGGGCCGCACGCAGCCCCTGCGACAGCCGTGGAACCGCGGCGGGTTCGCGAACAACATCGTCCAGCGGGTGCCCGTCCTCTGCGTCGAGGGCACCGGCTGACGACGGTCAGCACGCCGCTGACGGGACATCAGGCAGCGTGCGTGTCCGGGCCCGAAATGGTGGGCCGCTCAGCGGCAACGGCCCGACTGTCTCCGCCAGTTCGACCTGATCGCGTCTGTCTCCGGTTCACCGAGCTGGACCTTCCCCCCTCGCCCTCACCCGGCGCCCTGCCGGGATTGACCTACAAGCACGTCGGCTCCCTGCACGAACTGCGGCACGGCATCTCCGTCCAGGCCAAGCGCGAATTCGCCCATCGGCTGGCCCGGGAGTCCGTCGGCCGTTCCGGCCCGGACGCGGTCCGGGCGTTCGCCGACAGTTACCGCCGCTGGGCCCTGGAGCATCCCGGCCGCTACGCCGCCACCGTCCCCGCTCCGGCGGCCGGTGACGAGGAGGACCGCCGCGTCAGCGAAGCGGCGTTGCAGGTTCTGCTCGACGTCCTCGCCGGTTTCGGCCTGCCCGACGCGCGCGTAGTCGACTCCGCACGGGCCATGCGCTCAGCACTTCACGGGTTCGTCACCCTCGAAGGCACCGGCCGCTTCGAGATGCCCCGCGACGTCACGCGGAGTTTCCACTTCCTCATCGACACCCTGATCGCCGGCTTCCAGGCGGACTCTCCCCATCGCGCCTCCGAAGGATGACATGGCCGCCACCGATCCCTCCCCGTCCACCCCACGGTTACCTGTGAACGGGAAGACTCCGGCCGAGCCGCTGTCCGAGGCGCCTTTGGCCGATCGAGGTCAGGAGGCCGCCGTAAGCACCGTGAGGACCAGGACGCAACGGCCGGGGCACGACTACGTCCGAGGCGGCATGCGCTTCGCCGGCGAGGTGACCGCCTGGGTCTGCACCCCCTGGGCCCTGTGGTCGCACTCCATCCTGCTGGCGATCGGCGCCGTCCTGCTGCTGATCGGGCCGCCTGCCGTCTTCAGCACCCCGGGCGACCGGCCCGGCAAAGACGCGCCCGTTGCGGTGCCGGGCATCGTCACCATCTTGCTGGTCGTGCTCCATCTGGTGGCGGCGGCAGCGTCTGCGTGGGCGCTGTGGGGGACGTGGATCGCCGCAACGGTGACTGTCCTGTGCCTGGTCGTGCCGTTCACCGAACTACCCCGCTGGCGAGCCCTGTTGAGTGCGACCCACGATCGAACTGAGCGCCCGGCGCGCCGGTGACCGCGGAGACCCGGGCTCTCTGTTGTGCACTTCGGGCGTGACCTGTGCCCTGCCCCCGCTCTGCACCGCGGGGACGATGCAGGCCCGTGCCGGGCCATCGCCCCGCAGGAAGTCCGGCACGGAACAAGATCAGCACGCACCCGGACATCCTGCCCACGAACATCACCGGGCTCAGGACCTACAACTCGACGCATTCCGAAACGATCGGTCGACCATCTCGGCCGTACGCGGGCCTAGGAACCTTCGGGTCCTCTCGCTACCCTCCGCCGCATGATTCCCACGGTGGTATGGGGCACCGGCAATGTCGGCCGCGCGGCCATCCGCGCCGTCGAGGCGCACCCGGCGCTGGAACTCGCGGCAGTCCTCGTGCACGACCCGGCCAAGGCCGGGCGCGACGCGGGTGAGCTGGCCGGCATGGGCCGACGCCTGGGGGTGGCGGCGACCGACGACATCGCCGCCGTGCTGGCCGCCGGCCCGCGGGCGGTGGTGTACGCGGCCTCCGGCGACCTTCGGCCGGACGGCGCCCTCGCCGACGTCAGCCGGGCGATCAGGGCTGGGGCAGTGGTCGTCACCCCCTCGCTGTATCCGCTCTACGACCAGCGCGGTGCGCCGCCCGAGTTCCGGGACCCGGTGCTGGCCGCCGTCGCCGAGGGCGGCGGATCACTGTTCGCCTCGGGCGTCGACCCCGGGTGGGGCAATGACGTCCTGCCCCTGCTGGTCAGCGGACTCGGTACCGTCGTCGACGCCGTCCGCTGCCAGGAGATCTTCGACTACTCCACGTACGAGCAGGAGGAGTCCGTCCGGTATCTGGTGGGGATGGGCCAGCCGATGGACTACGAGCCGCTGATGCTCGCGCCCTCCGTACCCACCATGGTGTGGGGCGGGCAGATCCGGCTGATGGCCCGAGCGCTCGGCGCCGAACTCGACGACATGCACGAGACGTTGGACCGCCGCGCCCTCGACAGCACGGTCGTCACCCGCACGATGGGCGTCTTCGAGGCCGGCACACAGGGTGCGGTGCGGTTCGAGGTGCGGGGCATCGTCGGCGGCGAGCCGCGCATCGTCATCGAGCACGTCACCCGTATCCACGCGTCGTGTGCTCCCGACTGGCCGTCGCCGCCCGGCGGCGGCGACGGCGCACACCGCGTGATCATCGAGGGCCGCCCCCGGATCGAGGTCACCGTCGAAGCCACCGACGAGGACGAGAACCGCTCCGCCGGCGGGAACGCCACCGCGGTGGGTCGTCTCGTCGGCGCCATCGACTGGCTCGCGCACGCGGATCCAGGGCTCTACGACGCGCTCGACGTCCCGCTGCGTCCCGCAGTCGGCCGACTCGGAAGGACATGACCATGCGGATCGACATCCCCGAGGGCCAGGAACCGATCGGATACGTGTGGGGCGAGATGGTCCCCGGCATCGGCATGGCCGCCGCGAACTTCTCCCTGTCGGTGTACGAGCACACGACGCTGGGACTGCGGGAGTTCGAGGCGGCGCGGCTGCGCATCGCGCAGATCAACGGATGCCTGTTCTGCCAGGACTGGCGCACGGAACGCGAGGGCCGGAAGGTCGAGGAGGGGTTCGCCGACGCGGTCACCCGGTGGCGTACCACCGACGCCTTCGACGACCGCACCCGGCTGGCCGCAGAGTACGCCGAGCGGTACGCCCTGGATCACCACGGCCTCGACGACGAGTTCTGGACCCGGATGACCGCGCACTACAGCCAGCGCGAGATCGTGGAGCTGAGCATGAGCATCGGCTCCTGGCTGGCGTTCGGCCGGCTCAACCACGTGCTGGGCCTCGACTCCGTGTGCGTGCTGCCCGCCCCCTGAGCCGGGCCCGGCCGGGGCCCGCCGCTACAGATCGGTGGCGATGATCTTCTCGATGTTCCGTTCGGCGAGAGCCGTTATGGTGACGAACGGATTGACGCTGGTGTTGCCGGGGATCAGCGCGCCGTCGATGACGTAGAGGCCCGGATGCCCGTGCAGGCGGCCGTAGTTGTCGGTGGCACGGTTGAGCACCGCGCCGCCGAGCGGGTGGTACGTGAGGTGGTCGCCCCAGATCTTGTAGGTGCCGAAGAGGTCGGTCCGGTAGATCGTGCCCTCCTTGGCGTTGATCTTGTCGAAGATGGTCCTGGCCATGTCGATGGACGGCTGCTTCCAGGCGGTCTGCCAGTTCAGCTCGACCCTGCCCGACGCGGCGTTCCACGAGAACCGGGCCCGGTTGGGGTTCTTGGTGATCGACAGATAGAACGAGGCGTAGGTCTCGATCCCGGTGGGCAGTGGCGCGACCTCGGCGAACGCCCCGCCGGCGGCCCAGTTGTCGATGCCGGCGCAGGGGATGCTCGACTGGAGGCTGCCGGTGGGGTCCCACAGGTGGTTGGCGCGCCCGCACATGACGTTGCCGTTGTCGCCCCACCCCTTGCCGATCTCGTCGTCGAGGCGGGGCAGCGCGCCGGTGGCCTTCAGCCTGACCAGAAGCTTGCTGGTGCCCACGCTGCCGGCCGCGAAGAACACCCGGTCCGCGGTCACCGTCTTGGTGGCCGTGGTGCCGCCGCCGGTGTCGAGCTGGTCGATGACGACCGTGTAGCCGCCGCCGGCCGCGGGGGAGACCGAAGTGACCTTGTGCAGAGCCGAGATGTGGACCTTTCCGGTCGCCCTGGCCCGCGCGAGGTACGTCTTCTGCAGTGACTTCTTGCCGTAGTTGTTGCCGTAGAGGATCTCGCCGGCCAGCGCCGACCTGGGGACGGTGCCGGCCGCCTCCTGCTCCATGTACGCCCAGTCGTACACGTCCGGCACGAAGACGAACGGGAAGCCGGAACGCTGGGCGTGCTTGCGGCCGACCCGTGCGTACTGGTAGCACTCGGCGGTCTCGAACCAGGCCGGGTCCACGGTCGCGACCCCGAGGCCCGCGTTGGCGCGGGGGTAGTAGGTGCCGTACATCTCGTCGGCGTCGACCGAAGGGAGGACGGCGCCGAAGTTCTCACGCCGGGGTGTGACCGCCATGCCGCCGTTGACCAGCGAGCCGCCGCCCACGCCGCGGCCCTGGTAGACGATGATGCCGCCCATCTCCTCGGCGTCCAGGATCCCGGTGTAGCGGGGGACGTCCTTGTCGATCGGGAAGCCCAGGAAGTTGCTGAGGGGCTGCTTGGTCCTGGTGCGCAACCAGTAGGAGCGGTGGTCGGGACTGGTGGTGTTGGCGAAGATCCTGCCGTCCGGGCCGGGGGTGTCCCAGGCCATGCCCATCTCGATCATGTGGACGTCGACGCCTGCCTGGGCGAGCCGCAGGGCGGCGACGGAACCGCCGTACCCGGTGCCGATCACCAGCGCGGGGACATGGGCTCCCGGCGTGATGGGACCGGATGCGGCGGCGGTGGGTGCCGGGACCGCAGCGGCGGGGCCCGTCAGCGCCACGGCACCAAAAATAGAACCTGTTCCAGCGATGAATCTACGGCGCGAGACACCCCTGAGATCGTTGTCCTGCAAGGGATTCTGGTTCATTTGCGGTTCCTCACTCTCTGATGAGTGAGAACAGGTTCTACTGTTAGTTGCGTATTAAGTCACTACATACCTTCAGGTAACTTGCGCCCGGTGACGACGGTGCCACGCGTGGCCGGGATGCGCCGTGCCGTCCGGACTTCGATGCTGGAAGGGCGGGGGCCCCGATCGGCGGAGGACGGCCATGGCGAAGGACAAGAAGCTTTCCGAGGGCGACGAGGTCTCGTGGCGCAGCCACGGGCAGACCGTGCCGGGAAAGGTCACGAAGAAGATCACCCGGCGTACCGGGGCGGCCGGACGCACCGTCGACGCCTCACCGGAGGACCCTCAGTACGAGGTGGAGAGCGACAAGTCCGGACGGTCGGCCGTGCACAAGCCCGAGTCCCTGCGCAAGAGGGGCAAGCGCGCATGAGCGGACAGGGTGACGGCGACCGCGAGGAGACACTCGCCGCGTTCGGCGAGGTCGTGAACATGACGCCCGGCGAGCTGGAGAAGTGGCTGGAGACCGACGAGTCCCGGAGCGTCGGGCAGAAGGACGGCGGCGAGAGCGTCGGGCACGCCTCGGGACGCCGCATCGTCCGGCTGCTGCGGGCCCGGAAGGCCGATCTGACCGAAGACGACCTCGCCCACATGCGCAAGGTGGTCGGCTATGTCCACCGGCACCGCGCGCAGCGGCCGCAGGGGGACGTCACGGACACGCCGTGGCGGCACTCCCTCATGAACTGGGGCCACGATCCCGGGAAGTGAGCGAGGGCCGGTCCGAGGCAGGCCAGAGATACGGCAGGTCGTCGGGGACTCCGGGGAAACGGGCCGCGTAGAACTCCGGGGCCTTGCGCACCAGGGCCGACTGGTGGCTGCGGTGGAAGGCGGGATCGCCCAGCCAGGGCGGCAGTTCCCCGTTGTCGGCGAGTTCGTCCTGCGGGCGCACGGGGAGGCCGGGACGGTGCGCGGACAGGTCGCCGACCAGTGAGGCGGCGCACGTGTCGCCCCGGCCGAGGGCCGTCCACACCCCGCAGACCTCCAGGCCGTAGCGCACCAGCGCCTCCTCGTAGCCGTGCCACATGCGCACCGCGGGATGGTGGCGCCAGCCGTAGCCGGGCACGGTCAGTCCGCGCAGCACCTGGAGTGCCTCGACGCGCTGCTTGCCCAGACGGCGCAGGTCCAGGACCGCGGCGGACTCGGTGAAGTCGGGGTAGGGAAGAAAGGTCTGCACGTCTCATCCGTACCGTGCGCGTGCCGTGTCCAGACGGCCGATTCGGGTGGACGCGGGCCCGCCCTCGCGAGGTGACGTCCCGCCGTCAGGACGTCACCTGGGTGCGGGCGGCCGTCAGGATCTCGTCGGAGAGCGGGTCGCCCTTGACGGCGCGCGCGAGCATCAGGGCGCCGACCAGGGTGCTGAGTCTCGCGAGGCCGTCGTCGTCCGCGGTCGCGAGCCACGCGGCGAAGCGGCGCACCCCTTCCGTGTAGGTCTCGTGCGCGGTGCTGTCGTGTGGGCTGCGGGACATGTCCGCGGCGAGCGCGACCGTCGGGCAGCCGCCGGCCGGATCGTCGCGGTGCTCGGGGGAGAGGTAGTAGTCGATCAGGTCGCCGCGGGCGGCCGCGGGGTCGCCGCCGTGGGCCCCGAGGGCGTCGCCCAGCCGCTCCTCCAGGGAGGTGAAGGCGTGCGCGGTGGCCTCGTCGACCAGGGCCTCCTTGGAGGCGAACTGCTTGTAGAAGCCTCCGTGCGTCAGGCCCGCCGCCTTCATCAGGTCGGCGACGCTGACTCCGTCGGTGCCCTGCTCGCGGAAGAGGCGAGAGGCGCTGGCGACGACACGCTGCCGGTTCTCGCGTGCCTGGTCCTTCGATACGCGGCCCATGAGCCACCTCCCACGAATGGATGCCGAGTGACATCTATCCTACGGCCTCCCCTTCCCTTTTTAGATTATGGAGGTAATCTAAATGTGAGGTGCGGCCGCCCGGTCGTGCCGGTACCCCCGAAGGGACTGCACCATGGACCTGACCAACGCCGTCGCGGTCGTCACCGGAGCCAACCGGGGCCTCGGTCGCCATCTCGCCGAACAACTGCTCGCGCGCGGCGCCAAGGTCTACGCCGCCGCCCGCCGCCCGGAGACCGTCGATCTGCCCGGCGCGATCCCGCTGCGCCTCGACATCACCGACGCCGAGTCGGTCCGGGAGGCCGCCCGCACGGCGTCCGACGCGACGCTCCTGGTGAACAACGCCGGCATCTCCACCCAGACACCGCTCGTCTCCGGCGACTGGGAGTCCGTGCGGCTCGAGATGGAGACCCACTACTTCGGGACCCTGCGGGTCACCCGCGCCTTCGCCCCCGTCGTCGAGGCCAACGGCGGCGGCGCGATCCTCAACGTCCTCTCGGTCCTGTCCTGGCTGCACCCCGCCGGTCTCGGCGCCTACAGCGCGGGCAAGGCGGCGGCCTGGTCCCTGACGGACTCGGTACGCGAGGAGCTCGCCCCGCGCGGCATCCAGGTCACCGCGCTGCACGTCGGCTACATGGACACGGACATGGCCGCCCATGTGGACCCGGCGCAGAAGTCCGACCCCGCGGCCGTCGCCGCCCAGGCCCTGGACGGCCTCGAGAAGGGCGCCCCGGAGGTGCTGGCGGACGAGCTGACCCGCCAGGTCAAGCAGGGTCTGGGGGTGCTGACCGGCTGACCTCGCGATGCGGAGCTCAGTCGGCGGGCATCCGCCAGGCGAGTTCGGCGGCCCGTGCGGTGGCGTGGCTGGTGAAGACCTGATCGAGGCCGATCACGCGGAAGCTCCTGCCGACGCGATCGGGCACCGCGGCCAGGGCCATGCCCGCCCGGGCCTCCAGCGCGCGGTCGCGGGCGGCGATCAGCGCGGTGATGCCGCTCGAGTCGCAGAAGGTGATGCCGGTCGGGTCGATGACCAGCTGCCGGCCCGCCCGCAGCGCGAGACCGGGCAGGAGCGCCCGGACGTCGGGAGCGTTGCGGTGGTCGAAGGTGCCGACCAGCTCGATGACCGGGCCGCCGGCGTGTTCCGCGTCTTGACCTCCAGTCGGCTCACTCCTGCTCCTCACCGGGCTGTCGGGGCACGTTGATCGCCAGCACGGCGGTGTCGTCGTCCACGCCCGGGCCGAACGTGTCGAGCAGGTCACGAATCGCGGCGACGGCGTTCGTGGCCGTGGTCGGGGCCAGGGCGTGCGCGAACTCCAGGAGGGCCTCGTCGCCGTAGCGGTCGCCCGCGGCGGCGATGTGCGCCTCGGTGAGACCGTCGGTGTACAGGAGCAGGGTGTCTCCCGGGTCCAGACGCAGCGAGGTGGTGCTGATGTGCGCGTCGGGCAGCACACCGATCAGCTGCCCCCCGGGTGTGGGCAGGTAGTCCGTACTGCCGTCGGCGCGCATCAGCAGGGCGGGCGGATGCCCGCCGCTCGCCAGAGTGATGCGGAAGCCGCCCTGGTCGCCGTCCGGGGTGAGCAACCCGAGGATGACCGTGCAGAAGCGCGGGTCGGGTCCCTGGTATTCATGGTTGAGGACGGTGTTCAGGTTGCCGAGCACCGCGGCCGGATCAGGGTCGTAGACCGCCGCGGCACGCAGCGTGTAGCGGGCCAGCGAGGTCACGGCCGCCGCGGCGGCGCCCTTTCCGCAGACGTCGCCGAGGAACAGCCCCCAGGTGCCGGAACCGAGCGGGAACAGGTCGTAGAAGTCGCCGCCGACCTCGTCCGTGGACGCGATGTGGTAGTACGCGGCCACGTCCAGGCCTGGCACGTCCGCCAGGGTGGGCGGCAGCAGCGTCCGCTGCAGGGTGTCGTTCAGGCGTGTGAGGCGTTCCCGCTCCCGCTCGGACTCCTGACGGGCACGCAGCAGCTCGGTCTCGTAGGCGCGGCGGGCACGGGCGTCGAAGACAGTCGTTCGGATCAGGACCGGATGTCCGTCGCCGCCCGTCTTCACCGTCGACGTCACCAGCACCGGCAGCCGGCTGCCGTCCGCTGCCTTCAGCTCCAGTGCGATGCCGCTGACCTTGCCCTGCATCCGCAGCAGGGGGGCGTAGTGAGTCTCGTGGTAGAGACGGCCGCCCATCGTGAGCAGGTCGGAGAACCGCTTGTGTCCCACCAGCTCGTCCCGGTCGTAACCCAGCCAGTTCAGCAGGGTGGCGTTGACCTTGGCGATCTGGCCGTCCAGCAAGGTGGAGACGTAGCCGCACGGCGCGTTCTCGTACAGGTCCTCGGCGCTGTCCTCGAGAAGCGCCGAGAACAGCGCCGCCTCGTTTGGTGCGCCGCCCTGGTCCGCGTCCCGGCCGTCCTCCTCGCACATCATCGAAGCGCGCCGGCGCGGGCACTGGTGACGGTCCCGTGCGGGGTGCCAGGCCGGGGGCAGCGGGGCGTCACGGCGGGCCCGAGGGGTCGGGGTGCGTGGGCCGGACCTCCCCGGTGGACGAACGGACCACGGACGAGCCCGGGGACCGCGGCGGGCGGGCACTCGCCGATCGCTCGCCCCGGTTCTCCGCTGCGTACGTCCATGCGCCCCATCCTCGCAGACGCCCGACCGGTTCACCTGCCTCGTGTTCCCTCCGAGGCACCCCGCGCAGCGGCACCGAGCCCATGAGGCCAAGGGTGCCCCTCCGCCGGCCGGCGCCCCGCCCGAAACAATGCCGCGGACCGGTGATCCACCCCGGCGTCGCCCCTCACTCCCGCTCAACCGCCCTTCCCGGCGACCTCTCTGCACTGAAGCCCCTGATGGGGGTAGACGCAGCGAAACGGGGTCACGAGCACATGCGAAAGGATGACCATGAGCGGATCGTCGATGAAGGCTGTGGGCTGGGCTCGTTCCATGCCCCTCTCCCGCGGTGTCAACGAGGCGCGGCAATGGGCCCGCGAGCACTTGGACGCGCTCGGATGGACCACGACCGCGCCCGAGACCACGGACGCGGTCCTGCTGACGGTCTCGGAGCTGGTGACCAACGCGCACGTGCACGCGCACAGCAGCGCGCAGTTGCTGCTCACCTGGGACACCGACTGCCTGCACGTGAGCGTGCACGACTCCTCGCCCAAACTGCCCGAACCCCGCCCGGCGGACACGGAGGCCCTCGGCGGACGGGGCATGTTCCTGGTCGACGCGCTGGCCGACACCTGGCAGGCCCGGCGCTGCCCCAACGGAAAGACGGTCACGGCCTGTTTCCGCCTCCCCGAGGAGAGCCGGACCGCCGAGAAGGCATGACGCCGCTACGGGTCCGACCCGTCGCCCGGCCTGCCGCTCCTGCGGGATGCGTACCTCAAGGGGTCGGGCCGGGGCGGGGCGGTTCGCCGCCGGGAGGCGCCGGAGGGTTCGCCCGGCACGGACGGCACACCGGGCGGTCCGTGCCCCGCTCGTCCCCCCTGCCGGGTCAGTGCGACAGGGCGAAGGAGACGAGGAAGCCCCCGACCGTGATCAGACCGATGGCGAGGTGAGCTTCGTCGAACGCCTCGGGGATCATCGTGTCGGCGATCATCGCGAGGATGGCTCCGGCGGCCACGGCCGTGACCCCAGCGACGACGGAGGTGGAGAGCTGGCCCACGACGCTGTAGCCGAGTACCGCCGCGATCGTGCTAGCGGCGGCGATCGCCGACCACACCCCGAAGACGTAGGCCTTTCCGCGCCCCGCCTTCTTCATCCCGGCGGAACTGGAGAGCCCCTCGGGCACGTTGCTGATGAACACCGCGGCGACCGTGACCATGCTCACCGCGCCGCCGTCCAGCAGACTGACACCGATCACCGCGGACTCCGGCACACCGTCCAGCAGGGCGCCCAGCGCCAGCGCCGTTCCGGAACCGGCCTGGTCCGCCTCGGTGGGCTGCGCCTTCTGCGCGGCGTTGCCCGAGCGCTTGCGGTGCCGGGCACCGCGCCGGGCGAGCCACATGTTCCCGCCCGTGTAGGCGAGCGCCCCGCCCAGGGCCCCGATCGCGGCAGGCGCGAGACCCGCCTGGTCGTAGGCCTCGCCCATCAGCTCGTAGGCCACCGCCGAGAGCAGAACTCCGGAGCCGAAGGCCATCACCGAGGCGATCACCTTCGGCGGCACCCGCAGTCCGTATCCCAGCGCGGCGCCCAGAAGGAGCGCCGACCCGGCCACCAGACCCCACAAACCCGCCTGCATCACATCTGCCACGCCGCACCGCCTACCCTGGCCGAAGCCCGTTCATGGCTGAGACGTATCCGACCGTTCGAGCATGGCGTACCGCAGCGGAATCCGGTCCTCGACGAGGCCGTCCCGGGGGTTCTGGTGGCGCACCGCAGGAGCGTTCGCACCGCGGCCGACGCCGGACTGACGCATGCAGCCGGCCCCGGGGTCCGGTGGGGGCCGGCTGCCGGGGAGGCTCAGGCCGTGTGGAGCGTGAGGCCGTAGCGGTTCAGGATCTCGTTGACCGGCTGGTACCAGGTCTCGCCGCCGCTGCCGCAGTTGCCCCAGCCGCCCGAGGTGACGCCCTGCGCCTGGTCGCCGCTGATGAAGGACCCGCCCGAGTCCCCGGGTTCGGCGCAGACGCTCGTCTTCGTCATCTGGCGCACGGCGCCCTGGCTGTAGTTGACCGTCTCGTTCTTGGCGAGGACGGTGCCGCAGTGCCAGTGCGACGTCGATCCCGACCGGCAGATGGAGGCGCCGACGGGCGCCTCACCCGAGCCGCGGACGAGCTGGTCCGAGACGGTGCCCCAACCCAGCACGACGGGCACGGTCCACCAGCCGCTGCCGACGTTGACCCAGGCGTAGTCGTTCTCGGGGAAGGAGGAGCCCTGGAAGTTGCCGATGTAGCTGCGGTCCCAGCCGCTGACTCCGGCGCCGGCCTGGCCGCAGTGTCCTGCGGTGACGAAGCCCCCGTACACGGAGAAGCCGATGGAGCAGCGGACGTTGCCCGTGTAGTACGGGTCGCCGCCCACCGTCCCCGCTGCGAAGGTGCGCGGCGCCTGCCGCGTCTCGCGAACGGCTACCGGACCCGTCTTGCGGGCCTTGTCCAGGAATGACTGGACATCGTTGTCATCCTTCTGGGACGTGACCACACCGACGACGACGGAGTTGCTCCGGGGGTCGACGTGCCAGCTGCTGACCCCGGCGGGGGCGTCGAGCGCGTCGAGCCGTGTCAGGGTGGCATCCAGCTGCCGCAGGCTGTGCTCGACGAGGGTCACCCCGGCGCCGGTGGCCCGTACGGCGTCCCGGCGCCGGGCGTCCGTGACGGCGACCGTGAGTCTGCCGGTCTTCGCCTCGAACCAGGAGCCCCCGTACGAGGTGCCTGCGGCGCGGCGGGCGGCGCGGTCCACGCTCCGCGCCGTCGTCTCGGCCTCGAGCCGCGCGGTGGCCTCGGTCCTGGACAGGCCGAGGTCCCGCTGCATTGCGGTGATCAGGGATGCCGAGGCGGGTGCCTCGGTGCCGGAGGCGGCGGGCGTGCCGGCCGCCGACGCCTGGGTGGTGAGGCCGGCCGCCACGGTGCTCAGCAGCAGGGCCGCGGACAGGCAGGAGCGCAGAACTGTCGTGCGTCTCAAGGGAGTTGCCTTTCGTCGTTCCGGACGTGGGGGGAGTGGAGCGGAAGGGCGGTGAGAGCGCTCTCAGATCGTGCGCCCACGAGCGTAGCGGTCGATCATGGACAGGTCCATGCCAATGCGGGGACTTCATTCACTGCCGTGCCCGAGCCGGGACGAAGCTCATTTCGTATGGCGGACTGGCACGCACCCACCCGCGGCAGCGGGGGGCGGGCAGGCGGCCACGCACGCGAAAAAGCGGCGGCCGAGCGGGGGCATCCCGCTCGGCCGCCGGTCGTGAAGGGGGGCTACGGCAGCAGCTTGTCCATGGCGGCCGGACCGTCCTCCGCCAGCCTGCGCTCGGCCCAGGCCAGGTTCTTCGGATTGACATCACGGCCGGCGGCGAGCACCAGGTCCTCGGCGGACACCTCGCCGCCGGCACCGGTGTGCAGGAGGGCGTCCGGGGTGGTCGCGTCGTCGGACGGGGAAGGCGAACCGGGCTGAGTCTTCGACATGGTGTTCTCCCTGGTCGACCTGATCTGTCCCACGGGTACCGCTGGCCCGCGGGAGTGCACTCCTGGCCTCCGGGGTCACCTGGTGCCGGCTCCCGGAGACGTGAAGCCGTGGACGTAACTCGTATTGTTCACTTTCCCGGCAATCCCTGCACTCCGGACTCCGCGCGCGGGGGCGGCACCGGACCTGACACCGCGGCGATGCCGGAGCGGCCCAGGGCACGCCAGGACCCCGTTCGGCCGTACAGCAATGTCGGTTGTCGGTTCCCGAGGTGATGGTGAAGAGACCGCAACCGTACGACTGATGGGAGCTCGTAATGCGTATCCGCCTGATGACCGCGGCCGCCCTCGCCACCGTGTCCGTCCTGGCCACCGCCGGGGCAGCCGCCGCGGACTCCGATGCCACCGGTGTCGCGGTCGGCAGCCCGGGTGTGCTGTCGGGCAACGTCATCCAGGTGCCGGTGCACGTCCCGGTGAACCTGTGCGGCAACTCGATCAACGTGGTGGGCGCACTGAACCCGGCGTTCGGCAACACCTGCAAGAACGGCTGACCTCAGGTGACCCGGGCTCAGCGGTGATCATCGCGCGGCCCGTCGATCCAGCGGTTCCGAAGGCCCGGGGCGTCGCCCCGGGCCTTCCCGCTGCTCGCGGGTCAGCCCCGATGTGTGCTCAGCGCGGCGAGTGCCCGGTCGGCGTGCACGCTCATCCGCAGTTCGCTGCGGACCACCTCGAGGACCGTGCGGTCCTTCGCGATCACGAAGGTGATCCGCTTGGTGGGGGCCATGGAGAAACCGCGCTTGACGCCGAACCGCTCCCGGACGGTGCCGTCGACGTCGGACAGCAGCGGGAACCCGAGGGTGTGGCGTCCGGCGAATTCCCGCTGGCGGTCGACGGGGTCGCCGCTTATGCCCACCGGTCGCGCTCCGGCCGCGGCGAACTCGGCGGACAGATCACGGAAGTGGCACGCCTCGGAGGTGCAGCCGGGGGTGAGGGCGGCCGGGTAGAAGAACAACACCACCGGGCCGCCGTCCAGCAGTTCGGACAGACGCCGGGGCGTGCCGGTCTCGTCCGGCAGGGTGAAGTCCTCGACCTGGTCGCCCACGTCCACGCGACTCGTCATGACAGGCCTTTCTGGTTCTTGGCGACACCGCGTGCCCACAGCACGAGCGGCACCTGCATCGGAAGCCGGGCGTAGGCGGCGGCCCTGAGAGGTGCGGGGCGGTGACGCCGGTCGAGCGCCATCCGGACGTTGGCGGGGAACACGCCGACGAAGAACGCGGCGGTGGCCAGTGCGGCGGCACGGCGCGTACGGGGCAGGGCCACGCCCGCCGCCAGGGCCAGCTCGACGGCGCCGCTCGCGTACGTCCAGGTCCGCGGCGTGCCCGGAAGTGAGCGGGGGATGGTGTCGTCGAACTTGCTCGGGGCGGCGAAGTGGATGACGCCCGCCGAGGCCAGCAGGCCGGCGAGCAGCAGGGGTGAGCGTTCCGACCTGGGCACGGTTTCTCCTCTGAGGGGCCTGCCGCGCGATATTACTGGACGGTAGGGAGTAGTGGGCGGGTCGCACCCTTTTCGTGGGAGCGGTACGCGGGACCCCGGGCGGCGAGCCGGACACGGAGGCCGTGACGGGACAGTGGCCCTGATCGCCGGCCCGAAGACCCCGACCCGGGCGGACGCCCACCCAGCCGGAGGCTACTCGAACCGCGAGGGGTCGCCCGCTCCGCGCCGTACGATCTCGGCCTCGCCGCCGGAGAAGTCGATGACGGTCGTCGGCTCGGTACCGCAGTCCCCGGAGTCGACCACCGCGTCCACGACGTGGTCGAGACGTTCCTTGATCTCCCAGCCCTGGGTCAGCGGTTCGTCCTCGTCGGGCAGCAGCAGTGTGCTGGACAGCAGCGGCTCACCGAGTTCGGCGAGCAGGGCCTGCGCGACGGCATGATCGGGGATGCGGACGCCCACGGTGTGCTTCTTCGGGTGGAGCAGCTTGCGCGGCACCTCCTTCGTCGCGGGGAGGATGAAGGTGTAGCGGCCGGGCGTGGACGCCTTGATGGCGCGGAAGACGTCGTTGTCGACGCGTACGAACTGGCCGAGCTGCGCGAAGTTCTCGCACACGAGGGTGAAGTGGTGACGGTCGTCGAGTCGACGGATCGTACGGATCCGGTCGATGCCGTCCCGGCTGCCCAGTTGGCAGCCCAGCGCGAAACAGGAGTCGGTCGGATAGACCACGAGCGCGCCCGAGCGGATGCTGTCCGCCACCTGGCTGATGGTGCGCTGCTGAGGGTTGTCGGGGTGCACATCGAAGTACTTCGCCATCCGTCGAGCTTATGCTCTCGGCTGCCGAGGCCGACGCAGGCCCGGGCCGATCCTCGCGCCGACGGCCCGTCCTGCCGTCCCGGCCGAGGCCCCGTCCCGGCCGTGGGCACGCTCTCCCCCGAGCGGGCCACAACGGTGCCGTCCGCGTCCGTCAGTCCCTGAGCCGGTCGATCTGTCTGATCTTGTTGGTCGCGTCGAGGGCGGCCACCTTGTAGGACTCGGCGAGGGTCGGGTAGTTGAAGACGGCGTCGACGAGATAGTCGACCGTGCCGCCGCACCCCATGACGGACTGGCCGATGTGGATCAGCTCGGTGGCGCCGGTACCGAAACAGTGCACGCCGAGCAGTGTGCGGTCGTCGGGGGAGACCAGCAGTTTCAGCATGCCGTGCGAGTCGCCGATGATCTGGCCGCGGGCGAGTTCGCGGTAGCGCGAGACGCCGACCTCGAACGGCACGCACTCCTGGGTGAGTTGGTCCTCGGTCCGGCCGATGAAGCTGATCTCGGGGATGGTGTAGATGCCGATCGGCTGGAGGTCGTGCATCCGGTTCACCGGCTCGCCGCAGGCGTGGTACGCGGCGGTACGGCCCTGCTCCATCGAGGTCGCGGCCAGTGCCGGGAAACCGATGACGTCGCCGACGGCGTAGATGTGCGGCACCTCGGTGCGGTAGTGCTCGTCGACCGTGATCCTGCCGCGCCGGTCGGCGGACAACCCGGCCTTGCCCAGGTCGAGTTCGTCGGTGAGGCCCTGGCGCCCCGCGGAGTACATGACGGCGTCCGCGGGAATCTTCTTTCCGCTCTCCAGGACGGTGAGCGTGCCGCGGGGATGACGCTCGACCGCGGCGACGGTCTCCCCGAAGCGGAAGGTGACGGCCAGGTCGCGCAGGTGGTACTTGAGTGACTCGACGACCTCGACATCGCAGAAGTCGAGCATCCCGGGCCGCTTCTCGACCACAGTGACCTTGCTGCCGAGTGCGGCGAACATGGAGGCGTACTCCATGCCGATCACGCCGGCGCCGACGATGACCATGGAGCGCGGCACACGCTCCAGGTGGAGGACGTTGTCCGAATCCATGATCGTCCGCTCGTCGAACTCGACGGTGGCGGGCCGGGCGGGGCGCGTGCCGGTCGCGATGACGATGTGCTCGGCGCTCAACAGCCTCTCGTGACCGTTCACTTCGCGCAGGGCGACGGTGTGGTCGTCCACGAAGCGGCCGGTGCCCCCGAACAGGGAGACGTGGTTGCGGGACAGCTGGCTGCGGATGACGTCGACCTCGCGGCCGACGACGTGCTGGGTGCGTGCGGTCAGGTCGGAGACGGTGATGTCCTCCTTGAGCCGGTAGCTCTGGCCGTACAGATCGCGTTGGGTGAGGCCGGTGAGGTAGAGCACCGCTTCACGCAGTGTCTTGGAGGGGATCGTCCCGGTGTGGATGGAGACCCCGCCGACCATCTCGGGGCGGTCGACGACGGCGACTCGGCGGCCGAGTTTGGCTGCGGCGATGGCAGCTTTCTGGCCGCCGGGGCCGGATCCGATGACGAGCATGTCGAAGTCGGGCACCCTCGGGAGTCTGACAGGCCGACGGCCCGTCGCGGAAGAGCGGAGCCCCGAACGGCGTCGTCACGCGCGGTCCTTTCCGCGGCCGGAGAGCCGTCTGTACCAGCGGCACCGCTGCGGTCCGGGAGCCCTCGGCCTCCCGGACGGGAGGGGACCGGCCCGGATGGGAGGGGACCGGCCCGGATGGGAGGGGACCGGCCCGGATGGGAGGGGACCGGCCCGGATGGGAGGGGACCGGCCCGGATGGGAGGGGACCGGCCCGGATGGGAGGGATTTCCGCCGACCCGGACCGGAGGGGTCCGTTCCAAAACCGGACCGGGGGCCTGGCCCGGACCGGGTCCGTCCCGGCCCGGGTCCGTCCCGGCCCGGGCCGGAGGTCTTCGACCCGGCATGGACCGGACGGACCGCCCCGGACCGGGGGCCAGGCCCAGCCTGGACCGAAAGGTCCGTCCGGGACGGATGACGGATGGGTCCGTCCCGGACGGATGACGGATGGGTCCGTCCCGGACGGATGGGTCCGTCCCGGCCCGGATGGGTCCGTCCCGGCCCGGACCGGATGGACCGGGCACGCCCAGTCGGCGAGCGGCGGCGCCTCGGCGCAGTGGTCTTCTCGCCGCTCCTCTCGTCACCCGTCGCTCTTCTCGTCACCCGTCTGCCTGCCGGTGGCAGAGCTGCCCTCCTGCGGTCGGATCCGTACGCCGTACTCCCCGGCGCTCCACCGCGTCCCGCACCCGCGGGTGCCGGCTCGGCCGGCGCTGTGGGCGGAGCCGGAACGGCCGGGAGGAACGCTGCCTCCCGGCCGCGGGGCTCCCCGTGGCGGGGCCGTCAGCGGGTGAGGCAGGCCTGTGACAGGTGGTGTGTCCCACATCTCTGACGTGGGACTCTCCCGGCTGCCCATTGATCGATCACGTTGGCGTAGGGTCCTCCCGTGGTCGGCCCCGGCTCGGCGGTCGGCCTCGTCATGCAGCCGATCCTTCAGGAGTCCAGTCCCGTGCCCGCTCTTCCCACCGCACCGGCGCCGATCTACGACCGCCTCGTCGACGAGCAGGGCGATGTCCTCGCGAGCGTCCGGCAGGCTGCGCACGAAACCGAACGCACCGCCGAGAACGTGCTCGACTTCGGCGTCCTTGAGCCGACCGGGCAGCTGCCCGGGGCCTGACCTCGCGGCGGCAGCGTCCGTGTGTGATCCCGTACGCGGGCAACCGCCACGCGGACCGGTGCACGACCTGACCACCCCCGCGCCCCGCGCGCACTGTCAGGCGGCTTCGTCGAACTCCTCCGGGACGTCCTCCTCGAGGTCCTGCCCGGCGGCCGGCTTCTCCTTCACCCGCAGCACGGCCCAGCTGAACGCCCACACCGGCGCGAGACACCAGGGCCCGGCCAGACGTACCCCCCACCAATGGCCGTCGGCTGGAGGGCCGCTTCGGCTGCTGCGGCCGACATGGCGAGGGCCAGCGTCCAGCACACGAGCCTGCCCGTGATCGGATGAAACCCGCGGCCCCGCCCGACCCCGCCACCCCTGACACCACGACACGTGCCGGCCGCCGTGCTCAGTCCCCCAGCGCGATCCGAACCGCCTCGGCGGGTGTGGACACCTCCGTCAACAGCGCTGTCCCGGACGAGGAAACTGCCTCCGCCGGGGGACCCCAGCCGGCGAGCACGGCAACGGGTTTGCCCGCGCGGAGAGCGAGCGCGACCTCGCTGAGGGTGCCCCAACTGCCTCCCACCGCGATGAGGGCGTCGCAGGCGTTGACGAGGACACCGTTGCGGAGTTCACCGAGGCCGGTGGCCACGGCGACACTCAGGTGCCGGTTCCCGGCGCTGCGGTCGCAACCGGGGAGCAGGCCCACGACCGTTCCGCCCGCGGCCCCGACGCCCTCGGCGCAGGCCTCCATGACGCCTCCCAGCCCACCGCAGAGCACCACCGCACCCCGCCGTCCCAGCAGCGAGCCGACTTCCCGGGCCAGCTCCGTCTCCCGTGCGCCCGCCTCGCCCGGTCCGGCGACAGCGACGTACGAGGGCGGGCGTTCGGTCTCGGTCTCCGGCACGAGGACCTCCGGGCGGAAGGAGTGGCAGGCCGGTACGGCTCAAAAGGTCGGCGCGAGGCGCGGTGGGCACGGGTGATGGAGACGTACCCGGTTCGGACCAATCGAAGTATTCCTTGACGAGAATATGCGCTGCGGAGAATACTCATGGCTCATGGACGCACTCCTCATGGACGCACTCCTCACCGCCCTGGCCGATCCCGCGCGCTGGCGGCTCGTGTGCCTGCTCGCCGAGCGGCCCCGTCCGGTAGGTGTCCTGGCCCAGCTGGCCGAGGCGCGCCAGCCGCAGACGACCAAACACCTGCAGACCCTGGAGCGCGCAGGCATCGTCACCTCACAGCGCACCGGACAGCGCCGCATCTACGCGCTCAGGGCCGCACCCCTGCGTGACCTGGCGGCGGTGCTCGGCCGGCTCGCCGACACCGTTGACCAGGACGGCGGCCCGCGCGCGACCTACGACAGGTACGGGACCGGCCTCCGTACGGAGCGGCTCGCCGCGCACGAGCCGGGGTGGGCCGACGGCCGCTCGTTCGGCTTTCGCCGGTCACTGACCGGGGGCCCCGAGCAGGTCTGGCGCCACCTGACGGAGACCTCCCTGCTCGCCCGGTGGTGGACGCCCGACGACCTCCGCGTCTCCGAGCTCCTCTTCGAGGCGCGAGAGGGCGGCCTGATCGTCCACGAGTACCGCGACGCCGAGGACGCGGACGGCTCCGACGTGGTCGCCGGGCGTGCGGAAGGAGTCGTCGACGAGGTGCGCCCCGGAGAGCGCCTCGCCTACCGGCTCTCCCCGCTGCTGCCCGACGGCGGTCCGGCCTTCACCGCGCACGTCGACTTCGGCCTCCGGCCCACCGGGACCGGCACGGATCTCGACGTGCACTGGCGGATCACCGACAGCACCGTCGACTCGGCCGACTTCATCGCCGGGATCGAGATCGGCTTCGGCCAGAGCCTCGACAAGCTCGCGGTCGCCCTCGCCGCGGACGCGCCTGACACCGACGGCACTTCCACCGACACAAGGAGCACGACATGACGGAGCAGACCGGCGGCCGCCGGGTCGTCACCAACATGAGCCTCTCCCTCGACGGCCACTGTGCCCGGCGCGACCCGCGGGACATGGGCTGGGTGATGCCGTACGCGCACACCGACGTCGCCCGTGACCACTTGGCGGCCCTCCACGCGTCGGCGACGACGGCCCTGCTCGGACGGGTCAACGCCGAGGGGTTCCTCGGTTTCTGGCCCAACGTCATCGGCGTGGAAGGGGTCGACTCCCGCGACGAGGCCTTCGCGAAGTGGCTCGTCGGCACCGACAAGGTGGTCCTTTCCTCCACCCTCGACGGTGCGCCCTGGGAACGGACGGCGATCGTCGACAAGCCCACCTCCGACGTGGTTGCGGACCTCCGGTCGACCGAGGGCGGCGACATCCTCGTGCTTTCCAGCGCGAGTGTCGTCAAGGCGCTCCTGGCAGCCGACGAGGTCGACAGGCTTGCACTCACGGTCTTTCCGGTCTTTCTCGGCGAAGGACCGCGTCTCTTCGACGACGGTCTGCCCGCCGGGCAATGGGACCTGGTCAGCCAGACGGCGGGGGAGCACGGCACGTTGGCCCTCGTCTACGACCGGGTGCGCTGAGCGTACGACCGGGTGCGTTGAGGGGCCCCGGTCGATGTGACCTGGGCGGCGAGCCGTCGTGGGGGAGGGACCCCGACCCGCGTCGGAGTCCCTCCCGCATGCCGGGACGAACCGGTGTGGCTGATTCCGCCCATGGCGGTGCGGTGCGGCGGGCGGCGCTGTGGGGGCCGGACGGTGGTGCTGTCGCAGTCAACGCTGGTGCGCGTCCCGGTTCCGGGGCGAACCCTGGGCTTGGGCGAGTTCTGCCGTGTTCTGCCGTGTTCTGCTGCCAAGAGGGGGCCGACGCGTCCGTGTGGGGTGACGGTCGCAGACAACTGCTTTCTCGAATCGGTAACGCGTGCGCGTCACCGAGAGCGCAGGTGTGCAGACCGTCAAGGAGGACGGCGGGGGTTGCCGGCACACTCGCTGGTCCGTGCGAAGGGACTCTGTGCGGAGGGGCAGCCGAGCGGAGGGGGGACCCGGAGTCGGTGCACTGGTCACCGGCCGGTCGCTCGCCCGTTGGGAGTTGGTCGGGTCACGTCCGGCACTGTGGGTGTGCCGGTGTCGGACGAGGAAGAAGCCGGTCCCGGCTACGGCTTGGTGAGCGTGATGACGTCGGTGGTGAAGACGGCGCGGTCGTTCTGCCGGCCGGTGACGCGCACGGCCGGCGCCTCCACGGGGCCGGGCTGAAGCGTGGTCTCGATCATGAGCGGAGCGCGGAGTTCGGCGTAGCTGTGGAACTCCGTGACGAGGGTCGTGGTGAGGGGGTTGGCGGCGACGTGGTGGGCGTGGGTGGCCTGGCGTGCGGCCTCGACCAGGACCATGCCCGGGTAGTGGTCGCCCCCGTGGTCGAACAGGACCGGGTGGCAGGGGTCGGGGTTGAGGAGCCAGCGGTGGGCATCGCCGGTGGGGGAGAGGACGACGTCGAAGGGGTTGAGCTTGCCCACCACGCCGGGCAGTGCGAGCACGTCGGGGTGGGGCCGGCCGAAGGGGTCTGCCGCGGGCGGGAGCGTGTCGCCGCTGGTGCCGGCGGCGCGGAGCCGGCGGTAGGTGGCGGGGGTGAGGCAGGTGAACCTCCCGCCGCCCGTGGCGTAGGGGCGGCCGTCGTTGCCCGTGATGGTGATCTGCATGCGGAACTCCGCCAGACGTCTCCCCTTGCGGACCACGTCGGTGCAGGTGGCGTGCAGGGTGAGATCGGTCGGCAGTGCACCGATGGTCATCTGTTCCGGGTGCGTGGTGACGGTGAGGTCATGGAGGAGGAAATGGTGCCCGAGGGGGACGCCGAGTTCGGCGTGGGCCAGGTAGAGACCGGTCTGACGAATGGTTTCTGCCGCCTGCAGAGCGTCGTGGTGGGCGCCGTCGGGAGTCGTGAAGAACGTATGGGCGCGGGGCCACTGCCCGGTGAGGGCGTAGTTCGCGTCGTCGCGTCTGAGGCAGCCGGTGAGAAAGACCTCGGCGTGGCTCGCCCGGTGGACGTACTCGCGGGGGACGGTGGTGGTGAGCCCACCGGGTGCGACGGGCCCGGTCGGTGTGGCGGGCGGCGTGAGAGGCCCGGTCGACATGGCCGGTATCAGCGGTACTGCCGGTGCGGAACGCCCGTCGGGCGCGGTGGAGTCGTGTGCCGGGTGAATGGTCAGGAGGGTCATCGCGTGCCGCCTCTTTCCGCGTCTGCGCAGGAGTGGATGGGACGGTGCAGGAAGTTCAGGATCGATAAGATACGGACCCACCGGTTTTGTTTTCAAGGTATTTCGACGAAACAGTTCTGGCGAGAACCGGACGGTGCTCCACCGGTTAAAGCGGCGCAACCTCTTCCGGTACGGGCGGGGGTGGGCGCATCGGGCGTCCAGGCGACGTGGATGAGCGGTTGAGAGGTCTAGTCCTTGCAGAAACCGGGCATGCGGTTTTATTCTTTCGTTGGGCGGCATGAACTTGGCTCGCGACCGTTAGGCCGCCGACCAGGGAAGCCCGGGGACGCCGCCCGTCCGGTGTGCGGCTGCCATGGGAGACCGGGGGCGGGGAATCCGGTCGGGCATGGAGCCAACGACCATGCACAAGTGGCGTGTTACCGCCCTGTTCGCACTCGCTCCTCTCGTCGCCGCGTGCGGAGGGGGCGACGAGGGGGACAACGCCTCACCGGTGAATGCCGCGCGCCCCGCCCTGACCCGCGGTGCGCATCTGGTGATCACCACGGAGAACGGAGTACGCCTGCGGCCCGCCGACGGCGACACGGTCGGCGTCGACCGCCGCATCCGCGGTCACTGGTCCCACCGGGATGACACCTGGGTGCTGGACCTGTCGTGTCCAACCGGCGACGACCGCCACCGGGAGTGCCCCCGGATGCCGGAGATCGACGTCCCGGCGCACACCCCGGTCGGTGTCACCGCCCGCAACGCCGGCATCGACGTGGCCGGCATCTCCGCCGGCCTTGATCTGACGACGGTCAACGGCGATGTGAGCGTGAGCCGTTCCGGCGCACAGGGCGCCGCGGTACGGCTGGCGACCCGCAACGGCTCGGTGCGTGCGCAGACCCTGCGGGCCGGACGGCTGCACGCCGACACGGTGAACGGTGACGTGGTGATCGGCTGCGGCACGTCCCCGTCGAGCGCCACCGCCGTCACCACGAACGGCTCGGTCCGTGTCACGCTGCCGCACGACGCCCCCGCCTACCGGGTATCGGCGACCACGGACAACGGCCGTCCCTCGGTCACGGTCCCGACCGCCGGTGCCGCACACGGCCGCAGCCTGAAGCTCTCCACGGTCAACGGCGACGTCACGGCCGCCCGCGCGTAGGGAGACGGTCGAGACATCTCCGCCTCGCCCCGTCGGGCAAGCGCGCCCTACGCAGGGCCGCCCGGCGGCCGGAGTTCTCCCGGGTCCGCGGACGCCCCGAGTGGCGTTCAGCGGACCGCGCCGCCGTCGGCGGTCACGGCCCAGGGCTCGGGCCCCGTACCGTCGCTCCACGCCCGGAGCGCCTCTCCGTCGAGGCACAGGATCCCGCACTGCCCGGCGTACTCGACCGCGGGCGCGGTGAAGTCGCTGGTGGTCACCACCGCGGCCACATCGGCGCCGTGCACGGTGTAGCAGGTGCCGCCGAAGCGCTGCATGTCCTGGGAGCCGACCCTGTTGGAGTCGCAGTAGCGCTTGCACTGGATGATGACGCGTCGCCCGTCCGGCGCGGTGGCCACCACGTCCGCGCCCAGGTCGCCCGCGCCGCCGACGACTTCGACGTCCGAGCAGCCGTCGCGCTCGCACAGGGCGGCGACCGCCTGCTCGAACTCGTCGGCGTCCAGGGCGTCGTAGTCGACACCTTCGTGTCCGGTGCCGGGAAGGAGCTCGGTCACGGCGGTGGCCTCGGCGCCGAGGGGGAGAGCCGGTTCCCGGTCCACGGGAACGGGCAGGTCGTCGACCGGCGCCGGGGCTCCGGCCGGCATCGGCGGGCCCAGCGGCGCGGTCTCCAGGGTGTGCAGGGCGGCCGCGGTGCCTTCGTCCAGTGCGACAGCCGCCCGGCGCGCGGCCCGCCTCGCGGAGAAACGGCGCCGGCCGCTGCGGAAGACCACCGCGACCGGCAGCCCGACCAGGCCGAGTACGACGGCCAGCACCGGGCGCCGTTCGAGGACGCCGACGGCCACCTTGGCGGTGAACCCCAGGACCCCGATGGCGACGGCGAGCAGACCGAAGGACAACGCCGTGGACCGCAGATCAAAGCCGCGGCGACCGCTCATCGGCGTTATTGGGCGCACGGGTGTGGCCATGGTCGCGTTCCCCTCTCCCGGACAGTACGAAGATCACTTCTGCCGTCTGCCCAAGATCAACGAGTTCAGCGCAGGAGGTCACATCGCTTCTGTCGAGGCCTGCTTGACGAGAGGTCAGACGCAAACGCGGCCTGTCGGGGTGAAGGGCGAAAGGGGTGGTGAGGAGGGCCGGTCCTGCTCGCTGACGGCCGAGAAGGAGAGGCGCGGCCAGCCTGGCTCGCCGACGCCTCGAAGCCCCCGGACGCGGCCCGACCCTCGGTCGGCGGCCCAGGACCGGGCCGCCGACCGAGGGTCAGCCGCTCAGCCCGCCGTCTCGGGGTGCTGACCGGGGCCGCCGAAATTGTGCGGGGACAGCGGAGTGGGGGACAGATCGGTGGGTTCCTCGCCGCGCTCCAGAAGCGTGTCGGCGGCGCCGATGATCAGAGGGTCGGCCGTCCCTATCGCCTCCGCATCCTTGGCCGCGTAGTCGCAGCGCAGCAGGAGATGGCGAATCGCCTCCAGCCTGCCCCGGCGCTTGTCGTTGGTCTTCACCACCGTCCACGGCGCATACGGTGTGTCCGTCGCCCGGAACATGGCGACCTTCGCCTCGGTGTAGGCGTCCCACAGGTCCAGCGAGGCCAGATCGGTGGGGGACAGCTTCCACTGCCGTACGGGATCGACCTGCCGGATCGCGAAACGCGTGCGCTGCTCACCGCGGGAGACCGAGAACCAGAACTTGATCAGCACGATTCCGTCGTCGGTGAGCAGCTTCTCGAAGACCGGGGCCTGGGCGTAGAAGTGCCGGTACTCGGCAGGGGTGCAGAAGCCCATGACGCGCTCGACGCCCGCCCGGTTGTACCAGGACCGGTCGAAGAAGACGATCTCTCCGGGGGCCGGCAGGTGCGGGACGTACCGCTGGAAATACCACTGCCCGGCTTCCCTCTCGGTGGGCTTGTCCAGCGCCACCACACGGGCCCCGCGCGGGTTGAGCCGCTCGGTGAACCGCTTGATGGTGCCGCCCTTGCCCGCCGCGTCCCGCCCCTCGCACACCACCACCACGCGCTGTCTGGTCTCCCGCACCCACTTCTGCAGCTTGAGCAGCTCGATCTGCAGAATGCGCTTCTGCCGTTCGTACGATTTGCGCCCCAGCTTCGAGTCGTACGGGTAGTTCTCACGCCAGGTGTCGAGGGGCTTGCCGTCACCGTCGAGCAGTACGGGCTGCTCGGGGCGCTCCTCGTCCACACGGAGGCCGGCGAGAAGTTCCGCTCCGGCGGGCGTGTCCGCCCGCTTCGCGGCTTCCGAGTGCGGCCTCACCGGATCAACCACGGACTGGGTTCCCTCCTGCTCGCGACATCGATGGCTGCACGCGCCGAAGCCCGGTGCGAGGACCGGACCGCGGCGGAAAGAGGACCTCTACCAGTTCAGAATGGCATGCGGTTGCGCGCCCGGCGTCCCGTGGACCCGCTGCGGCCGACCGCCTTGGAGCTGCTCCGGAACGGCTTGCTCAGCCAGCGGCCGAGTCGGCCCGGAGCCTTGCCCGCGGCCTGCGAACCGGCTCCGAGCGTGCGCTGCGTGCCGCGCTCGGGGTGCCGTGAGAGCCGAGGCACCAGAAAAGCGAGAACGAGCAGAACGACGCACACGGCGACGACGGCGAGGACGACCATGACACACCTCGGTTCTTGGATCGGACGGGGCGACCGCCTGACCCGCACTCCTCCGGCGCGTCGCTGGGGACGGCGGAGTGAGCGCACGACGGCTGCCCCTCTGGGGTCTTCCGCGTGCCCGCTGCCAAGCCCCTCATGCGTGGTCTGGCCGAGTCGGCGTCCGGCCCGGTGGCCCGGTGGTCCACGTGGTGCCGGGGTGGGGCGGGTGCCGCCCGGCCGGGACCTGCGGATGCCCTGGCCTAAGCTGACCGGTGGACCCGTCGGGCAGCCGCCGGTGAGACAGGCGGACGCGACGTGACGATCCGGCCGACTCCCGGGGTGGCGCCCGAGTTCGCGGGTACCCGGCCGCCTGCCGGACCCTTTTCACCAGCCGAAGGGACATGATGAGCCAGAACCGCAACCTCGACGGCGTGCCGGAGGGCAGGGCGATGACGCCGGCGGAGTTCAAGGTCGTGCGCGAGTTCCTCGGCCTGACCGAGGAATGGCTGGCCGAGCACGTGGGGGTCTCGCCCGCCACGGTCGAGGAGTGGGAGCAGGGCATGGAGCACGTGCCCGGTGCCGTCCGGGCGGCCCTCGGGGACCTGGAGCGCCTGACCGGGGAGTTCGTCGGCAAGGCGGTGGCGGGCCTCGCCGACCTCCCCGAACCCGGCATCGTCACCTACCGGAACGATCTCGAATACCGGGCCGCGCACCCGGAGTCCGAGTATCCGGCCGCCTGGCACCGGGCGGTCGTCGCACGGGTCGCCCAGGAGGTCCCGGGACTGTCCATCGCGTACGCGACCGACGTGGTGTCGGACGACGTGAAGGTCTCCGCGCGGTAGCGGCGTCCCCTCTGCCGGCGGACGCGAGCCGCCCGCTCGCACCGTGGGCGGGCGGCTCGCGTGGTGTCCAGCGAGCAGACGGGGCAGAACGCACCGGCGTGCGGCCGGAAGGCCCGCTCGGGCCACGTACCGGAGCGGGCCGACCCCGGCGGAACCGGATGCCGCCCCCACGGCGACGGCGACCCGCACCGTGGCGGGAGAGAATCACGGCATGAAGACGACCGCACGGGCGCTCAACCGTGCCACGCTCGCCCGGCAACTGCTCCTGCGGCGCGAACCGTTGGACGTCCTGGACGCGGTGCGACGTGTGGTCGCCCTGCAGGCCCAGCAGCCCGCCTCTCCGTACGTGGCGCTCTGGAACCGGCTGAGCGACTTCGACCCGGCCGCCCTCGACACGGCCCTGGCCGGCCTGCGCACGGTCAAGTCGACGCTGATGCGGCTCACCCTGCACGTGGTCCACGTCGACGACTACGTGGCCTTCCGCGAAGCCATGGAGCCGACGCTGCGCGGATCCAGACTCGGGGACGCCCGCTTCACCGCGTCCGGGCTCACCGCCGACGACGCCGGCCCACTCGTCGAGGACCTGCTGGAGTACGCCGACCGGCCGCGTACGGCAGCCGAGTTGGCGAGCCGGCTCGCGGAGCGGCGGGGGGCACCGATGGAGTCGGGGGCCCAGCGGATGCTGCGGCAGTACGCGCCGCTGTGGCACGTGCCCACCGGCGGGCCCTGGTCGTTCGGCACCAGAGCGTCGTACGTCGCGGCGGACAGCCGCCCGGTGCCGGCGGACCCCGACGCGGCGGCCGAGGGTCTGTGCGTCCTGATCCGTCGCTACCTGGAGGGCTTCGGACCGGCGTCCGTGGCCGACATGGCGCAGTTCGCGCTGGTCCAGCGCTCCCGGGTCAGGGCGGCGGTGCAGTCCCTCGCCGACGAACTGGAGGTACTGCAGGGCCCCGACGGCACGGCCATGTACGACCTCCCCGGCGCGCCCCGGCCCGCCGAGGAAACCGCCGCCCCGCCCCGGCTGATGGCGATGTGGGACAGCGTCCTGCTGGCCTACGCCGACCGCAGCCGCGTGGTCCCGCCCGCCTACCGCAAGCACGTGACGCGTGTGAACGGCGACGTGCTGCCCACGCTGCTGGTCGACGGTCACGTCACCGGCGTCTGGCGCGCGGTCGACGGCGGCATCGAGGCCGCCGCCTTCCACCGCCTCCCGGACGACGTCTGGGAAGCGCTGGCCGCTGAGGCCGCGGCGCTCACCGCCTTCCTCGCCACCCGGGAGCCCGCGGTCTACAGACGCTACGACCACTGGTGGGTCAAGGGGCTGCCCGCCGCGGAGACGAGGATCCTCCCAACTGCCGTGTGAGCGCGATGAGATGCTGTGCCAGACTACGGTGATCGAAAACACTTGATCCTCTTGCGCGCCGGAGCCCGCCATGACGACCGACACACCCCACCCCCCGCGGATAGACACCAGCAGGGCTCATCCCGCACGGGTCTATGACTGGCTCCTCGGCGGCAAGGACAACTACCCCGTCGACGAGGCCGTCGGTGAGAAGCTGCCGCCCCAGGCGCGGGACGCGGCGCGGCAGAACCGTCAGTTCATGCACCGGGCCGCGGCCTGGCTCGCCGGGGAGGGCATCGACCAGTTCCTCGACATCGGCACGGGCATCCCCACCGAGCCCAATCTGCACCAGATCGTCCAGCGGATGGTGCCGTCCGCGAAGGTCGTCTACACCGACAACGACCCGATCGTGCTGCGGCACGCGGAGGCGCTGCTGATCAGCCACCGTGAGGGCGCCACGGACTACATCCAGGCGGACGTGCGGGAACCCGCGGCGATCCTCGAACGGGCGCGGGCCGTCCTGGACTTCGACCGTCCCGTCGCCCTGTCCCTCATCGCCCTGATGCACTTCGTCCCCGACGAACAGGACGCCCACGGCATCGTCCGCAACCTGGTCACCACCCTGCCGTCCGGCAGCTACCTGGTGCTCTCGCACGCCGCCTCCGATCTCCATCCCGAGCTGGCGGCACAGGTCACCGCCGAATACGCGACGGCCGGCATCCAGCTCGGCTTCCGCACCCGCCCGGAGGTGGCCCGCTTCTTCGACGGCCTGGAACTCGTCGAACCGGGCCTGGTCACGGCCCCGGAATGGTTCCGCACGACTCCGGCGCCCGAGCCCGAGGGCAGTGGCATCTACGCGGGAGTGGCACGCGTCCCCTGACGGAGGTGCCCCGCGACCGAGGCGCTCTCCCCGCGAGGCCGCTCCCACGCCCCAAACTCCCTGCTGCGTAAGCCACTTGCTCGGCTTGCGACGCCAGGCGCGGGGTATGCGGGAAGCCTCGAGGCAGAAGGGGACGCACCGTGGAGAAGCTCAACACCTTCCTGGCCGAGCACCTCTGGCTGCAGGTCGTCCTGTCGATCCTCGCCGCCGGTGGCCTGATCATGCTGATCAGTCCCGGCGAGTCACTGGTCGCGGTACTGGGGCGCCTAGCCGTCACCTCGGTCGGCGCGGTGATCGTGCTGAGCGTCGTACGGCGCAAGGAGAAGCGTGCCGCGGGCGGTTCGGCGACCGGTCTCGTGTCCCTGGACCAGAAGCTGCGCCGCAGCGAGGTACCGGCGGATCCGGCGGAGCGACAGGCCATGCGGGAGCTCGTCGCGCAGCGACTGCACCGCACCCGTCACCGCGTCGCCGCCACCGTCTTCCTGGTTGTGATGTCCGCCTCCCTCCTGGTCGCGACGGCCATGACGGCGGGGCCGCGACAGACGATCGGCTTCTCCCTGGTCGCCGTGGTCGGTCTGGGCTGGATGATCTACGCGGGGAACCGGCAGAACCGTCGGCTGCGGCACATGCGTGACGTCCTGGGCGCCTCGCCCGCCGCGGCGAACGCGGGAGCCGGGTCACCGGACCGCCGCTGAGCGGACAAACCCTCTCGCTCCGGCAGCCGGCCGCATGGTGGTGGCGTTCGGTGGCGCTGCCCCGGAAATAGCCGGCGCGGCACGCGACGGGAAGAGGATCATGCGTCCATGCCTTACTCCGGACCCCCCTCGTCGAGCGTGCGGGTGCCCGCGCCGATCACCGCACTCTCCCGGGGGCGCCCGATCCTGCCGGTGTGGCAGAACGAGCTGGGCGGCCTGACCTTCCGGATCGGCGACGGGCCGGACGGCCTGTTCGCCAAATGGGCTCCGGCGCACTCCCGGCTCGACCTGGCTGCGGAGGCCGTACGGCTGCGCTGGGCCGGTGACTTCACGCCGGTCCCGCGGGTGCGGGAGCAGGGGTCCGACGGCGGGGGATCCTGGCTCGTCACCCACGGGCTGCCCGGTGACAGTGCCGTGAGTGAGCGGTGGAGGGCGGACCCCGGCAGGGCGGTCCGTGCCATGGGGGCGGGCCTGCGGGCCCTGCACGAGCGGCTGCCGGTCGCGGAGTGCCCCTTCAGCTGGTCGGTCGACCGGCGTCTGGCACGTGCCCGCGCGGCAGGCGTCCGGGTGCCCGCGGACCTGCCCGAACCTCCGCCGGTCGACCGTCTCGTGGTCTGCCACGGCGACCCCTGCGCACCGAACACGCTGCTGCACGACGACGGCTCCTGGGCCGCGCACGTCGACATGGGCGCGCTCGGCGTCGCGGACAGGTGGGCCGACCTGGCCGTGGCGACGTGGAACACCCGGCACAACTACGGCCCCGGCCGGGAGGACGACCTCCTCGACGCCTACGGCATCGCCCCGGACCCGCGGCGCACCGCCTTCTACCGACGGTTGTGGAGCGTGACCTGAGAGCCGGCGGCGTACCGGGCCGCCGCCCGTCGTGCGCGTCGAGCCGGCGCCGGGGACGTCAGGCCGGGACGTGCCGACTCCCGTGACGCCTGCTGATGTTCCGTTCGAGAAGCTCCGTGGACGCCTTGACGCTCGCACCGCCGGGCGGGGGCTCCGGCAGCCGTCCGTCCGCGTCCCTGAGACGCGTCAGGGCGGTGTCGACGGCGTCGTGCGCGGCGAACAGGCAGGGCGTGCTGTAGATCGCCACGTCGACTCCCAGCTCCGTCAGCTCGGACAGCGACAGCCGGGGCGATCTGCCACCGGCGATCTGGTTGAACAGCAGCGGCACCCCGCCGGTCACCTCGCGGATCCGGCGGACGGACTCGACGGTACGCACGCCGTCGACGAGCACGACGTCCGCCCCGCTCTTCGCCAGAGCGACCGCGCGGCGCTCGATCTCCGCGTCCTCCGTGGCGTCGGTGCGCGCCACCACCACCATCTCGGTACGGCTGTCGAGCACCATGCGGAGCTTCTCCAGGTATTCCTCCAGCGGCAGGATCTGTTTGCCGTCCGCGTGGCCGCAGCGGCGGGGCCGCTTCTGGTCCTCGAGGATCACCCCCGACGCCCCGGCACGTTCCAGACGCTGGACGACGTGGCAGGCCACCTCGGGGTCGGCGTAGCCGTCGTCGATGTCCACCAGCAGATGGTGCCGGGGGAACGCGAGGCGCAGCCGTTCCGTGAACGCCACGATGTCGGGCCAGGCGATGAACCCGATGTCGGGCAGCCCGTAGTGGGACGCAGCGAAGCCGAAGCCCGAGACGAACAGACCGTCGTAGTGGCGCGCCGCGAGGGAAGCCGAGTACATGTCGTAGATCCCGATCAGCGGTGTCGTCTCCGCGCCGGCGATGGCCTCGCGCAGTCCGAGCCCGTGGCTCATTGACCCTCCGGGGGCAGGCGGCGGCGCACCGCCGCGGTGGTGAAGTGCGCGGTGATCTTCGCAGTGCCGCACATACCGGCGCGAATCGGTGTCACTCGGCCGGACGCGGTACTTTCGGACACCCGCTCGGATCCGATGGCCGGTTTCCTCACCGGCCCCCGGCGCCCCACCCGCGTCGTGCCGTCCCAGGTGGATTCATCCCATCGGGTTGTTCCGGCGGCCACGGGGCCGATCGGAGCATGGGCGGCTGCACGCTGGGGAGAAATCGACCGCCGCAAGGCCACGTTCCTCCCTCACGACAAGGAGTCGGCCTGTGTCCGATGTCGTCTTCACGGCCGACTTCAGTTCGCGCCGTCAGTGGGTTGCCGGGCGTTCATGGGCCTATCCGGGGGGAGGCCCGGTCAACCGGTCGGACGACAAACTCGACTACCTGGTGTCCGACCCCGCCTACTCCCGCGGCGGGATCTTCCGTGCCACCCGTCGGCGGGACGGCCTGTGGAGCACGGGCCTGCTGACCACCGAGGGGAGCGAGGACGGCTTCGTCGTCCGCGCGGGGGACGTCCTGGAGACGCGGGTGCGCCTGCCGAGGGAGATGGGTGCCTGGCCCGCCGTCTGGACCTGGCGGGACGGAGACCAGGAGATCGACGTGTTCGAGTACCACCCCGACCACCCGGACCTGCTGGAACTGTCCAACCACGTCCGCGGCGGGCACCTCTACCACCAGAACGAAGCCGTCCGCCCCGGCGGGCCCGTCGACCTGCGCGTCGAGTTCGGTGCCCGCTCCGTGGTCTGGTGGGTGAACGGCGTACGCACCTTCGCCGACGGACGCGGTGTGGGGGAGGACTGGTTCGCCCATCTGATCGTCAACCTGTCGGTGTGCGGCGGGCGTTACCACCCGCCCCCGGACCCGGGCGTCAAGGAGATGTCGTACGCCGTGGAGCACTTGACCGTGCGTCGCCCGCTGCGCGCCGCCGCGCCGGAGGAGTGCCCTTGACCGTGCGCCGTCCGCCGCGCGCAGACGTGGCGGAGGGCTGAACGGGCGGGGGGCGCACCGCCCGGCGACGCCGCCCGGGTCGGCGCCGCGGACGTGTGCCCCTCGCCTCCGCTCAGGGCGACCAGGGCGCCTCGACGGCCCACGTGGTGTCCTCGGCGAACGAGGCGGGGTTGTCCCAGGCGTGGGTGCCGCCCGGCGTGGCGAGCCACAACTCGGCGTTGTAGTGCCGCAGATACTGCTCGGGGAAGTTCGACGCGGACAGCCGTACGGCGCCGCCCGCGCCCCGTACGGCGCAGAAGGTCGCGTCCGCCCTGAACACGTCCCCGCTGCCCGCCTCCTTGTAGACGCGGAAGTCGCGGTGGCGCAGGTACTGGCCGGGGTAGTTGCGTGACTCGAAGGAGTAGCACGCGCTGTCGGCGAGGCCCGGCACGATCTTCCAGGTGGCGTCGTTCCTGAGCAGGGCGCTGCCGGTGGCGTCGACCACGTCGGTGTACGCGGCGCCGTCCCGGTGCCGCAGATAGCGGTTCGTGTAGCCGGGTGTGGTGACCCGCAGGGACCTGTACTGGTTCGCGGGCAGGGCGACGGGGGTCACCGGCGTGCGGGAGGCGTCGATGAGCGCGCGGTTGGCGGCCCGGACGCGGGCCGTGTCCACCTTGACGACCTGCCGGTCATAGGTGAGCAGGCCGTTCGCCTCGTTCTCCACGTCGGTGATCTCCGTGTAGACGGAGGCGGAGAGTCCGGCCGGCATCCGCACCTCGCGCAGGGCGTCGAGGAGTCCGACCAGGCGGTTGTCGAGGTGGGCGGGGTCCGGCTGGTCCTCGTAGCTGAAGCCGCCGCCCGGATACCACTCGTGACCCGGCACCTCGTGGCCCAGGCCGCCGTACTCGCCGAGGACGGCGGCGCGGGTGGTGCCGGGCACTGTGGTGCCGGGGCCGACGTAGACATGGTGGTCGAGGACGTCGCCGTTGCCGCCGTCGACCGCGCCGCAGCAGTTGACGCCGCTCATGTTGTCCACCAGCCGCGAGGGGTCGTACGCCTTGACGTGGTCGGCGATGCGAGCCTGGTCGTACTGCCCCCAGCCCTCGTTCTGGGCGACCCACATCACCAGGGAGGGTGAGCTGCGGTGCTGGTCGATGATGCGGTCGTACTCGGTCTCCCACTGCGTCCGGGCGGCGCCGTCCGGGGTGCGGGTGTCCATCGAGGGCATGTCCTGCCACACCAGCAGCCCCAGCTTGTCCGCCCAGTAGAACCAGCGCTGGGGTTCGACCTTGATGTGCTTGCGCACCATGTTGAAGCCGAGGTCCTTGTGCTTCTGCAGGTCGTACCGGAGGGCGTCGTCGGTCGGCGCGGTGTAGATGCCGTCCGGCCAGTACCCCTGGTCGAGGGTGCCGGTCTGGAAGAGGAACGTGCCGTTGAGGACGGGGCGCGGGACGCCGCCGGCCTTCGCGATGCCGATCGAGCGCATGCCCGTGTAGCTGCCCACGGAGTCGACCGTCGTCGTACCGGCGACCAGGTCCGCCCGCACGTCGTAGAGGAACGGGTCATCGGGCGTCCACAGGTGCGGGCCGGGTACCGGTACCGAGAACGTGCTGCCGACCGGGCCGGTCGCGCTGCCCACCGTGGTCGAGCCCGAGGAGACGGTCACCCGCGCGTTCTGGCCCAGGACGCCGTCACCTCTCACGGTGACCCTGAGTGTGTTGTTCGCGAGGTCGGGCACCAGGTCGAGCCGCGTGATGTGGGCCGCGGCCGTGGGCTCCAGCCACACCGTCTGCCAGATGCCGGAGGCGGCGGTGTAGAAGATCCCGCCACCGGGGTGCGGGGCCACGTCGTTGATGCGCTGCTTGCCGATCGCCTGGCCGCCCGCCTGGGTGGGGTCCCAGACCGAGACGACGACGGTGTTGGTGCCGCCGTTGAGCAGGTCGGTGATGTCGTACGAGAAGGAGTCGTACCCCCCGCTGTGGGCGCCCCCGGCCTGCCTGTCGTTGACCCAGACCGTCGTACGCCAGTCGCTGGCACCGAAGTTGAGCTGGACGCGGCGGCCGTTCCAGCCCGCGGGGACCGTGAAGCTGCGCTGGTACCAGAGCTTGTCGTTCTGGGTGATCCTGCGCTGGATGCCGGAGAGTGCGGACTCGGCGACGAACGGCACCCGGATCCGGTCGGGGAACGACGCGGGCCGGCCCGCGTCCGCCGGGGTGACGGCGAAGTCCCAGACGCCGTTCAGGTTGGCCCAGTCGGGGCGGGTGAGCTGAGGGCGCGGGTACTCCGGCAGCGGCTTGTCGACGGGGACCTGGTTCGTCCACGGGGTGGTCATCGGAGACGGTTTGGGGGTCCATGCGGCGGGAGCGGCCTGGGCGGCGCCCGTGGCCGTCAGGGCGGCCGCGCACACCAGCGTGAGGGGGGCGAGCACGGAGGTGACCCGCCTCGCTCGCCGTCTGAGCCACAGGGTCGCGGGGCGTGGAGGGGCGGTGCTGCGCATCGTGACTCCTTGGGTTCGGAAAGGGGCGCAAGGACGTGCACGTACGTCGAGCGGCTGGGGTTGCGGCTCACCGCCCGGCCTGTACAACGTTGGAAAGGGCGGCCATTGGCATGACAGCACGGCCCCGACCCGCTGTACAGGTGCATGACAATGGCATTTCCGGAGATTCGCCCCGTCGCCCCGCGAGATCACCCCGTGCACCCACTGTTGCGACGGAGCAACCGAACGTACACTGCCAGATCGCAGACGTGCGGGCGCAGTTGACCGGGGGGAGCCGACATGTCAGGTGATCAGTACGGGACGACGCACGGATTCGTGGTCCCTCCGATGCCGTCCGCCCCACCGCCCGCACCCGCAGATCCCCTGCGGGCCGTGGCGGTGGCGCTGCTCAACTGCAGCGGCCTGGGGCTCGGCTACGTGCTCGTGCGCCGCAGGCTCCTCGCGGCGGTGTGCTGGGCCGCGACCGCCATCCTGCTGTTCGTCGCGCTGCCGGCCGACCCGGACGGCGTCTCCGGCGCAGCTCTCACCGCCTACGTGGTGTTCCTCGTGCTCGCGGCCGTCCACGGCGGGATCGTAGGGCTGCGCACCCGGCTGGCGTGGCCGCCCCGGGCTCCCCTCGCGATCGG
Source organism: Streptomyces sp. GLSS-08 (assembly GCF_056387915.1). Lineage (NCBI taxonomy): Bacteria > Bacillati > Actinomycetota > Actinomycetes > Kitasatosporales > Streptomycetaceae > Streptomyces > Streptomyces sp. GLSS-08. Next base: position 95,113 of record NZ_JBWJAQ010000010.1, read on the forward strand.
GCTCGGCCTGCTGCTTCTCGCCGTCCCGGCCGGCGGAGTCGTGCTGTACGACGGTGCGCGTGACGAAGCCACCGAGCAGATGCTCCTCGACCGGCTGGAGCGGGCCGACCGCCTCGTCCGGGCCGCCGAGGGCAAACCGTTCACCGGGGCCGAGTCCGACTTCCGTGACGCGTGGCGCGTCTACACCGACCTGCGGGACGACCACCCCGGCTCCCGGGCGGCCGATCGCGTGCCGGGCAGCATGAGGACCTACTACACGACGGTCGGCGCCCCCTACGAGGACAAGAAGTACTGCGACGCGATCCCGTCCCTCACCTACCTGCGCACGCTGTCCCGGTCCACGGACAAGGAGGTTCTCGGGTCGCTGGCCACCTGGCCCGACGACCGCCTGGCCACCTCTCTGTACGAGTGCGGATCGGACGGCCTGACCGAGGGCGACGCCGCCTGGCCGACCCGCTTCGGTGAACTCCTCACCGCGTTCCCACAGTCGGAGCAGGCGGCGAAGGTCGAACCGGCCGTCGGCTCCGCGGTCGACAGGGCGGTCAAGGACGTGCGCGGCGACGAACCCTGCGCCGCCGTCAACCGGTTGAAGGCGCTCAGTTCCCAAGTCGCGGGTCTGAAGGGGGAGGAGGCCGGCGCCGCCCAGGCGCTCGCCAAGGATGTCGGCCGGGCGGACAGAAGCGCCGAATCGGGTGCGTACGACTGCGGAGTGGACCAGTACGAGGACGGTGACTTCGCGGAAGCGGTCACCACCATGAACGACTTCGCCGACGACAACAAGGGGCACAAGAACCGGGCGCGCGCCCAGAAGATCGCCATAGCGGCGGAGATCGCCCAGACGATTCCCGCGGCGGGCAAGCGCCTGCCGACGACGGCTTCCGGCGGCAGCATCTCCGTCACGCTCAAGAACGACAGCCCCGACGAGATCACCGTCCTGTTCACCGGACCGGTGACGGGCAGCGTCACGCTCAAGGGCTGCGGCAGCTGCACCGCCTACTCCACGTCGAGCACGCTCGCACTGGGATTCAAGCCCTGCAGCGACAGCGGCAAGAAGTACCCGCAGCGCACGATCAGCCTGCCCGTCGGCACGACGTACTTCCTGCACAAGCCGAAGTCCGGCACGTCCGGTACGACCCCCGCCTCGGACACGGCCAAGCTGTCGTCCGGCTACGTCTACACCGAGTGCGCCTACACGACGAAGGGCTTCGGTCTGGGCACCTGAGGGCCGGCGCGGGGCCGGCCTACCCGCGCACGTCGCGGGCGGGAGGCACCTCGGTGGCGGGATCGCCGGCGGGCACGCCGGTGTCCTCGAGCGGTGTGCCGGGCGTTTTTGCGGACGCGGCCGGCAGGCGGAGCGACGCGGCGGTGTCCCTGAGCCGTTCGAAGGTCTTCGTCAGCCCGCGGAGCGGGGAACCCTCGGGTCTGCGGGGCCTTCCGACGGCGGGCGCGCCGCCGGGCGCGTCCTGGACGGCGGCCAGTGCCTCATGGGCGAGTTCCGCGGCTTCCCGGTACAGGTCGCGGGACTTGGTCATGGCGTCGAGCGCTTCGGCGTACGTGGCCACGAGGGCGCGGGCGTGGGCCAGCTCCTCCTCCACGGTCATCAGGTGCCACTGTTCGCGCAGGTCGGACACCGCGGCCGAGGCGTCGGCGAGCAGGGGTCCGGGCAGCGCGGCGAAGCGTGTCACCTTGTCGATGAGCTCGGTGGGCCGCGACCCGTCCAGGAAGACGCTCCGCACGGTGAAGTCGTCGTCCTCGTAGCCGGGCCTCGGCGGTGTCCCGGGCAGGACGACGGCGCCGCCGCGCGGAACCCGTACGCCCAGGTCGTAGAGCGCCCAGTTGACGATCTGGTACTGGTCGGGTGCGGCACGGTGCTCCACGACGCGGTGCCGCAGGCTGGGCGGCAGCAGCCGTGCCAGCGGCCGGTGACCGCGCTCGTCGGTGGTCATCGCCTCGTGGACGACGACGTGGATGCTCCAGGTGTGGCGCGCGGCAGTGGTGAGCAGGCGTCGCAGCGCCTTGTCCTCGGCCGGCAGCGGATTGATGTCCCGGAACCGCGGTCCCGGGACGACGTCGTGGTCCCAGGGCACATCGGCGTCCTCCGGCCAGAACATGGTGGCGGGTGACGGCATGTGCAGGTCCCAGGGCTGCTCCGCCTCGGCCACGAGCGACCAGGTGTGCTCGTCGCCGCTGCCGTCGACGGCGTCGACCGTCAGCCGGGCGCGCACGGTGACGCCGTCGAGGACCTGCCAGCGCGCCTCGAAGACGCGGCGGTCCGCGCCGTCACCGGTGGCGTCGAGTTCCAGGTGGTCCTGGATCACCTGGTTGCTCTTCTGCTCGCGCAGACGCCGTCGGACGACCTCGTCCGCGCCGGGGCCGACGTAGCGCCCGCGTGCCAACCACACGGTGTCGGGGACCGAGGCGCGGACGGTGGGGGACTTAGCCATGAATCACTCTGCAGGTGGGGGACGGCGGGCGTCTCCCAGTATGGGCCGTGCCGACCGCGGAGCCGGGGGAGGGGTGCGTGGTCCTTCGCCTCGTGTCGTGCGCGGATTCGTCCGCCGGCCGGTGGGCGCCTGCCGGCCGGGGCGGTGCCTCGGCGGCTTACGGGCGCGGAATCTCCCTGACGCGGCCCGGCGAGCCGGCCGTCCGTGACCCCGGCGGGGATCACGGGGGCCGGCCGCCGTACCGCGCGGTGTGGTTCCTACGCGCCGCTGGCGTCGAGCATCCCGTCCCGCTCGACGATCTTCACGCGCTCGCGGCCCTGGGGTTCGCCGAGCGCCTTCTCCGCGGCGTCCAGCCGGTACCAGCCGTCCCAGGTGGTGTAGCGGACGTTGCGCTCGGCGAGGAACGCCTCGACCGCTTCCGGTGCCGGGGAGACGGGGGTGAGCAGGCGGCCGTTCGCGTGGTCGTCGAGCAGGCTGGCGACGGTCTCGTTGGCGTCGCCCTTGGTGTGCCCGATGAGTCCGATGGGCCCCCGGCGGATCCATCCGGTGACGTAGGTGGACCGGAGGTGCTCGCCGGTGGCCTCGATGACCCGGCCGCCCCGGTCCGGGACGGTGCCGGACGCGAGGTCCCAGGGGAGCTTGGGCAACTGGTCGGACAGGTAGCCGACGGCGCGGTAGACGGCGGTGACGTCCCAGTCCTTGTGGACTCCGGTGCCCTTGACGTTGCCGGTGCCGTCGAGTTCGGTGCGCTCGGTGCGCAGCCCGGTGACGCGGCCGTCCTCGCCGAGGATCTCGGTGGGCGACTCGAAGAAGTGCAGGAACAGCTTGTGCGGCCGGTCGCCGACGTCGCGGATCGCCCAGTTCTCCAGGGTCTTGGCGACCATGTCGGCCTGCTTGTTGCCGCGCCGGGTGGCGATCGAGCCGTCGTCGTAGTCGATGTCCTCGGGGTCGACGATGACCTCGATGGTGGGGGAGTGGTCCAGTTCCCGCAGCTCCATGGGGCTGAACTTGGCCTGTGCCGGGCCGCGGCGCCCGAAGACGTGGATCTCGCGGGCCGGGTTGGCCTTCAGACCGTCGTAGACGTTCGGCGGGATCTCGGTCGGCAGGAGTTCGTCCGCCGTCTTGGCCAGGATGCGGGCGACGTCGAGTGCGACGTTCCCGACGCCGAGGACGGCGACCTTCTCCGCGTTCAGGGGCCAGCTGCGGGGGACGTCCGGGTGCCCGTCGTACCAGGAGACGAAGTCGGCCGCGCCGTACGAGCCGTCGAGGTCGATTCCCGGGATGTCGAGCGCCCGGTCCGCCGTCGCGCCCGTGGAGAAGACGACGGCGTCGTAGAAGGCGCGCAGGTCGTCGAGGTCGATGTCCCGCGGATAGTCGACATTGCCGAAGAGACGTATCTGCGGCTTGTCGAGCACCTGGTGCAGGGCGGTGATGATGCCCTTGATCCGCGGGTGGTCGGGCGCCACGCCGTAGCGGATCAGGCCGAAGGGGGCCGGCATCCGCTCGAAGAGGTCGATGGAAACCCCGGGGTCGCCGGCCGCTTCCGATTTCAGCAACGCATCGGCGGCGTAGATACCGGCGGGACCGGCTCCGACGATGGCTACCCGCAGGGGGCGCGGCATGATCAGGTTCCCTTCGAGCGACGACAGGCTGGCTCGTCGGGAAGCCTAAATTAAGGCAATCCTAACTTGGTACGCGGGTCCGGTTGATGACGTCATAAAGCCGCCTTATGAGTGCGGCCCCGGGGTCCGGTCGGCCTCCAGTTCCCGCTTCAGATTGCGCAATGTCCGGTCGATGTTGCCGACCTGGAAGGCGGCGAAGGTCTTTCCGCCGGTCGCGCCGAAGTCGAAGGCGTTGGCAAGGAGGGTCGGCCAGGAGCGCCGGTCGTCGGTCCAGGACTCGGTCACCCGCGTGGCGTCCCCCTGCTCGGTGAACCGGTACTCCCAGGTGGCGATCGGTGCGCGCAGCCAGGGGCGCTTGAGTCCGATCGCGTGGACGCGGAAGGCGAAGCGGCGGCCGGGGGCCGCCGCGATCACGGTGCAGCGGGTCGTCCACCGGAACAGGCCGCGCTTGTTGTGGCCCTCGAAGACCAGGCCGACCTGCGCCGGTTCGTCCGGCCCCGGCACGGTCGCGCCGAGGTTCTCGGGGCTCCACCGCCCCATCCGGGCCGGGCGGGCGATCTCCTCGTACACCGACGACGGTGACGCCTTCACGAGGATGCTGCGCGTCACGGTGAGTGTGCGGGGCATGCGGGAGTCCTTTCCTCGCCGCTCAACCTACTCGCCAGTAGGGGCGGTGTCATGAGTCGCGCGAGTTCCCGCCGCCTGTACGTGGTTGACGCAAGGAATAGTTACCGTGCCGTAACTTACTGACCAGTTACCCCCGGTAAGGGGTCGGTGCTAGCTTCCGCTCACCTGCATCGGAGCAGAGCGAGGAGTAACCGTGAGCCGCATGAGCACCCGGTCGCGTCCCATCGTCAGCGAAGCCGGCGACCAGCCGGCCCCGCACCGGACGGCCGCGGCCGTCCGCAGGCAAAGACCCCACCGCACACGGCTGTTGGCCGTCATGGTGGCCGCGACGGCCTGTCTGGGCATGCCGGCCCTGCCGGCCTCCGCCGCCACCGGGACGGAGCCCGTCGTCTCCCGCGGGGTGACCATCCCCGCCTTCTACGACCCGCCCGCCCAGCTGCCCGCCGCCAACGGCACCCTCATCCGCCAGGAGCCCCTTCCCCTGGGGCTGAGCCTCCCCGGCCTGGACGGCCGCCCGTTGCCCGGCACGGCGACCAGGCTGATGTACAAGTCCACCGACTCGAACGGGCAGCCCGTCGCGGTGACCGGCGCCTACATCGAACCGTCGGCCGCCTGGAAGGGCGACGGACCCCGCCCGCTGGTGGCGCTCGCCTCGGGCACCATGGGGCAGGGCGACCAGTGCGCGCCCTCGATGGCACTGCAGTATCCGCTGACCCTGCGGGGCGAGACCGTCTCGATCGCCTACGAGGACCTGGCGATCTACAGGCTCCTGTCCACCGGCGCGGCGGTGGTCGTCACCGATTACGTCGGCCTCGGCGCGACCGACCGACTCCACACCTACGTCAACCGCCTCGACCAGGGCCACGCACTCCTGGACGCGGCCCGCGCGGCCCACACCGTGCCCGGCGCCTCGATCACGCCCGACTCACGCGTCGGCCTGTACGGCTACAGCCAGGGCGGCGGGGCCAGTGCCGCGGCCGCCGAACTGCAGTCCCTCTACGCCCCCGACGTGAAGATCGCCGGCACCTACGCCGGCGCCCCGCCCGCCGACCTGACCGCGGTCATGAAGGGCATCGACGGCAGCGCCCTGGCCGGCGCGCTCGGCTGGTCCATCAACGGCTTCGCCCAGTCGGACCCCGACCTGCGGGCCGTCGTCGAGGCCAACATCAACGCCACCGGCAGGGCCGCGCTCAAGGACATGTCGACCATGTGCGTCGGCGACGCGATCTTCGGCTACGGCTTCGCCAAGAGCACCAAGTGGACCACCGGCGGCACGTCCATCGCCGACGTCATCGCGGCCGAGCCCAAGGCGCGGGCCGCCCTCGACAAGCAGCGCATCGGCACCCTCCGGCCCACCGGTCCGGTGCGGGTGGCGACCGGCACCCAGGACGACATCGTCCCGCACGCACAGGCGCGCCAACTGGCCGTGGACTGGTGCCGCAAGGGCGGCAACGTCACCTACGAGGCCGTCGACCTGCCGAACCTCGGCGACAAGCTGATCACCAATCACCTGGTTCCCCTCATCACCGACCAGGGCGACGCGGTGTCGTGGCTGACCGACCGCCTCTCCGGCAAGCCGGCCACGTCCAACTGCTGGTCGATGCCTCTCCAGCACTGACCCGCCCCGGCACACCCGCCGCGCCCACCACGCTCCCGCGCGGTGGGCGCGGCCGTTTCACGCCGTCGGGCAGCAGCGTGCGACGACGGTGTCGAACTCCCCGATCACCGTGCGGCTCAACTGGACCGTCGGGTCACGCGGCGGCGTGGAAGAGCGCCGCCGCCTCACCGCGCGAACCGACGCCCAGCTTCGTCAGGATGTTGGCGACGTGGAACTTCACCGTGGACTCACTGATGTGCAGCTCCTGCGCGATCACCCGGTTGCGGTGCCCGAGCGCCAGCCTCCTCAGCACCTCCAGCTCCCGCTCGCCCAGCGAGGTCAGCGGGTGCGCCACCGGGTCCTGCGGCGCACGCAGCGGGATGGTCGCCGTGACCGTCGTACCCCAGCCCGGCACGGCGTCGACGTCGAGGCGTCCGTCCAGCACGTCGAGGCGGTCCACGACCCGGCCGGGTCCGAGGGTGCAGTGCGACAGGGTGCCGGGCCCGTCGTCCCGTACGGTCGCGCGCAGTTCGTCCTCGGTGACGTGCCAGCCGACGTGGACCCGCTGCACCGCGTCCTGCTCCAGCACCTTCATGAGCACCGCCCGCACGACCGCCCTCGCGGTGTGGGCCACGTCGGCCGCCAGTGGCTTCGTGGCCTGCGGCGCGCCCAGTTCCAGGCGGACCGGGCCGTAGCGCACGAGCGGCCGCAGGGAGTCCGCGAGCCGCGCGAACGCCTGGTCGGCGGGCTCCTCGGCCATCTCCCGGTCCCGTTCGGCCCGCGCCCTCAGCTCCACCATGCCCGTGACGGCCAGCTCGGTGGCGGCGGCGCGGGCGGCCGCGTCGCCGAGGGTGCGGCTGCGCAGCACGGCCAGCAGCCCGGTGAGCTCCGCGGCGTGCGCCTCGCCCAGTTCGGCGATCACCTGCGCACGTGTCCCGGCGGCGGTACGGGAGCGGGCCAGTGCGCCCGGCACGGCCTCCGCCGCCAGCCGGTCGAAGTGGCTGGTCACCACGTCCCACAGCGCCTGGACGACCGCGAGGACATCCGCGTCGAGCACGGTGTCGTCCTCCCGCACCAGCAGCAGGACCGCGCCCCGCGGCGTCGCGTCGCTGCGCACCGCGAGCACCGGGTGCTCCGCGCCTGCGAGCGGGAGCACGCCCTGCCAGGGACGGCCTGCGACACCGGTGTCGAGCAGCGGCACCAGGTCGGCGGCGGTGAGCCGGGCGACGACGGCCTCGTCGCCGTGTGCCTTGAAGGGCGAGTGCGCGCAGTGGGTGGACAGCTCGGCGGCCGCGCGGTGCGGGACCGGCTCGGCGAGGACCGAGGACAGCTGCGGCAGGATCTCGCCGAGGGGCCGGCGGATCACGTCGTAGGCGGCGGTCAGGGCTGGCACGGAGCCGGTCAGTTCCATGCGCTCCAGCGTAGTGAGCCGACCGGTGGAACCACCTGTCCTTTCGGACAGGTGGAACTGTCCCGAAGACCGGCCGCTGCCGTCCGCCCCGCCGCTGAGGCTTGAGCCAGCCGGCCAGCCAGCCGGCCGGGCCGTCGAGGCCTGGGCCACCAGCCACGGCCTCGGCACACGACGGCCTCGGCACACGACTACGGGAGTGACAGATGAAGGCGATCAGCTATGACGAGTTCGGCGGCCCGGACGTTCTGAAGTTCGGCGAGGTGGACCGGCCGGTGCCGGGCCCGGGTGAGGTGCTGGTCCGTGTGGTGACGGTCGGCGTCAACCCACTGGACCACAAGCGCCGTCACGGATGGGTGGAGGAGTTCTACCCGACGACCTTCCCGGCCGTGCCGGGCCTCGAGTTCGCCGGTGTCGTGGCGGAACCCGGCGAAGGCGTCACCGAGTTCGCGGCAGGTGACGAGGTGTTCGGATGGACGAGGACGGGCGCGTACGCCGAGTACGCCGTCGCCGGTGACATCGTCCACAAGCCGGCCGGACTCTCCTTCGAGGCGGCGGCTGCCCTGCCCGTGGCCGGCGAGACCGCGCGGCGCGTCCTCGGGCAACTCGGCCTGAAGTCGGGCGAGACGCTGCTGCTGCACGGCGCGGCGGGCGCGGTCGGGCAGGTCGCCGTCCAGCTGGCGGTGACGCTCGGCGCGACGGTGATCGGTACGGCGTCCCCGGCCAACCACGACTTCCTGCGTGCGCTGGGCGCCGTCCCCGTCGCCTACGGGGAGGGCCTCGCCGGCCGGGTGAGGTCGGCCGCTCCGTCCGGTGTCGACGCGGTCTTCGACGCCGCCGGACATGACACGCTGCCCGTCTCGATCGAACTGCGGGGCGGCACGACGGACCGGATCGTCACGATCGCGGCGACGGACGCGGCCGAGTACGGCGTCCCGTTCTCCGGCGGCGGCACTCCGTCGGAGGTGGTGCGCGGGTGGCTGACGGAGCACGGCCGCCTCGCCGTCGAGGGCCGGCTGACCGTCCCGGTCGCGGAGACGTTCCCGCTGGCCGACGCGGCGAAGGCGCAGGAGCTGAGCGAGACGGGACACGTGCGCGGCAAGCTGGTCCTCCAGGTGTGACAGGCCCTCGGGACGGCCGTCCGGGGCAACCCGGTTCGACGGAGCGGCCGTTCACGGCCGACGCGCGCGTGGGCGGGGGCCGGGGCGTGGGCGTGGGCGTGGGCGTGGGCGTGGGCGTGGGGTATCATCGATCTTGAGCGCGTCGCCGAACCACCGGCACCGCGCCTCGCGTTGGTGGTCCAAGGAAAGACGCCCCGCTTCCTGCGGGGAGATGCAGGTGCAAGGCCTGCCCGGCGCTCCACACAGCCCCACCCCGGTCGCCCGGGGTGGGGTTTTCCCGTTGCCAGCGGCATCCTCGGACCCGGCCTCGATGTCCGGGACGCCTGGGGCGGCCTGACCGGAGCGCCGCGCGGCGATGTCAGTGGGGTCCGGCATGATCCGGGTGACACGTCGTCGGGCCGGGCAGGGAGTCAACAGGATGTCGATCAGCAATCAGCAGGTGCTTGACCACGCGTTCCTGCGGGCGCTGTACGAGGACGACTACTACCCCGACCACGTGCTGGACCGGGGCACGGCGATCCTGCTGAGGCTGTGCGGACGCATCGAGGAGGAACGCCCGGCGGACCTCGCCGCCCTGTACGCGCTGACCGAAGCGGCCACGGAGGAGTTCAACGCCCTGGAGGCCGAGTTCGACGCGGCCGGCAGCGAGATCGAGACCGTGGCCCGAGAGGAGATAGCCGAGGAGTTCGCCTTCATCGCCGACACGTACGGGTTCGCCGACGCGGACGCGGAGGAGCTGATCGCGGCCCGTGAATGGTGAGGCGGCCCGGTCCTGAACGCCCGTCTCGGGCAAGGCCGTTCGATCACAGGTCGACGAGCGTGCCCCATCCCTCCGCGCGGGCGACAGCATGCGCGACGTGTGCCGCCGCGACGTCCAGGGCGGCGTGACCGGTGGACTTGAAGACGGTCAGTTCGGTCCCGCTGCGCCGACCGGGGTGGTCTCCGGACAGCACGGAACCGAGCAGGGTGACCGTCCGCCCGGGAGGCAGGCTCTGCAACTCGTGGGCTCCCGCCGGGACTCCGGCCGTGGCGGCACCCGCCCACTCCGCGAAGAGAGTCGCGTCGTGCACGGTGGCCGCGTCCAGTTCCGGCCCGTGCGAGCCGCCCACCGAGCTGATGTGGGTGCCGGGAGCGATCCAGGCCCGCTCGATCACGGGCCGGGCGGCCCCGGTGCAGCAGAAGACCGTGCCGGCCTCGCGGACCGCCGCCTCGATGCTCCGCGCGGTCCGTGCGGCCGGGTGCGCTGCCGCGGCGCGTCCGGCGCGCTCGGCGTCACGGCCCGCCACCACCACGGGGGTCGCCGGATCGAGTGCGGCGAGCAGCTCTATCTGGGCGCGGGCCTGCGCGCCGGTCCCGATGACGGCGACGGTCCCGGCGCGGGGAGCCGCCAGGGCGCGGGCGCTGTGGGTGGCCGACGCGGCGGTCCGGACGGCGGTGAGGGACTCGGCGTCCATCAGGGCCAGCGGGCTGCCGTCCTCGGCGTCGAACAGCGCCACGACCCCCCGGTGTGAACTGCGTCCGGGCCGGGTCGGGTCGGCGAACACGGAGACGAGCTTGGCCGCGAGCCCCAGTCCTGGCACGTGTCCGGGCATCGCGCCCAGCAGCCCGCCCGGGGCGCGGGCGGCGATCCGCGGCGGTGCGTGGGCCTCGTTGGCACTGACGGCCATGAGTGCCGTCGCCACGGCGTCCATCACCCGGCGGGGATCGAGGGCGGCGCGTGTCAGCGCCCGGTCGAGGACGAGGACCCCGCTCACGCCGAACCGTCCGCGGGAACGCCGGGACCGGCCAGGAGACGCTGCAAGTCGTCCGCGGCCGAACGGAGTTGTCCGCGCAGCACGGCCAGGCGGGCCTCGTCGAACTCCGTAACCAGGCCGACGACGGTCAGGGCGCAGGCGGGTGCTCCCGGGGTGGGGACGACGGCGCGGCTGAGGGAGGCGACGGGCTGTTCGTTGCGGCCGTGCTCGACGGCGAATCCGCTCCGCTCGGTGCGCTCGATGTCGGCCAGCAGCCCGCCGGGCCCGGTCAGGGGATGTCCTGCCGCCTCGGCCAGGCGGAGGTAGGGGGCGCGGGCGCCCGGAGCGAGCGCGGCGACCAGCGCGAGGGGGCCGGCGAACCGGTGAACGGGCAGGGCCTCGTCCATGAGCCGCGTGATCATGGCGAGCCGTTCGGGGCGTACGACGTCGATCACTCTGGCCCGGTCGGCCTCCAGTACCTGCAGGTTGACCATCATCCCCGTGCTGTCGGACAGCGCCGCGAGGACGGGTCGGGCGAGAGCCGTCAGCGAGTTCCGCGCTGCGGAGGACGACAGGCCCAGCACCGCGGTGCCGGGCAGGTAGCGGTCACCGGCACGCAGCACCCAGCCCCGGCGTACGAGGTCGAGCAGGACACGGTAGGCGGTCGCGCGATGCAGGCCGGCCGCGTCGGCCAGGTCCGTGAGGCGAAGGGGGTGGGGTGAGCGGGCCACGGCCTCGACCAGATCGAGCGCCTTGTCCACGGCCGAGCTGCGTGCTTCGGGCAAGTCGGACCACTCCTTGTGGTGTCGAGAGCGGCCAGCGTACGGTGCACCTGTTTCCAGTGACGATACATCTGTTACGTACAGCGTAACAAGCCGTCTTGAGGTGAAGATGATCCACGCGGCACCGGCCGAGCCGAACCCACACGCGCCCCCGCCGGACGGTGCGGTCACGGTGTACCGCGGAGCCACACTGTTCGACGGGAGCGGGGGACCGCTGCGGCCGTCGACGACGATCGTCACCGACGGCGCGTGGATCCGGGCGGTCGGCGACGACGCCGATACCACCGTCGAACTGCCCGCCGACGCCGAGATGTTCGACCTCGACGGACGCTTCGTCATCCCCGGCCTGATCGACTCCCACCAGCACATCGCGACGCCTCCCGACCGGCCCGCGGCCGAGGCGGTGCTTCGCCGGCTCGTCTACAGCGGCGTCACCGCGATCCGTGACATGGCGGACGATCTGCGGCAGGTGGGCGACCTCGCCAGAGCCACTCTCGTCGGCGAGATCCCCGGCCCCGACATCCGCTACGCCGCACTGATGGCGGGCCCCGGCTTCTTCGACGACCCGCGTACCCACCAGGTGTCCCAGGGCGAGACCCCGGGAGCGGTGCCGTGGATGCAGGCCGTCACCGACGACACCGACCTGCGCCTGGCCGTGGCAGTTGCGCGGGGCACCCACGCCGCCGCGATCAAGGTCTACGCCGATCTCGACGCCGCGGCCGTCGCCGCGATCACCGCGGAAGCGCACCGTCAGGGCATCCCCGTGTGGGCCCACGCCACCGTGTTTCCCGCCTCGCCCCGGCAGGTGGTCACGGCAGGCGTGGACAGCGTCTCGCACGTGACCCTCCTCGCCTTCGAGGGCGCCGACGGGCCGTTGACGAGCTACAGAGCCAAACCGCCGATCGACTTCGAGAGGTTCGCCGACGGCGACGACCCGCTCCTCACGGACCTGTTCGCCCTGATGCGCCGGCGGGGAACCGTCCTCGACGCGACCGCCGGCATGTGGCGAAGTGACGCCCTGGCCGGCGACGGACCGGAGGCCGCCGCGCGTGCCCGCGCCAACAGCGAACTCGCGGCCCGCCTCACGGCCCAGGCGCACCGGGCCGGCGTGGACATCTCCACGGGCACCGACTACGAGACCGACGCCGAAGACCCGTTCCCCGCCCTGTACGAGGAACTGGCGTTCCTGGTGAGCCACTGCGGCATGTCCCCCGCGCAGGTACTGCGCTCGGCCACCCTCATCGGCGCCCGCAGCGCCGGTGCCGGGGCCGTCATGGGCAGCGTCGAACCGGGCAAACTCGCCAACTTCGCCGTCCTGCGGGACGATCCGCTGCGCAGCATCGACCATCTGCGCAGTGTCACCCTGACCGTCAAGCGCGGCCGCCGCTTCGCCCGCAGCGAGTTCGACCGCCCCGGAGCCGCAGCCGGACAGTCCCGCCGTGACGAGGCCGAGGAGGGCCGATGACATCCACCCCCATGATCATCAACGCGCTGGGGCAACTGGACAACCCCAACGCTCCGCGGTCGGCCGAGGCAGCCGCGCAACTGAACGCCTCCAGCGAGCAACTCACCATCGACGCCCGGGCCCTGGCCGACGCACACGCCTCGGGCCTCACCGCCGTCAACGTGACCCTCGGCTACACGATGGGCGACCTGCCCCCGTACGAGCACACCCTGCACGAGATCGCCGTATGGGACGCGATCGTCCGCGACAACGTGGCGGACCTCCTCAAGGTCCGCACCGTCGCCGACATCCACCGCGCCCGGCGCGAGGGCAGGATCGGGGTCGTCTACGGCTTCCAGAACGCCGTCGCCGTCGGGGACGACCTCGGCCGCGTCGCCACCTTCGCGGGGCTGGGAGTGCGGGTCGTCCAACTCACCTACAACCAGGTCAACCACCTCGGCGACGGTTCGATGGCGCCGTCCAACCGGGGCCTGAGCGACTTCGGCCGCCGCGTGGTCGAGGCGCTCAACGACCAGCACCTCATGGTCGACCTCTCCCACAGCGGCGAACGCACCTGCCTGGAGGCCGCGACGGTGTCCCGCACTCCGGTGTCGGTCAACCACACCGGCTGCCGGGCCCTGGCCGACCTGCCCCGCAACAAGACCGACGAGGAACTGCGCCTCGTCGCCTCCCGCGGCGGGTTCGTGGGCATCTACTTCATGCCCTTCCTCCACCTCTCCGGGCACGCCGGTGCGGCGGACGTGGTCGAGCACATCGACCACGCTGTGAACGTGTGCGGGGAGGACCACGTCGGCATCGGCACCGACGGCACCATCACGTCCGTCGACGATCTCGACGCCTACCGCGCGCACCTCGCGGAGCACGTGGCCCTGCGCCGGCAGGCCGGCGTCGGAGCGGCGGGGGAGCGCGCCGACACGCTCCCGTTCGTCCTCGACCTGCGCGGAGTGGACCAGTTCCGGGAACTGATCCGCCTCCTGGAGAAGCGCGGTTACCGCTCCGAGCGCATCGAGAAGATCCTTGGGCGGAACTACCTCGACTACGCGGGACGGGTCTGGGCACCGCAGCCCGCCTGACGCTCCACCGCCGGCGATGTGCCGCGACCTGCACAGGCCGCCGCCTCACCGGGCCGGCCGGGCAGGAATTTCCGGAACGACGGCAACCTCCCCGCGTGCGGGGGCGACTGACAGCCGAACCCCTCACACAGATCGGGACGGAAGTCGGTATGACCCCTCAGCAGAACAGGACCGCACCCGCACGCCACGGACGCCGCAGAAAGGGCGTCGTCGTGGGCCTGCCCGTCGCGCTGGCCGCCGCGGCCGGCCTCGCCTACGGCGGTGCGTTCGGGGTGTTCGGTGACGACGCGGGTGCCACTGCGTCGGCGGCACCTGCCCCGGCGGGAGCCACGCAGGCGGCCGACGGGTTCGCCTCCGTCGACGCACTGGGCCAGAAAGGCACCTACGGCGGACGGGACGGCAGAACCGTCACCGTGAAGACGTTCGCGGACCTGGAGAAGTACGCGACCGCCGCCGAGCCGTACGTCATCGTCGTCGCGGGCGCGATCACGATGGAGCCCAAGGGCAAGGAGATCAAGGTCGCGTCGGACAAGACGATCGTGGGCGCGGGGACGTCCGGGCACATCGTCGGCGGCGGGTTCTTCCTCGGCCAGGGCGTGCACAACGTCATCATCCGCAACCTGACCATCCGGGACGCCTACATGGGCACCTGGAACGACAAGGAGCACGACTTCGACGCCATCCAACTGGACGGCGCCCACCACGTCTGGATCGATCACAACGACCTGCGGCACATGGCCGACGGGCTCATCGACAGCCGCAAGGACACCACCTATCTGACGGTCTCCTGGAACAGGCTGAGCAACGAGAACAAGGCCTTCGGCATCGGCTGGACCGACAACGTCACGGCCGACATCACGATCCACCACAACTGGATCCGCGAAACCGAACAGCGCAACCCGTCCACCGACAACGTCGCCCACGCGCACCTCTACAACAACTACCTCCAGGACGACCCCGGCACGGACATCACGTCCTCGTACGGCAACTACGCGCGCGGCAGGACGAAGATGGTCCTGGAGAACAGCTACTTCGAGGGACTGCGCAACCCGGTGACCAAGGACGGGACGGCCTCGCTGGTGCAGCGCGGGAACGTCTTCAAGAGCACCACCGGCCGCAACGAGAGCGGGGGCACGGCCTTCGACCCCGAGAAGTACTACGCGTACACGCTCGACCCCGCCGCCGACGTCCCCGCGATCCTGCGCCGGGGCACCGGCCCCCAGGCATCCGTCGGCACCACCACGAAGGCAGCCGCCGCGACGACGCTCACCGTGGCCAGGAACGGCAGCGGACAGTACCGGACCGTGCAGGCCGCCGTGGACGCCGTACCCGCGAACAACCCCTCGCAGGTGATCGTCGCGGTCGCGCCGGGCACGTACCGCGAGACCGTCAGGGTGCCGTCGAACAAGCCGCACGTCACGATCCGGGGCACCGGCAAGCACGCCGCGGACACGGTGATCGTCGAGGGTCACTCGGCCGGCACACCGAAGCCGGGCGGCGGAACGTACGGCACCTCCGGGAGCGCCACGCTCACCGCGGACGCGCCGGACTTCGAGGTGCGCAACCTCACCGTCTCCAACGACTTCGACGAGGCTGCCCACCGCGGCGAGGAAGGCCATCAGGCCGTCGCGCTGCGCACCTCGGGCGACAGGACGTTCCTGAACCACGTCATCGTCACCGGCGACCAGGACACCCTGGAACTGGAGAGCCCCTCGAAGGACCGGGCGGCCCGGGTCTACGTCGACAACTCGTACGTCGTCGGCAACGTCGACTTCGTCTTCGGCCGGGCGACCGCCGTCTTCAACCGCTCCACGTTCACGCTGAAGAAGCGCGCGGACGGCACCTCGGCCGGCTTCGTCACCGCCCCGTCGACCCCCGCGGGCTTCAAGGGCTTCCTCATCACGAACTCCAGGGTGAACGGCGACGTGGCGGCCCGCAGCTTCTACCTGGGCCGGAACTGGCACGCGGGCGGCGACGCGACCCTCCGCCCTCAGGCGGTCGTGCGCGACAGTGTGCTCAGTGACGCGGTCAGGACCACACCGTGGACCGACATGGGCGGGTTCTCCTGGAAGAAGGACCGCTTCGCCGAGTACCGGAACAGCGGCGCGGGATCCGGCGCGGTGAGCACCGACCGGCCGCAGCTGTCCGACGCGTCGGCCGCCGGCTACGAGATCGCGGACTGGCTCGGCGACTGGACTCCGCCGGCCTCGTAGACACCCGCGCCGGTCAGGCCAGCGATACTGCCTGACATGCGTATCGACTATTCCCCCGAGTCCATGGACAAGGGAGCGTTCTACAAACTGCTCACCGCGGTGGTCGTGCCGCGCCCGATCGCGTGGGTGTCGACGCTCACGGGCGACGGCAGGACCGCCAACCTGGCACCGCACTCGTTCTTCACCGTCGCCTGCACCGACCCGCCGATCGTGCAGTTCACCTCCGTCGGGCGCAAGGACTCCCTGCGCAACGTGGAGGAGACCGGGGAATTCGTCGTGAACTTCGCACCCGAAGCGCTTCTCGAGCAGATCAACGCGACGGCGACCGACTTCCCCAGTGAGGAGGGTGAGTTCGACGCGGTGGGCATCGAGCGGGAACCCTCGCTGCGGGTGAGGCCGCCGCGGGTGGCCGCCTCACCGGTGGCGCTGGAGTGCCGACTGCACGCGACCCTGTGCCTGGGGAACTCGACGGTCGTGCTGGGGCGCGTCGTCCACGCCGCGGTCCGCGCGGACACCGTCGTGGACGGGCATCCGCGGATCGACCTCCTGCGGCCGCTGTCCCGGCTCGGGAAGAACGAGTGGGGCACCCTCGGCGAGATCAGGGACCTCGCGCGGATCCGGTACGGCGACTGGCCGCAGGACTGAGGCCGGGGCGGTCACCAGCCAGGCGGCCTGCCCCTGCCTGACGCCCCGGGGCCCGGCTCGTCCAGGGCGACACGGCTGCCAGGCGTACGGCGTACGGCCGCGGCGGACCTTCCCCGGAGGGCGCGGACGTCACGGCTCGCTCGGGGCAACGCGTTCGATGGCGACGAGAGCGGCGTCGTCTCCCAGGGTTCGGCCGGCGTGGGTCAGGAGGTCGTCGCACAGGTAGCGAAGAAGATCCTCCGGTCCTTGCCCGGACCACGCGGCGAGCCGGTCGGCCAGCGGATAGAAGTCGCCCTTGCCGTCGCGGGCTTCGGTGACCCCGTCCGTGTAGAGCAGGATGATGTCTCCGTCGGTCACGGTGAACTCCTGGACTGAAAAGGGGCTCTCCACGTGTCCGGTCAGCCCCAGCGGTGGCGCCGGCCGGCGCACCCCCAGCTCGTGGACGTCGCCCCGGGCCCACAGCAGTGGCGGCGGGTGACCGCAGTTGATCACTGAGACGTTCGTGGCGTGGTCGGGGATGTCCAGGACGACTGCTGTGGTGAAGGCCTCCAGCCCCTCCATGTCGTCGTCCCAGTCGCCCGGCGTGTCGAGGTCCGAGGAGACGGCGTCCTCGAGGAAAGCCACCAGAGCGGGCAGCTCCGGTTGCCGGTGCGCCGCGGCCCGGAAGGCGCCCAGGAGGCGGGCGGCATCCCCGATCGCCTCCAGGCCCTTGCCGCGGACGTCGCCGATGAGGACGCGGGTGCCGTGCGTGGTGCGCGCCGTGGCATACAGGTCGCCGCCGATCTGCGCCTCGGCTTCTGCGGCCAGGTAGACGGACGCGAGACGGAGTGGACCGATCCGGCGGGGAAGCGGTCGTAGTACGACCTCCTGAGCCGCCTGCGCCACCCAGCGAAGCTGGATCAACTGCTTCTCGTGACGCTCGCGCAGATGGGCGAGGAACGTCACGAGTACGGAGATCAGGGCCAGGGCGACGATCTGAAGGGTGTGGTTGAGGTCCGTGAGGCTGGTCCGTGTGACGCCGACCGTGCCCTGAGCAAGGACCGCGAGTGCACCGACCAGGGCCGTCATCCGCGGGCCGGCGAACGACGCTGTGATCGCGGGCGCCGCGACCAGGAAAGGCCCGAGGTGAACGTCCGGAGGGGCAAGGACGTCTACGACCGTGACGATCGCGATCAGGGCGAGAGGCAGAACGAGCCGACTGCTCGACGCGTTCCACAACCGGATCACATGCCCTGATTCCCGATGAAGGTCCACACGGTCTGGATACACCGCTGGTGCCACGTCGTGGCGGGCCCGCCTGGTGCGTCGCGCCACTTCTACCCACCCGGCGGCCGGGCGGTGCCTCCTCGCGGCATGCCTCGGCAGCGAGCCGCGGCCGGGGGCGCTCGGGGAGCCGCCGCAATGCCGTTCCACTGGCGAGCGAACATGTGTGCACAAGTGGACTGCGTCGAAGGGGAAGGAGCCGCTGCCGGGCGGTTACGGTCGGCGGGTGAGCAACATGGAGGAGACCGCCGAGGGAGCGGGGCCGTTCACCACCCGGCTGACCTGGACCCTCGAGGACGGTGGCACCGCCGTCTGGGAATCGCGTCCGGCACGCAAACGTGGCCTGCTCACCGTGCGGACCCCGGGCGGGTCGGAGCAGCATTTCCGGAGAGCGGACAACGAATCGATCGCCCGGCTGCGGAGCCTGAATCTCCTTGCCGCGGGGGCCTTCGCAGTCGGTGGGGCCCTCTTCGCCGCCGGGGCGGGCGTGGCTCAGTTCGGCTCGGGCGGCGCGACGGGCGTCTGGATCTATTTCGCCGGTGGTCTGTTCTTCAACACGGGGGGCTACGCGTCACTGCTCCAGGCGATCAATGCTCCCGGCCGGGACAGCGCGGCCGGGGCGCCGGCCGCACGGAGCCGGCGATGGTGGAGCTACGAACCCCGCCGCATCGACTGGCTGAGCACCTTCCTGCTGTTCGTGGGCACGCTGGTGTTCGGCATCAACCTGCTGGGCTCTCTGCTGAATGGGCTCTCGACACAGCAGACGAACAGGCTGATCTGGGCCCCCGACATGGTCGGATGCATCCTCTTCCTGATCTCGGGGCACCTGGCGCTGGTCGAGGTGTGCCACGGTCGGCCAGGCGTGCGTCGCGCCGACCTCGGCTGGTGGATCGTCGCGGTCAACCAGTTCGGATCCGTGCTCTTCCTCGTTTCGGCTCTGGCCGCCTTCACCCGGCCCGTGACGGGAAGCGTCCTGAACGCCGACATCGCGAACTGGGGCACTCTCGCGGGAGCGCTCTGTTTCCTCGTCGGAGGGGTGCTCCAGTGCTTCGAGCACCCCTGACGAGGGTCGGCCGGTTCCCGCCGCGCTGGTGGCTCACGACTGCGACGCGCCAGTGCCGGTCGGACAGCTGAGAGCCGCGCTTCAGGCCGTGATGGGAATGACGGCGAGGGGTTCGGTGGTGGGCTGCCGGGAGCCGCCGGCGGGTTCGACGGTGATGCCGACAGCCACGGCGCCGGCCAGGGGGCCCCGCAGGACGCGCGAAGCCTGCTTCGCCCCGCTGGGCAGGAGACCGGCGGGACGCAGGTCGTCCGCCGTGGTGGCGAACCAGAGCTCGTAGACCTTGTCCTCGGCGAGGGCTGGAAGGTCGTGAGCGGCGAAGAGGGCGCGGGCCTCGGAGCGGGACACGATGACGGCAGCCGTGCCTCCTCCGGTCAGCGCTCCGGTGTGGAGGGTGGCGTCGGGCGCGGTCACGACGTCGGTGAGGGCTCGATCGGCGATGTGCGCTCGGGTGGCCTGAGCGCGTGCGTCGTCCGCTTGGGAGTGCTGCCACGCGGCGGCCCCGCCGAGAAGGGCAGCCGCGGCGATGCTCGCAGTCAGCGCGAAGCGCATGGCACGGTGCCTGGCTGCGGGCGGACGCCGAGGCCGGTCCCGGGGGATCCGACTGACGGCTTCAAGGGTGCGGGCGCGCACGTGCGGCGGCACGGAGGCGGTCTCAGCGCCCGCGAGAAGCGTGACGACCTCCAGCGATTCGGCGACTTCCGCGCGGCAGTCCTCACAGCCGGCGAGATGGTTCTCGAACGCGGCTTCCTCGGCCGCAGGCAACGCGTGCAGGACGTAGGCACCGACGGCGAGGTGCGGGTCTTCCCCGGGCGTCATTCGCCGGCCTCCAGACAAGCTCGCAGGTGCTGCAGGCCCGCGCGCATGCGGGACTTCACCGTGCCCTCGGGCGTGGACAGCGCGTCGGCCACCTCGACGTAGGTCAGGCCCTGGTAGAAGGCGAGGACCAGAGGAACCCGCCGCAGACGGGTCAGTGCGGCCAGGCAGCGGTAGATGCGCCGCTGCTCGTCATGGTCCTGCACGGCCTCCGCGACCTGGTCGAAGGCTCTCTCGGAGAGCAACTGCCCGGCGCGCCGCTCGCGTTCCGAGCTCGCCTGGGCGGCCCGTACCCGGTCCACCGCGCGGCGATGCGCGAGGGTGAGCACCCAGGCCTTGGCCGTTCCCCGCCGGGGGTCGTAGCGGTCCGCGGTGCGCCAGACCTCGATCATGACGTCCTGGGTGACCTCCTCGGCCTGGGCGGCATCGCGCAGAACGCGGCAGACCAGCCCCATGACGGTCCCGCTGAAGGCGTCGTAGACCCCCGTGAACGCTTCCTTGTCGCCGGCGGCGACACGGGGCAGCAGCTCCTCCGCTGGTGTGCTGGGTTCGGATCGGCGCGGCAAGCTCCGCTCCCCTCGTACGTCGGGCCGTGTTCCGCGGTGTGCCCGCAGCGCCCTGTGTGCCGTTTCCGACTGTGGCACCGGCCGCAGCACCGCGCAGTGCGGCATGGGCGTGCGGGTGACGACGCCCCGGGCCGGGAACCGGGTCACACGTACCCATGTGGTCTAGCCCGTCTCCAGCCGGAGCAGGACATGGACCGTCTTGCCTCCGAGAGCGGGGACGACCCGGACCTGTTCACCGAGCCGGCAGACGAGATCCATGCCGAAGCCGCCATGATCACCCGCGCCTGCCCGCGAGCCGAGATCGGGAAGCTCTTCGCTGTGGTCCGCGACGGCGATGTCCAGTTGTCTCCCCTGGACCGTGAGGATCAGCAGGCACGAGTCACCGGTATGGCGGACCGCGTTGGTCACCAGCTCGGAGACGATCAGCACGGCGTCCGCGATGCGATCCGGCCGGTCGGCGGTCTTCAGCCATCGTTCGGTGATGTGGCGGGCCACCGCGGGTGCGCGCCGGCAGCAGGGCAGAGCAACCGCGTGCCGCTGTGTGACCGGCGGTGAAACGATCGTGGACATGGCCGCCCCCTTTGAGGGCCTCAATACCGATGATTGCTCTGTGCAGGTGATTCGTAGCCGCCGCCCGGACGGATGGCGGGAAGGCGCGAAGCCCCGGCCCCGCAGTCGCGGCGGAAGCGCGGGCAGGACGCCCCGACCGGGTCCGGGTCACCTGCCGACCCTGCCGGCTCACCGGACGGTCTCTTTGCACCTTTTTTCCGTTGTGTCATCCGGTGTGGCCCCGGCTCCGAATCCCTCATGTCCGACACAACAAGAGAGCGGAGCAGCCGGTGTCACGTATCTGCCGCACCGCACCGCGGCCATGGCAGGCAGGACCGGTGTCCGTCAGTTGTGTTCGCCAATGCTCTGGCAAGGAGATTCGTGCGATGACAGCATCCATGCGAGTCCGGCGGCTGGTGGTGGGAACCGCAGCCACGGGGCTGCTGGCCGGAGGTGCCGCTCTCGGCATGTCCACGACGGCCAACGCGGCTCCCGCGCCTTCTTCCGTCACCACCGTGGTGACCGGTGACCAACACGACCACCACGACAAGTGCGAGTGGAGGAAGGGGCACTGGGAGAAGAAGTGGGTCAAGGGCCACTGGGAGAAGAAGCAGGTCGACCACAAGACCTGGCACAAGGGCCACAAGGACCGTCACGGCACCTGGCACCAGGGCTTCTGGGAGCACCACCACACCTACAAGTGGGTCTACGTCCCCGGCCACTGGGACCACCAGTGGATCAAGGGTCACTGGGACTGCAAGCACCACTGACGCCGACGTGAGGTAACGGCCGGGGCTGCCACAAGCCCTGGCCATTATCTGTGAACATCCCGGTCCTGGGCGGGCGGACCACCGCGGGCGTCCCCGCATGGTAACGGCTGTTACCATGCCGGTATGGCGAAGACACAGCTGGGCGCGCGCGTGAATGAAGAGGTCGCGGAACTCGCGAAGCAGCGCGCCGCCGACCTGGGACTGAGTATCGGGGACTACCTGGCAAGGCTGGTGCAGGACGATGCCAGCGGCCTGCGTGCCCGGGCGGTGGACGCGGCCGCCCGCTTCCTGGCCGAACACCAGGCGGTCTTCGACGCGGCCGAACAGGCCCAGCAGACGTCTCGGGGAGCGCACGCGGCCTGATGGACCTGCACATCGACGTTCCCTGGATCCTGCAGGTCGCGGAGGCCGCCGGAGCAGACGATCCGGCTCCTGACGACTACGGCGTCCCCGTGTCGGCAGTCGCACGCCACCGGGCCGAACTCTTCGAGCAGTCCGTCTATGACGGCCCTTACTCGAAGGCCGCCGCCCTGGTGCACACGCTGGGCCGGTGCCGCTGGCTGGAGCGCTCCAACCTGGCCGTCGCCGCCGCCTCCGGCGTGATGTACCTGGAGGCGGCGGGGGTTTCCGTCAAGCCCGTCCGAGAGGATGCCGTCGCTCTCAAGGACCTGCTCCTCGATCCCGCCTGCACGGCCGGGAAGATCGCCGCGTTGCTGCGGAGCTGGCCGACCGTCACCTGACGCCCGCCGCGCTCCGTTCCGCCCCCAGCCACACCGCAGGACGGCGACGGCCGAAGCCGCGCTGGAACCCGCGCGGTGTTTTTTTCGTCCTGCCCGGGCGGGTAGGACCGGTAGCACAACCAGTTATCTAGTGAAGTGGTCTGGATTGATACACATACGGCGTCAACCACAAGCGGGCCTGTGGGCCGCGGCGGCGGTCGCGGTTCTCGGATTCCTCGTCGCGCTCGAATGCGCCGTACGTCACTACGGCCTGCCGGGTCCGATCACCACCCAGGCGCGAGAGGTGCTGTTCCCGCCCAAATCCGGCGGACTGCTGTACGCCGGTATGGCGTTGATGATGGTGGTTCTCACCTGGCGGCAGCGGTTCATCGCGCTGGGCGCGGCGGTCGGCGTCGACGTCGTCTTCTGGGCGGTCCGCTGGGTGGCCGACATCCATGTGACCGACGGCCACCCCTTCGGCAACGGCGCGCTGTGGGTGACCCTGGGCTGCGCGGTCGTTGCCGTCACCCGCCGCACCGGCCCGGAACGCGTCCTGCTGCTGAAGGGCGTAGGACTTGCCCTGCTCCTCATAGCGGGCCGCAAGACGGGCGACGCCTGGCTCTTCCTCACCTCCCAGACCCGGCCCATGGTGCTCGACCAGTACGTGGCGATCACCGACCACGCGCTGGGCAACCCGTCCTGGCTCGCGGGGCGGATCGTCACCGCCTCCGGCCCGATCGGCTTCAACACTCTCGACTTCGTCTACGGCCAGCTCCCGGTGGCCGCGGTCGTCGTCGCGCTGTACCAACTGCGCAACGTGACCGCCGAGCGCCGTTTCCCGCGCCACCACCTCGTGCGCACCTTCCTCACCATCGGCCTCATCGGACCGGCCTTCTACATGATCTTCCCGGTGGTCGGCCCGGTCTTCGCCTATGGCACCGGCGCCGCGCACTGGGAAGGAGTCAGCCTGTGGGCACCGCACATGCCGCCCAGCGCGCCCTGGGCCGTGGCCGACCTGTGGCCGCGGACAGTGCCTCCGATCACCGCCCCGCACCCCATGCCGTTCGACGGGATCACCCCACGGAACTGCATGCCGAGCCTGCACACCGCGTGGGCCACCGCGATCTTCATCCACTCCCGCAAGGGCCCGCGCGCACTGCGCTACGCCGGCGCGTTCTGGCTGATCGCCACCCTCGCCGCGACGCTCGGCTTCGGCTACCACTACGGCGCCGACCTCATCGCCGGCGTGGTGTTCACCCTCACGATCGAAGGGGCACTGCGCGCCTACGACCAGGGCTGGGACCGGTCGGGGATCCAACTGGTCGCCCACGGCTCGACGGTCTGCGTCGCACTCCTGGTGTCCTACCGCTGTCTGCCTCTGGAGATGGCCGCACACCCGTGGCCGGCCGGTGCCCTGCTCCTCCTCGCCATGGTCTCGGTCATCTACAACTACATACGGACAACCGCGTCCTGGGAACCGAAGACGCTGCCCGTCCGGCAGCCGGCCCCGCAACCCGAACTGACCTGACGACGACGCACCCTAGCCGTGGAGCCCGGCCGGCGTTGCTGGACGCGGCCCGCGCGGTCATGGGGTGACGCGCTCGGACGTGTCCGACGTCGACGGAGGGTTTGTTAGGTTGGCGGTGAACCGCGCACGCACCGGCGGCCGACCTCACAAGGAGCCGACCCGCATGATGGCGCGCGCCAGACTGGTACAGGAACTTCGCCGCGACGGTACCGGCCGCTCGGGCAGGGAAGCGGCGCTCCTCGTCGAGGACTACGCGCACCAACTGGCCACGCAGCTCCGGGAGGCGGGGCACCGCGAGGCAGCCGACCTCATCGACCCCACCGCCGGACGGTGCACCTGCGGCGCACCGGACGGTGCCGACGAGGACAGCAGGGAGACCCGCAGGTACTGGGAGCACTCCCGGTCGTGCTCGTTGGGGAGCTGACTCGGGCCTAGCCGTGGTGATCCGGCCGGCGCAGGGGCTGAGGTACTCGCGCCGGATGCTCAGTGCTCCGGTGCGGCGTGCTGTCTCACCAGCTCGTACGAGCGCAGGCGGTCGGCCAGGGCGTAGACCGGCGTCACCAGCATCAGTTCGTCCGCGTCGGTCGCCGCCGCCAGATCGGTCAGGCGTCGCACCACCGTTTGCGGCGTGCCGTGCGCCTGATGGGCCCGGAAACTCGCCAGCGCCTGGCGTTCCTCGGCCGTGAACGGGTGCGCGGACGCCTCCTCGGGCGAGGGGAAGGGAACGTCGCTCCGTCCCTGGAGGAGTCCGGCCTTGACGACGTCCATGGGTCCGGCGAGCCGCTCCGCCTCCTCCTGCGTCTCGGCACACACCACCTCCACGCACAGCAGCACGCGGGGGCGTTCGGACCAGCGGGACGGGGCGAAGGCGGCTCGGTAGCGGGCGAGCGCGGCGCGGGTGTTGTCCGGCCGGATGTGGTGGGCGAAAGCCATCGGCAGGCCGAGCTCCGCGGCCAGGGCGGCACCGGCGGTGCTGGAGGACAGCAGCCACGGCTCCGGGAGCGGACCGAGGGCCACCTCGTCCACCAGGAGCCGCAGCGTCTCCGCGATGTCGTCCCGGTACTCGTCGTCCGTCACAGGCCCCGCACCTCGGCGCAGTGCCCGTGCGGTGGCCTCGTCGAAGGTGCCGGGACCGCGGCCTATGCCCAGGTCGATCCGGTCGGGGTGCAGCGCGGCCAGTGTGCCGAACTGCTCCGCCAGCATGATCGGGGCGTGGTTGGGGGCCAGCACGCCTCCGGAGCCCAGCCGGATGGACGCCGTGGACGCGGCCGAATGAGCGGTGAGGACCACGGGCGGAAACGCGCCGATGGCGGGGGAGTGGTGGTGCTCGGCGTACCACAGCCGCCGGTAGCCGAGGGCGTCGAGGCGGCGCGCGAACTCGGTGGTGTCGCGTAACGTGTCCGCGGCCCGAGTGCCGGCCTGGACCATGGCGACTTCCAGCGCGGAGAGAGGCAGAGGGATCATGCGGTCAGCATAGGGAGCGCGGGATGCTCCCCCAGGGTCCGGGCCGCCGCTGTCCCGGACCCGCTCCGGGTGACCCGCGCCGGTGCGGCTCGGCAGGGGCGGGCCATTGCGCCCCGGGTGTCAGGTCACCGTCCCCGCCTCCTCGGGTGACGGGTCGTAGGCGCCGGTCGCCGACGTCTGCCGGAGACGTCGTACTGCGATGAGCACGTCCTGGTGGGAGGTGTAGAGAGCGTTGACACCGAACCGGAGAAGATCGGGCGCGCGCATGTCGGCGACGACGTCCTGGGCGGCCAGCGACTGGATCAGGCCGTAGGCGTGGGGATGGCGCAGTGACACCTGGCTCGCGCGGCGGTCCGGGTCGGCCGGGGTGACCGGCTCGAAGCCCAGCCCGGTCAGCATGTCCTCGGCGCAGCGGAGGAAGAAGCCGGTGAGGGAGAGGCTCTTGGCGCGGACCTGCGCCATGTCGATCCCGTCGAAGGCCTTCAGCGCGGCTTCCAGGCCGAGCAGGGACAGGATCGGCGGAGTTCCGATCCGGGCCCGGGCGATCCCCGGCGCGGGAGTGTAGTCCGGCCGGAGGCCGAAGGGATCCGCGTGTCCGGTCCAGCCGTCGAGCGGTGTCCGCCAGTCGTCGTGGTGGCGGCGGGCGGCGTACAGGAACGCCGGGGCGCCCGGGCCCCCCGACAGGAACTTGTAACCGCAGCCGACCGCGAAGTCGACCCCCAGGGCGTCCAGGTGCACCGGCAGCGCCCCGGCCGCGTGGCACAGGTCCCACAGGGAGAGCGCGCCGGCCCGGTGCGCGGCCCGGGTCAGCGACCCCATGTCGTACAGCTCGCCGGTCCGGTAGTCGACGGGGGAGTAGCTGACCACGCAGGCGTCGTCGCCCTCGGCGGCCAGATACTGCTCCAGTTCGCCCGGCGGCACCTGGCGTACGCGCAGGCCGTGCAGTCGTGCCACCGAGTCCGCCAGGTAGCGGTCGGTGGGGAAGTGCCCCGGGTCCGTGACCAGCGTCCGTCGGCCGGGGCGCAGGCCTGCGGCGGCACTGAGCGCGGTGAAGAGCTGCACGCTGGTGGAGTCGCCCGCCACCGTCTGCCCCGGCGCGGCGCCGACGAGACGCCCGACGGCGTCACCGACCCGCAGCGGGGCCCGCCACCAGTCGTGGGAGTTCCACGAGCGGATCAGGCCGGTGCCCCACTGCTGGTGCACGACGTCGGCGAGCGCCGGTGGCACCGCCGCCGGCAGCGGTCCGAGCGAGTTGCCGTCCAGATAGACGAGCCCCTCGGGGATGAGGAAACGCTCCCGGACCGGGGCCAGGACGTCGGCGGCGTCGAGGGCCGCGGCCTGTTCGTCCAGCGTGTGGGCGGCGGTCGTCACGGCCGCCCTCCGTCCTGTGCGGGTGCGGCGTCCGGCCGGGCCGTGCCCCACTCACCTGCCAGACGCCACAGTGTGTCCGCGACGGACCGTGCGGCCGGCGCGTCCGGCTCGATCAGCGTGTAGTGACCGGTCCCCGGCAGGACGACGGTCTCCAGGTCGCGGTGGACGGCCGCGTAGTCGGCGAACTGCGAGAGCGGCACCTCCTCGTCCACCTCGCCGTGCAGCAGAAGTGTCCGCACCCCGGTGGAGCCGGCCCCCTTGAGCAGGCCGAGCGGATCCACCAGCGGCAGCCGCTCCTCGAACGTGCCCTCGCCGCCGAGGAGTTGCAGCGCCGCGTCGTCGCTCAGGCCGGCACGGCGGGTCGCGGCGAGGTCGGTGAGCGGCGCGAGCGCCAGCACGGCGTCCGGCAGCCGGGTCGTGTACCAGGGGGAGTCCTGCGGCAGCAGCCCGCGGGCCGCACACCACAGGGCGAGATGGCCGCCCGAGCAGTGACCGGCCAGGACGTAGCGCCTTCCCTCGGGCAGGGTGTCCACGATCCGCGCGATGTCGTCGAAGGTCTCCGGATAGCCGCCCGCGCCACCCGACCTGCGGAACCCGGGCAGCAGGACGGAGAATCCCTGCCGGGACAGGTACGCGGCGAACGGGGTCAGATGCATGCGGTCGTAGCGCCAGTAACCCCCGTGCAGCAGGATCACCAGCGGAGCAGCCGGATCCGCCGCCGGCCACGCGTCGTAGACCTGGTGGGGGTGTTCGCCGTACGACCCGTGCCGGGGCGCCAGGACGGGCTTCAGACTCAGCACCCGCTTCTCCTCCTGCGCGGCGAACGCGGAGATGACCCTAGATGTCACCGCGCACCGCCCAGAGTTCGGGAAAGACCGGGCGGGCGGCACGCTGCTCCAGCCAGGCCAGTCCCGAGGATCCGGCGCTGCCCGACTTGGTGCCCATCGCCCGCCGCACCACCATGACGTGGTCGAACCGCCAGCGCGCGACCAGTTCGGCGAGATCGGTGAGCAACTCGCCCAGCACGAGCAGCGGATCGTGCTGCGGACCCGCGTACACCCGCCGCCAGACCTCGACGACGCCGGGATCCATCACGTACGGCTCGGTGACGTCCCGCTCCCGGACGTGCTGCGGCACCGGCAGGCCGCGGCGGTGCAGGAACATCAGAACCTCGTCGTACAGCGACGGTTCACGGTGGGCGTCACGCAGCGCCTCGTGGACCTTCGGGTCGCCCCGATGCGCGCGCACGAGCGCGGCGGACTTCTCGCCGAGCAGGCACTCCAGGTGCCGGTACATCGCGGACTGGAAGCCGGAGGCCTTGCCGAACGCGGCGCGGAAGCCGTTGAACTGAGCGGGCGTCAGGGCGGCGATGGGCTGCCAGGAGGCGACGAGGGCGCGCAGGGCGCGGCGACTGCGCACCAGCGCGTCCACGGCCGCGTCCAGATCGTCCTTGACGAACGCCTCCCGGGCCGTGCGCCACTCGTGCACGATCAGTGTGAACCACAGCTCCATCACCTGGGTGGTGACGAGGAAGCCCATCTCGTCGGCCGCCTCGGTGAGCGGTTGCTGGAGCGAGTTGAGGACCGAGGCGTGGACGTAGTCGTCGTAGGGACTCGTGCCCCGGAAGGGCTGGGTGAGCGGATCGTCCGTGGACAGATCCGCAAGTACGGACGTGCCGTCTTCCATCAGAACTCCTAGAAGGCCGCGGGCGGCGGGGAGGCGGACGGTGTGGGGGCGTGCCGTGCGCGGTCCGGTGCCGGGGGCCGGCTCGACGGCCGGTCAGAGCTGGACGCCGCCGCTGGCGTCGATCCAGTGGCCGGTCACCCAGCGGGCGTCGTCGCTCGCGACGAAGGACACGACGTCGGCGATGTCGGCGGGGGCACCGAGCCGGTCGAACACGGACGCGGCCGAATAGGCCTGCCGGATCTGCGGGTTCTTGAGCGTGGGATTGATCTCCGTCTCGGTGAACCCGGGCGCGACCGTGTTCACCGTGATGCCGCGCGGCCCCAACTCCTTGGCGAGCGACAGGGCGAGCGTGTCCAGGGCACCCTTGGTCATCGTGTAGGCGATGATCGCGGGGAACGCGACCCGGGTGGCCACCGACGAGATGTTGATGATCCGCCCGCCGTCCCGCAGCCGCCGCAGGCCGCGCTGGATCACGAAGAACGGCGCCCGCGTGTTGATGGCGAACACCCTGTCGTAGTCGTCCTCGGTGACGTGCTCGATGGTGCGGGGGAGGGTGATGCCGGCGTTGTTGACGAGGATGTCCAGGGCGGGTTCGGCTCCCCGGGCGGCCATTTCATGGTCGAAGGCCCCCCAGAGGGCGTCGGCGTCGCCGGGAACGCCGAGCTCGGCGTGCACGCGGAACGCGCGCCCGCCCTCGGCCTCGATCTCCTTGACCGTCTGCTCGGCCGCCTCGTGGTGGTGGCCGTAGTGCACCGCGACCAGGGCGCCCTCCCGCGCCAGCCGCAGGCTGATGCCTTTGCCGATGCCGCGGCTGCCGCCGGTCACCAGGGCGGTTCTGCCTTCGTGCCGCAGGGTGGTGGGCAAGATGCTCTCCTTCGCTGGAAAGTGGAAAGTGGAACGTGGAATGGGGAACGAGGGGACGGAAAGGGACGGGGATCGAGGGCGGGACGGCGGTCAGGCGTCGAAGTCCAGCGTGAGGTCGTCGGTGCGCGGGCGGGCACGGCAGGCGAGTGTGTAGCCCGCCGCCAGGTCGCGGGCGTCCAGGGCGTGCTGGGACCCCAGCGTCACTGCTCCCCGCGTCACCTTCGCCCGGCAGCTGCCGCACACACCGTCGCGGCAGGCGTACGGCGCCTCGGGGCGCTGACGGAGCACGGCGTCGAGGATCACCTCGTCCTGCGGCAGCACGGTGACGACGCTGGTGCGGCCGCCGAGCACCGCCGTCACCCGGCCCCGGGGGACCGCCGCGGCAGGGGCCGGCTCGGCCGGCGCCCCGGCGGCGGAGAACAGCTCCGAGCGCACACGGTCCGGGGGCGCGCCCCACGCGGCGAGCGTCGTGCTCACGGTCCGGAGCAGTCCGTACGGCCCGCACAGAGCGAACGTCGTGGGAGAGCCGGGGCGTACGTCAAGCAGTGCGAGCAGACGCAGCAGTTTCGGCGCGTCGACGCGCCCGGTGAACAGGTCGCTCTCGCGGCGTTCGCGCGAGAGGACGTACAGCACCGTGAGCCGGTCGACGAACGCGTCCTTGAGGACGGCGAGTTCGTCCGACAGGAGAGCGTCGCCCGCGCTGCGCACCGCATGGATCAGCGAGACGCGGCAGCCGGGGTCCTCACGCAGGGCCGTGGCGGCCATGGGCGCGAGGGGCGTGACGCCGCTGCCGCCCGCGATCAGGACGTGGTGCCCGCCGGTGCTGCCGGGCAGGCCGAACCGGCCGCCCGGCGGGGAGAGTTCGAGCCGGTCCCCCTCCTTCAGTTCCGACAGCGCGTAGTTGCCGAAGCCGTCCGGGGTGTTGCGCTGGACGACCAGGCGGAGGGCGTCCGGCGCGTCGGGCGGCGGGCAGATCGAGTAACTGCGGCGCAGTTCACCGCCGTCGCGCCGGTGCCGTACGACGACGTGCTGGCCCGGCCGGTGGGCGAAGGTGGTGGCGAGGGCTTCGGGGACGTCCAGCGTGACGGCCACCGCGTTGTCCGTCAGGCGGTCGAGCCCGGTGACGGGGAGCCGGAACCAGCCGGTGCGGCGGTCCCCGGTCCCGTGGGCGTCGAGCGGGCCGCTGTGCTGTGCGACGGGCACTGGGTTCATGGGTCGTCTCACATCGCCGTCAGGTGGGGAAAGGTCTCCCGGCAGGCCGTGCACCGCAGCATGGACTGGCAGCGTGCGGGCCCGAAGGGGCTGTGCGGCCGGGTGGCGTGTGAGCCGCAGTGCGGGCAGGGCACGCCGAGTCCGAGGCGCACCGGCTGGGGCGCGTTCCGGGGAGCGGGCGGGGCGATGCCGTGGGCGGCGAGCTTGGCGCGGCCCGACGGCGTGATGCGGTCCGTGCTCCAGGCCGGTGCCAGCACGTGGCGCACGCGGCCGTCGGTGTGGCCGCAGTCCATGAGGACCTCCTCGACGGCGGAGGCGATGGCGTGCAGCGCCGGGCACCCCAGGAACGTCGGGACGAGCTCCACCTCCAGGCTTCCGTCGGCTGCCGCGGCGACGGAGTGGATCACCCCCAGTTCACCGAGGCTGATCATCGGCAGCTCGGGATCCGGGAGCGCCTCCACGCGGGCCCGCACCTCCGCGACGTCCCGGCGGCCGGAGGCGGCCGGGCGTTCCCGGTCGGCACCGGGGTCCGGCGCCGACGGGCACGCGGCCGGGAGGGCCGGGCCGGTGGTGGGCGGGCAAGAAGTGAGCGGGAGGGTCGGGCCGGTTGCCGGGGCGTGGTTCGGGCCGGTCACCAGGTGCCTCCCGGGAACTGCCGGTGCACCGACTGCATTTCGGCGATGAGCGGGGCGAAGTCCTCGGTGTGCAGGCCCTCGCGTCCGCCACGCGCGGTCCAGGCGGGTGCGGGCACGGCAAGCCCGGCCCGGGTCACGACGGCGGCGACACTCTCCTGCCAGCCCGTCCGCAGCGGACCGGCAGAGGGGACCGTCCCGGTCCCGACGAGCCGGCGCACCGCGTCGTCCTCGTCGAACAGCTCGGCCGTGTAGGGCCACACACGGTCCAGGCCGGCCTGCATGCGGCGGGCGCTCTCCGCCGTGCCGAGACCCAGCCGCACCGTCCAGTTGTCGGCGTGCAGGCGGTGGTAGCCCGTTTCCTTCGCGGCCCGCACCGCGAAGGCGGCCAGCTCCCGGTCGGCGGAGCCGGCCAGCGCCTCGTAGAGCAGTACGGCGTAGTGGGTGTACGCGAGCTGGCGGGCCACGGTCGCGGCGAAGTCACCGCCTGGCAGCTCCAGGAGGAGGGCGTTGCGGAACTCGCGCTCCGTGCGGCCGAAGGCGAGGTCGTCCTCGGAGCGTTCGCTGCCGTCCAGCCGTCCGCTCCACGCCAGCAGGGCGCGGGCGTGGCCGACGAGGTCGAGGGCGATGTTGGACAGCGCCAGATCCTCCTCGATCGTCGGCGCCCGCGTGATCCACTGGCACAGCCGCTGCCCGAGGATCAGGGCGTCGTCGCCGAGACACAGGGTGAATTGGGCGAGATCCCCGTCCTCGGTGCCCCCACGCGAGGGCGCCGGGGCGGTGGCGTCGTACGTCTCAGTCATCGTGTTCGCCTCCCTCCGTCGGCGACGCGTACTGCTCGGGGTAGCGGTAGGGCTTGTGGCGGGCGTTGCTGAAGTACGGGTCGTGCTCGTCGGGGGACACGGTGTGCACCGCGTCCGAGCGGACGACCCACAGGGACAGCGGATCGCCCCGCCGTGTGTAGAGATCCCTGGCGTGGGCCAGGGCCATGTCCGGGTCGCTCGCGCGCACGGACCCCACGTGCTGGTGGGACAGCCCACGGCGCGGACGCAGGAAGACCTCCCAGGACGCCGGTGCTCCCGTACCCGCGGCGCTCATGCGGCCGGCTCCCTCGTACGGCCGGCACCCTGGTCGTCCGGGTCCGCCGCGTCCGGTGCGTCGAGGGGCCCGCGGGCCGCGTACGCGGCGGCGGCCTCCCTGACCCAGGCACCGTCCTCGTGCGCCGCGACCCGGTGCGCCAGCCGCCGGCGGGCACAGTGCGAGTCGTCGGCGAGGGCACCGCGGTAGACCTCCCAGTCGATGGGACCGAAGCCGTAGTGTCCGCGTTCCTCGTTCCACCGGATGTTCGCGTCGGGGAGGGTCAGACCGAGACGCTCGGCCTGCGGCACGCAGTGGTCGACGAAGCGCTGACGCAGCTCGTCGTTGGTGTGCCGCTTGATGCCCCAGGCGATGGCCCGGCGCGACACGGCCGCACCCAGCGCCGCCGTGCGCGCGTCGGCGCCTCCGGCGACCGTGTCGGGCGGCCCGAACATGAGCGCCACCGCGGGCAGCCACCACCGGTTCACGGCGTCCTGGGCCATCTCGCGCTGCGCGGGCGTGCCCTCGCACAGCGACCGCAGCAGGTCGTACCCCTGCCGTACGTGGAAGGCCTCCTCCTGGCAGACCCGGCGCATCGCACGCGCGTAGGGCCCGTACGAGGTGTGGCACAGCGGCGCCTGGTTGATCACCGCGGCGCCGTCCGTGAGCCAGGCGATGGCTCCCGTGTCGGCCCATGTGAGCGCCGCGTGGTTGAAGGTGGCCGCGTAGCGCTGCTGTCCCCGGTGCAGGGCGTCCAGCAGGTCGGCGCGGTCCACCCCGAGGGTCTCGGCGGCCGAGTAGAGGTACATGCCGTGGCCGGCCTCGTCCTGGACCTTCGCGATCAGCACCGACTTGCGGTGCAGGGAGGGCGCCCGGGTGAGCCAGGAGCCCTCGGGCTGCATGCCGATGATCTCGGAGTGGGCGTGCTGGGCGATCTGACGGATCAGCATGCGCCGGTAGCCGTCGGGCATCCAGTCCCGCGGCTCGACCGTCTCGCCCGCGCTCAGCAGTGCCTCGAAGCGGGCGGCGAGTTCCGCCTCCGAGGCGGGGGCGGCCGGGTCGGCCGTGTTCGGCGCCGCGCTCATACCGGCCCCTCCCCGCTTCGCCCGGCGCAGGTCATGGCGGTGCCGGGCCGGACCGTGCTGCCGCTCCGTCCGGGGACGGCGATCCCGTCGGCGGTGCCGCTCGGGTTCGTGGGTCCGTTCGCGGTGCCGCTCGGGTTCGTGGGTCCGTTCGCGGTGCCGCTCGGGTTCGTGGGTCCGTTCGCGGTGCCGCTCGGGTTCGTGGGTCCGTTCGCGGTGCCGCTCCGGTTCGTGGGTCCGTTCGCGTCGGCGCCGCTCCGGTTGGCGGGTCCGTTCGCGCCGGCGGTCCGGATCGCGGTGCCGGTCCGGCCCGCGGTCGTCCTCCCGCCCACCGTCCCGACCCGTACGCACTGCCTGGGCACCGGCATCACCACTCCCTCGACTGTGATCGCCCGCCGGCCGTCGTGCCACGCGGGCCGGGGACGCAACCCTCACCGAGAAGAGAGGGCGCCGGGCAGCCGCGCTATCCCCGGCCGTCCCGCCCGGGCGCGTGACGAACGTCACCCGGGGGGTGGGGGAGTGCGTGACGGCTCGTGCGCCTCTTCTTCTTGCGACACACGGGCTCGGCCGCGACGACGGCCGGCCGCGGCACCGCGAAAGGGGACACCATGAGCACCATCAGGACGTTGCTGGTCGAACTCACCGGTACGGCCGAGTACGCCGACGCCATCGGCGACGACGTCGACCTCGCCGGCAGCGGCATCGACTCGGGTGACCTGGTGCGCCTGGTCCTGCTCGTCGAACAGCGGACGGGCGTGGAGATCACCGCCGAGGACATGGAGAAGCTGCACACGATCGCCGACTACGAGCGCTTCGTCGCCGAGCACACCGTCGCCGGAACCTCCGGCGGTGCCTGATGTGGCTGACGCAGCTGGTGGAACGCAACCGCCAGTGCTTCCCCGACCGCACCGCGCTGGTCGACGAGCGGCGCAGCGTCACCTGGGCGCAGTTCGACGACCGTACGGTCGAACTCGCCCGCGGCCTGGCGGAGCTCGGGATCGAGGCGGGTGACCGCGTCGCCGTCCTCTCCCAGGACCGGATCGAGGTGCTGGAGAGCTACTTCGCGCTCGCCCGGCTCGGTGCGCTGTTCGTGCCGCTCAACCACAGCCTGGCCGTGCCCGAGGTGGCCGGCATCATCGAACGGGTCGGCGCCGTCGCGGTGCTGGGGGAATCCGAACTGCTGGACCGGCACACCTCGCTGCCTGCGACCGTGCGGATCCGGATGGCGTTCGACAAGCCCGTGTTCGAAGCGCTCGGCACGGTGGCCGATCACCGTGACCTGCCCGACGTTCCCGACACCGCACCGATCGCCGTCCTGCACACCTCTGCCACCACGGGACAGGCCAAGGGCGTCACCGTCGACGAGGCGTCGTTCCGTGCCATCTCGCTCGGCTGGCTGGTGCAGGCCCGCCCCACCGACGACATCGTGATGGTCAACTGCTGCCCGCTGTACCACGGCAGCATGCTGGTGTCGCTCACCTACCTGGCCGCGGGTGCCACCGTGGTGCTGATGCCGGGCTTCACGCCTCAGCGTGCCCTCGCGGCCGTCGAACGGCACCGGGCAACCCACGTGTGGCTGGTCCCGCAGATGCTGCGGTTCATGCTCCAGGCGAAGGCCTCGCACCGTACCGACCTGTCCTCCCTCCGCGAGATCCTCTACGGCGCCGCCCCGATGCCCCTCGACGTGTACGCCGACGCCGTCGACCGCCTCGGCTGCGGCTTCCGCCAGGTGTACGGCATGACGGAGGTGGGCGGCCCCTTCGTCACCCTCGGCCCCGACGAACACCCCGAGCCCGGCGACGTGAGCGCACGCATCCCGTGCGGGCGTGTCATCCCCGGGATGTCCGCGCGCGCGGTGGACGAGCGGGGACGGGAGGTGCCGCGCGGGGAGATGGGCGAGATCATCGTCCGCGGGCCGGGCATCATGCAGGGCTACTGGAACGACCCCGAGGCCACCCGCGAAGTGACCCTCGACGGCTGGATCCTCACGGGCGACCTCGGCTACCTGGACGAGGGCGGACGCATCCACCTAGTCGACCGGAGCAAGGACGTGATCATCCGGGCCGGCCAGAACGTGTACCCCTCGGAGATCGAACGCGTGCTCATGACCCACCCCGCTGTCCGGGACGCGGCGGTCGTGGGCGTCGCGGACGAGGACTACGGAGAGATGCCGCTCGCGTACGTCGTCGCCGCGGAGGGCACGGCCCCGTCCGACCTGCTGCGGCACGTCGCGGAGAACCTCGCGCCCTACAAGAGGCCCCGGAGGATCGAGTTCATCGAGCAGGTGCCGCGCAATCCCGCCGGGAAGATCATCAAGAAACTGCTGCGGGCCTGACGCCGTGGACACCCGGCCGCGGGCCCGGGCCGGCGTTTCCCTTCCGCCGTACGTGAGGGCCGAGTTGGCGCGTCTGCGGGCACCGCTCGCCGCCGCGGGCCTCGGCCTGGGGGTCGCTCTGGAATCGGAGGCGGCGGCGCGTCCCGCCGGGCCCGCCGAGGCCGCGGCGGTGGCCGGGATGATCCCGCGCCGCAGACGCGAGTTCCTGGCCGGACGGCTCGCCGCCCGGCGGGCGCTGCGTTCGGTGGGGCTCGACTGCGGTGACATCCCCCGGGCCGGCCGGCTGCCCGTGTTCCCGCCTGGGCTGGCGGCGTCGATCACCCACAGCGCGGGCGTCGCGGTGTCGGTGGCGCGCGGCCCGGGGCGGTCCGGTGCGCCGGGCTGCGACCTGGAGCTGCGTGAACTGCCGCCGACCGCCTCGCGGTTCGTGCTGCGCGAGGACGAGGAGGACTGGCTGCACGCCGCCGGCCCGGCCCTCGTGCCCGCCCGGTTGCTGACGCTCTTCTCCGCCAAGGAGGCGGCCTGGAAAGCCTTTTGCGGCCTCCCGTCGCACGGGGCCGGGGACACCGGTGCGGGCGCGGCACCCCCTCCCGGAACCCTGCGGGACCTGCGAGCCGTACCCACTCGGGCCGGCTTCAGGATCGAGGCCCGCGGCGGCTCGGGCACCGGCGTCGACGTCCGTGTCCGCAAGGTCGCGACGGGGGTTTTCAGCTGGGTGTGTCCGTAGCGTCCGACATCGCACTTGTCGAGGTGAGAGGCCGATGACTTCGCGTCGTCGGCCTCTCACCGTCTGCGGACAGTCCTAGGCGGGCGCGTTCACCAGTACCGCCATGTTCCCGGCGGGGTGCTGGTTGTCGTGGATGAGCTGGTGGGCCAGGCCGATCTCCTCGAAGCCGAACGTCCGCGACAGGCACGGGTCGATGATGCCCTGGTCGATCAGCCTGGTGATCTCCCGCCCTTCGCGGGCGTCGGCGACGTGCGAACCCTGGAGGCGCTTCTGCCGCATCCACAGGAAGCGGAGGTCCACGTCGCCGTTGTAGCCGGTGGTGCCGCCGCAGATGACGACCATGCCCGCGTTGTCGCACAGGTAGACCGAGGTCGGGATGGTGTCGGCTCCGGAGTGCTCCAGCACGATCCGGGGTGCCCGGCGCTCCCCCAGCACCTCCCAGAAGCGTCGCCCGAAGGCCCGGGCCCCGGCCAGCCAGCGCGCCATGGCGGCCTCGTCCGACGCGTCCGGCAGCCGCCCCCAGTGGTCGAACTCCCGCCGGTCGATGTATCCCTCGGCGCCCAGCTTCACGCAGAACTCGCCGCGTTCCCGGCTGGAGACCACCGCGACCGGGATGCCGCCCACGTGCCGTACGAGCTGGATGGCGATGCTGCCGAGACCGCCCGCACCGCCCCAGACCAGCACGGCGTCGCCGGGCCTGACGGTGTGCGGCGGCCAGCCGAACAGCTGACGGTAGGCGGTGGCGGCCGTCGCCATGTAGCAGGACGCCGCCGCCCACGACAGCCTGGCCGGCTTGGGGTGGCACATGTAGTCGTCGACCACCGCGAACTGGGCGAAGGAACCGTAGTTCTCCTCGTATCCCCACACCCGCTGCGTCGTGGAGGCGGCCGGGTCGCCGCCCAGCCGGATGTCCTGTGCCGACTCGTCCCAGCGGCTGGCCAGCACGACCACCTCGTCGCCGAGCCGGACACCGCGGACGTCCTCACCGACGGCCCAGACGATGCCGGACAGATCGGAGCCGCCGATGTGGAAGTCCTCCGTGGCGCCCGCCTTCTGCCGCGCGGCGATGACGTCCAGCGGTGAACCGAGCGCGGCCCAGACGTTGTTGTAGTTGACGCCCGCCGCCATCACCTTGACCAGGACCTGGCCGCGGCGGACCGGCGGAACGTCCACCACCTCGGTGCGGAAGGCGTCGCGCGGCTGTCCGTAGCGCTCACGGCGGATGAGGGAGGCGTACATCCGCTTGGGCGCGGTACCGAGGTCGGGTGCGTCACCGAGTTCGTAGAGGTCCTGGGACAAGGTCACGGGTGATCTCCTGAGCGGGTCGGGGCGTCGACGGTCGCGGAACCGGCCGACCGCCGGGGTGCGTCCGGCGTGGGGGAACGGGGCTTGGGACCGGCGCGCGGTGCTTCAGTCGGACGCCGGACGCAGCGCCTTGGCGACGACCGCGCCGATCCTGGCGATCGGTTCGGGTTCGGTCATCTCGTAGTGGCCGCACGGCACCGTGTGGTCGTCGAGCCGGCCTTCGACATGGGGACGCCAGCGGTCCGCCTTGCCGGGGGTGAGGGCGAGGTCGGCCGGAGCCGACGCCGTGGACGGTTCCTCCAGCGCGCTGAAGAACAGCACGTCTCCGCGGAAGACACCGGGGGTGAACTCCGGTGCGATACGCAGGTTGTTGCGCATGACGGCGGCGATCGCGGCCGCCTGCTCGCGTGTCACCGGTGCGGTCACCTCCCCGGAGTCCGCCGCCTCCCGGCCGGAGTCCGCCGCCCCGGTGGTCGGGTCCGCCCCTAGGCGGTCGAGGACGGACTCGACGTCGGGCACGTCGCCCTGGGGGCCGACGGGCAGGCCTGCCACCCGCATCAGCAGCGCGGCGACCTGCCGCTCCGCCGCCTCGGGGGTGTAGAGGGCGCCCTGCGGGAGGGGTGCGTCCAGCAGGGCGAGCAACTCCACCTCCTCGCCCCGCTCCTGGAGCGCGCAGGCCATCGCGTGCGCCACGAATCCGCCGTAGGACCAGCCGAGAAGCCGGTACGGGCCGTGGGGCTGGACCTCGCGGACCAGGTCCAGGTACGAGGCCACCATGGACGCGGCGTCCGGCGCCGGCGGCCGGGTCCCGTCGAGACCGACGGCCTGGATCCCGAACACCGGCTGCTCCGCGCCCAGATGGGGCAGAAGGCCGGTGTACCGCCACGACACCCCCGCCCCGGGATGGACACAGAACAGGGGCGTCCTGGAACCCTCGGAACGCAGCGGGAGCAGCGGCCGCAGCGGGTCGGAAGCCGTGTCGTCGCCGGCGGCGGCGAGCAGCCCGGCGACGGTGGGCGTGGCCAGCAGCGAGGCGGCGGGCACGTCCAGCACGCCCGCGCTGCGCAGCCGGCCCGCCAGCAGCACGGCTCGCATGGAGTCACCGCCGAGGTCGAAGAGGTTGTCGTGGATCCCGACGCCGCCGATACCGAGCGTCTCCTCCCACAGCCGGGTCACCTCCCGCTCGCGTTCGGTGCGCGGGGCCACGTGCTGCGTGGTCAGACGCGGACGCGGGGCGAGTGCCGTGCCCGGGGCCGCGGGGGAGGCGGGCGTCTCCCGGGCGTCGGTGCCGGGGCGGGCGCCCGGCGCGTCGATCCAGTGCCGGTGGCGTTCGAAGGCGTAGCCGGGCAACGGGACATGCCGGGGCGGGGCTTCGGTGCCGGTGCCGTCGGGGAGCGCCGTGTCGACGCCCGCGCTCCACAGCCGGCCCAGTGCCTCGGCGAGGACGAATCCGTCGGGGCTGTCGGCCTTGGCGTGCCGCATGGTGGTGACCGTGACCGGTTCCTCCGCGGCGAGCTGGGCGCGGGCCAGCTTGCAGAGGCTGTCGCCGGGGCCGATCTCGACCAGGACGGGACGGTGACGCTGCCACAGGGCCGTGATGCCGTCCGCGAAGCGCACCGTGCGGCGGGTGTGGTCGATCCAGTGCCCGATGTCGGTGGCCTGCGCGTCGGTGGCCCAGCCGCCGGTGACATTGGTGACGTAGGGAATGCGGGGCGGGCGCAGGGTGAGGGAACGCAGGTGGCCCGCGAAGGTCTCCAGGATGGGGTCGAGGACGTGGGAGTGGGCGGCGGCGGGCAGGCGCAGCCTGCGGAACGGCACGTCGCGGCGTGCCAGTTCCGCCTCCAGCCGGGTCACCGCGTCGGTCCGCCCGGCGACGGTGCAGGCGGCGGGCCCGTTGACCGCGGCCAGGGACAGCTCGTCGTCGAGCAGGGGCAGCAGGCTCTCGGCGGAGGCCGCCACGCCGACCGTCGCACCCCCCGCGGAGGTGATGAGCCGGATGCGTTCCGCGACCAGCGGCAGCATCTCGTCGAGGTCCATGACCCCGGCGAGGCAGGCCGCCGTGTACTCGCCGAGCGAATGCCCGATCAGCGCGTCGGGACGCACACCGGATTCCATCAGGGTGCGGGCGAGCGCGTACTCGGTGGCGACGAGGGCGAGGAACGCGGACGTGCTGCCGGGCTCGACGCGTTCGAACAGGGGGGTGCGCAGATCCTCCCCGGTCACCGGGCGCAGGATGCGGGCACAGTGGTCGACCGCATCGCGGTAGACGTCGTGGTCGCGGTACAGCTCCCTGCCCATGCCGAGGTACTGGGTGCCGCCGCCCGGCAGCAGGAACGCCACCTTCGGAGCCTCGTCGGGAACGGGCGGGCCGGCCGGTCCTGTGGCACCGAGCGCGGCGACGGCCTCGTCGACGGACGCGGCGGTGACGGTCAGCCGGTGACGCAGGGCGGGGCGGTGGGCCCGCAACGAGTGCGCCACATCGTCCAGGCGCAGGTCCGGCCGCGTCCGCAGGTGCCGGGCCAGGGCGTCGGCCTGGCCGCGCAGCGCGCCGGGCGTCCGCGCGGACAGCGGCAGGACGTGCCGCCGGCCGTCCTCGGGCGGCCGGGGTGCGTCCGGGCCGCCGGCGGGTGCCTCCTCCAGGATGACGTGCGCGTTGGTGCCGCCCACTCCGAAGGCGCTGACCGCCGCCCGGCGCGGGTGGCCGGCCGCGGGCCAGTCCTCCAGCGTGGTGGGCACGCGGAACGGTCCCGAGGCGAAGTCGATGAGCGGATTCGGGTGTTCGAAGTGCAGGTTCGGCGGGATCTTGCGGTGCTCCAGGGCGAGAACGGCCTTGATGAATCCGGCGATCCCCGCGGCGGCGCCGAGGTGTCCGATGTTGGTCTTCACCGACCCGAGGGCACAGAACCCGCGCCGCTCGGTGCTCTGCCGGAAGGCCTCGCTGAGCGCGGCCACCTCGATGGGGTCGCCGATGCGGGTGGCGGTGCCGTGCGCCTCGACCAGCCCGATGGTGTCCGCGTCGACGTCGGCCTGGGCCTGCGCCGCGAGGATGACCTCGGTCTGCCCGGCGGTGCTCGGGGCGGTGAAGCCGACCTTGCGGCGTCCGTCGTTGTTGACGGCGGTCCCGCGGATCACCGCGCGGATGCGGTCGCCGTCGGCGAGGGCGTCCTCGAGGCGCTTGAGGACCACCGCGCCCACCCCGTCGCCCGAGGAGGTGCCGCGCGCGTCGGCGGCGAAGGCCCGGCAGTGCCCGTCGGGTGAGAACGGCCCGTCGGGCACGTGGCGGTAGCCGAGCAACGCCGCGGGGTTGAGGGAGACCGCGGCGGCGAGAGCGGTGTCGCAGCGGTACTCGATCAGGTCCTGGCAGGCGGTGTGCAGGGCGACGAGGGCGGTGGAGCAGGCCGTCTGGAGCGACACGCTCGGCCCGGTCAGCCCCAGCTCGTAGGAGAGCCGGGTGGCGAGCGTACCCAGCGAGTTCGCCGTGGCCGCGTGCACGAGCTCCACGGTGCCGGGCTGCCCCGCGAACCGCGGATACACGTGCGCGGGGTAGTAGCGGCTGTCTCCGCCGCCCGCGTACACACCCGTCGTCCCGGCGCCCGACCTGCCGGGGCCGCCCGCGTCCTCCAGGGCGTGGTACGCGGTCTCCAGCAGGAGCCGCTGCTGCGGGTCGACGACGGCGGCCTCGGCGGGGCTGTAGCCGAAGAACCCGGAGTCGAAGAGGTCGATGCCGTCCACGACCGACGCCATGCGCACGAGCGAGGGGTCGTCGAGGTCGCGCGGATCACCCCCCGCGGCCAGGAACTCCTCGTCGGTCACCGGGCGTATGGACTCACGGCCGCTCGCGAGGTTGTCCCAGAAGGCGTCCACGTCGTCGGCGCCCGGGAAGCGGGCCGCCATGCCGATCACGGCGACGGCGGGTGCGCCACCGTCCTGCGGGTCCGTCGTCCCGTCAGTGTCCCGGGGGCCGGTCGTCTCATGCATGGCCTCGGTCCTTCCGTTCCCGTGCGGAGCGGCGTGCCGTGCGGGCTGCCCGCTGCCGCTGTGCTTGTTCCTTGGCCCGCTCCAGACCCGTCGGGGCGGGCGGGGGTGCGGGCGTCTCCTGCCGGACCGGACCCGGAGCCGTGGGAGCCGTGACGCCACGCTCGGTCAGGTGCCGGGCGAGGGCCCGCACGGTGGGGTGTGCGAACAGGTCGACGACGGTCAGCTCGCAGCCCAGCGCCTTGTTGACCGTCGTCTGCGCGGTGACCAGGAGCAGCGAGTTGCCGCCCAGGTCGAAGAAGTTCTCGTCGCGGGCCACGCGGTCGCGTCCGAGGACCGTGGACCAGAGCGCGGCCAGTTCGCTCTCCAGCCGGCGCAGTTCGTCCCCGGCTCCGGGATCACCGTCCGACGGCTGTGCGGCGGTGCCCGACGAGCGCAGCACCCAGGCACCGCCGACCCCGCTCGCCTCGGCGGCGCCCGCCGCGGCCGAGTACAGGGCGCCCAGGTCGGTGCCTTCGTCGAGCCCGACGCGTGCGCTCAGACGCCGCAACTGCCGTACGGGGGTCAGCACATGACTGCGTACCCAGGGCGCCGTGCGGTCGGCGCCGATCAGGACGTGCGGTTCGTCGACGGTGCGGGCCAGGTCGAACGAGCGCAGCGCGGCGGCCGCGTCCAGGACCCGGTAGCCGCGGGCCTCGGTGAGCGAGACGAGCTGGTAGCCGAGGCTCATGCCGCGCTCGCGCCACATGCTCCACGCGAGGCTCTGCCCGGGCAGTCCGGACCTGCGCCGGTGCACGGCCAGGCCGTCCAGGAAGGCGTTGGCCGCGGAGTAGGCGGCGTTCATCGAGCCGCCGAAGTAGCCGTTGACGGAGGAGAAGGTGACGAAGGAGGTCACCGGGTGCTCGGCGGCGACCTGGTGCAGGGTCCAGGCGCCCCGCACCTTCGCGTCCGTCACCTCCCGCCAGTCGGCCGGTGAGAGGTCGTGGAGGGGCCGTTCGTCGAAGGCTCCGGCCAGGTGCAGCACCGACGTCAGCTCAGTGCCCCACGTGTCGGCGGCGGCGCGGACCGCTCGCCGCACCTGCCCGGCGTCGGTCACGTCCACGGCTTCGTAGCGGACCTCGCCGAGCCGGCGCAGTCGCTGGAGCGCCTCGATGCGCCCGGCGGCGGGTCCCGCGTCGTCGAGGTGCCGCTGCCAGGTCGCCTCGTCGGGCAGCCGGGTGCGGCCGAGGAGCAGGAGCCGTGTGCCCGGTGTCCCGAGCAGGTGCGCGGCGATCTCGCTGCCGACCCCGCCCAGACCGCCGCTGACGAGATGGAAGCCGTCGTTCCCGGGCGGCGCGGAGCGGGGGAGCGGATCGGGCAGCGGTGCCAGCCGGCGGACGTGCCGGTGCCCGTCGCGCCAGGCGACCTCGGCGTCGGTGGGGTGGTCCGAGGCCTCGGCGAGGATGGTGCCGGCCGCCTCCTCGGCGTCGGCGGGTGCGAGGTCGAGGTGGACGCCCCGCAGCCACGGCAGCTCCTCCCGCAGCGACTTGAGCAGGGCCCCCGCGGCGGCGTGGGCGAGCGAGGGGACCTCGTCGGCCGTGACGGCCTGGGCGGAGGTGGTCACGTGGAAGAGGTTCACCTGGCGGTGCGGGCCCGGCCGCTCGGCGAGAGAGCGGGCCAGCACCAGCAGTGACTCGGCGCTGTCCTGTCCGACGGGAGGCACGGTGCCGTGGCCGTCGTGCAGTGCCGTCAGGTGCAGGACGGTGTCCACCGCGCGCCCGTCCGCCGCCAGGTGCGCCAGCAGCGCCGCGAGGTCGCTCTCGCTGCCGGGGCGGACCCGGTAGCGGGCGGCGTCGAGCCGTTCGTACGCCGGGCCGTGCGTGACGATCGTGCACAGTCCGGCCCCGGCGCGCAGCCGGCCGGCGATGTGCCGGACCGTGCTCTCGGTGCGCGCGTCGTCCCCTGCCAGGACGAGCGTGTGATGCCCGGCAGGGCGAGTGGCCGGACGCAGGGAGCGGGCACGCTGCCACACGGGACGCAGGAACCAGTCGGGCAGCGTCTCGGCCGTGCCGAGCAGCACCTGGGACTCGCGCACCGCCGCGTCGAACTCACCGGCCTCGAAACTCTTGCGCAGCTTGGTCCGCTGGATCTTGCCGATCTCCGTCTTGGGGATCGCCTCGGCCGGGACGGGGACGAGGAAGGCGGGACTGACCCCGATCTCGCGGGTCACCTTGCCGCCGATCTCCCGCAGCGCGGCCGCCGGGTCCTGTCCGGGGGCGAGATGGAAGAACAGGGCGAGTTCGT
The DNA here is from genome assembly GCF_056387915.1 of Streptomyces sp. GLSS-08. Taxonomy (NCBI): domain Bacteria; kingdom Bacillati; phylum Actinomycetota; class Actinomycetes; order Kitasatosporales; family Streptomycetaceae; genus Streptomyces; species Streptomyces sp. GLSS-08. The sequence continues at coordinate 139,127 of NZ_JBWJAQ010000010.1, forward strand.
CGGTGGTGGCGGAGGGGTCCGAGCGCACCGCGCAGGCGGCGGTGAAACTCCGTACCACGGAAGGCAGTTCCTCGACGCAGGCCTCGATCTCATGGCTGTAGTGGTTCACGCCGTTGACGATGATGACGTCCTTGGCACGACCGGTGATGTACAGCTCGCCCGTGCGCAGGAACGCCAGGTCGCCGGTGTCGAACCAGCCGTCGTCCGTGAACGACTCGGTGTTCGCCCGCGTGTTGTCGTGGTAGCCCCCGGTCACGGAGGTGCCCCGCACCTGGAGCCGTCCTACGTCACCCTCGGTGAGGAGCCGGTCCTGTTCGTCGACGATCCGCATGGCGAAGCCGGGGTAGGGCAGGCCACAGCTGACGAACGGCTCGTCGTGCTCGGGGGGGTCGCCCGGCAGGACGGAGTCGGTGACCACCGAGCAGGTCTCGGACATGCCCCAGCCGGGGTGCATGACGTCCTGCGGCAGACCGAACGGCCGCAGCGCGTGCAGGAACCGGCGGGCCGCCGACGCCACCACGACCTCGCCCGCGTTCATCACCAGACGCATGGGGGACAGGTCCCACCCGCGGTCCCCGAACCGGTCCTCGTGCTCGGCGAGGAGCCCGAAGGCGAAGTTGGGGGCCCAGGTGACCGTGACCCGGTGGCGGTGGGCGAGGTCCGCCCAGCGCGTCGGATCCTGGAGGATCCACGGGGTCGGCGCGTGGACCTGGCGGCAGCCGAGGTAGACGTCCCGCAGATGGAACATCACCACACCGGTCACGTGGTCCAGCGGGATCCAGTTGAGGGTGACATCGCGCTCGCCGAGGGAGTTCATGGCCTCGGTGGCCGCGGAACGGGTCAGCACGTTGCGATGGGTGAGGCGTACGGCCTTCGGCAGGCCGGTGCTGCCGGACGTCATGAGCAGCAGGATCAGGTCGTCCGGCCGCGCGGGATGCCAGTCGCGGTCCTCGGGGGCGTCCCGCAGGACGTCGGCGGTGGTCAGCCGCAGGTCGGGCCACTCCTGCCGGGCAGCGAGTTCCCGCAGTCCGGCCTCGCTGTCCGGCGAGGCCACGATCCAGGGGCGGTCCAGCATCCGCCAGATGCCTTCGAGCTTGGTGACCGCGGCCGACGCGGTGGCGTAGGAGGGGGGCACGGTCAGCGGCACGGCGACGAAGCCGCCGAGGATGCAGCCCCACAGCACGGCGACGAAGTCCTCACTGTCACCGCACTGCAGGATCACCCGGTCACCCGGTCGCAGCCCCGCCCGGCGCAGCCCGGCCAGGACCCGTGAGGCCTCCGCCACGAGCGAGGCGTAACCGCGCCGCGTCTCGCTGCCGTCGGCGCGTACGTGGACGATCTCGCCGTGGGGCCTGCCGGCCGCACGGGTGAGCGCGCCGGCCCAGTCGGGTACCGACGGCTCCGGCAGTACGGGACCCTCGCTGAGCGCGGGCACGGCGGACGTGCGCGTCCCGGTTCCGTCCGGTTCCGGCGAGGGCGGGGCGGGGGCCCGGGAAGCGCCGGCGTGCCTGCGGTCCAGTTCCTCGGGTACGTCCTCCACCCGGACGTCCGCCCCGAGGACGCCGGGGAGGCGGGTGAGCTGTCGCCGCCAGGTCTCCGCGCTCCGCCGGTCGACGGGGACCAGAGTGCGCAGGGCGTCGGTGTCCAGGTGACCGTCAGCGGTGCGCGGAAGGTCGCTCACCGCGGTGATCCGGGCCGGGGCGCCGCCGCCGAGGGCCTGTTCCACCTGGTCGGCGGCGCCTGCCCGGTGCGGGACCACGTAGGCCGTTGGCGCCCCGCCGTCCGGCGCGGACAGGACCACCGCGTCCCGGACACCGGGGACGGACAGTGCCTCGCGTTCCAGCGCGGTCGCGGCGGACGCGGGGAAGCCGTCGGTGTCCGTGCTGACGGACCGCCGGGAGGGCGCGGGCAGGGCGCCGACACGGACGTCCGGGTCGGCGCACACGGCGTCCAGGAGTGCCCGCAGATCCCGGACGAACTCCTCGGCGGTGCCCGCGTCGTAGAGGTCGGTCGCGTACTCGACGTGCAGTTCCAGGCCGTCGGGCGCGTCCTGCGCGTCGTACCGTTCGAGGACGTCGACGAAGAGGTCGAACTTGGCGGTCCCGGTCGGCGTCGGACGCAGCGGAACGTGATCGTCCGCGAGCCGCAGCATGGCCCGCTCGTTGTTCTGGAGGGCCAGCATCACCTGGAAAAGCGGGTGGCGCGCCGGATGGCGCGGCGGGTTGAGTTCGTCCACCAGACGGTCGAAGGGCAGCTCCTGGTGGTCCAGCGCTCTCAGGTCGAACTCCCGGGCGGCTGCCAGGACTTCACGGAACCGGGGATCGCCGGAGGTGTCGGTCCGCAGCACGAGCGTATTGGTGAGCAGGCCGATCACGTCGTCTAGTGCGGGCTCGGAGCGGCCGGCGACCGGCGTGCCGATCGCCACGTCCTCACCGGCGCCCCAGCGGGTGAGCAGGGCGGCCAGCGCACTGTGCAGCACCATGAACAGGCTGGCGTCCTCGGCGTCCGCCAGCCGCAGCAGCTTCCGGTGCAGGCCGCCGTCGACCGTGGCCGTCACGCTCGCGCCCTGGCCGCCGGTGACCTCCGGGCGCGGCCGGTCGGAGGGCGGCGAACTCTCCGCGGGCAGCCCGGCCAGCACCTCCCGCCAGAATCCCGTGAGCTGCTCGAGACGGCCCGGTCCCGCGGGCGCGGGTGCCAGCAGCCGACGCTGCCAGACGGCGTGGTCCGCGTACTGCACCGGCAGTGGTTCCAAGCACGGGGCCTCGCCCGCACGCCGCGCCCGGTAGGCGGCGCCCAGGTCGTCCGCGAGGGGACGCAGCGACCAGCCGTCGGCCGCGCTGTGGTGCAGGAGGAGGAGCAGGGTGCGGTCCGTGCCGGTGCCGAAGACGGCGGCCCGCAAAGCGCTTTCGCGGGCCAGGTCGAAGCGGTGGCGCAGCGCGCCCTCGACGTGGGCGGTGACCTCTTCGGCGGGGCAGTCCACCACCCGCAGCACGGGCCGCAGTTCACCGACCGGGAGGATCCGCTGGTAGGTGGTGTCGCCGTCCTGCGCGAACACCGTGCGCAGGCTTTCGTGCCGGGCCGCGACGTCGCCGAGGGCGGCCCGCAGCGCCTGGATGTCGAGCGTGTGCCGCAGGGATACGACCAGCGGGATGTTGTACGTCGCGGACGCCTCGCCCAGCCGGTCGAGGAACCACATGCGCTCCTGGGCGAAGGAGAGCGGCACCCGCTCGGGGCGTTCGGCGGCCCGGAGGGGCGGCAGCCGCGGTCCCTCGCGTCCGTCGGCGAGCCGGGCCGCGAGGGCGGCCGGCGTGGGGGTGTCGAACAGAACGGTGATGGGGATGTCGATGCCGGTCTCGGCACGCAGCCGTGCCAGCAGGCGGGTGGCGAGGAGGGAGTGCCCGCCCAGGTCGAAGAAATTGTCGTCCGGTCCGACGGTGTCCTCGGCGAGGCGCAGCACGTCCTCGAACAGAGCGCAGACGAGCGCCTGTTGGGGTGTGGCGGGGCGAGCGCCGCCGGCGGACGCGGCGAAGTCGGGCGCCGGCAGGGCCCTGGCGTCGAGTTTTCCGTTGGCGGTCAGCGGCAGGTCGTCGACCAGCACGCAGGCCGCCGGGACCATGTGCTCGGGCAGGTGCGCGGCGAGATGGCGGCGCAGCTCCGCGGGGGCGGGTCGCCGGCCCGCGGCGGGGACCGCGTAGGCGACGAGCTGTACGCCACCGCTGCCGCCGCCGTCCATGCCCTCGGAGCCGGAGCCGGAGCCGGTGTCGGTGTCGCGGGCGACGACGGCCGCCCGGGCGACGCAGGCGTGCCGGGCGAGGACCGCCTCGATCTCGGCGGGCTCGATCCGGAAGCCGCGGATCTTGACCTGCTGGTCGGCACGTCCGAGGTATTCGAGGGTGCCGTCACCTCGGCGCAGGGCCAGGTCACCGGTGCGGTACATGCGTGAGCCGGGCAGCCCGAACGGGTCCGGCACGAACCGCTCCTCGGTCAGCTCCGGACGGTTCAGATAGCCGGGTGCGACGCCCGGGCCCGAGACGTACATCTCGCCGGTCACGCCGGGTGGCACCGGCCGCCGGGCCGGGTCGAGGACGTGGACGCGCAGGTCCGCGAGCGGTCGGCCGATGACGCTCGCCCCGTGGGGATCGTCCAGGTCGGCCCGCGTGACGCGGTGGTGGGTGACGTGCACGGTGGTCTCGGTGATCCCGTACATGTTGACCAGCGCGGGTGCGTCCAGCCCGTGCCGGCCGGCCCAGGGGCGCAGCCGCCCGGCGCGCAGGGCCTCCCCGCCGAAGATCACATACCGCAGTGCGCCGGCCGACGGCCGTGCTCCGTCCGGGGCGTCCTCGGCGTCGGCCTGCATCAGCTGCTCGAAGGCCGAGGGGGTCTGGTTGAGGACGGTGACTCCCTCGTCGTGCAGCAGCCGCAGGAAGTCACGGGGGGAGCGGCTCACCGCGTACGGCACCACGACCAGACGCCCGCCGTGCAGCAGGGGGCCCCAGATCTCCCACACGGAGAAGTCGAAGGCGTACGAGTGGAAGAGGGTCCACACGTCGTCCTCACCGAACGCGAGGTGTTCCGAGGCGGCCTCGAAGAGCCGGACCACGTTGGCATGCGGCACGGGCACGCCCTTGGGCCGTCCCGTGGAGCCCGAGGTGTGGATGATGTACGCGGTGTCGGACGGGCCGGTCGCCCCGGTGCGTTCGGCGTCGGTGAGGTCGTCGGGCCGGCGTGCCGCCAGCTCCCTGTCGACGTCCGGCTCGCCGAGGACGACGGACGGCGTCGCCGATGCGGGGAGCTGTGCGCCGTGGGCGGCGTCCGTCACCAGGACGGCGGGGCCGACGTCCTCCATGACCAGGCGCAGCCGCTCCGCGGGATGGCCGGTGTCGAGCGGAAGATAGGCGGCTCCCGTCTTGAGTACGGCGAGCAGGGCCGGGACCAGCCGGAGCCCGCGGGGGAGGGCGAGCGCCACGACACGGCCGGGCCCCGCGCCGTGCTCCACGAGCAGACGTGCCAACCGGTTGGCCTCAGCGTTGAGTTGTGCGTAGCTGAGCGTTTCACCCGCGCAGGAGACGGCCGTCCGCCCGGGTACGCGCGCGGCCTGGGCTTCGAAGCGTTCGGTGAGCGTCGTGGTGACGGTGTGCTCCGGGGCGGCGGTGTCCTGGGGATGTTCGCCGGGAAGGAGGATCGAGGTGTCCGCGAGCGGCATCTCGGGTCGGGCGTCGGCGAGTTGGCGCAGCACGAGGAGGAACCGCTCCAGGTGCAGGGCGAGTTCCCTCTCGTCGTACAGCGCGGGGTTGGCGTCGAAGGCGAGCCACAGTCCGTTCGGGTCGGCTCCGGGGCGCACGGAGATCTGCAGGTCCTCGACGGCGCCGCCGGACAGGTGGTGGGAGGTGGACGGGCTGCCGGCGAACACCAGGTCCTCCGTGAAGGGCACGATGTTCACCACGGGTCCGTGCACACGCCGGTCGCTGCCCAGCAGTCCCAGATCCCGGCGGAGGAACTCCCCCCGGTACTGCTGGTGCCGGCGCAGCGTCCGGACCTCGTCGGCGACGGTCCGTACGAACTCGCCGGCCGGTGTCCCGGGCTCGGCCGGCACCCGCAGCGGCAGGATGTCGGAGGCCGTGCCCGGCGTGCGCAGGGCCGCGCTGCCGACCCGGCTCATGGTGGCCAGTCCGAGGACGAGGTCGCCGGCGCCGGTCATGCGGTGCAGGTAGGCGGCGACCGCGGCGACGAGGAGGTCGGTGCGCGAGACGCCCAGCCGGGCCGCCGACGCGGACAGGTCCTGCGCCTCGGCGGGCGTGAGGTCCACGGTGCGGCGCAGGAAGGGTGCGGTGGGGGCGGCCGTGCGCGGGGTGAGCCGCACGGGGTCCGGCAGTCCGGCCAGCCGCTCCGCCCAGTGCTCGCGGTCGCGTGCGTGTCGCTCGGAGGCGAGGTAGGACGCCTCTTCGGCCTGGAGGCGTGCGACGGACTCGAAGCCGGCCGGGCCGGGCTCCTCTCCGGCGGCGAGGGCCGTGTAGGTGTCGGCGAGGCGGCGTGCGACGAGCTTGTAGCTGTAGCCGTCCAGCAGGATGTGGTGCGCGCGCAGGAACCAGAAGTGCCGGTCGGCCGCGAGGGTCAGCAGGGCGTGGGAGAACAGGGGACCCGACTCGATGTCCACCGGGGTGGTCAGGTCGCGCCGGATCCACTCCTCCGCCGCGGCCGCCGGGTCGGCCGAGGCGCTGACGTCGATGCGGTGCAGCGGCCACGCGCCCGGTGCCGAGGCCGGCACGCATACGGGACCGTCGGCGGTGTGGGGGAACCGAAGTGCGAACGTGTCGGCCTCGCCGACGGTGCGGCGCAGCGCGGTCTCGAACAGATGGGCGTCGAGCGGCCCGTGGATCTCCACGTACTCGCCGGTGTTGTAGGCGGCGCTTCCCGGAGCGAGGCGGTGGGCGAACCAGAGGCCCTCCTGTGCTCCGGACAGCGGTCGACGGTCGTCCTGGTGGACTGACATGGCACCAACCCTCAGTGGCGAGTTGACTTCAGACGGATCTCAGGAGAGGCCCGGCAAGGCCGGGCGGGCCGCTATGGGTGCCACCACCCGCCCGTCGGCCCGGCCAGTCGGCGTACCGGGCGCCACTGAAAGCGGGGGTGAATGCGATGGGGGAAACGGTTGCACGCTAAGGCGCAGGAATCGCGTGGTCGGTTGCGATCGCCTGCCGCCGCTTCACCTTGCATGACGTCCTGTCGGGCAGTCAAGGGCGCCCGGGCCTGCACGGAATGCGTCCCGTGGAATTCCCGATAAATGGCGTCGGCTGCTGCGGAGGTGCCCTGCCGGGAGTGCGGCTGCATTTCAGTCATCCTTTTGCGAGGCCCTGTTGCGCGGGCGGTGGATGCCTGCGGGCCCGGGTCGCCGGGTGTGCCCGAACGGGCGGGGCGGCCCGGCCGGAAGCCCCGAAACGGGCACGGGACGCGCCGCGTCGTTTGATCGATCGTGGTGGGCGTGACCGGTCCGGGGCGGTTTCGAGGCCCTCTGCGGGCAGCGCCGGGGGGTCCGGCCGCACGGAGGGGACACCTCCGCCAACCGGTCGGAACATCGCGTTCCACAACGAGACTGCCGTGTCGTCGAGGGGGTGAATCGGCCAACTTCGCTGATCCGACGGCTCATCGGTGAAGGGTTTGTGGAAGACTCCGCTGCGTTGGGGCGGCACCGCCGTGCACCAGTGCGAGTCGGCGGCCGCCACGAACGGATGCGAAGACTTTCGAACAGCCGGCGTCTCGACGGCCCCGGCGCCCGGGGAGCGGTGGCCGCCTCCCGGCGTCGGACGTGGACCGCGCGATCACCGCGACGGGCCGCGCCGGACGAGGCCCGCCGGTCTCGGTGGCTTGCGGCCCGGTGCGGGGAGGTGCTCAATGACGTGTGCGAGAAAGTCCGGCGACGAGAATCCCTCCCGAATGGACGGCATGTGACGGAAGTATGAATCGGGAATGTCGGCAGGAGGTTCCCGAGGCGGTGAAGGGTTGCTTCGACAGCCGTTTCCGGTGAATACCAGCGACTTCCTTTCGCCCTCGCTTTCCTGTCGGCGGCACCCGATCTCCTCGTCCCCAAGTGATCCGACTGCGTCAAGAATCCGGAAATTCTGTGCAAAGGACCGTCTCCGTTCCCGGCCCGCCCGGGGCGGAGGCGGCGAGAAAGGCTGAACGCATGCGCGCGCTGTGTCCCGTCGAAACCCTTTACGTGGCCCAGAGAAGCAGGGCGGTGCTGTCCTGCGCCGTACGCGGACACCTCGACGCGGTCGCGCTGTCGAGAGCGCTCGACGCGGTGACGGCCGAGCGGCCGACCCTGCGGGCACGCATCACCCCCGACGGGCCGGGGTACGCCCTGCAACTCCTCGGAGAGGACGACAGGCCGCGGCTCGTCCTGCGGACCGGCGACACCGAGAAGACGTACGAGGAGGAGCTCAACACCCCTCTCCCGGTGGGCGGTCCGCTCCTGCGAGCCGTCCTCACCAGCGAACCCGACGAATCCCGTCACCTCCTCGTCCTGACGGTGGACCACACCATCACCGACGGACACAGCGCCATCGCGCTCCACAACACCCTCTGGGACCGGTACCGCGCCCTCGTCGAGGGGACGGAGCCGGCGCCGAGCCCCACCGCTCCGGTCACCGAGGAGACCGACCCTCCGGCCTGGCCCGAACCCGTCAGCGCTCTGCTGCCGCCCTCGGATGAGGCGGAGACCGCCGATTACCTGGAGCGCCGGCTCGCCGAGACCGGACGCCATCCCGTCGAGCTGGTCGCCTACGACGCACCCCGGCAGCCTGAGGCCGACGCGGCCGCGGCGGAGAACGGCCACCGCATCGAGGTGCGCCGCCTCGTCCTCGACGCCGACCACACCACCCGCCTGCGCCGGCTGGCCCGCGACACCGGCGTGTCCGTGCACGGCCTCGTCAGCGCGGCGGTGCTGACCGCCGCCCGCAAGCGGCTCGACGGCGACGGCCCGCGCGCCCTCGGCTGCCTGTCGCCCGTCGACCTGCGCTCCCGCCTGACGCCACCCCTGGCGCCCGACGTCATGGTCCCCGCGGTCACCATGCACCTGCAGGCCGTCACGGTCGGCGCGGACACCGAACCGCTCGCCCTGGCCCGCGAGGTCGGCGCCCACCTGCGCCACTCCATCGAACAGGGCGACCACTTCCAGGACCTGCGCATCATGCCGCAGATCCCACGGCACCCCGCCCTCCAGACGGGCACCGTGATCGTGACCAACATGGGTTCCGCCCCCGGCCCCCGGCTGCCCGACGGGGCGCAGGTCACCGAAGTCCGTCTGGTACCCGCCCGCGAGCAGTACTTCCCGCAGGCCGGCCGCAGCCCCGTGATGGCCTGCGTGGTCTCCTTCGACGGGCGGCTGGCCATCGAGTTCCCCCACTACACGGCGTGCTTCACCCCGGCGTTCATGCGGGCGTTCCGCGACGACGTCCGTACCGCGCTCCTGACCTTCGCCACGACCGGCGACCGACCCGCCGTTCCCGCGAGCACGAGCTGAGGGCACCCCTCACCGCGGCCGCGGCGCCCCCACCGGCTTCCCCCAAGGAGCACCCCTCCGAGATGAAGACCGCGCACGAACTCCCCACCCCCTTGGCCCTGTTGCTGCCGCGCGCCCAGGCGGGCAACGAACAGGCGATGAACGACCTGCTCACCCACATCACGCCGTACGTCGCCCGGGTCTGCTACTCGATCGCTCACGACAACGGATCCGACGCGACGCAGGAGGCGCTCCTCGCCATATACCGGGGCCTCGCCACCCTGAGAGAACCCGCGGCCTTCTACGGCTGGGTCCGCTCCGTCACCATCCGCGAGGCGGTCCGTACCGTCAAACGCCTCGACGACGCGATGACGTGTCCACCGGTCGAGGCCCGGCACGAGGCGAACCCCCTGGACACCGTCCACATCAACGACGTCCTGGAACGACTGTCGACGCAGCACCGCGAAGTACTCACACTGCGGGTCTACGGACTCAACGAGGAGGAGATGGCGAAGACCCTCTCGCTGCCCGTCGGGACGGTCCGCTCCCGGCTGCACCGCGCCCGCCGCCGGTTCCAGGAGGCGTGGCAGCCGTCGGCGGCGTGAGCCGGCCCCCAGACGTACGGCAGCACGGCGTGCCGTCGGGCGGGCGGACCCCTGGCGGCCGGAGTACTGGCGGCCGGTGCCGGTGTCCTGAAGTCTGCCGGAACACACCTGACGGCCGACCCCCGTGGAGCGGGCCGACGGCGACGACGGAGGGCACCGGCCGATGAGCAGAGCCGACGACGACGCACGGAAGAGACCGACAGGAACCGTCCCAGCCGGGCCTGCCCGATAGGCCGCGACGACGACGGAACCTGGCAGACACGCGAGTACCGGGCGGCGCGCACCGTCCTGCGTAGCGCCGACACCGTCCAGGCCGGCCTCGGTATCGAGACCGCCGAAAAACTGGCGGCCCGGATCCGGCGTCCCGTCCTGTACCGGGACGGCCCCTAGCACCGTGAGCACCGCCGCCGGACCGCGCGCTACTTCACTCCTCGCCGGGTGGAGGAGCACTACCGGGACCTGGCGGAACGCGTCACCGAGAAGCACCTGGCGCCCCTGCGCACGGCGGGCACGGCCCGGCTGGAGGACCTTAGCTTCGGCGTGGCGCTCGGCCGCAAGCTGGGCTCCGGACCATTCGGCGGGGGAGCACAGCCGGTCAGTGCCCGCCGCCGAGCCGTCGCCGCAGCCACAGGCGTCCCCACTGACGGTGTCGCCGCTCCCGCCGATCTGCCCCTGCACGGGATCAGTCCGAACCCAGACAACCCCCACTCCAAGCTCGGCAACCTCACCGACCTGGCCGGCAGCCTCAAAACCCACGGACAGAAACAAGCGATCACGGTCATGAACCGCGACGCCCGCGTCCGAGCCAACCCCGATCGCGAAAGCGACCTCGAGCCGTACACCACTCACGTCGTTGTCGACGGCAGCAGCCGCCTCGCCGCAGCCCGGGAAGCCGGCCTCGACACCCTCAAAGTCTGGTCAGCGACGAGCAGGGCACGACATCCGAACCGCGCTCAGAGCAGACCCCGAGCAGGGAGAACGGTGATTACGACGTAATCACCGACGCCACTGACACAGCACAGGATCCCGCTCCTCCCGTATCGACAAGCACGGATGCGACTCCTCGCGCGGAAAGCATTCCACAGCCCCGTACCGACGAGGCCGTGGCAACAGCCACGGAAGCCGACTCTGCAAATCCCTCGCTACCGCGACTGCCACACGACGATGGGGTCCTCCTCGCCCACCACCTCATCCGCAAGATGAGCGACATCGAGTTCACCAGGATGCTGCACCTTCTCAACGACTACCAGGAAGCCAAAGTCGCCGCTCGCAGGCCGAAGAAGTGACGCGACACCGCCCATACCCCAGCGACCTCTCCGATGCGCGCTGGGAACTGATCGGGCCCACGATCACCTCCTGGCGGGCTGAGCGCAGGGGCAAGGGCCTCGCCATCGGTCGCCCGCCCGAACACGACCTGCGCCGCATCATGGACGCCATCCTCTACGTCGACCGCACCGGCATTGCTGGCGCTACCTGCCACACGACTTCCCGCCATAGCCGGGCATCAAAGGGTTCAAGGTGATTCCCCGACGGTGGGTGGTCGTGCGGACCTTCGGCTGGCTCATGCACCACCGCCGCCTGGCCCGCGACTACGAAGCCCATCCCCACCGTTCCGAAGCCATAATCCACGTCGCGATGATCGACCTCATAAGCCGCAGACTCACTCGCGAATCCACCCTGAACTGGCGCGACACCTGAACCTCGAACCAAACAACCTCACCGGGACAAAACGCTCTTTAAGCCGGTCGGGCGGAGTCGGTACTGACTCCGCCCGACGCGGCTCGCGGGCGACGCCCACTCCGCGCCAAAGACGGTGACAAGCACGGTCGGCGCCGAAGTCAAGGTGTCGACGTCGGTGAGCGGGCACTACAAGACGGCGTACACGTCGGGTCACACCTACTACTACTTCAAGAAGACCAAGAACCCGCTGTTCACCAACACCATGACGCCCTACCCGGCCGCAAGCAGCGACTGCAGTCCGAGGTCTACTCCAACGGCACCTGGTACGGCAACGGTTCGAAGTACCTCACGCTGGACTCCGCAGGCGTGTCCAAGGTGGAGCTGACCGGCGAGCATCAGACGGGCCTGCGGATGCGCGTCCGCTCCTCGTACGTCAACTCCTCGTCGGGCGACACCGTGAACTCGACGACGCACGGCGCGTGGAAGTACTACACCTTCACGAGCTGAGACGCACCCGGCGCAAGGTGCAGCACCTGTCAGGCGCTCGACTCTGTGTCAAAGGGTTCAGCAGTGTCTTCGGTGAACCTGCCGAACGGCAGCGGGGTGGCCGGCCAGGCTGTACGCAGACTCCGCCAACAGGATGGCCGGCCACCCTTCCCTTCGTCACCCACCTACGGCAGCCCAGCCGTTCGCTGGACTCGCTGCCTTTGCGGGCGATCCGGACTCCAATGCGCCTGCCACGTGACCATTTCCGCAGGCCCGGGCGATCGTAGGCTTTGTCCGCGTGGAGGCGCTGGGGTTTGAAGTACCGACCTCGATGAGGGTCGTGTCTCGTTTGGTGACCCTCGATCATGGGCTTCAGCCCCTCGCCGCCGTGGGTGTTGCCGGCTGAGACGCCGACGAGGAGAGGCAGCCCGTTCGCGTCCGACAGGATGTGCATCCTGGAACCCGGCTTACCCCGGTCCACTGGGCTCGGGCCTGTGTGTTCGCCCTCTTCTTGGCCCGGACGTGGGCGGTGTCGAGGACGACACGGTGACGTCGAGGAGGCCGGCATCGTCGAGCCGGTGCAGCACTGCCTCGTGCAGGCGGCCCCAGACGTCGGCTCTCGACCAGATCAGGGCCGCACCCTCGACGATGGGATCAGCGGCTGCGCGATCTCCCACAGCCCGTCCGGCACGATCCAGCTCCACGTTCCCCGCCCCATACCGGGTCAACGTCCACCTCACCACGTAGGACGCGGTCAAGCCGACGAGCCCGGCCTTCGGAAAACCGGGTCAAGCTGAGCGGCACCGGGAAAGCGGGGCCGGTCAGCCTTCCGGCCGAACCGGCATGGCGGCGGCCTAGAGGCGGACCGGAGAATGGGGCGGACGCACTGAGAGCGCCTGGTTGTTCCGGATGAGCTGTGGTTTAGAAGCGGCAGCCCGGTCAGGAGATGTGATGCACACCGTCCCGCATGTCCATGAACGCCTCCGATCACCGGAGGACCGTAGGAACAAACGCCTCCGGTACCCGCGGCATCGATGCCGGGAATGGCCGGCAGGGGTCCAGATGGCGTAGTGAAGGCCTATGTGACCAACGCGAGATCGAACGTGGTGTCGGTCATTGACACCAGCAACAACACCGTCATCGCCACGATCCCCGACGGCGGTTTCCCGTTCGGGGTGGCGGCGAATCCGGCCCTGGCACGCGTCTACGTCGCCAACGTCTTTTCCGGCACCGTGTCGGTGATCAGTACCAACAGCAACATGGTCACCTCCACCATTACCGTCGGCGACAGCCCTGTCGGGGTGGCAGTGGACCCGACCGGGGCCCGCGCCTACGTCGCCGACACCGACTCGGACACGGTGTCGGTCATCGACACCAGCAACAACACCGTCATCGCCACGATCCCCGTCGGGGACAGGCCGGTCTCGGTGGCAGTGCATCCATCGCAGGCCCGTGCCTACGTCACCAACGGCGACTCGAAGAGCGTGTCGGTGATCAGCACAAACACCAACGCCGTGATCGCCACGATCCCTGTCGGCAGCCGGCCCGCCGGGGTGGCGGTCGACGGGATCCGGGCCCGCGCCTACGTCACCCACGTCGACACGAGCACCGTGACGGTGATCAACACCGACTTCAATACGGTCACTGGCACCGTCCCCGCCGGCGACTTCCCGGTCTTCGTGGCCGTGGATGCGACCCGGGCCCGCGCCTACATCACCAACTTCGACTCGGACACCGTCACCGTGATCAACACCGACACCAACATGATCACCGCCACCATTCCGACCGCCGATGGCCCGGGCGGGGTGGCAGTGGACCCAGCCGGGAACCGCGCCTACGTCACCGACGAGAACTCGGACGCCGTGTCAGTGATCGACATGGGCACCGATATCGTCATCGCCACCATCCCCGTCGACGACGCTCCGGTAGGGGTCGCTCTCAGGTGATGCGTTGCTCCAGCGCCTTCTCGTTACGTCCGCAGGCCGCGAGCGTTGGCTGACACCAGCCGCGAGGCGAGCATCAACAGCAGCGGCCAGTGCACCGTCCGGGACGAGCGGAACGTGTGGGACGGGGGCAACCTCAAGAACGGCGTCGTTGCGTCGACCTGCTCGTACACCTGGGCCATGCCGGGGGTCAAGAATGATCTGCGTGAGGCCGACGTCCGTTTCAACACTCACGACTACGACTTCACAAACAAGCCGACCAGCAGCTGCTCGAACAAATACGACATCCGCTCCGTCGGTACTCATGAAGCCGGACACGTCTTCGGGCTGGGACGTGCAAGACGATCGCCAGGACCCTCGGCAAGGGAGACGTCCTGACCCTCCGTAGCATCTACTAGGAGGAACAATGAGCCGGTCGGGGCGAACCACGCGACTGCCTCTCGTGGCAGCCATGATGACGTTGGCTGTGGCCTGCACATCGGAGAGCAGCAGTCACGGAGGCGATCAGGCGGAATCCTGCGCCTACCGTGTCCTCTACCAAGACCGCACGTACCGGGATGTCGCGAACGTGGAGTTCACGGCGGGAGAGAAGCTCGGTTCCGCCACCATCCCGCCATGTGAGGACACCGGTGGCCAGGACAAGGGTGAGGAGTCCGGAGATGCGACGACCGCCTACGCAGTGGACGGCATCTCTCCCGACATGGCCGTCGCCGTCGGTGACAGCCCCGACGACGCCACCTTCATGGCCTCCTACTCGGGCGACAAGCTCCCCCCGGAGATACGGAAACTGATCGACAGGTCCTGACCTCGACCGGGTCTACGCCGCGCGGGTGGCGTAGACGTGGCCCGTGGCCGGTGGCCTCTGGCGCCCCGAGGCCACCTGCCGCAGAACCCCTTTGCACAGCCATCGTCCCTGGGCAGTTCGTGTTTCCAATCCGTGCTGCGTCGGGCGGTGTTGGTGCCAGCCTTCACGGTTGCGTGCGTGATCCTGAAGGCCTGGCAGCCCTGCACGTCGCGGGCATCCGAAGCTGGTCCGTAAGTTGATCCGGAGGAAGCGGTCCGCCTCAGACGTGGAGCTCCTGCGGGAAGCCGGTCCAGCGGAGCTCGGCAGGGAGGTGGCCGGTGTCGTTGAAGAGGAGAACCGACGGGGGGCGACCGGGCGCGTAGCGGATGACAGTCAGCGCCGCGTTGGCGTGGTTGATGCCTATCCAGCGCCACTTGGGGGCGTCGAGGGCAGCTCGGAAGAGCCAGCCGGCGAGGAAGTTGTGGGTGATGACGAGTTCGTGGCACGGCTCGTCGCCGACGATGGGTCCGGTGAACTCCGCGAGAGCCGCCGCCGCGAGCCCGGGCCCCTGCTCGCGTTCCTCGGCCGGAAACCGGCCCAGGAACTCAAGCATGGCGTCGGCCGTCTCCGGCGGCAGTTCCTCGCGCGCCGGCAGGTACGGAATGTAGTCGCCGGCCGCATCGGAGCGCCGCAGGGGGACGCCGTCGAGCCGTTCGCCGACCAGCCGGGCAGTCTGTTCGGCGCGGGCGAGCGGTCCGTGATGGATCGCCGTCAGGGGAACCCCACGGAGCCGCTCCCCGAGCAGGGATGCCTGGTGGCGGCCCGCGTCCGTCAGCTGACTCTCATCCGACGAGGCCTCGCCGTGCCGGGTGAGATAGAGGTAGCGGGCGGCCATGCCGGTCATGGGCAGGTCCTCCATTCAAGACGATCTTGCTGGCTCCTGGAGGGACGCCGACCGGCGCAGGCCGGTTCCACGTAGGGCTGGAATCCACCTTCAGGCGGATCAACACGTCGCGAGCTCCAAGGACCGGAAGACACGCCCTATGGGCCTGTCAGCTGTCGGCCCGGCGCTGGCCTCCTCGGCCAGCTGGGGGTGGCGCCTTTCCGGGCGAGGCGCCTGGTCATGAGGGTGGTGGCGGCCCAGGTGATCGGGGTCTCGGAGTGCTGGATGAGACGTTCGTAGCCCCTTGCGTGGCGGCGTGCGTGCATCATTGACGCAAGGCTGCGTTCGACGACCCAGTGGCCGGGAGGTACGACGAAGCCGGAGGCGTCCTTGGGGCGGCTGACGGGCTTGATGTGAGGTTGCGGTGCTGTTTCGCCCAGTCGATGAGCTTTCCGGCGTACGGGGAGTCGGCCCGGACGATCGTGATCTCGGGGTGCATCAGGCGGAGGCGGAAGAGGACTTCCTTGGCGGCTGCGGGGTCGTGCGGGTCGGCGGGTGTGACCATCAGCATGAGCGGCAGGCCGCGGGTGTCGACGACCAGGCGGCGTTTCCGGCCGTTGATCTTCTCGCCCGCGTCGTAGGCCGCGGGGGGCCTTCGAGACGGTCTCAGCGGCTTTCACGCTCTGGGCTGGGAGTCGATCACGGTGGCCACCGCTCGGGGTCCTTTGCCCATGTCATGGCGGATCCGGCCCGCCAGGTGGTCACGGATCTGGCCGACGATCCCGGCCGCCGCCCAGCGGGCCATGAACCCCCAGACCCGTGCGCCAGGGCGGGTAATCCGCAGGCCCGCCACTTGCATCCCGTGTCCACGACATAGCGGATCGCATCGACGATCTCGCGGCGCGGATGCTTCTCCGGCCGGCCGCCTATCCCTAATGCAGACTGCGCGCAGCAGCGAGACTTCGAAGCCGACCTCTTCTACCGAGTCACTGGGCCTTTTCAGCGTTGACCCTCCAGGGTGAGGATGGCTGCGGTCATAAGCCCTGGGCTTCTCGGCGGCCTGGTCTTCGCCTGGGCAAGAGGTCGCGTACTACTCCGTCGATGTGTGGATCGTCGGCGTGTGCTCCTCCCCACCGTCACCAACCATGTCACGCCAGTGCTTTTCAGCGGAGCGGATGAGGTCGTCGCCGAGGCGTTCGAGAAATCGGCCTGCCCGGGCCAGCCGGCCTCCGGCAGCGGTCTGGGCTCCGAAGACTTCGGCGCCACGCAGCGCGGTGGCGGCGAGCCGCTGGTTGGCGGCGGCGCTGGCCACGACGGTCCGCAAGCCCGCGTTGTCGTCGAGGAAATACCGGTGGCGGCGGCTCCGGTCGTCGTGGCCGCGGCGAATTAGATCCTGCCGTTCCAGCAGGTGGACCGCCTGCGAGATGGTCGCGGCGCTGACGCGCAGGTGCTGCGCCATCTCACTGGCGGTGCGGCTGCCGTTCTCGGAGGCGAACAGGCAGGCCATCACGCGGGCGGCGGTGCGCGGGAGGCCGGTTTCGACGAAGGCCGCGGTGAGGTCGATGACGAACGCAGCCGTTGCGTCGGGGTCGGGGCCGAGGTGCTCGATGGTCCGGTGCACCGACTGGGGCGGCTGCGGCCTGCGTCGGGCTCGGTGGATGGTCGCGAGCTGTGCCAGTTCCGCGTGGTAGCGGGCGGGTCCGCCGTTGCGCGCGACCTCGCGGCTCACCGTCGACGTGGGACGGTCCAGGCTCCTTGCGATGTCGGCGTAATTCAGGCGCTGTGCCAACCCGGCCGCAATCTGCTGCCGGTCGGCTCTGGTCAGCCTGCGTCCTGGCATCGGCTTCGGTTCCTTTGATTGGGGCGTCTCGGCCACAGTGTGCACTGGTCGCCGATCGTTGCAACATCCCCTCGCTCGGCGTGCATTGACCCTCACAGTCATTGCAATCGCCAGATGCATGACTGACCAGCACAAACAGCACGGTCCAGAGGAGATCGCCGTTGACCGGCTTTCGACTCGTACCTAACGTTCGGCTCCGATCGCCGGGCACGGGTGTGAGGCGGTCTCCCAGGGAGGAGCGAGGTGACAGCGTGGCCGAGACCGCCGTCGAGCTGCCCTCCGACGCGCCCTGAGCCGTCCACGCGACCCGTCCGCCGAACCGACGCGCATCAGCGCCCGGTTGGGCGCAGCAACAGATGTCGATCGATTGTCAGGAGCATCCATGCGAGCCAAAGGCATCACCTACGACACCGGCTTCGCTCCGGGCGGAAAGAGTTCTCGGCCCGTCTTCGACGCCGACGCGGTACAACGCGAGATCCGCATGATCGCGGACGACCTGCATTGCGACGCCGTACGGATCACCGGTGGCGACCCGGGGCGACTGGCCCTCGCGGCCCGGCACGCCGCCGACGCCGGGCTGGAGGTCTGGTTCTCCCCGTTCCCCTGCGAACTGTCCGCCGGGGAGCTGCTGCCCTACTTCGCCGACTGCGCCGATCGCGCCGAAGAGGTGGGAGTGAACGTCTTCGTCGCCGGCTGCGAGTTGAGCCTGTTCGCCGCCGGTATCCTCCCCGGAGACGACAGCATCGCCAGAATCGAAGCCCTGATCAGCGGCGCTCCCGACGAGACAACACTGGCCGCCCTCGCCGAGGTTCCTGTCCGGCTGAACTCCTTGCTGTCCGACATCGCGGCGACGGTCCGCTCGCGGTTCCGCGGCAAGATCACCTACGCCTCCGGAACGTGGGAACAGATCGACTGGGCGCCCTTCGACATCGTCAGTGCCGACGCCTACGGCGATGCCAGTGACGCCTTCCGTCAGGGTCTGCGCGAGTATCTCCGGCACGGCAAGCCGCTCGCGGCGACCGAATTCGGCAGCTGCACCTACCGAGGCGCCGCCGCCCGCGGAGGCATCGGCTGGTGGGCCGTCGTAGACCACGATGCGGACCCGCCCTGCCTCGACGGCGACTACATCCGCGACGAAGCCGAACAGGCCCGCTACCTGCGCCAGCAATTGGACGTCTTCAATGAGGAAGGCGTGGACACCGCCTTCTGGTTCACCTTCGCCGGGTACGCATATCCGCACCACGAGGACCCGCGCTTCGACCTCGACATGGCCTCCTACGGAGTGTGCAAGGTCATGCCCGACGGCAACCTGGCACCAAAGCGTTCCTTCCACGCCATGGCTGAGGCATACCAAACAGCAACGTCAGCGTTGCCTCTCCAAGGCGAGGACGGCCTTGGCCATTGACGAGATGCGATTCGGGCCGCAGCGGGGGCGGCGGAAGACTCGCCGTGCCTTCAAGCGTGCGACGCCGCGCTCGACCGGTGCCCGTGCCGCGGACAGCGCTCGGTTGACGGTCTGCTGGGTCGGCGTGAGCTTGCGGCCCGGCGGGCGTCTGAGGGGTGTCGTCACCCACGAGTCGGCCCCACGTGGGCGCGATCGGCTAGCAGCGGGACACCCTGCCGTTCGCAGATCCGGATGATCCCGTCAGGTCGAGTGCGGCAGAATACGGAATCAACGCGGCTCCTGTTCGTTTGGGTTGAGATTTCGAACACCTCCCCCCAACGGCACGGGAGCCTCGTGCGTTGCGCACACCTCCAGCGTCAGCCGATCAGTGGCCATGCTGAAAACGCTCAGTGAGTACGCGCGGAGAACGGCAACGTCCCACCCCGCCGGAGCCAGCCCCCACCCCTCCCAGTCGAGAAGAAGGCATGCCGGAGCCGTCGGATTCGCCCAGTGCAGATCACGATGACTGGTCTTCCACACGGCGACTTCGGGGGCGAATCGGCCGCCGCTGATCCACTCCAGGCGCCGGTTCACCAGGTCCTGACGGACCGGCACCCGGCCTGTCGCGGTCGCCGCCACCGCTTCGAGGAACGTCTCGAGTCCCTTCCAGCAGCTCTCCGACAACTGCACGGGTCCCTGCAGCTCGGGCGTCACGGAGACCGGCGCGTCCTCGACGAACGTCGAAAGTTCGGCCCGGAAACGAAGACCCTCCTCAGCCCAGTCACGGACCCCACCAGCTCCGGCCGGGACGCCGTCGCGATGACCTGCGCGGACTCGTTACTCATCCAGTGCCTTCCGCTGACCTTGTCCGTCGGCGCAACGACCACCCGCAGCCACCTGGCTAGTCGGTTTACCGTCACCTTGCCGCCCAGGGTCCGCCCTCTCCAGCCTCAGCCCGAACCCCGTCGACGGTCTGGCAGCCGAACTCCTCCACGCCCGCACGAACACCTCTTGCAGGAGCTGGAGATCAGCCTCGGACGGCTCCCACATCGGCACTCTGGGCGCCTGCCATGATCGCAATCATGGACATACACATCGCACCAGCTGGGGTAACCGACTTCCACCAGGTTGTGACTGATCACCCCCGTTACTGGGGCGAACGCGATCTCCGGTCGCTGCACCTTCTGGCACTGGTGCAGGAGTTCGGTTCCACCTGCTTGATTGCCCGCGCCGAGGACGGAATCCGTGGGTACATCTTCGGGTTCGTCACCCCAGACGGCACCGGGTACGTGCATCTGATCGCGACACGGGACGACGCCCGTGGCACCGGTCTCGGGCGTCGTCTGTACACGGCGTTCGCCGAGGCAGCGGAACGTCATGGTGCACGGCAGTTGAAGGCGATCACGTCAATCGAGAACACCGGCTCGATCGCCTTCCACCGCAGCCTCGGTTTCAACACGAAGATCGTCGACGACTACAACGGCCCTGACCAGGCCATGGCCGTCTTCCACCGAGATCTGCCGCTCAACGTCTCGTGGCCCTGACCAACCTTCCGCCGCGGGTAGTCGCTCCCCGGCCAGGCCGCGGGTCCAGCGGTGGCCGGCCACCGAAGTCCGACCCAGCGGGCTGCAAGGCCCGGCACGCGGTCGAGTGCCGCATCAAATTGGGGCACGTCGGCGCCGATGACGGTGAAACGGGGTCAGCGAAGAGGGTGCCCGGCGAGCACGGCCTCACCGCCGCCGTCCGGGCCGACGAGGTGGATGTCCTGCCCGGACAGGGCGGCCACCTGCCACTTCACGCCGCGGAAGCGGACGTGAGCCCCGACCTTCACGGCCGGCCGGGCATCGCGCCGCGCGGTCACCCGGCACCCTGAGTGTGCCGGCACCTGCCCATGCGGGCTTCCTGTAGCTCTATCGGTCACTTCTGGGATGCCGGGACGAGAGCGGGGGCGGCCTTGAAGGAGATGGCCTCCATGAGCGGCTTGCGCTTGGTGTTGTGAAAGGCCGCGATGCGCCACTGGCCGTCCTGCTCCCGGACCAGGGTGTAGGTCTGGACCTTGGTCAGTTTCTTCGGCTTGCTGCCCTGGTAACTGTCGCCGCGGCCGGTGATCACGGCGGTGTCCGGACCGTAGAAGCGGATGTCCAGGATCTCGTCGGCGAGCTGTGTGCCCTTGAGGAATTTGGCGAACAGCGTCCGGTGGCTGTCAATGATGTCGCGGCGGCCCTGGTAGTACGTGCCGACGAAGGTGACGTAGGTGGCGTCCTGCGTGAACTGCGCACCGTACGTGTCGGCGTCGTGGCGTCGCCAGGCATCGATGAGTGAGGCGATCACTGTGGTGACGGCATCGCGGTCGTCCGTGGTGGTGGGCATGGAATCCTCCAGGTAGTTACACTGGTGCAGATATTGCAGGTGGACATTATCTGCACGCATGCAGCTATCTATGCAAGGGGCACCCAGGGACATGGCAGACCTGACGCCGGCGGACGAGCACTTGGTCTTCCGTCAGTACCTCGATGCTGTGGGACTCCACGGCATGGCCGGGGCGGAAGCGGTGGGGCTCAGCGCCTCCGAGTGGTATGCGCTCAGCCAGATCGCGTTGGAAGGCCCGCTCACCTCGGGAGAACTGGCCGCACGTGCCGGCCTCACCACCGGGGCGACCACTCGCCTGATCGACCGCTTGGAGCGAGCCGGGTTCGTCCGCCGGGCTGCCGATCCGGATGATCGGCGCAAGGTCATCGTCGAGCCGGTGGCCGACTCCCTCGACCATGTTGAGAAGGTGGTCGGGCCTGCGCGGCGCCAGATTGGCGAGGTCCTCAGTCGGTACACGCCGGACCAACGCGCCGTTCTCTTCGAATACTTCGCTCACGCCGCCCCAGCTTTCCGGGCGGCCACCGAGGAGATCAGGGACGCAGCAGCACACCGCCGTCAGCGCAAGGGAGCTGCGGCGGCCCGCCGCCTGTGAGGGTGGCGGGCCGCCGAGTCAAAACCGGTAGGTGTCAGCTGGCCTCGGCGGGGCCTTCGGCTCGGGTTCGGGTGCTGGCGAGGCGGTAAGAGTCGGTGCCGGTCTCGATGATGGTGCCGTTGAAGGTGAGGCGGTCGACGATGGCCGCGCAGAGGCGGGGGCCGGTAAAGGTCTTTGTCCAGCCGCCGAACGACTCGTTGGAGGCGATGGCGACACTGTTCTCGCCGGTGCCGCAGTCGCCGATCGGGCAGAGCGGCTGGCTTTTCCTGACCCATTCGCGAGGCAACTTCGGGATTCCTGAAGCATTCTCGGCCTGTCTGACGGATCGGCGTCCTGGTCGAAGGTGAGGAGGCCGGACTGTCGGCGATGGCGGTGTCCCGGGATCTGCGTGACGATCGGTATTCCGGGGTCGGTGGAGGTGCCGGAGCAGTCGAGATCGCTGTGCTGGCCGATGCGCCCTCAACCAGCACCACGCGCATCAGGGCTGCCAATGCCGCTCTGCGGCGGGTGCAGGAGGAGCCGAGTGGGCCTTGTGCTCGGTCAACCGTCCCGCTGTGTAGCGCAGTTGGATTCTCCTGGGTCAAGGCGGCGTGCTCGGCCGGTCGATGCGTCTCGTCGGGAGTCCGTTCCCGTGGCCCGGGACCGGATGCGGCCGGCGGCTGTGGCGGCGATGGGTTGCCCGAGCGCGATCCCGAGCAGAACAAGGACCAGTCCGCACATCTGTCGCAGAGTGAGGGTCTCTTCGGCGATGACGGTGCCGAGCAGTACGCCGGTGACCGGGTTCAGCAGCCCGATCAGGCCGACAGCGGCTGCCGGCAGGTGACGCAGGCCGGCAAACCAGGCAGCGAAGGCGACCGCGGTCGCGACGACGGTGACGTAGGCGAATCCGAGGATCGCGCCCACACCGAGGTGGGGCGGTTCTCCTTCGCGGACGACGGCCAACGGAAGCACGACCAGGCCCCCGGCAATGAGCTGCCAGGACGTCGAGGCGAGGATGTCGACCTCGGTGCTCCACCGCTTCGCGAGTACGTAGCCGAAGGAGGACGTCACCATCGCCGTGGCCGATGCGAGGACGCCGAGTGGGTTCAGGGTGACGTTGCCGCTGAGCAGCATCAGGCAAACACCCGCGCTACCGACGCCGGCGCCCATCAGTGGGAGGCCGTGAGGGCGTTCCGCGTTCACGGCCCAGGCGAGCAGCATCAAGACTGTCGGTGAGGCCGCCATGATGGTGGAGGCGATGCTCGTCGGCAGCAGCTGCGCCGCGAGATAGATCAGGGCGAAGAAGGACCCCATGTTGAGGGTGCCGAGCACCAGCGACTTCCACCACCACGCCCCGTGCGGCACCTGTCGGCACAGTGCCAGCAGCAGGGCCCCTGCGGGCAGAGCCCTGATTGCCGCACCGTAGAGCGGTTGGCCGGTGGGCAGGTATTCGTGGGTGACGAAGTAGTTCGTAGCCCAGGCGACCGGAGCGATCGCCGTCACCAGTGTCCATCGTACGGTAGCTTCCACGGAAGGAACATAGCTTCCCTGGAAGCTATAATGAAGCCGTGAACTACTACGAGGATCACGTCGCCCGCATCCAGCGCGAGTGGGCTCGCGAGCGTCCGGATGTGGATGTGGGCCCCCAAGGCGTGATCGGCCGGCTCCATCGCCTCGCCAGCCTTCTGACCGAGCAGCTGTACCTGGTCTACCGGCGTTACGGATTGAGCGAGGGAGAGTTCGACGTCCTTGCGGCGCTTCGGCGGGCCGGGGACCCCTTCGAGCGCGCCCCGGGCGAACTGGCCGCGTTCACCATGGTCACCACGGGTGCGATGACCAAACGCATCGACCGGCTAGAACGTAACGGACTGGCCACACGACGCCGGTCCGCCGAGGACGGCAGGGGACGCGTGGTCGCACTCACCCCGGCAGGACGGGAGCTGATCGACCGGGCCTTCGCGGACCACATGAGCAACGAACGCCGCATACTCGACGAGCTCGGCCCCGACGAGGCCGCACGTCTCGAAACACTGCTCACCACCTGGCTGGCACGTGTCGAGCCGCCTCGCGCACCGGAGTGACTCCATTGCATGGCACTGCCGAAGCTGTTCGCCTCGACTTGCTCAGCACTCCCGTGTTTTCCCGAATCCCGAACACACGGGGATCGCGGGGATCTGCCGCCCTGCGCCGATGGACGCGACATCCTCCCGGCAAGGCGACGATGCTGTCCTTCGGTGACGGTCCGCACCGCTGTCCCGGAGCCGACCTCGCGATGACGGAAACCGACGTCTTCCTGAGCCGCCTCTTCGCGCTGAAGGGCATCCGCATGGTCACGCCCCCTCGCGTCTCGTTCCAGGACGAGACGAGCGGCTACGCGATCCGCGGCCTGGAGGGCGCCCTCGACGGACCCTGACCCTCCACCCGTCGGCCACGTCCCGGCCGTCGCGCCCCGCGGGAACGGGGGAGCCCCGCGTCCGGCCCGCCCCAAAAATCCAGGGGCGGTTCGTGCCGGTCGCGGGGCTCAGCCGGTCGGATCAGGTCCGGTACGCGTAGTACGCCGCGTTCGGGTTC
Organism: Streptomyces sp. GLSS-08; assembly: GCF_056387915.1. Classification (NCBI taxonomy): domain Bacteria; kingdom Bacillati; phylum Actinomycetota; class Actinomycetes; order Kitasatosporales; family Streptomycetaceae; genus Streptomyces; species Streptomyces sp. GLSS-08. Next base: position 163,242 of record NZ_JBWJAQ010000010.1, read on the forward strand.
GCGGCGATGATGCTCGCCACCGACCTGCGGTAGGTGTCGGCGGAGTGGTACGTCAGATACGGCACGCCCCGCGAGCTGCGGTACGAGACGATCATCGTGTGGTCCTTGGACCCGTCCTTGTTGAAGTCCATCTGCAGCACGTCGCCGACGTCCATCTGGTAGACGTTCGCGAGGCTGGTGGCCCGCTTCGAGTTCAGGGAGAACCAGGAGAACTCGTTGACGCCGACGAACGAGTCCGAGTGGATGTCGGCGTTGCCGAACCACTTGGTGTAGTCGTACACGTAGCCGGGGACGTGCTTCCAGCCGCCGGCCTTGAGGGACTGGCTGACGAAGTTGGTGCAGTCGCCGGCGCCCCCGTCGAAGCTGGGATAGGCCGGGTTGTAGTCGTCCCAGTACTTCTCCGCGTACGCGGCCATGGCCTTGTAGTTGTAGCCGGTGGCGGAGAAGTTCTTGGCCTTGGCTGGAGCGGGCCAGGAGGTGGCCGAGCGGGCGGCGGCGGGCATGTCGTCGCCGGCGACCGCCGCCGTGAACGAGGTCTTGGCCGGCTGGTTCACCGCCAGGTAGCCGTCATCCGTGTTGCGGACGTTGGTCAGCTGCCAGTCACCCTGCCGGTCGGCGGTGAACGTCAGCTTGTGGTGGGCCTGGAAGCCGGTGGTCTTCGGCTCGTCGCCACGCACCTTCTCGTACGTCAGCATCGTGGTCTCGGTGACCTGGACGGTGGCGTGCCCGCCCCGCACCCGGGTCCTGTCCAGGGTGACGCTGGTCTCGGCCTTGCTGTACCGCTCGCCCAGGGTGGCGAGGCGGGACTTGCGGCCGCGCAGCGAGGACAGCGTGGAGTCCTCCTTGTTCTCCAGCGAGGAGGACAGCTCCACGTCACCGGAGAAACGCGAGGCGAGCGGCGAGCGCCCCCGGTTCTGCTTGTGGTCCACCAGGGCGTCGGTACGGTCGGTGAAGACCGCGTCCGCCAGCCGCTGGAAGGTGGCCCTGGTGGCCGGATCCACCACGGGCTCCCCGGCCCCGGCGCTGCTCGCACCGGCACTCCAGTTGGGCAGCATGGCCGCACCCGCGACGACCGAAGCGGCCGCCGCCGTCACTATGGTGGCGCGACGCCGCGTTCTGCTCAATTTCCTTGACTTCACTGAGTTTCCCCTCTACCCCGGACGCCTGCTGCCGGGGCAGGGCATCTTCGCACGTCAACGGTTCCGGTTGGGAAGAGGGATGCACAAGTGATACACGGACACTTCACGGCGCCGTCCCGGGAGTGCCGCACGCCCGCGGGCGCTCCGGTCCGCCGGGCAACGTCGGGGCAGAACCCTCGCACAGCACCAACGCCCGTGCCATGATGCTGAGTTATGACTGACGGGGAGGGTGTGGCGACCCGCGCGATCCGGGTCCGGCTGGACGGAACCGCGAGCCAGGGCGACATCGGTGCTCTGAAGAAGTGGCTGGAGCGGGAGAAGCCGCTGGAAGAGCTGGCCAGAAACGGCGATCTCCGGATCCAGGAGCGCGCCGGGACGGACGACCAGGAAACGGACGAACACGGCAGACCCATGGGCGCCGGGATCGAGATCCTGCTGCTGCTCGCCGGGGCCGCCGCCCAGTCCACGTTCGACATCGTGTTCAAGCAGGTGAGGAGAGGCGTCAAGGCCTGGTACGAGAACCGCCGTTCCGTGGAGAGCGGCGATCCGCCCGACTACGACGTCGACCCGGTGGACCTCGACGAGAGGTAGGCCGGTGCACCGCTTCGACCCGCGCGGAGAGGTGAACCGGGCCCTGCTGGTCGGCGTGTCCGTGTACGACTCCACGCGGCCGAAGGACCCGCACGGCGTCCCCGGTGACCTCGCCGCCGTGGAGCACAACCTCGCCCTGCTGGAAGGTGCGCTGCTGCGGGGCGAGGTGTTCCGCAAGGGCGAGGTCGTCATCTCCGGGTCGCCGTACCTGGACGCCTTCAGCGAGGCGCTGCGCACCGCCGCCGACGAGGCCGAGGGGCTGCTCCTCTTCTACTTCGCCGGTCACGGAGCCGTGCCCAGCGCGGGCGACGAGCTCTGGCTGCAGATGCGCAACGCGCGCGTCGTCCCCGGCAGCCGGGCCGTGTTCCCGGGCGCCGACCCCTTCTCCAGCGTCCTGACCGTGCTCGCCACCAGCCGGGCCCGGCACGTGGTCGTCGTCCTGGACTGCTGCAACGCCGGCAACGCCGCACAGGTCTGCGAGGCGCTCGCGGACCGGCGCCGCTTCTCGGTGCTGATGAGCACGCAGGCCAACAACCGGATCGACGCCGGGGACGACGCGACGCCCACGCCGTTCACCTCCGAGCTGGTGCGGATGCTGGAGGAGGGGAGTGCCGGACGGGACGGCGAGGTCACGTTCCTGGACCTGGCGGAGACGCTCACCGCGCACATGTCCGCCCATTACACGACGTTGCGCAACGAACCGTGGGAGCCGCAGCGCTGGGGCGACACCGACATCGTCCTGGCCGGTGCGGCCCCGGCCCCCGTGCCCGTCGATGCCGTCCCGGTGCCCCCAAAGCAGCCGTCGCGGGAACCCTCGAAGGATGACGAACGGCCTCGGACGCCTCCCGCGCAGCTCGACGAGCCCGGGAAGGAGCGGGGACCACGGCCGCCGCGGCCCGCGGTGGTGCTCCCGCCGCGGGAACAGGAGACGCCCCCGGACCATGCTCCGCCCGGGGCGAAGCAGCAGGCCGGGGGAGCCGGGTCGCGACCGCGCACGTTCGCCCTGCTCCGGTCCCGGGCCCGCCGGACACCGTCCGCGGGCTGGGCGGGCCGGCTGCTGCTCTGGTCGCGGAGCAAACCCCGCCGGGTCGTGGTCGCGGCCGCGGTCGTCCTCACGGGCGCGGGCGCGTGCGGCTACGCCCTGCTCTGGGGCACCGGCCCCGACCAGTCGTCCTGCGGCCCGACCCTCGAACTGCGCCTCCTCACCGACCCGGACCTCGAGCCCACCGTGCGCAGAGCCACACAGGCGTATCTCACCTCACCGGCCAACACGACGTCCGCAGGCTGCCGGCGCAGCGGGATCACGGTGTACGGCGCCGGTGCCGCCGACGCCGTGACGGGCTTCCACGACCAGTCCGACCCCTGGCAGCGCCCCGTCAGCGACGAACTGAACCCGCAGCGCGACATCGGTCCCCAGCCCGACATCTGGATCCCCGCGACGTCCGCGAGCGCGGCGCGGGCCCAGCCGGTCGAACCGCCGCGCAAGTACGTGACACTGGAACCGGACAGCGAGCCGTTCGCGTACTCCCCGATGGTGCTGTCCGTCCCGCAGAACATCGCCGAGGAGTCGTTGCGGGACAGGACCGGGCGACCGCTCGCCACCCTGCGGAAGAAGCTCCTCCGGCGGCAGCGGGACGCCGACGTACGGCGCACCGACCCCGAGTACACGGACTCCGCGCTGCTGGCCAGCGTCGGTCTCTACGGCTCCGGCACCGACGTGAGCCGCGCCGAAGGAACCGTGGCGCAGCCGGGACCGCCCGCGCCGGCGGGCGCGGATCTGCTGTGCGCGCTGCCGGACCACCGGGACGTCGACAAGCGCACCGCCGCGCTCGTGCCCGAGTTCCTGATGGTGAGCGGACTCGGCTGCGACGGGCCGACGCGCACCCCGCGGCTGGCCGAGTACCCCACGGACGTACCGCCCCTGGACCCCACGTTCGTCCGCGTGCGCTGGGAGAACGCCGCACGCGACCGGGCCGCACGGGACGACGCCGTCCGGCGCTTCCACGACTGGCTGGTCGGCGGCACCACCGAGGACGGCCCGGGCGGACTCGACGTCTTCGGCGAGGACGGCTTCCGCGCCGTGTCCGGCGGGGACTTCCTCGGGCCCCGCGGCAACGACACCGGAACGCTCGCCCGCCCCACCCCGCTCCCGGCGCCCGCCCGCGGTGACGCGCTGACGACGGCCCTCGAGCAGTACCGCAACGCCAACGGTCCCGGACGGGTCCTGTTCCTGCTCGACAGCTCCGGCTCGATGGGCGACCTGTGGGAGGGCGCCGGCGGGGCCCCCGGCATCCTCAAGCAGTCGCTGGGCGGACTGGGCGGGCGGGACGAGTACGGGGTATGGGCCGTCGCCTCGCGCGGGAGCAGCCCGTACGACGTCCTCCTGCCCTTCCGCCGCCACTCGCGCGCGGACGCGGAGCGGACCATCGACCGCGAGGCCGCGGTCCAGGACGCCGAGGCCGACCCGTACGCAGCGCTGACGGCGGCCCTCGACTACATGGCGGGGCGCGGCCGGGACGACGAGCGCCCCCAGCTGATCGTCTACGTCACCGACGACGAGGACAACGACCGGCTCACCGCGGGCAAGGACTCGGGCAGGCTCCTCGCGTCGGCCGAGGACCAGGGGGTCCCGGTGGTGATGGCGGCGCTGGACAGCGGCGGCTGCGACCGGGACAAGCCCGACGCCCGCATCTCGGAGGCGAGCGGCGGCCGCTGCCTCGACACCAGGGCCGATCTCGTCGCGGGCCTGCGTGACGAGGTGGCGCGGACGGGGACGGGGGACGAATGAGGCGACCGTGGACGCGTGGGCGGGCCTGGGTGCTCGCCGTTCTCCTCACGGCGTGCGCCGCCTGCACCGGCGGCGGTGCCTCCGAGCAGTCCGGAGCGGGCGTCACACCCGGAACCGCGGGCGACATCGTCGTGGCCAGCGGGCGGGACGTGACCGGCCAGGGCGGCGTCCGGCAGCAGCTCATCGACACCTGGAACGCACAGCAGGACCGGCACCACACGGGCCGCCGTGCCCGCCTGGTGGAACTCCCGGGCTCCGCCGACGAACAGCGCAGCCAGCTCCTCGGCGCGCTCCAGTCCGACAGTGCGCAGTACGACGTGGTGAACCTGGACGTGACCTGGGTCCCCGAGTTCGCCGAAGCGGGCCTGATCCGCTCGCTGCCGGCGGAGCTGGTCGACGACCACGACGTGATCAAGTCCGTGGCCAGCACCGCGCGTTGGGACGGCAAGGTGTACGCGGTCCCGTTCAACAGCGACGTCGGGCTGCTCTACTACCGCCGCGACCACCTGGACCGGGCGGGCGTCCAGAACACCGACCTGAGCAAAGGGCTCGACCGGGGACAGCTGCAGGAGCTGATCGAAACCCTCGGCGAGCAGACCGGGAAGGACCGGCCCAGGGGCTACGAGAGAGGCTGGACCGCACAGTTCGGAGCCTACGAGGGGCGCACGGTCAACGGGATCGAGGCGTTCGCCTCCGTCCCCGGCGGCGTCACCCTCACCGACACCGAGGGCCGCTACACCGCTACCGTGGCGGACCTGGAGAAGGGCCTCGCTGAACTGCGCAACCGCACCCAGTCCTCGTACCTCCTCAAGGACGCCCTGCGCTCCGACGAGGCCGCATCGCTCACCGACTTCGCGAACGGCCGGACGGCGTTCCTGCGCCACTGGCCCTACGCGTACCAGAGCCTTCACCAGTCCCTGCCCGGGGCGCGGCTCGGAGTGACGACCCTGCCCGGCAGGGCGGTGCTCGGCGGCCAGAACCTCGCCGTCACCCGCTCCTCCGCACAGCGGGACGCGGCGAGCGACCTGATCGGGTTCCTGACGAGCCGGGAGAGTGAACGCTGCCTGCTGGACGCGGGGTTCGCGGCGACGCGGGTGTCCGCGTACCGGAACGACGACGTCAGGTGCCGGTCGGCGAAACCGTCCGGCGGGGCGACCGGTGGCGCGAGCCCCTCGCCGTCCGGCGAGAGCGCCGACCGGATGCCGCGCGACGGCCAGGGCCGCCCCAGGTACGCCCGCGGAATCCTGCTGCCGGCCCTCACCCGAGCCGTGCAGCGCCCTCGCACCCCGCTCTACGGCGCCTTCACCCAGACCTTCACCACCGAACTCGGCAGGTTGTTCACCGCCGACCCTCCGAGCGACAGCGAACTCGCCGCACACTTGGACAAGGCGCTCCGGGGCGTCCTGCCGGACGGGTGACCGCACCCGCCGCCGCGAAGGCCCCGCACCGTGGCGGCGCTCCGACCGGACCCGGAATACCGGTGGGAATCCCGTCGTTCCAGCAGAAATGAGCACTCCCTCCGAGGACGGCACTCCGTCCGCCGCCGAGCCGGGCCCGGTTCACGAGCGGCTGATGGCCGAGCGCGCGGGCACGTTCGCCCGGATCGCGGCCCTGGAGCGGGACTTCGACGCGATCGTGGAGGCGAACGCGCTGGTCGCGGTCGACGACGAGCACGACCCGGAGGGGTCCAGCACGGCGTTCGAGCGGGCGCACGTGGCATCCCTGCTGTCCCGTGCCCGGCAGTACCTGGAGGAGCTGGACGGCGCGCTGGAGCGTCTGGAGAACGGCGCCTACGGCTCGTGCGACACGTGCGGTGAGGTGATCCCGGCGGAGCGGCTGGAGGTGCGGCCCGCGGCGCGTACCTGTGTCAGGTGCGCCTCCGTCCGTCACCGCTGAGCGGGGCGGGGCAGCCCCGGGCCGCCGGTCCCGCTGAGCGGGGCGGCCGGCCCGCGCCGTACTGCCGACCCCGCGGCCGGCTCAGCGTGCGGAGGCCCGTCACGGGCGGGGTGGCAGGTGGCCGGGGATCTGGAGGGCGGGCGCGGCTCCCGGATCCAGGCCGAGCCGGTCCCACAGGGTGTCGCCGAGGAACCAGTGGTGGTGGGTGAGCATGGTCAGGTGGTGACGGGCCTGCGCGTCGCCCCGGACCTTGGCGAGGGCCTGGTCCGGGGTCAGCGGCGGGCGGGGCGGGAGGCCGAGGCGGTCGAGGACGAGAGCGATCAGCTCGGCGACGGCCAGCGGGGTCGGATGGTTGGCGTGCTGCGCGCCGGTGACATCGCGGTCGGTGAGAGCGGCGGCGACGGCGGCCCGGGCGAGGTCGGCGGCGTTGACCGCGGAGTGCAGGGCGGGGGTGTCCACGGCCGCCCCCAGGTACCGCAGGAGCCAGGTCAGGCCGGGCACGACCTGGCGGTCCCCGGTGCCGTAGACGAGGTGCGGGCGCAGGACGGTGCCGCCGGCGGCCAGGACGTGGCGCTCGGCGGCGGCACGCGTGTGACTGGCGGCCGATTCCGGGGCCGGGCGCAGATCCGCGACACTCGCCCGGTGGAAGCTGCCGTGGCCGTACACGGCGGCGGTGCTCACGTACACGACGCGGCGTACGCCGTGGCGCTCCGCGTCCTCGACCAGGGCCCGGGTGCCGACATCGTTGACCGCGTGCAGCGTGGACGCGTCCGCGTCGATGGCGGAGGCGCAGTGGACGACCGCGTCGACGCCCGCGCACAGTCCGCGCAAGGAGTCGGGGTCGCCCAGGTCGGCGGTCACCGTGTCCACCCGTGCGCCCGTCGCCGGCCGCTCGGCGGTGCGCGTGAGGATTCGAAGCCGGACGTGCGGTTTTTTGAGGGCGGCGGCGGTGATGTGCTGTCCGATGAACCCGCGCGGGCCGGTGATGAGGAGGGTGGACGGCATCGGGACTCCTTGAAGGCGGCTTGAACTGGTTGCTTACCGTGTTGCCCGACGTGCGGAGGGTGGCGGGAGTGGTCCGGAGACGGCGTCGGAGTTGCTGGACATCCGGTACCGAAGGGAGTAGTGGCTTGTGAAAATACGGACTACCTGGTTTTGTTTGTGTAAAGGAAGGCAGTAGAACACCCATGGTTGTACTGGCGTCGTCCCGCGCGGACGCCGCGGATGGTTGTACACAAGTGAACTTCGGGAGGTCTGGTGGCGCGTCAGGAGCGTGCGGTCCGTACGAAGCTGGCGATTCTGAACGCCGCGGCGGCGGTGTTCGACGAACGCGGCTACGAGGCTGCCACGATCGGTGAGGTGCTGGCCCGGGCCGGCGTCACCAAGGGAGCCCTGTACTTCCACTTCCCCTCCAAGCAGGCGTTGGCGGAAGGCGTGCTGGGACAGCAGTTCGCCGCGGTGTCCGTCGTACCGCAGGCTTCCCGGCTTCAGGAGTTCGTGGACACGGGCCTGCTGGTGGCCTATCAGATGCGCCGCGACCCGATGGTGAGCGCGGTGGCGAGGCTGTCGCTGGAACAGGACATGCGGGCCCAGTTCGGCACGGCGGCCCTGACGCAGTGGATCGACGCGTGCCGGTATCTCCTGCAGGAGGCCAAGAGACAGGGGGAGTTGCTGCCGCACGTCGACCCGGAGGAGAGTGCCTGGCTGTTCTCGGCGGCGTGGACCGGGGTGCAGGTGTACTCGCAGATCCTCGCTGGTCGCGAGGATCTGGAGACCCGCGTGGTGACGCTGTTCGAGCACCTGCTGCCCTCGATCGCCGTGCCCGCGGTGCTGGGCAGGCTGGTCATCACGGCCGAGCGCGCCGGCGAACTGGGCGCCGCGAGCATCCGTACCCCCGAGGAGGCCGAGGCCTCAGCAGCGCGGCAGAAGGACGAGGGCCCCGTGGGCGCCACGGTCTGATCCGCCAGGACCGCCGGCACCGGCCTGTCCGGGATGCGCCACCCGGACTGCCGAAACGGACCGGGCATGCGGAAAAAAGCACTGCCCGGACCCCGCCACCCCGCACCACCTCCCGTCACCGGCCACCCCGGCACGGCGGCACCGCTCGCGCGGTCCCCCGGCCGGTCGGGTAGGCAGGAGGGGTGACGAACGATCCGAGTGACTCCTTCGTGCGCGTGCGGGGCGCCTGCGAGCACAACCTGAGGAACGTGGACGTCGACCTCCCCCGGGACGCGATGGTCGCCTTCACCGGTGTCTCCGGCTCGGGCAAGTCCTCCCTCGCCTTCGGCACGCTCTACGCCGAGGCACAGCGCAGATACTTCGAATCCGTGGCACCGTACGCCCGCCGGCTGCTGCAGCAGGCCGGCGCACCCCACGTCCGGGAGATCACCGGGCTGCCGCCCGCCGTGGCGCTCCAGCAGCGCCGAGGGACTCCCGGCTCACGGTCGACGGTCGGCACCCTCACCACGCTGTCCAACCTGCTGCGGATGCTGTACTCGCGCGCCGGAACCCATCCGCCCGGCGCACCCCGGCTGGCCGCGGAGGCGTTCTCGCCCAACACCCCCGCCGGTGCCTGCCCGCGTTGCCACGGGCTGGGCGTCGTCCACGACGTCGCCGAGGACCTCCTCGTACCTGACCCCTCGCTGAGCATCCGCGACGGGGCGATCGCGGCCTGGCCGGGTGCCTGGCAGGGCGCCAATCTGCGCAGCATCGTGAGCGGCCTGGGCATCGACGTCGACCGGCCGTGGCGCAGGCTCGGGAAGAAGGACCGGGACTGGCTGCTCTACACCGACGAGCAGCCCTCCGTGCTGATCGAGCCGGAGCCCGGCCGCGTCGACCACGGCTACCACGGAAAGTTCTGGAGCGCCCGCGCACACGTCATGCACGTCCTCGCCGACTCCAGGAGCGAGCGGATGCGGGAGCGGGCCATGCGGTTCGTGCGCGGCGTGCCGTGTCCGGAGTGCGAAGGCAGCGGGCTACGGCCGGAGGCGCTGGCGGTCACCTTCGCGGGCCGCACCGTCGCCGAGGTGAACGCGCTGCCGCTCGCCGGGTTGGTGACGCTGCTGCGGCCCGTCGCGGGACTGTCCGGCACCGGGACCGCCACGGGGAGCGTCCCGCCCGCGGAGCGGACCGAGGCTGCGATCCGGATCTGCGCCGACGTGGTGACGCGCCTGGAGGTGCTGCTCGGCCTCGGCCTGGGATACCTGAGTCTCGGGCGCCGGTCGACGACGCTCTCTCCGGGAGAGGCACAGCGACTGCGGATCGCCACCCAGCTGCGCTCCGGACTCTTCGGAGTCGTCTACGTGCTCGACGAGCCGTCCGCGGGGCTGCACCCGGCGGACGCGGAACCCCTGCTGGACGTCCTGGACCGTTTGAAGGCCGCGGGCAACTCGCTGTTCGTGGTGGAGCACGACATGGACGTCGTACGACGTGCGGACTGGGTCGTCGACATCGGCCCCGGTGCGGGCGAGGGCGGCGGCCGGGTGCTGTACAGCGGGCCGGTGGCCGGCCTGGAGCGGGTGAGGGAGTCGGCCACCGCCCGTCACCTGTTCGGCCGTGCCGAACCGTGCGCTCGCCGCCCCCGCAAACCGTCCGGGCGACTGCGCCTGGACGGGGTGTCCCGGCACAACCTGCGCGACATGTCCGTCGAGGTGCCGCTGGGCGTGCTGACAGCGGTGACCGGGGTGTCGGGATCCGGCAAGTCGACGCTGGTGACCCAGGTCCTCGCCGAAGTCGTACGCGCGCATCTCGGACTCGCAACCGACGACCTCGACGAGACGGGGCCCGAGGTCGAGGTGCGGGACGCCTCGGGCCTCGACGCCTTCGACCGGCTGGTGCGGGTCGACCAGCGGCCCATCGGGCGCACTCCCCGGTCCAACCTGGCGACCTACACGGGGATGTTCGACGCGGTGCGCAAGCTGTACGCCGCGACGGACGAGGCATTGGCGCGCGGCTACCAGGCCGGCCGGTTCTCCTTCAACGTCCCCGAGGGGCGGTGCGAGACCTGCCAGGGGGAAGGGTTCGTCGCCGTCGAACTGCTCTTCCTGCCCGGGACGTACGCGCCGTGCCCGGCCTGCGACGGCGCGCGGTACGACGCGGAGACGCTCGAGGTGACCTACCGCGGGAAGAACATCGCGGACGTCCTGGCGATGTCCGTGGACGAGGCCGCTCCGTTCCTCGCCGGGGTCCCGGCGGCCACGCGAAGCCTGGAGACGCTCCGGGAGGTGGGGCTCGGATACCTGCGGCTGGGCCAGCCCGCCACGGAACTCAGCGGTGGTGAGGCCCAGCGCATCAAGCTGGCCACGGAGCTGCAGCGCGCCCGGCGCGGCCACGCCCTCTATCTGCTCGACGAACCGACGGCGGGACTGCACCCGGCGGACGTCGCTCTGCTGCTGCGGCAACTGCACCGCCTCGTGGACGCCGGCAACACCGTCGTCCTGGTGGAACACGACCTGGACGCCATCGCCACCGCGGACTGGGTCATCGATCTCGGGCCGGGCGGCGGGGACGCGGGCGGACGGGTGGTGGCCACCGGAACTCCCGCCGTAGTGGCGAGATCCCGGCGCAGTGCCACCGCGCCCTACCTGGCGTCGAGACTGTCGCGCTCATGAGCGGCGGCCGACACCAGCACTTCGGCCGCCGGCGCCGGGACTTCCCGGCCGGCGCGGGGTCCGTCGTCATCGCCGGTGCCGCCGGCGGTCGCCACCGGCGGCACCCGTCCGGCCGAGGTCAGTGCCGCCCGCGCAGCTTGCCCAGAAGCCGCTGTGCCTGGGCCCGGCGGCGCGGGTCGGCGGAGGCGCGGCGGACCTGCTCGGCGGTGCGCCGGCCCTGCGGGCTCTTCGCGAACTGCTTGATCTTCTCCATCATGCCTGGCACGACGTTCCTCCTGTGGCGGGGTCCTTGCAGCGGATGCGTGCACTGCCCGTGTACCCCACTGACGCGGGGTAACCGGATTCTGGTCCATTCCCCGACCCGTACGGCCGATACCGCGTCGGCGGACCGTGGTCCCGTCCGCCCAGGCCGCGGAGCGGCGTCAGCGCGACGTCGTCGGCCGGCGTGAACGTCCGCGCCGGTGGAACGGGCTGCTTCGTGATCCCCGATGCCTTTCCTCCACGCTTCTTTTACATGCGGAGGTGGTTCCCGCCGAAAACGGACTGTGCGCGCATTTCGGCTCGCGGATGCGCGGGATCCCCCATAGCGAAGCCGGGCCGCCTGTTTGTCTCGGCCGTGCAGGATTCGCATCGATCATGAAACGTGCCATCTCGAAGACGGGCGGAGCCTCAAATCCGCCACTGGTTCAGCCGTGCCCGAGAGCGACTCCACAGGAGCGGAAAGGTCGCGTATGGGTGTTTGGTGCCCCCCTGGGCCGTCGTCCTCCGTGTCGGCGAAACGTCCGTAGGTGGAATTCGGCGGTGCCCCCTTATCCTCCCGGTATTCCGGCTTCCTGTGTGCGGATCCGGTGAATTTACCGTAAGGGGGAGTGGTGTGCGCGCTATTCGCTACGGCTCCGGAGGAAATCCCGCGGGCAGGAAACCCTTGCGGGAATACTGCTCGTCGAGTAACTAGATGACCTATGAATCTGTTCACCCGCAGCGCCTCACCGCGCCGCACGATCTCCCCGGCCCCGCACGAACGCGCGGCGGTCGTGTCGGCGTCCGGCTCCGCCGTCCGCCCGGACCCCCGCCTGGCGGCTCTGACGGGGGAGTGGGTCATCGACCCCGCGCACAGCCGGATCGGCTTCTCCGTCCGGCACGCCATGGTGACCACGGTGCGGGGATCCTTCACCGAGTACCAGAGCCGCATGTACTTCGACGGGCGGAACCCCGAGCGCTCGCGGGCCGAGATCGTGCTGTTCACCGCGAGTGTCGACAGCGGTGTGGAACAACGTGACGCCCACCTGGTCGGCCGCGACTTCCTGGACGCCAGGACCTATCCGCGCATGGCCTTCACCAGTACGTCCGTGGAGCTCGCCGGCCCGGACGTCTACCGCATGACCGGCGACCTCACGATCAAGGACGTCACGCGTCCCGTCGTCCTCGAACTCACCTACATCGGGCACGTCGTCGACCCGTTCGGCTACGAACGGGCCGGCTTCGACGGCACCACCACCATCAACCGCTCCGACTGGGGACTGACGTACAACACGAGGCTGGCGGAGGGCGGCGCCATGGTGAGCGAGAAGGTGCGTCTGCAGTTCGACATCGCCGCCATCCGCACCACCCCCGTCGGCTGACCGGACCGGACCGGCCCGGCCCGCCACCCTGCGGCCGTCGGCGAGGCCGTGTGGACCGGACCGCGTCAGCCGGCGACGGCTGACGCGGTCCGTGGCGCCTCCGGCTCCCTGTCAGGCCTCCACGGTGGCCTGGTCCGGCGTCGCGGCACCGGCCCGGCCGCCCGCTTCCGGGGCGCGGACGGCCGGGATGAGGGCGGCGATCACGGCGGCGACCAGGGCGACGCCGCCGCCGATCAGCAGAGCGGTACGGAAACCGTCCTCCGACGTGAAGCTGTAGCCGCCCATGGGGGTGGTGAGCTGGGAGAGGACGACACCGATCACCGCGGCTCCGATCGACGTGCCGAGCGAGCGCATGAGGGTGTTGAAGCCGTTGGCGGCGGCGGTCTCCGACAGCGGCACCGCGCTCATGATCAGCGCGGGCATCGAACCATAGGCGAGGCCGACGCCGCTGTTGATGACCATGCACACCAGCATCAGACCCCAGGCGGAACCCAGCAGGGCCAGTGACAGGCCATAGCCCGCGGCGATGACCAGCACCCCGCAGATCAGGGTGAACTTGGGGCCGCGGGCGTCGGTGAGCTTTCCGCCGAGCGGCGAGACGAACATCATCATGATGCCGCCGGGGGCCATCCACAGACCGGCCGCGAGCATCGACTGGCCCAGACCGTAGCCGGTGGCCTCGGGGAACTGCAGCAACTGGGGGATGACCAGCATGCTGGCGTACATCCCGAAACCGACGAAGACCGAAGCGACGTTGGTGAACAGCACGCGGGGGCGGGCGGTGGTGCGCAGATCGACCAGCGGGTCCCGGGTGCGCAGCTCCCACACGCCCCACGCACCCAGCACCACGACGGCGGCGACGAACAGGCCCAGCGTCGTAGCCGAACCCCAGCCCCAGTCGGCGCCCTTGGACACCGCGAGCAGCAGGCAGACCAGGCCCACGGCCAGGCCGAGCGCTCCGGGCGCGTCGAACCGCTGGCCCTTCGCGCCGGCCGGCACGTCGGGAATCAGGAACCAGATCAGTACGGCGATCGCCGCGGCCAGGACGGCACAGGCCCAGAACAGCACCCGCCAGCTCGCGTACTGCGCGACCGCCGCGGCGATGGGCAGGCCGAGGCCGCCGCCGATGCCCATCGATGCGCTGACCAGCGCGATCGAAGAGCTGAGCCTCTCGGCGGGGACGACGTCTCGCAGCAGGGCGATGCCCAGCGGCACCATGCCCATGCCCATGCCCTGAAGGCCGCGCCCGACGATCATCGGGACGACGGAGGACGCGAGCGCGCACACCACCGAACCCGCGACCAGCGGTATGGAGCACGCCAGGAGCATGCGGCGCTTGCCGAGCAGATCCCCCAGGCGGCCGGAGACCGGCACGCACACGGCGGCCGCGAGCAGGGTGACCGTGATCACCCACGCCGAGTTGGACGGGGAAGTGTGCAGGATCTTCGGCAGTTCCGCGATGAGCGGGGTGACCAAGGTCTGCGTGATCGCTGCCACGATGCCGGCGAAGGCGAGCGTGGCGACCACGCCTCCTGTGCGCGCTGACGGCTGGGGGGCGCCCATGGCGGGACTCCTGAGTGAGGTGCTTGTCGGACGGGAATGTGCATCGTACATGTCGTATGTATCCAACACGTCTCGTGTACGGGGCACATGGCCATGAGAGGATGGAGCCGGACCGGGCACGACAAGACGTGACGTGCCACCGGACCGGCGGACGCAGGAGGCAACAGGCACGTGGTCAAGCCCACGCACGAAGTCGAGTACGAGCAGATGCTGCTGAGCCGCCACGGGCTCATGCACCACAGAAGCGGGCGCCGCAAGGGCGGGCTGCTGGAACGCAGCGCCTACATCCTGCTCAGCCGTATCCGCGTGCAGGGGCCGATGTCGATCGGTGAACTCAGCGACGCCTTCGGGCTCGACGCCTCCACACTCAACCGGCAGACCGCCGCGGCGATGCGCGCGGGACTCGTGGAACGCATCCCCGACCCCGAAGGGGGCATGGCCCGCAAGTTCCGCCTCACGGACGAGGGCGCGCGTCTCCTCGACGAGGAACGCGAAGGCATCATCCACTCGCTGGACCAGGTGATGGCCGACTGGCCGGACGAGGACATCGCCGCCTTCGCCGCCTACCTGAGGCGCTTCAACACGGACATCGAACGCCTGGGCGGGCGCCCTTGGCCGCGTCCGTGACGGGACGGTGGGCGCCGTGCCGCGGTGCGCCGGTGCCGCCCGGGCCGGCGAGACCGGTTCCCGTCCTCGCGGAGCCCGCCGTGCCGCGCGGCTCTACGCTCTCGGTCCATGACGAGCCCCGACTGCTACGCGTGCGCCACCGAGGCGCGGTTCGAGGAACTTCCGTCGCGCGAGCGCATCGCGAGTGACGAGTACTGGCGCGTGGCCCACGCCGTCGGCACCGCGTTGCCGGGATGGCTGGTGCTGCTGCCCCGGCGCCACGTGACAGCGGTCCACGAACTCACCGACGCCGAGGCCGCCGGCCTGGGCATGTGGCAGGTCCGGCTGTCCCGCGCCCTGCGGGACGTGACCGGCTGCGCCAAGACGTACGTCGTCCAGTTCGCCGAGGCCGAGGGCTTCGCCCACGTGCACTTCCACATCGTGCCCCGCGGCGCGGATCTTCCTCGGGAGCAGCGTGGGCCGGGCGTCTTCGCCCTGCTGGGCCGCCCGGAGGCGGAGCAGGTCCCGGCCGAGCGTGCGGACCGCCTGGCTCACTCCCTGCGAGCCCGCCTCCAAGGTCGTACGGACGAGGAGGAAACCGCGGAACCCGGTCGCGGCCGTCCCTGACGCGCCCCGACGGGCGGACGCGGAGCGCCCGGGAGAGGGGTCACGCGGCCCCGACGTCCTCGGCCGGCGCGGCGGGACCGCGGGCGGACAGGTGCACCCGTCCGGGCAGGAGCAGCGGGGTGGCGAGCAGGAGAGCGCCGGACGCGGTGATCGCCGTGAGCGGGCTGGTGAGGGTGGCGAGAAGGCCCCAGAGCACCATCAGTACAGCTTGCACGAGCTTGCTGACGGCACTCCAGGTACTGAGGACCCGGGCCGTGCGGTCCGCGGGTGTCCGTTGCAGGCGCTCCCTGGCGCAGACGGGATTGAAGACGCCCATACAGGTGATCAGCAGCCCCTCGACGATGATCACGGTGAGGAGCCCGCGGACGCCGGGACCGACCAGGGCGAGCCCGAGCGGGAAGAGCGAGCGCAGCCGGCCGAAGACGGTCATGATCCGGTGCCGGCCGTAGCGGGTCACGAGGCGCGGCGAGAGGCGGGCACCCGCGAACCCGCCGAGAGCCGGCACGCCGAAGGCCAGACCGTATTGCCAGGCCGGGACGTGGTACTGCCCCAGCAGGAGGACGGGCAGAAGCGGGGCGGTGGCCATGATCAGGCCGCTGACCAGGATCGAGTTGAGGAACAGGCGCCTCAGAGTGGGATCGTGGAGGATGAACAGCCACCCGCCCAGCAGCTCGGCTCCGCGCACCCTGGTGACCCGCTCGCGAGGTTTCACGACATCGCCGCCGCGGATGCGCAGGACCCCGAGCGCCGACAGCAGGTAGCTGAAAGCGTCCGCCGTGACGGTGACGACCGGGCCGAGCACCCCCATGAGCGCACCGCCGAGGGGCGGCCCCGCCGCGATCGCCACCCAGCTCGTACCTTCGAGTCTCCCGCTCGCCACCAGAAGGCGATCGCCAGGGACGAGATACCTCAGATACGCACCCGACGCAGCGGTGAAGGCGATACCCGCGGTCCCGGAGACGACCGAGACCACCAGCAGCTGGCCGTACGACAGCAGGCCGAGGACGTACGTGACCGGGACGCTCACCATCGCGGCGAACCGGACCAGGTCCATCGTGATCATCACGCGGCGCTTGGCCCGGTGCTCCACCCACGGCCCGAGCGAGAACGCGACGAGCGCCGCCACGGCGAGCCCGGCCGCCTCCAGGAGCGACACGGCGAACGCCGACGAGTGCAGGACCCGGACCGCGATCACTGGGAACGCGCCGAAGGCGATCCACGTACCGTACGTACTGACCGCGTAGGCCGACCACAGCAGGCCGAAACCGCTCCCCAACCCCGCGCCCATGCGCCCCCCGCCACAACCGATGTTCGAGTCCCCCCATCACATCGGCCTCGCCGCCGCAGGATCAAACAACCGCATCCCGGGCGAGCCACAACCGTCGGTTGGGCGCCTCTATGCTGCCTCCATGGATACCGAGGCGGTGCGCTCGTTCGTCCGCGCGGCCGAGCTGGGACAGCTGCGGCACGCGGCCGACGAACTCGGCGTCACGCAACAGGCCGTGTCGAAGCGGATCGCCGCCCTGGAGCGCGAGCTCGACGTCCGGTTGTTCACCCGCACCGCCCGCGGGGTCGAGCTGACACTCGACGGCCAGGCCTTCCTCCCGCACGCCCGGAGCATCGTCACAGGGGTCGACCGCGCCGTCGGCGCGATCCGGCCGGGTTCGCGGGCCCTGCGGATCGACGTTCTCGGTCTCAGGTCCGCGCAGGCCGTCGTCCTGCACGACTACTGGCGCTCGCATCCCGAAACCGACCTCGACGTGGTCACCCTCAAGGGCAACGACCCACGCACGGCCGTCGCCGCCGTCCAGGCCGGCGACATCGACGCCTCGTTCCGCTCGGTCACCGACCCGGCCGAACTACCGCCCGACGTGCGGATGATCCACGCGTTCGACTCACCGCTGGAACTCCTCGTCGGCCCGAAACACCCGCTCGCCGCCGCGCGCACGCTCACGCCGTTGCGGCTGCGCCGGCACCGGATCTGGGTGCCGGGCATCGCGCCGCGCAGCGAATGGGCGGACTTCTACGACCAGCTCGCCACCGGCTTCGACCTCCGCGTCGACGCCGCGGGCCCGAACTTCGGCAACGAGGTACTCCTCGACATCCTGGCCGACTCCGCGGACGTGGCGACCCTCGTCGGCTCGCGCGACCGGTACATCTGGCCGACCCACCACGACCTGCGCCGCATCCCGATCGTGAATCCGACGATCGCCTACCCGCTCTCCCTCATCCTCCCCCGTGCGAACCCGCACCCCGGACTCCGGGCGATCATCGACCACTTCGCGAGCCTGGCACCACTCCCGGAGACGACCTGGCGGCCGTCCTGGGCACCGGCACCCCGCCGCGGCGGCGGTCCTCGAACGGGGGCGGCGGTCCTCGAAGGGGTTCGACGACCGCCGCCGACACCGTCGTGACCGACGGCACCTAGGGGGTGAACACCTCGTCGAGGCGGTCGATGGCACCGTCGGCACCGAGGTGGTAGGTGAAGACCAGACCCGAGTTCGGGTGGGCCTCCAGCCAGTCGAGGAACTCCTGCACGCCGATGTGCTGGTTCTCGGTGCTCTCCACGATGGGGTTGGTCACGGTGACGTCCGCGGCCTGGTCCATCGGGATGAAGGTCTCCTTGCCGACGGTCTCGAACGGCGCGCCGTCCGAGTCGGGCGAGCCGCAACCCCAGTTGCCGTGCTTGACGATCAGGCTCAGGGATCCCCCCTCCGGGGTGTAGCGGTAGACCGCGATCTCGTCCGGGGAGATGGGCATCTTGTGGTCACAGCCGTCGTCGTCGGCGCCACCCGCGCCCGTCGGCGTGGCGGCGGGGGACTTCGACGCGGCCGGAGCGGCGCCGGGGGACTTCGCGCTCCCGCCCGTACCCGCGGAGGCCTTCGCACCCGCTCCGGGCTTTTTGCTCGCCGCGCCGGTGGCCGCCTCCGTGCCGCCGGCGCCGCCCGCCTTCGTGGCGCTCGCGCCGCTGCCGGCGCCCTCCGCGCCGCCGTCGCCGTTGCACCCGGTGAGGGCCAACGCCCCCACCACGCACGCTCCCAGCACGGCAGCGCGCAGGGTGCCCGGTCTGCGGCGCCTCTTCGTCGGCGTCTGGTTCATCGTTCGTCCCCCTGGTGTCCAAGAATCCGTGTGCCTCAACGGCTTGACCGGAAGGACGACTTTCGGCCGCCCGCAGTTGCACGTTCGCGCGACCTGTTCGCGCGTCACCGGATGGTCGATTATGCGTGAGGAGTCCACCGCCTGCGAGGGCCGGGTCGCGGTTGGCACAGGTGTTCCGGGGACCGCGAGCGAGATGCCGCTCCCACAGCAACCCGGACGGGCGCCGGTGACGAATGCTCAACAGACCGCATGTATTGGACACCCTGCCGTCGGTGGACGGCATGGCCTGTTCTCGCCCGCGCACCCCTCGCGACGAGGACGCTCCCGCGGACGTCCCGCGGGGCGGGTCCACGGTCCCCGAGCGGCTCCACCATCACCCGTGTGATTGACTACGGCCGTGCTGCACGAGTCGGTCTTCCGCACCGTAGATCTTCCGGTGAGCGACCGGTTCGAGGCCTGGACGGAGCGACTGGGCCGTACCCACGCACCCATGGAGCTGGCCAGTGACCGCACGGCCGACTACCGCGCCCAGCAACGGCTGATCCAGCTCGGGGACGTGACGATCTGGCCGGCGACGTTCGACCAGCTGGTCTTCCGCCGGACAGCGAAACTGATCCGCCGGTCCGACCCCGAGGTCCTCCACCTCTCCCTCCTGCTGCGCGGAGAGGCAGCCGCCACCTGGGACGGACGGGACGTCGCGTACGGCGCGCACGACTTCCACGTCAACTGCTCCTCACGGTCGTACGAGATCTTCACCGGCCCCGGCCCGGTCAGCAGCATCGGTGTCGAGATCCCGCGGGCGCTGGTCGCGCTGCCCGCCCACCAGACGGACGGCATGATCGGGCGCCGGATATCGGGCCGGGAGGGATTCGGTGCCCTGCTGCGCCAGTTCCTGGTCCAGGTGGCGTCGGACGCCGGCTCCTTCCAGCCGTCGGACGCACCCCGGCTGGGCACGGTCGTCGCGGATCTGGTCACCGCGTTCGCGGCACACGGGATGGAATCCGACGTGCGGCTGCCACCGGAGACCCACAGCCGGACGCTGACCCTGCGCATCAAGGCGTTCATACGACATCACCTGGGCGACCAGGAACTGACACCCGCCCGGATCGCCGCCGCGCACCACATCTCACGCAGCTACCTGCACCGCCTCTTCCAGGCGGAGGGCGTCACCGTGGCCTCCTACGTCCGGGACCAGCGACTGCGCAACGCCCGCCGCGACCTCACGGACCCGGCCCTGCGCACGCAACCCGTCCACGCCGTCGGCGCCCGGTGGGGGTTCCCCCGCGCCGCCGAGTTCAGCCGGGCCTTTCGCACCGCCTACGGCGTTCCGCCGAGCGAACTCCGCCACCAGGCGCTCGGGTCGGACGCCGGCCGCGGCACCGGGCAGTAGACCCACAGCCAAGGGACTGTGGACTGTCGGCCAACGACAGGCGGTCCCGCGCCCGTGCATGCTTGTGATCACCGCGGCCGGGGGGGCGTGCGAGCGTCTGGAGCGGGCCGGGTACGGGGGTCCTGGCCCGGCTCCGGCGCGCACGGCGCCGGACCGGCGTCGCGGTGTTCGTCGCGTCCCCACCACTCGGCTGCTGTCGCCCTCGACGTGATCGGGTGCTTCCGCGGAGGCTCGCGGCGAGGGGGACGTCTCGAGCGGCAGGCGAGCAGCCGGTCCGGGGGCGTTGCGACCGGCAGGGGAGCGGCCGGTCGGCGGCGACGGCGTCGGCGCACGGGTCGTGTGCCGGGGAGGCATCGGACACCGGCAGGGTGGCCCACCCGCCGGGTGCGTGGCGGGAGGCTCGTACCGCACCTCCGTGGGACGACGACGGCGCGCAGCCGGAGAACCCGGCTGCGCGCCATCGGCCTGCACGCGGCTGCACGCACGTCGTGCGTCCCTGCGCCCGTTCGGTCAGCGCTTGAAGCTGTCCTTCGACTTCTCCTTGGCGTCCCGGGCCTTGCCCCGGGTCTCCAGCGCGGCACCCTTGGCGGCGGTGGTCTCGTCGCCCGTCGCGTGGGCCGCCTTCCGCACGGCCTTACCGACGACCTGCTCGGTCTTGGCCTTGGCCTTCTCTCCGGCGCTCATGTCGGTCCTTTCTCGGGAAGTCACCGAACCGACTGCCCGGGGCCCCGGAAGAAAACCGCGGCCTGGGGCCGTATGCCTGCCCGTGTGGCGGGACCGCAGGTCTGCCGGCTCGCGACGCGCGAGGGATTCGCCCGTCCGTGGCCGACCCCACGTGACCGCATGGCCCGTCCCACGTGACCGCGTGGATCGTGCGGTGACCGCGTGGCTCGTCCCCCGTGACAGCGGAGGTGAACAAGCGCTTAGATAGTGCTCGTCCGACCTCTCCCTCTCCTTCGACCCCGACAGGCTCACGCCGCGCTGGAGGCCCCGTTGCTGTTCACATCCGTCGACGACGTGTCCGCGCGGCTGGCCGAGACCGGCTATCTCGCCTCCCCGGCCGTCGCCACCACGGTCTTCCTGGCCGACCGGCTCGGCAAGCCGCTGCTCGTCGAGGGCCCCGCGGGCGTCGGCAAGACGGAACTGGCCAAGGCCGTCGCCCAGGTCGCCGGGGCAGAGCTGGTCCGCCTGCAGTGCTACGAAGGAGTCGACGAGTCCCGGGCACTGTACGAGTGGAACCACGCCAAGCAGCTGCTGCGGATCAGCGCGGGCCGTGACGAGACCTGGGACGAGGCGCGCACGGACATCTTCAGCGAGGAGTTCCTGCTGCCCCGGCCGTTGCTGACCGCGATCCGCGGGGACGAACGGAAGGTCCTGCTGATCGACGAGACCGACAAGGCCGACATCGAGGTCGAGGGCCTGCTTCTCGAAGTGCTCAGTGACTTCCAGGTCACGGTTCCCGAACTGGGCACGATCACCGCGACGAGCCGCCCCTTCGTGGTGCTCACGTCGAATGCGAGCCGCGAGCTGTCGGAGGCGTTGCGCCGGCGCTGCCTCTTCCTCCACATCGGTTTCCCGGACGAGGAGTTGGAGCGCCGCATCGTGCGGCTGAAGGTGCCGGACCTCGACGAGGCGCTGACGGAGTCCGTGGTGCGCGTGGTGGGCGCGCTGCGCGAGATGGACCTGCGGAAGGTCCCGTCGGTCGCCGAGACCATCGACTGGGCGCGCACCCTCCTCGCACTCGGCGCCGGCACCCTCGACGAGGCGGTGGTACGCGACAGCCTCGGCGTCATACTCAAGCACCAGGACGACGTCCTCAAGGCGACGGCGAAGCTCGACCTGGACGCCGTGTGAACGCCCCGGCCGGTGTGGCGGAGCGGTTGACGGGTCTCGTCGCCGCGCTGCGCTCGCACGGCGTCGGCATCGGCACCGGCGAAACCGTGGACGCCGCACAGGCGTTGGAGGCGCTCGGTCTCGCCGACCGGGAGCGGCTGCGCGAGGGACTGGCCGCCACGCTGCTCCACAGCACGGGGCAGCGGGCGGTGTTCGACCCGGTCTTCGACGTGTACTTCCCTCGCCGGGTCGGGGTGGCGGACGTCGAGACGCCCGCCGACCGGGAGGAGTTGCGGGACCGGCTCGTGGCCGCGCTCGCCGCGGACGACCGGGCGGTGCTGGCGGAGCTGGCCGTGGAGGCGGTGGACGGCTTCGGCGGTTACGGTTCCTCGCCGGGCTCGGACGGCTGGTCCTCGTACCAGACACTGGACCGGCTGCGTCCGCAGACGCTGATGGCGCGCGTGCGCGACACCGTCAGGGCCCAGGCCGGGGGAGCGGGGTTCGCCGACCGCCTGCTGGAGGACGAGGTCCGACGGCGGATACAGGCCTTCCGGGCGCAGGTCGTCACAGAGGCGCGGCGTCGGGTGGCGGAACGGCGCGGCCGGGACCGGATCGCGCGGCGGGCGGTGGTCACCACCGCGGACCGGGTCGACTTCCTGTTCGCCGGACGGGATCAACTCGCCGAACTGCGCAGGGTGGTTCAGCCATTGGCGCGTAAACTCGCCACGCGTCTCGCCGCACGGCGCCGTCGCGCCTCCCGGGGGACCGTCGACCTGCGGCGGACGCTGCGCGGGTCGTTGTCGACCGGCGGGGTGCCCATGCGGCCGGTGCTTCGCCGTCGCCGTCCCGCCCGCCCCGAACTCGTCCTGCTGTGCGACGTGTCGGGCTCGGTGGCGGGCTTCTCCGACTTCACGATGCTGCTGACACAGGCGCTGCACGACCAGTTCAGCAAGGTGCGGGTGTTCGCCTTCGTCAACCGGATCGACGAGGTGACGGGTCTGCTCGTGCGGGGCGCCGCCGACCCCGAGGGGCTGAGCGGCCGGATCCGGTCGGAGGCCACGCTGACCGGCTGGCACGGCAGCAGTGACTACGGCGCCGCGTTCGGTGAGTTCAGTGAGCGGTACGACGCTGCCGTGGGGCCGCGTACGACCGTCTTCGTCCTCGGTGACGCCCGGACGAACATGAGCGACCCGAATCTGCCGGCCGTGCGCCGGCTCGCCGGCCAGGCCCGCCGTTTCTACTGGTTGAACCCGGAGCAGCGGTCCCAGTGGGGCACCGGCGACTCCGCGGCGCTCTCCTACGCCGAGCTGGTGAACATGTACGAGTGCCGCAACGCCCGGCAGCTCGGTGACCTGATCGCCCGCCTGCTGCCCGTCTGAACGCCGTTCGGCCGGGTGTCAGCGGGAGAGGGGGAGTGGAAGGGCGTCCGTGTAGGCGTTCACCGGTTCGGCGACCTTGTCGACGGTGCGGGCGTCCAGCGCGATCGCGGCGGATTTCGTGCCCAGGATGCCGCCCCGGTGCCAGGTACCGGTGAGCCCGCCGGCCCGCTCCGACAGCTGCCGGCCCCCACGGGCCAGGCGACGCCCCGCGTCCGGCTCAGGCCACGGCGAGGCTCCGGTAGAGGGCGGACTGCTGGCACAGCTGGCGGTCGTCCAGGAAGTGTTCGAGTGCGCGGCGCCGGGCTCCGGCACCGAGTGCGGCGGCCCGGCCGGGATCCTGGAGCAGCCCGCCGGCGTGTGCCGCGAAGGCCACGCGGTCGTGCGGGTCGTCGAGAAGGATGCCGTGGACACCGTGCTGGATCTGGTCGCGGATGCCGCCGACGGCGCTCGCGACGACCGGACGGCTCTTCCACATGGCCTCGGTCACGGTCAGCCCGAACCCCTCGGCGAGACTCTTCTGCGCGACGACGGTGGCCTGCTGCTGCAGGGCACTGACGGTCACCGCGTTCTCCTCGGCGTCGGCCATCGGCAGGCAGACCAGATGGATCCGGGAGCGGCTGCGAAGCGGCAGCCGGCCCCACAGGTCGACACACTGGGCGAACACCGCCCCGCCCTCGGGGTCGTCGCTGACACCGCTGACATCGGGTCCCACCAGCGCGAGGTGCGCCCCGTCGAGCGCGGCGGCGCCCGCGGCGAAGGAGCTCAGCACCCCGGCCATGTCCTTGAGCGGGTCCCACCTGGAGATCTGCAGGACCAGCGGAGCCCAGGATGCCGCCCCGGTGCCAGGTACCGGTGAGCCCGCCGGCCCGCTCCGACAGCTGCCGGCCCCCACGGGCCAGGCGACGCCCCGCGTCCGGCTCAGGCCACGGCGAGGCTCCGGTAGAGGGCGGACTGCTGGCACAGCTGGCGGTCGTCCAGGAAGTGTTCGAGTGCGCGGCGCCGGGCTCCGGCACCGAGTGCGGCGGCCCGGCCGGGATCCTGGAGCAGCCCGCCGGCGTGTGCCGCGAAGGCCACGCGGTCGTGCGGGTCGTCGAGAAGGATGCCGTGGACACCGTGCTGGATCTGGTCGCGGATGCCGCCGACGGCGCTCGCGACGACCGGACGGCTCTTCCACATGGCCTCGGTCACGGTCAGCCCGAACCCCTCGGCGAGACTCTTCTGCGCGACGACGGTGGCCTGCTGCTGCAGGGCACTGACGGTCACCGCGTTCTCCTCGGCGTCGGCCATCGGCAGGCAGACCAGATGGATCCGGGAGCGGCTGCGAAGCGGCAGCCGGCCCCACAGGTCGACACACTGGGCGAACACCGCCCCGCCCTCGGGGTCGTCGCTGACACCGCTGACATCGGGTCCCACCAGCGCGAGGTGCGCCCCGTCGAGCGCGGCGGCGCCCGCGGCGAAGGAGCTCAGCACCCCGGCCATGTCCTTGAGCGGGTCCCACCTGGAGATCTGCAGGACCAGCGGAGCCTCGGCCGGGGGAGGGGAGACGCTGTACAGGCAGACCGGCCTGCGACGGACCTGCCCCACGGTTCCGTCCCCGCGCCGGTAGGAAGCCCGTTCGTGGGCGCGGCCGCCGGCACGCAGACCCATCCGGCGCACGATCGCGGCGGCGGCGTGGTCGTCCAGCGGCCGGTTCTTCGCCGACAGGGGATCGATCGACGGCTGGATCACGGCGACCTGCCGTTCCGCGAGCCAGCCGGGCACGTACTGGGCGCGCGAGAACACGAACGCGTCCGCCGAGTCCAGAAAGGGCCGCAGGAACGCCCACGCCCGGTCGGTGAACTCGTTGTGCGCGTCGCTTCCTATGTGCGAGCGCCACACCACTCGTACGCCTGCTCGCCGCAGCGCCGGAGCCAGGCCGGCCGTCTGGGGATCGTGCAGGGTGACGAGGTCTCCGGGCCGCACCGACCGCAGGAGCGCCCGCGCGTTGCGTTCACCGACGGCCGCGTAGTAGGCGGTGGCGTGGGTGTCCAGAGGCGGACCCGCGGCGTCCTGGCCGTGCAGGAGATGATGGAGCCGCTTGGTGAGCGCGAAGAACGTCGGATCGGCCTCGATCGTGAACCACCGCGCGTCGACCCCGGCGCCGCGCGTGTACCGCACGATCCGGTAGAGCATCTCGGCCACTCCGCCGCCGGCCGTCGTGGAGTTCACGTCGATGACACGGCGTGCACCGAGCACCGAGCGAAGGCCGCCGACCGCCGCTCCGAGGCCGGCCGCACGCTCGGGCCCGATGGTGTCTCTCAGCAGAGAGGGATCGGCGGGGGCGAGGGCCACCTCCGGAAGCGCCGCCTCCCCGGCGGTCGCGTGCGGAGAGAAGAAGAGCTGTGCCATGGCAGTCCGTCCACTGGGATTCAGGTCCACCGCTCGTTCGGAGCCCGACGCGGATCGTTCTCCGCTACATGACGTTCTTGACGTACTCGGCCTTTTTTTGGAGGCCCTCATGGCCTTGTCCCCCCAGGGTGATCCGGAGAAACCGGTCGAAACGCTGCTTTCTTACGAATTGCGTGGAGCTTGTTGTTCGCGTCGCGTTGTTCGGCGTTCCGCGTCGGATCGTGAACAACGCCCCCCTGGTAGGGCTGGAAGACCGAAGGCCCGTCCGCACCGGTGGCGAGCGGCCGGGGTATGCGGGGAAACGGGGGACGGGGCAGTGCGCGAAACGGTGCTGCGGCTGGGTTCGGCCGACGATCTGAAAGTCTCCGTGGGCAGGCAGCCCCTGCCCACGGTGCTCTCGCTGCTGGCCGACGCGCTCGGTGCGGCGGCGCAGGGTGTACCGCCGGGATGGCGGTCGGCGGCCCGTGCCGCGTGCCCGAGCGGCGCGGCACGGGCGCTGGGCCCCGCGTGTGAGCCCCGCGGGCTGTGGCTGCCGGACTGCATGTCGCCCCTCCCGCTCGACCCGAACCCCGTGGCCGCGCAGCTCGACCGGATCGCCGCGGTCACACCGGAACAGCTCGCCGGTGAGGTCACCGAGCGCTTCCCGGACGGAGTTCCGCACGCCTGGCAACGTGTACTCGACGGGCCGGCGCCGTTCGTCCACGGCTTCGTCGCGGCCACGGCGGGCGTCTGGGCGGCCTTCGCGCCGATGTGGCGACGGTCGCGACACCTGATCGAACTCGAGGCGGAACGCATCGGCGTCGCCACGGTCACCGGAACGCTGGACTCGGCGCTCGCGCGTCTGGGCCCGCGCGTCCGCCGTACCGGCGAGGGCCTGGCCCTGCCGGGCGGCCCCGCGGACCGGGGCCCGCTGGAGCTCGCCGACCGCAGGCTCCTGCTCGTGCCCCTGGTGTCCGGCACCACGGCTTCCGTGCTCTCCCTCGGCCGACGGGGCCCGAGCTGGATCGGCTACCCCGTGCCGGGGCTGCGGGACTCGGTGTCCGGCGCGGCCACCACGAGTCGCCGTGCCCTCGATCCGCTGGACGCGGTTCTCGGCGGGATGCGCGCCCGGGTCATGCGGCTCGCGCACCGGGGGCTGACCATGGGCGAGGTCAGCTCCCTGCTGAGCTGTGCGCCCGGTGCCACGACGCATCACTGCAAGCTGCTGGAGGCGGCCGGACTCGTCCGCCGCAAGCGTCAGGGCCGGCAGGTACGGCTTCTGCTGACCCGGCGCGGCGAACAGCTGCTGGGTGTCCTGGCGCCCTGAAACCGCCGACACCGCCGACGCCCTGCGCCGTGACGCCCGGACGCCCGCACGCCCGCACGCCCGCACGCCCGCACGCCCGCACGCCTGCACGCCCGCACGCCCGCACGAGACGATTCGCCCGAGCCGCAGAAGGGGACGCTTCCCTCAAGCACTTCAGGGAACTCGGTACGGCGGACGACGAGACCCCGGCCCCACGGCGCGATCGAGCCTTTCCGCGCAGGCCGCGCCCGGCACCGCCGAGCGCACGGGACCATCATCGGGTCGGCACTCGCCGAGTGGCGGACACGGTCGTGAGCACGTGGAGCGTGAGGGGGTCGGCCCATGCCGCGCAGGGAGCAGCCGCTCCCGCAGGGGAACGCGGCGCTGCGCAGGTTCGCCGCGGACCTGCGCCAGTTGCGCCACGACGCCGGCAGCCCCTCCTACCGCACCCTGTCGGGGATCGCCCACTTCTCCGTCGCCACGCTCTCGGGCGCCGCGGCCGGGCACAGGCTCCCCTCCCTGGACGTGACACTGGCGTACGTCCGCGCCTGCGGCGGTGACCCGGACCGGTGGGAGCCGCGCTGGCACGATGTCGCCACGGAACTCGCGGCAAAGGACGCGCTGCGGGACGCCCCGGAGCCGGAGCGCGACGACGCCGAGAGCCGGCGGCGCGCGCCGTACGCCGGGCTGGCCGCCTTCCAGGCCGACGACTCCCCCTGGTTCTTCGGCCGGGAACGACTCGTGGACGACCTCGTGGCCCGAGTGGCGAAGCAGCGGTTCGTCGCCGTCTTCGGGGCGTCGGGCGCGGGGAAGTCCTCGGTCCTGCGCGCCGGACTGCTGCCCCGGCTTCGGGCCCTCGACCGCCAGGTCTTCCTCCTCACACCGGGACCGCACCCGGTGGAGGAGGCCGCGATCCTGCTCGCCGCGCCGGCACGGACGACACCGGGCCGACTCCACCGGGACTTCACCGCCGAGCCGCGGAACCTGCACCGGACGCTGCGCGGGATCGCCGCGGAACAAGGGCCGGACGCCGAGGCCGTCCTCGTCGTCGACCAGTTCGAAGAGCTGTTCACCGTCTGCCGGGGGCAGGAGGAGCGGACACGCTTCATCACCGCGCTGGTCCACTGCGCCCGGGCCGCGAACAGCCGCTGCCGGGTGGTCATCGGCGTACGCGCCGACTTCTACTCCCACTGCGCCGAACAGGCCGAACTGGTGGAGGCGATGCGCGACGCCCAGGTCACCGTCGGTCCGATGAGCGCCGACGAACTGCACCGCGCCATTGTCGAACCCGCCGCCCGGGCCGGGTGCCGGGTGGAGGGACGGCTGCTCACCCACCTCGTCACACACGCCCAGGGCCACGGGGCGGTACTGCCGCTGCTCTCGCACGTGCTCCTGGAGACCTGGCAGCGCCGGCGCGGCAACCAGCTCACCCTCGACGGCTTCCGCGCGTCCGGTGGGGTGGAGGGCTCGCTCGCGCAGACGGCGGAGGCCTTCTACGGTGCGCTCGACGCCCGCCGGCGGGTCGTCGCCCGCCAGGTCTTCCTGCGACTCACCGCCCCGGGCGAGGGCACGGAGGACACCAAGCGCCGGGTCGAGCGCAGCGAACTCGACCCGGACGACGACACCCGGGTCGTTCTCGAGCGCGCCGCCGAGTCCCGTCTGATCACCCTCGACGGGCAGCGGCTGGAAATCACCCACGAGGCGCTGATCCGCGGCTGGCCCAGGCTGCGCGGCTGGCTGACCGGCACCAGACAGACACTGCGTGAGCACCGGCGGCTCACGGAGGCCGCGGCGGTGTGGGAGTCCCTGGGCCGGGACCCCGGAGTCCTGTACCGGGGCGCACGTCTCGCACTGGGCCGACAGCTGGCGGCGGACTCCGGCGGCATCGAGCTCACCCGGCGGGAGCACGCCTTCCTGGAGGCCGGAACCGCTGCGGAGAGGGCCGAGACCGAGACCGCACACCGCCGCGCCCGCCGGATGCGGATGCTGGTCACCGCACTTGCCGCGCTGCTCATGCTCACCATGGCGATGACCGCGTACGCCATGCGCGCCAACGAGAAGATGACCAGGCAGCGCAACGGGGCCGTCGCACAGAACGCGGCGGCCCGGGCCCCCGAGCTCGCGGGACAGCACCCGGCCCTCGCCGTGCAACTCGCTCTCGTCGCGCACCGGCTGGCACCCACCCGCGCCACCAGGGACAGTCTGCTCAGCACGCTCATGCCCTCGTGGTCCGGACACCGGGGCGAACTGCTCTCGCTGTCCCTCGCGGCCCACGGCGGGACGATGGCCACGGGGGGAGGCGACGGCGCCGTACGGCTGTGGGACGTGGGCCGGCCGTCGAAAGCCCGGCTCCTCACCACCCTGCCGGAACACGAAACCACCGTCCACGCCGTGGAGATGAGCCCTCGCGGTCACCTCCTGGCCGTCGCGGGCACCGACCGGAAGATCCGGCTGTGGGACGTCGGC
Source organism: Streptomyces sp. GLSS-08 (assembly GCF_056387915.1). Classification (NCBI taxonomy): domain Bacteria; kingdom Bacillati; phylum Actinomycetota; class Actinomycetes; order Kitasatosporales; family Streptomycetaceae; genus Streptomyces; species Streptomyces sp. GLSS-08. Next base: position 192,524 of record NZ_JBWJAQ010000010.1, read on the forward strand.
GACCCGGGACGCCCGGAACTGCTGTCGGCCACCATCGCCCACACCGGCAGCATCCGCGCGCTCGCGTTCAGCCCCGACGGCCGGACCCTGGCGAGCGCCGGCAACGACCGCACCACCCTGCTGTGGGACACCGGGAACCCGCGGCGCCCGAAACGCCTGAGCGTGCTGGAGGGCCACACCGACACGGTGCGCTGCGTCGCCTTCAGCCGGGACGGGCACACCCTGGCCACGGCCGGCGAGGACGAGAGAGTACAGCTCTGGGACGTGGATGCTCCCCGCGCGCCCGTCCGGCTGGCCCGCTGGCGGGCGCACCACCTCGGCGTCTTCGCCGTCGCCTTCAGCCCGCGGGAGGACGTCCTTGCCACGTCCGGCGGCGGGGAGGCAGCCGTCCGGCTGTGGTCCGTGCGCGACCGGCGGCCCCGCGAGGTCGCGGCGCTCACCGGCCACAGCGACGTCGTGGGCGCCGTCGCGTTCAGCCCCGACGGGCACACCGTGACGACCGGGAGCGACGACCGTACGGTCCGCTCGTGGGACATCACCGACCTGGCTCACCCCCGACGCGGAATCGAGCTCACCGGGTACCGCACCGCGGTCTCCTCCCTCCGCTTCTCACCCGACGGCGGCACGCTGTTCTCCGGTGTCTACGACGGCATGGTGCGGGTGCTGCCACTGGACTTCCCCCGTGTCATCGCCCACGCCTGCGCCCAGGGCCGACCGGACATCACACGAGCCGCGTGGCGGAGGTACCTGGCGGGCATCCCGTACCGTCCGCCGTGCCGGTGAGGCGGAAACCCTCCGCATGGCAGCACCCCGCAGGAGTTCGGCGGCGTCCAAGAGGTCCCCGCGCCGGCCACTCCCACCCGGCGGGTCCGTCCGTCGAGGATCCGTGCCGTCGCGGTCGGCCCCTACTCGTTCCTGAGCAGGGCGACCGTCCCCGCCAGGCCCTCGTCTCCGTGCCCCTGAGCCACCCGTCGGCGCATCAGCTCCATGTACGGGGCGAGCAGTCGGGGGTCGACGGACTGCTCCGCCGCGGTGGCCAGGAGGGTGTCGTTGCCCGTCACCATCATGGCGAGGTGGGAGGTGACCCCCTCCGTGTAGTCACCGCTGGCCAGTTGTGCGGCGATGCCCTGGGCGGCCCCCGCCATGGCGGCGAGCCATTCCGTGAGCAGATCGGCGAACCGCGCCTGGTCCACGTCGTTCTCCGGCCGCGTGAGGGCGAACGCGTGGGTGATACCGGCGAACATGCCCGTCATCGCGCTGAGCAGTGCGACGTCGTGCAGCGCGGCATGGCCGGGGTCGGCGCCGACGAACCGCGCACCGGTGGGGGCCCGCAGCACCTCCTGGTGCTGTTCGAACACCTCGCGGTCGCCGCTGTAGAACACGTATCCCCCGGCCGCCGGCCGGCCGATCATCGTGGGAACGGCCATGATGCCGCCGTCCAGGAGACGAGCCCCGCGCTGCCCGGCCCAGTGGGCACGCCGTCGTGCCTGGGACGGCGTGCCCGTGGTCAGGTTGACCAGGTCCTTGGCGCCCAGGTCGACGCCGTCCAGGACGTCACCCACGGAGGCGTCGTCCAGGAGACAGAGGACGACGGGGCCGGTGGCCGAAGCCACCGCGTCTGCCGGGGTGGCCACCACCCGGGCGCCCTCCTCGGCCAGTCGCACGGCCTTGCCCGGCGTGCGGTTCCAGACGGTCAGGGGATGTTCTGCGGCAAGCCAGGCACGGGCGAGGGCACTGCCCATGTCGCCGAGGCCGAGGAGGGTGACAGGGGTCTTTTCGGTGGGGTCGGTGTGCATGCCGATCAGACTCGTCCGCGCCCGGACCGTGATCAAGTACGCACTGTTTTGTGGGTGGTTGCCTTAAGGTGAGCGAATGACCAGGCGGGACACGTACGTGTGCGGCATCGACGCGGCGATCGACGTGGTCGGCGGTAAATGGAAGGTCCTCATCCTGTGGGCGCTGGACCAGGCGCCGTGCCGCTTCGGCGAGTTGCGGCGCGGGATCCCAGGCGTCACGGAGAAGGTCCTCACCTCGCATCTGCGGGAGTTGGAGGACGACGGAATCGTCTTCCGGGAGGAGACGTTCGGGGGAGCGGTACGCCGGGTCACCTACGCCCTCACCCCCCTCGGCGTCTCACTCAACGAGGCGCTCGCCCCTCTGGGCGCCTGGGGCAGGGAGCACCTGCTCGGCGGGCGGCCCGCCGCGGCCGAGGAGTTCGACGGGCCGCACTGAGCCGGTTCCGGTGGAGGCCCGTGGGACGGGCGTCGTTCCGAGGAACGCCGAGATCGGCGATCTGCCACCGGGACCCGTCGGCGTGGACCGCAGGTCGACAGGGCCTGCGGTCCACGTGACCGGATCCCACTGCCACCGCCACCGGGGCGTGCCGCAACATCCGTCCGGCACGCCCCGGTCGGCCGGCGCAACGGCAAGCAGACCGTTCAGCGGCAGGCGGCCTTCACGGCCGTCAGCTCTTCACCGGTGAGTTCCGCGACGCGGTGTGCCGGCACCCCGGCGGCGAGCGCACGCGTCAGCAGCGCGTCGCGACCGTCGGTGCAGGAACGGTAGGCCAGCAGCTCCTGCTCCAGCCGGGCGATGTCCTGAGGTGCGGACTGGTTGCGTACGAGGCTCAGCTCCTCGTCGCTGAGGGGGACGGGCAGGCGTTCGGCGTCCTCCGGGACGGCCGAGGTCTCCTCCGGCGGCAGCAGACGCAGTTGCGGCGACGCCGCAGTGATGCCCTGCGCGTTGAGCCACGCCTGGACGGCGGGGGTCTCCAGACACGCCAGGTCTCCTACGGCTGCCGGGGGGACCCCGAGCGTCGCGGCCGCGCCGTCCAACAGGACGAGGTAGGCGTCGTCAGTCATTCTCGGTTCCTAACGGGGGGTGGGTAGTGCTGTTGGCGGCCCTATACCCCGTAGCGGCCGTCGCATAGCGGCGGGATGAAACCGACAGTGGCGACATTCCGCGTGAGAGCGCAGGCAACGGTGTGCTCTTCGGGGGAGGTCCGTTGCGGCGACTGGGCAAGCGAGGCGCGAGGCTGCTGTGAACAGGTGGCAAGACCGGGACTTGGCCGTACGTACATGTGGGCGACCCCGACCCCGGATCCGGACATGCGTTCGGCTGGGCCGGCTTCCCCGCCGGGACTCCACGACATGACCCGGCGAACTTCGGCACGGAACGCAACCTTTCACGCCGCCGGACTGTCTCATTTTCGTAGCCGCCCGCACGGGGCGGGGCGGCACTGAACCGACAGGGGGATGTCATGCGCAGGAGCGGTATGGCAATGGCGGCGCTCGTACTCGCGGCCGGGGGACTGGGAGTGACGGCCGTTCCGGCCGCGGCCGCGGGTGCGGCTACGACGCGGGCGGCGGCCTGCGCGACGGCCTGGGGCAGCGGCCCGAAGAGCGGGGCCGCGACCACCTCGGCATCGCTGACGGACGTGAGAACGGGCCGGCACGAGTGCTTCGACCGGATGGTGCTTGACATCCCCGGCGGGGGCACCAGCGGCCTCGGCTACCACGTCCAGTACGTGGACCGGCTGTATCAGGACGGCTCGGGCCACTACATCCCGGTCGGCGGCGGTGCCGTGATCGAGGTGCGCGCGGGGGCGCCGAGCTACGACCCGGAGACGGGTTCGCCGACCTACCCGGGGCAGGCGGCGCAGCCGCTTCCCGGTGTCAACCTCACCGGCTACAAGACGTTCAGGGACACGCGGTTCGCCGGCAGCTTCGAGGGTGACACCCAGCTCGGTCTGGGCGTGCGGGCGCGGTTGCCGTTCCGCGTGCTGCAGCTGGACGACCGGCTCGTGGTGGACGTCGCGCACACCTGGTGAGACGGCACGCCTGGTACTCCGGCCACGCTCGCCACGCACCGTCCCGCGGATCCACGGATCCACGGATTCGCGGGTGGTGCGTGGCGAGCGTGGCGGACGTGCGAAGCGGCGTCGCCCCTTGTGCAGACCGGATACGCGCTTCTATCCGAACTGGCCCGGCTGGTAGTCGCCGGCGGGCTGCTGGACGATGACGTTCACGCGGTTGTAGGCGTTGATGAGGGCGATGAGGGACACCAGGGCGGCGAGCTGGTCCTCGTCGTAGTGCTTGGCGGCGTCCGCCCAGGCCCCGTCGGTGACTCCGCCGGCCGCGTCGGCGGTACGGGTGCCCTGCTCGGTCAGTTCCAGGGCGGCCCGCTCGGCCTCGGTGAAGACCTTGGCCTCCCGCCAGGCGGCGATCAGATTCAGACGCGTCGAGGTCTCCCCGGCGTGCGCGGCGTCCTTGGTGTGCATGTCGGTGCAGAAGCCGCAGCCGTTGATCTGGCTGGCGCGGATCTTCACCAGTTCCTGGGTCTCGGCAGGGAGCGTCGAGTCGGAAAGCACCTTGCCGGCCGAGTTGATGTACCGCAGGAACTTGGTCGCGACCGGGTTGCCGTAGAGGTTCAAGCGAGCGTCCATGGTGAACTCCTGTGCCGTCGTCGGGTTACACCTCACTGACGGAACCGCTCGACGACATGTGACAGGAGTGGATGTGACGTGCGTCTCCCCGACTGCCGGGGCGCCGGGCGCCGGGTATCGGAGTGCCGGGGCGCCGGCTGCGCGGAATCGGCCATCAGTCGCACGGGCGGGCCGCCAAGTCGCGCGGCTGGCCGGGTGAACACGCCGCCGCTTCACTGCCCCGAGGCGTGATCGCCCGACGCGTGACCGCCGCCGACGCGTGACCGCCGTCCGGCCGCTCGCGCGGCCGGACGCGATACGAACCACGCGGTAGGGACTACGCGTCCTTCGGGGCCGCCTGCTGCACGACCTCGAACGACCACAACGTGGACCCGCTCGCCGCCGGCTTGGGACGCTCCCCGCTTTCCGCGCCGCCGCCGCCCTGGTGGGCGGCCTTCATCGGGCCCTCCATCCACGCCTGGAAGGACTCTTCGTCACGCCACCGCGTGTAGACGAGGTAGCTGTCGGTGCCTTCGACCGGGCGGAGGAGTTCGAACCACTCGAACCCGTCGGAGTTCTCCACGGCGTGGGCACGGGAGGCGAAGCGCTTCTCCAGCGTTTCCCGCTGCTCGGCAGGGACGGTCAGTACGTTGATCTTGACTACGCTCATGGCCCCATCCTGCCCCACCGGACAGCACGGGCAGTTCGCCGGCCACGCACCCACCGGCTCGACGCCGCCGCGAAAGCCACCAAGCCCCTTGGACCAGTGTCCCGCCCACCGGCCCGCGCGGGGCCCTGTGCTTCAGCACAACGTGGCCCCGGCCTCGCTGTGCACGGGCCTCTCACCTGCCCCGCCCCCTGTACGCAGCACCGGGCCGCTGGTGCCATGTCCGGCATGTCTCCTGCTTCCCCTGCGACGTCGGGCCCGGGCGCGCCAACAGACCTGAACGCATCAGCGGCACCGGAGCGCCGCCCGTGAGTACCGGCGACGGACAGTCGCTCGCCGCCATGGTCTTCCTCGCCTTCGTCGCGGTGTCCCTGCTGCTGTGCGGCCTCGCCGCCGCCGACCTGGACGACCCCGAGCACTTCTACGCGGGCGGCAGCGCCGCCTTCGGTCCGGTCGGCAGCGGTCTCGCCGTCGCGGGCGACTACATCTCCGCGGCCACCCTGCTCAGCACCACGGGAGCCGTCGCCCTCGACGGGAGCGACGGCATCCTCTTCGCCTGCGCCACCGTCGTCTCGCTCTACCTCGTCATGCGGATCCTGGGCGAACCCCTGCGCCGCCGGGGCGTGTTCACCCTGGGCGACTTCCTCGCCGAACGGCTCGGCGACGTCTCCGTACGGCGCGCTCTCGGCGTCGCCACCCTCGTCGTGCTCGCCCCCCTGCTCCTGGTGCAGCTGTCCACCGCCGGCCACATCATGGCGGCCATGTTCGGGCTTCCGGAGGGCGCGCTGACCGGCTGCACCGTCGCCGGCGGGACGCTGATGGTCTGCTACGCCGCGTTCGGCGGGATGCGTGGCATCGGCTACGTACAGATTCTCAAGGTCGGAGTGACCCTGACCGCAGTACTGCTTCTCGCCGGGCTCGTTCTCGCCCGGTACGGATGGTCGCCCCTCGCCCTCTTCGACGCCGCACAGGACCGCTCCGAGGCGGGCTCCGACTACGCGGCCCCCGGACTGCACTTCGGTCACTCCTTCGCCGGGCGACTTGACCTGATCAGCTTCGAGTCCACCCTCCTGATCGGCGCCGCCTGCCTGCCGCACCTCACCATGCGGCTGCACCCGCTGCGCGACGCCCGGACCGCGCGCCGTGCCGTCGGGTGGGCCGTGGGCCCCGTCGCGGTGGTGTGCGCCGGCGTGGTGGTGGCCGGGCTCGGTGCCTGTGCCCTGATCGGCCGGGACCTGATACGGGCCGCCGACCCCGGGGGAGCCACTGCCCTGCTGATGGTGACGGGCGCACTCGACCCGGTCCCCGGGGGCGCGCGGCACAGCATGCTGTTCGCGATCGTCGCGTGTGCCGTCTTCGTCACCACTCTCGCGGCCGTCGCGGGCATCACCCTGGCCGCCGCGTCCAGTCTCGCCCGCGACTTCGGCGCCCGCCCGGCCGACGGGACCCCGGGCCGCTCACCCGGGGGAGAGATCCGCAGGGCAAGGGTGGGCATCGTCGTGGTCGGCGCCGCCGCCGTGATCCTTTCGGTGCTCCTCCAGGACCGCGGCAGACTGACCCTGATCTCCATGTCGTTCACCGTCGCGGCCTCGGTACTCGCTCCGGTCCTGCTGTACGCGCTCTTCCTGCCCGGCCACACGGCCACCGGGGCGCGCTGGACCATCTACGGGACGCTGCCGCTGATCGTGCTGTTGCTCGCGGGATCCCCGGCCGTCTCGGGCACGCCGATCGCACTCTTCCCCGACCGCGACTTCCACTGGTACCCGCTCCAGACCCCGGGCCTTGTCACCATCCCGGTGGGCTTCCTGCTGGGGCTGGTCGGCCGGGACCGCACCCGCACCCAGGGGAGGCAACCTTCTCGGGACGCACAGACCAGGTCCCCGAGGAGAAGCTGGGTCTCCACGAAGTAGGGACCCACTAGAGCTGCCCGCCTGTTCCCTGCCGCCCGTCTCCGCCGGCGGCGGGCACTGCGGTGGCGGAGCTTTCGCCCAAGCGCTCGTAGCCGCAGCCCTGGTGGGCGACGAGCGAGCGTGGGCGTCGTGAACGCCGCCCGGGCACCGGACACGTCGCTGTCAGTCCAGGCGCCGGGCCAGCACCTGCCCCGGCCAGCCGCCGGACAGGAAACGGCCGGTGGGGGTGAAGCCGTTGCGCTGGTAGAACGCGACCAGCTCGCCCCCGCCGCCCGCCCAGCAGTCGACCCGCAGCAGTCTCACGCCGGCCCGCCGGGTCTCATCGGCGGCATGCGCCAGCAGCGCCGCCCCGATGCCGTGGCCGGCGTGCCGCCGGTCGGAGACCAGCAGCCGGACGTACCGCTCGGGCTCCCGGGCCCGGGCGATCGGCATCTGCGGGCTGGGCCCGGTGTCCAGCACCATGGCGCCGACAGGTGTCCCGTCCGACTCCGCGATGTAGGGGGCGTTCTCGGTGGTGTACCGCTCGACGCGCGCCACCCCGCCGGGCGTCCGCGAGTACGGTGTCGTGCCCCACTGCTCGGTGTTGCCGCGGGCGTTCATCCAGGCCACCGCGGAGTCGAGCATGGCCAGCACGGCGGGTGCGTCGGCCCGGCTGCCGGGTCTGATCCGTATCCCGGGCGCGATGTCGTTCATGCCGGAAGCCTAGGCACCGCTCGGATCACGCCGACGCCGACGCCGACGCCGACGCCGACGCCGACGCCGACCCTCGACGTCCGTGCCGGTCGGCCCGCGGACGCGGCTCGCACGAGCGGGGTCGTGCGCGGCCTGCCACCGAAGTCCGTGCCCGGGCGTCGGCATGGACTCGTTTGTCCGGGGCATACGGACAACAGTTTCCCGGACAGATCACCGAAGGGGTGTCACCGTGTCGACGCCGGACCCGCGCCATGTGAGAAAGCTTCTCGCCCGGTACGCGAGCGCACGCATCGCTCTCGCGGAGAGGAGCACGCGTGAGTGGCAGCGGGAGCTGGACGACGTGACGCGTACCCTCTGCATGCTGACCGGCACCCGCTCGGTCGCCGACGCGATCTGCGCCGCCGACGAGATCCTGGCGCAGCACGCCCGGCGGCAGCGCGCCCCCCGCCGTGCGACCGCGGGCGGGGGCAAGGCCCTGGCTGCCTGACCTGAGCTTCGACCTCCTGCGACGGCTCTTGCCCGTCCCCGACTCGGCGGAACTCGCGACAAACACGCGGTGTTGCCCGGGGGACAGCCCTGACACCTGGCCGCGGCCGTTCCTGAGCCGCCGGGTCGGGCCCCCGGTTACCAACCGCTCGCCGGCGCGCGGTCCCGCCGTAGGGACGGCCCGCTCCGGTCGCGAGGCCGGCCGGCTCGGCCCGCGTCAGTTCGCGATTTTCTGGAGTGCGCGAGCGCCGCCAGAACCGACTGGGGAGTCCGCGGGGCCGGCAGTTCCACCAGCGTCTGTCGGTGACCGGAGGCGGCCACGCCCTCGTCGACGATGCGATCCGGGATGTCGCAGGCCCGCGTCGGATCACTCGACGGCCGGGGCAGAACGACCGGAAGCTGCGGACCAAGGTGCCCGAGTCTCAGCACTGATGAACATGCCATGTTGCCAACCTGCCCACTGATCTTGGGTAGGCTACGGAGCGCTCCGAACGTCGGAGTCATACCGCGCCGGTGCGGGCGCCGCCTGGCACTGCAGTCATCACCACGATGAACTCCGCACGCGCGCCGGGCCCGAGGGCGCACCAGTGGCGCTCCGTCGGCCGCGATCAAAAGGGGTGGGGATGTCCAGTCACCGGTTGTCCAGGAGAGGCCGCTATCTGGCGTGGTCAGTAACGGGCGTGGTCGTCGCCGCCGGTGCCGGAATCGCGGCGCAGACCTCCATGGCAACCACCACCTGGCCGGCGCAGAAGACGTATACGGGCCGGGCGTTCGACGCCTGCACGGCGCCTTCTCTCGCGGCGATGAAGGCGTGGAACACGGGCTTCTACGGTGCCGCCGCCGTCTACATCGGTGGCAAGAACCGCGGGTGCGCTCAGCCGAACCTCACCGCGTCCTGGGTGAAGTCGGTCAACTCCCTCGGTTACAAGCTCATCCCGCTCTACGTCGGCGCCCAGCCTCCGTGCCAGACGGGCAACAACCCGGAGAAACTCACCGCCTCCACGGCGGCTTCCCTGGGCGTGAGCAACGCCAACGACGCGGTTGCCAAGGCATCGGCGCTCGGAATGAAGGCCGGCAGCGCCGTCTACCTCGACATGGAGCCCTACGACATCACCGACAAGGCGTGCAACGACGCCGTGTTGACGTACGTGCGCTCCTTCACCAAGACCCTGCGCGCCAAGACCTACCGCGCCGGGTACTACGGCTTCAGCAGTTCCAGCGCCAAGGCCATCGCCACGGCCTCCGACAGGACGGACCTGCCGGGCAACCTCTGGTACGCGTTGTGGGACAAGAAGAACACCACCACGACGGACTGGCCCTGGGACCCGAAGCTGTTCACAGGCCACAGCCGCGGCCACCAGTACATGGTGAACAGCAAGGAGACCCGCGGCGGTCACACGATCACCGTGGACCGTGACGCCTGGGACGCCCCGGTCGCCCTCGTCGGCTGACAGGCCCGCGGTTCCTCCGGCGGACTGGACGGGAGCTGTCCGACCGTGACCTGCGGTCGGCCTCCCTCACGGCTGCGGGCACCTCGCCGCCGCCACGCACTCATCCAGACTTCTGCCTGCAAATAGTAGACCAGTCGCTTACCAAATGGCATGCTGGTTGGGTCGGCCGGTTCGGAAGCCGGCGGTTCCAATGGGCGGGAGAACCTGATGCACAGCACGACGGAGACGGAAGCGATTCTGCGAGGTGTCGCCGACCGGTGGAAGGCTGCCGTGGACGGGCACGAGCCGCGACGGGTCGCGTCCCTGTTCACCGAGGACGCCATCTTCCAGGGGCTGCACCCCTACGGCGTGGGTCGCGAGGCGATCGCGGACTACTACGACTCCCAGCCGTTGGGGCTCACCGCTGACTACCGGATTCTCGAAACCAGACATCTCGGCGACGATCTCGTCCTCGGGTATCTCGGTGTGGACTTCTCGTTCACCGACCGGCCCACGATCAACGTCAGCCTGAGCCTGCTGCTGAAGCGCACGGACGAAGGCTGGCGCGTCGCCCACTACCAGGTCTCGCGCCTGGGCTGATCCCGTCGGCTCAGAGGGAGCGCCAGGGCTCCTCCCGGGCCGAAAGCTGCGCCGACGGGGTCAGCGGGCCGCTGCGGAGTCCGGGGTCTTCCTGCGAGCGCGGTACGCGGCGGCCTTGAGCTTGTTGCCGCAGGACTCCATGCCGCACCACTGCCGCCGCATGCCCCGCGAGCGGTCGATGTAGACGCGGGTGCACTCGGGGTTGCCGCACTCCTTGAGCAGCGGGACGTCCGGCCCGTTCAGAAGCTCGATGGCGAGGCGCGCCACCGCCGACAGCGCTTCTTCGGATGTCGCAGCGGTCCAGCGTCCAGAGGGGGTCAGCTGGGGCACCGCCGGAGGCCTGCGGGCCGCGCTGTTCACGACGGCCAGTGCGCCCTTGGCGTACTCCTCGCCGAGCCGGCGAGCCGTGACCAGCTGGTACACGGCTTCTCGTACGGCCGTCGCCTGGTCGACGTCGCTCTCCTGGCTGGGGGAGACCGCGTCCACGATTCCTGACTCCATGTACCAGGCGTCCAGCCGGTCCGGCGTCGCGAACATCTCGAAACGCGTCGAACGTCGCGCCCGGACGGTCGCGGCGAAGTCGAGAGCCGGGTTTCCGCACACGAAGACGTGGTCTGGGTTCACATCACTATCTTGACAGGTGACTGGTGCGCCCGCCAAGGCGTGCTCGAACGATCCGGTGGGTCGGCCCGTGCGCCCGGTTCCGCGCGTGCGTCCGGTGACGGCGCGGCGTACGGGTGCCGCGCCCTTCGGTCTTCGCGGGCGCCCGCCTCACAGGCCCAGGTCGGCGGCCAGGCAGGAGAAGGACGTCCAGGATCCCTCGGGGTTGTAGGCGTTCCGCGCAGTGTCGCCGGGCGTTGCTGCCCGCTCCTCGATGATGTCCTCGTATCGGATGCGCTCGGGCAGCTTGCCGAACCGTGCGTGTCGCGCGGCCGCGGCGCCGTCCATGGTGCCCTGACTTTCCACGGTCACCCTCCGCTCAATCGGTGGCGGGCAGAGCCAGGTGGCTCTGTGGGAGTCAGAGTCGCATTGTGACGCGTCACCCGTCAAGGGGGTGACGGTGCGGTGAGAGGGGTGGGTAGCCGATCGACTTCCATGACCCTTGAGAAAGATGTTCCTGCTCACCCTCACCAGCGTGACCGGTGACAGGAGGCTGACTGCTGTCGGTCACTTCTTCAGCGGGTGACACCAGCGATGCGGTCGCCGCCGGGACGCGTCAGAAAGGCAGGTCGATCCACGTGCCGTTCCGGGCAGTCCGCAGGCACCCTGCAAGGCCCGCGTCGTCGAACGCGCGCTCGATGTCGGCGCGCTCTTCGCTGAAGTGCGCCCAGCTGTCGCAGTGAGCGGGGATCACGACGGGTGCGCCGAGTACGGACACCGCGGCGCTCGCCCGCTCCGCGGACAGGGTCAGCGGGCGTCCGCGCATCTTGCCGGGTACACGTGCCGCGCCCATGAACACGATCGCGACATCGACCGGCGCCATGCGGCGAGCGATCTTGGCGACGATGCCGACGGAGGCGTTGTCACCGCTGACGTAAAGGGTCGGCAGGCCCTCCCCGCGCAGCACGAACCCGGTCACCTCGCAGTTCACGTGCCCGTCCTGGTCGCGCTCCCCGTCGTCCGGCCCGTGCTGGGCGGGAACAGCGCATACTTCGAGCGTTCCGCCGTCGGGGCGGGGGAGACGGGCAGGTTCCCAGGTCGCCAGCCCCCGGGCGGGTGAGCCCAGACGGTCGGCGGATGCGGGACCGGTGAGCACGAGCGGAGAACGCAGAGCGAACGCCCGCCCGCGGTCGTCCAGGTTGTCGGGATGCAGGTCATGGCTGACGAGGACGGCGTCGACGTCCCCGAGGTCGTCCTCGGTGGCCGCGGGCCCGGCGGTTTTCGTCAGGTAGCCGTGATCGCCCGCTTCGTCGAAGGTGGGATCACACACCAGACGGAGGCCGCCCATGTCGATGACGCTGGTCGGCCCGCCGAGCACCGAAACGGCGCAGGGCCGGCGTTCAGGACTGACTGTGTGAGCCATGACCGCACCTCGCTGACGAGTTGCCTGCGTTACCGGCGGTGTCCCCATCGGTGGGAATCGGTTGCCGGAGTTGAGAAGTCCACTTGAACGGGGTCGGACTCCTGGGAGGAGCGCGCCGGCTGTTGCCGCCCCGCGCCGGTGACCCGCGTCTGCTTGGAGGACCAGTTGGCGGGCTCCGGACGGGCGAGCGGCAACTCGACGATGATCACCTTGCCCGTGCCGTCCGGGCGGGTCTCCACGGTCAGGCTGCGGCTGACCGCCTCGACGATCTCCAGGCCGTGTCCGCCGAGGCGTCCAGGATCCCGCTCCAGCACCTGGGGAGACCGGGTGGAGGTGTCGCGGACACTGATCCGGGCGCTGTCGCCCTCCGGCGCGAGGCCGATGTGCAGACTGCCGCCGCCGGCAGTGTGGCGCAACACGTTGGTGACCAGCTCGCTGACCACGAGCTGCACGTTCTGGGTGTCGCGTGGGGTGGGTGAGATCCGGCCGGACTGCCGGGACCGCTCGAGGAATGCGCTGGCCGCGTGTCGCGCGTGCGCACTTGTCATCGCGCCACCGTCCCAGGAAATCTCCCAGTCCAGTGTCACGTCCGAGTTCGGCCCTGGCTCATCCGACGCCTGCTTCATAAGCGGGATGACCATGGGTAACACGCCCTGTCAATCTGTGCTGTTTCGTCACTGAGGTGCTCTAGGCACGACAGTCACATACCCGTGGGCGCCGACTTCAAGGGCCCGGACACGTAGGTGGAGGGCATCCGCTGTCTCCTGCGGGGCGGTGACACGCTCGGCCCGCCCTTGACCGTGGAGCCGCGACAGCGGGCCTCAAACCGTCCGGCGGGCGCGGTCGGCGCCGGTGGTGCCGCGAGCGGTCCCGCGCAGTCTCCGGCCGCGCCGGGTCAGTCCCCAGGGCTTGAGGACCGAGATCACGGTCATGAAGACGTACGTGGACAAAGAGACGATCGGGCCGAACAGGAGGTCGCCGGCGTCGGGCAGCGGGCCGCCTTCGGAGAGTGCGGCGACGGCCGCGTTCACCCCGGGGCGCAACGCGAAGACCGTGGCCGTGGTCGTCGCCAGAGTCAGCCAGAACTTCGTGTGGACCCACCGGTACCTTGCCAGACCCCAATGAGTGCTCAGGGACAACAGCAGGCCGCTGACCAGCGTGAGAAGCGCGACGGGGAGTAGGAGCCAGTCGGCGAACAGCTTCATGGACCGGGCGGAGGCCGCCACGGAAGCCGCGTCCGGGGTGGTGGTCGCGGTGATCCCGAGGGCCAGCAGTCCGAGCGACAGCCCGAGCCAGCTCGCGGAGGCGGCTACGTGGACGACGAGGAAGGTCCGGCGTGCGGGGCGGTTTGGTTTCACCTGGACACCGTGCCCGGCGGGGGAGGGGCGGGGCGTCTGCCGACGGGAGTATGTACGCGTACTGGCCCGGGCGTACACACCGGGACGCTTTCGTGACACGCTTCCTCTCCAGCACGCCCAGATCCCGCACGAGCGGGCGTGCGACGCCCGCAGGGTTTCTCCCTGCGTGCCATCCGCCGTCCCCGGCCGAAGCGACCTCGAACCCACGGGGCCCGCCCCGGGAGTCCGGCCTTCGCCGGGCCTGTGCCCCGGTCTGCGGCACGGTGGGGCCGCAGGGCAGTCCTCGGCTTACGGGATGTTTATCTTTGCCTTATGGGTGCATTCGGAGAAGGAACGCACTTCCGATTGTCTGAGGAGGAGTCGTGGGCATCATCGCCTGGATTCTGATCGGCCTGCTGGCCGGTGCCATCGCCAAGCTGTTGCTGCCCGGCAAGGACCCGGGCGGAATCATCGTCACCATGCTGATCGGTATCGCGGGTGCCCTGCTGGGAGGCTGGCTGGGGAAGGTCCTCTTCGACGTCGACTCGGTGGACGGCTTCTTCGAGCTGTCGACCTGGGTGGCGGCGATCGTCGGCTCCCTCATCCTGCTCGTGCTGTACCGCCTCATCACGGGCAACCGGCGTTCCCACCGACACGCCTGACGTACCCCGTCCCAGCCGGCGTCGCCATCACGGGCGAGGCCGGCTGAGTCGTATCCGGGCCCGTGGTTCCGGCGCGGGGCGCGGGCCGTTCCATGCGCGGGCCGCGGACACAGTGTCCGCGGCCCGCGCCTCGCGTGTCAGGGCGTATCTCGTCGTGCGCATCTCACGCCGGCGCGAGACGGAGGCGGGGGCAGCGGGCGTCAGGAGTCCCCCGTGGGGGGATCCGCGGCGGCGATGTCGGTGAGGAGCGTGCGGATTCGCGCGTTCCGAGGGTGTGCCGGGTGCAGGGACCGCTCGCAGTCGGCCAGTGCCCGGCGAGCCGTGGTGTCCGCCTCGTCGCGGCGGCCCAGGCCGCGGAGCGCCTGGGCGGTGACCAGTCCCAGCTGTCCGGCCCCGGCGCGGGACGCCGGCGGCGTCGGCCGACGGGACTCGGCCAGTGCCTCCTCGTACCGCCCCTGACCGTTGAGGCTCTGGATCAGCAGGCAGCGCAGGGAAGCCGCCCTGTTGCCCTCGGCTCTGGCCGGATTCCCGCGCGCGACGGCCTCCGCCTCCCCGGAACGGTCCTGCCCGCACAGGGCTTCCGCGAGGCACGCCAGCGCCGTCAACTCGATGTTCCACACATCGTTGAGATGCGTCAGACGGGTCACCTCGCGCAGGATGTCCGACGCCTCGGCCTCTGCCTCCGGAAACCGCTCCTGCCCGTTGAGGATGACCGCGCGGTTGATCCGGCGCACCAGCAGCACCGTCCGGTCGGCGCCGCTCGTCCGGCGCAACTCCGTGATCAGAGCATCCAGTTCAGGCAGAAGGCCATCCCTGCGGCCGTGCAGCACGGCGGCTGTTACGGCGGAGGTCCTGGCCAGCAGTACCGCCACGGAGTTCCGGTCCCGGGCGCCGTGGGGACGGGCGGCCAGAGCTGCTGCCCCGGCCTCGGCCTCTTCGTACTCGTCCGCCGCGATCAGGTCCGACAGCCCCCTGAGAGCCGCCACTTGTGCCCTGGAAGGCTGCCTCCCGTCCCGTCCCGGCCGCAAGCGGTCGGTGCTCCAGCGTATGAACTCCACGACAGGCGACGGTACATGCACCGGGCCGGTCCCCGTTCCCGGGATTCTCGACGTCGCCGGAGTCCCGCGGCCGGTGCGAAAGCCTTGGCCGGAAAGCCGCTCGTGCTACGCCTTCGCCGGCACCGGCCGCCGGAGCAAGTACACGCCGGCGATGGTCACCAGGACGGCCATGCACGCGATGAACACCAGCCCCGCGCCTTCCAGACCGATCGGACCCGCCAGCAGCCCCACGCCGATGACCGGCACCGAGATGCCCGCGTAGGCCACGACGAACAACGTCGAGATGACGGCGGCACGTTGACCGGCGGGAGACGCCCCGGCCACCGCGGACAACGCTCCGCGAAAGGCCAGGCCCTGCCCGGCCCCGCCGACGATCGCGCTCAGCACCACCAGCGGCAGCGACTCCCACCGCAGCGCACCCGCGAGCAGCGCCAGCCCGGTGAGGAGACCAGCGCAGCCGAGCGGCAGTGACCGCCTCACCCCGACCCGGCCGACGGCCAGCTGCCCGCCGGTCGAGGCGAAGAAGGCCAGCGCGACGACCAGCCCGCTCACGGCGTGGTTGCGTACGTCCAGGGACTGGGCGAGAAACGACGGGCTGACCGACGTGAACACGCCGAACAGGGCGAATCCGACGAACGAGGCGATCGCCGCCGGCCCGAACACCGGACGGACCTGGCCGGGCAGGCTGGGGCGCTGCGGCCGAACGGTACTCAGCGGTCGCCGCTCGCGCACGGTCTCCGGCAGCCACAGCAGAACGGCCGCCGAGCAGGCCACCAGCGCGAGGTGGACGGTGAACGGGAGGTACAACGGCCGGTCGGCATACTGCGCTAGCACTCCCGCGAGCAGCGGGCCGCAGCCGAGCCCGCCCATGTTGGCGGCCGTGGCCACGAACGTGGCACGAGAGGCTGCGCCCGGCGGTGCCAGGTCCATGACGTACGCCGTGGCCGCCCCGGTGAACAGACCGGCGGACAGTCCCGAAAGGAGCCGGCCCGCGTACAGCCAGCCCAGACCGGTGGCGCACAGGAAGCAGGTGGCGCTCGCCGCGGCGAACCCCAGTCCCACCAGCAGAACGGGACGTCTGCCGACGGCGTCCGAGGCGTTGCCCGCCAGCAGCAGCACGGCGATGACTCCGAACGCGTACACGGCGTACACGACGGTGACCGTCAACTCGGAGAATCCGAACTTCTCCTGGTAGAGGCCGTAGAGAGGAGTCGGCAGCGTGGTCCCGGCCATGCACACGGCGAACACCGCTCCGGCGAGCAGACACGGGACCCGGCCACGGCGATCACTGTCCATGCCGCTGACCGTAACTCCGCGTGCCACCCGGACCGGGGACCGGCGTGCCGGTGGGGGAGGGGCCGGGACGACCGGCGTGGCAGGAGCGCGCAGGGCACGGGGGCTTGTCGTCATGGCCGGTTCCGGAACAGGCACCGGGGCGGCCGGGACCTCGCACGGCCGCCGGGCTCACTGGCCGTCAGCAGCCGACGGGGGCGGAGCCCACGGCCACATCGTCGAACCACAGGGTGTCGTCGCCCGTCCCGTAGCTTTCCCAGCCCAGACGCAGGCCGTTGGGCCGGGGTGGCGTGGTGCGGGCCAGCCACTGCTGATCGATGTCCTGCGTGGGGGCACCGTCGGCGTGCAGTCCCGGAATCCGCTCGTCGCCCGCCAGGTGTCGAGACCGGGAACGGCTGTGTCGATCGCGGAACGCAGGCACTGCCAGCTACCTGTGGGCAGTGGCCTGCTCAGCGCCACACCGGCCGGGCTCTGCGCGGGCAGCGTGGCGTCGTCGCTCTCCCGCTTCCACTGCAGGGCGCCGTTCTGGCCCCCGACGCGCAGGCTCCGCCCACCCCGGGAGGTGTCGGGCAGCGAGACGAAGGTGACGTGGGCGGAGGGGAGCACCGTGGTATGCCTCACCCACATGCGTACGTACATCACCGGACCGACCGAGGACAGGTCCCCGGTGGCGGCGACGAAGGCGTGGTTGCAGTAGCCGGCCCGGCCCTCGACGCGCAGCGATCTGCTGCCGCTGTGCGCGACCGCCCTGTCCACGGCGGCCGTGCCGCTGCCCTGGCAGTCGGGTGCGGTGAACCGCCGGGCGCCGGACGGAGCGGGTCCGGTCTGGTCCTCGAAGTCCGAGCGGATCACTGCGCTGCCGCAGTCCGCGCCGGGCGCCCGGGGGCGTCGGTGGCGGATTCGTGGGCGGCGGGGTCGTGGGCGGCGGGGGCGATGTGCCGTCACCGCCGCAGGGCACGCCATTGAGGGTGAAGTCGCTCGGCGCGGGATCGGATGACCGCCAGGTCCCCTGCAGGCCGAAGTCGGCAGTGCCTCCGGTGGCCGGCGTGCGGTTCCAATGAGCGGGTGACTTGGGAGTGCTCCCAACCGGTCGGGACGGGGCTCCGGTCCGGCCGGAGCCCCGTCGGCGGTCAGTTGGTGGGGAAGTTGTCGGGGGTGCTGACGCGGTTCTTGAGCAGTGTTCCGGATTCGGTCAGTACGCCGCTGCTGCTGTAGTCACTGCCGTTGCAGGTGCCGGACTTGAACGCCGCACTGCTTTCGGAGGCGTCCGAGTAGGTCCAGTTCGCGTAGCTGATCTTCAGCTGATCGAGCAGGTCCAGCCAGGCCATGGTGCTCGCCCGGTCCATCGCTCCGCCGCCGGTGGCGCTGACCGTGCCGAACTCGGTGACGAAAAGCGGCAGTCTGGCGGCCGCCCGACTCACTGCGGCCCGGTAGTTGTCCTTGTGGCTCGCGGCGTAGAAGTGGAACGCGTACATGATGTTGGTGGCGTTGACGGGGCTGTTGACGACCTCGGTCTCGTTGGAGCCGTCCGAGACGCCGAGCGAGGACCAGCCGCGGGTGCCGACGATGATGACGGCGTCCGGGTCGGCGGCCCGGATCACCGGGATGACCTGCTCGGCGTAGTTCTTGACGGCCGCCCAGCTGACCCCGTTGGGCTCGTTGGCGATCTCGTAGATCACGTTCTTCTTGCCGGCGTTGCGGGCGGCGACGGACGCGAAGAACGTCTTGGCGCGGTCGAGGTTGTAGTTCGGGTCGCCGGGCGTCAGGGTGTGGAAGTCGATCAACGCGTACATGCCGCGGGCCTCGGCCATGTCGACGAGGCTGTTCACGCGGCTGGTGAAGCCCGCCGGGTCGGTCTCGTAGCCGTTCTCCTGCACGTACATGGCGATGCGCAGCAGGTCGGACTTCCAGTCCTTCGCCAGGGCGTCGAGGGACGCGTTGTTGTAGCACTTGCTGAACCACTGGATGCCGTGCGTGCTCATGCCCCGCAGCTGTATGGGACGGTTGTACTGGTTGCACAGGTTCACGCCGCAGACGTGCAGCTGTCCGTTGACGTCGACGGGAGTGCCGCCGGTGCCCGGGGTGGGCGGCGGAGGGTCTTCGTCGCCGGCGGAGCCCGTACAGGCCACGCCGTTGAGGGTGAACGCCGAGGGCTTGGGGTTGGCGCCCGTGAAGGAGCCGGTGAAGCCCAGGTCGGTCGCCGCGCCGGTGCCCAGGGTGCGGTTCCAGTCGACACTGGCGGCGGTGACGGTGGAGCCGGACTGCGACCAGGTGGCGTTCCAGCCCTGGACGACCTTCTGTCCCGCGTCCGGCATGGTCCACTTCAGCGTCCATCCGGTGACAGGGGCGCCCAGGTTCGTGACCTTCACTCCGGCCTGGAAGCCGCCCTGCCATTGACTGGTGATCGTGTAGTCGACCTTGCACCCCGTGGCGGCCGCCGCCGGGGGCCCGGTCAGTGCGGTGAGACCGACGGCCGTGGCGCAGGTGGCCAGTAAGGCCAGGAAGCGTTTCACGTGTGTTCCTCCTCGTGCGATGCGGAAACAACCTATGGGAGCGCTCCCGTTCGGGAGTCCGTCAGACCCTCGCCCGCCCGGGGAGTCGGCCGGACAGGTGAGGGGGCTCCAGGGAATGGTCAACGGTCTACGCGGGCGGTGTGTGCAGGCCAGCCAGTGCGGTGCCGAGGTGGCGGGGACCGTCGAGGCGTCGGCGGTGGACGTGCCGGCGGTACGGCTGAAGTCGCCGACCTCGTTGAACACGGACCAGTCGGACTTGTTTCATCCGGATTTGGCTGTCCCCGGTGTCCTTGCCGGCCGCCAGGGAGCCACCGCCGAAACCGACTCCAGGTAGGCGTCGGCGCCCGCGACCGGGGTGCTCAGCGGGACCACATTGAGCCGGAGCTGGGAGCAGCCGACGGCTGGTCAGGAGGCGGCGCACTGCGGAGCCGGCGCGCCCGCGGTGCCGTTCGCGGTGAAGCCGAACGACGTGGTCGCGCCCGGTGCCGGCGCGCCGTTGTGCGTGACATTGCGGACGCTGGCCCGCCCCTGCGCCACGCTCAGCGAGCCGTTCCAGATGTTGGTGACGGTCGACCCGCCCAGGTCCCACTCGACCAACCAGCCGGTCAGGGGCCCGGCCCCGGTGTTCTTGACGGTGATCTCCGCCTGGTAGCCGCCCGCCCAGGAGGAGGCCACCCGGAACTGGGCGCTGCACGCCTTGGGCGTCGGGGTCGGCGTGGGGGTGGGGGTCGGCGTCGGGGTCGGCTCCGGGGCCGGTGTCGTGTCGTAGGACAGGCCGTAGCCGTACGGGAAGAGCGGCGTCTTGCCGTCGCCGTCGTTGATGGGCTGCTGGGAGACGCCGTTCATCCACGTCACCGGCAGCTTGCCGGTCGGGGCGTAGTCTCCGAACAGCACGTCCGAGACGCCGTTGCCCTCGGTGCCCGGCAGCCAGCCGGCCAGCAACGCCTTCCAGTCGGGCAGTTGGGCGGCGATGTCGAGCGGGCGCCCGGAGACCAGGACCACGACGACGGGCACACCGCTCGCCTTCAGCCTGGCGAGGGTCTGCAGGTCCTCCTGGTCCAGCCCCATGCCGCCCGGGCGATCGCCCCGCCCCTCGGCGTACGGGCTCTCGCCGACGACGGCCACGGCGGCCGAGTAACTGCCGTCGATCCCGTTGCCGTAGCGGTCGTAGGCGACCCGGGACGGGTCGGTGGCGGTCGACCGGATGCCCTGCAGGATCGTGGTGCCGGGTGTGACGGCGCCGCTGCGCCCCTGCCAGCCCACCGTCCAGCCCCCGGTCTGGTTGCCGATGTCGTCGGCGGACTTGCCGGCCACGAACAGCTTGGCGTTCTTCGCCAGCGGCAGGATGCCGCCACTGTTCTTCAGCAGCACCTGCGAGGCACGTACGGCCTGCCGGGCCAGGGCGCGGTGCTCGGCGGAGCCGACCCCGGAGGTGTACGAGCGGTCGGTCAACGGGCTCTCGAACAGACCCAGTTGGAACTTTTTGGTGAGGACGCGGCGGTTGGCGTCGTCGATGCGTGCCTGGGAGATCCGGCCCGCGCTCACCTCTCCGCGCAGCAGGCTCAGGAACTTCTTGTAGTCGTGCGGGACCATCACCATGTCGACGCCCGCGTTGACGGCCGTGGTGATCTCGGCGCCGGTGAAGCCAGTCTGCCCGTCGAGCTGATCGACCGCGGCCCAGTCGGAGACGACGAAGCCTTCGAAGCCGAGTTCGCCCTTGAGCACGTCGGTGACCAGGTACTTGTTGGCGTGCGATCTCACGCCGTTCCAGCTGCTGTAGGAGAGCATCACCGAGCCGACACCCCGGCGCACCGCCTCCTTGAACGGCGGCAGGTGGACGGCGCGCAGCTCGGCCTCGGACACCTGGGTGTCGCCCTGGTCGACGCCGCCGGCGGTGCCGCCGTCGCCCAGGTAGTGCTTGGCGGTGGCGAGGACCGAGGCCGGGCCCGCGCCCAGGCTCTCGCCCTGCAGGCCGGTGACGAACGTCGCCATGGACGTGGGCAGTTCGGGCTTCTCGCCGAAGGACTCATAGGTGCGGCCCCATCGGTCGTTGCGGGCCACGCACAGGCAGGGGGCGAAGTCCCAGTCGATGCCGGTGCCCGCCATCTCCTCGGCCACCGTGCGGCCGACGCGCTGGACGAGGGCTGGGTCGCGGGTGGCGCCGAGGCCGATGTTGTGCGGGAAGATCGTGGCGCCGCGCACCGCGTTGTGCCCGTGCACGGCGTCGATGCCGTAGATCATCGGGATGCCCAGCGGAGTCCCCAGCGCGGTGCGCTGCAGGGAGTCATAGGTGTCGGCCCAGGTCTGGGCGTTGTTGGGACTGACGGTGGAGTCGCCTCCGGAGAGCACCGACCCGATGCGATGGGTGGCCAGGTCGGAGGACGGGACCAGTGCGTCCTTCTCGATCTGCGTCATCTGGCCGATCTTGTCGTCGAGCGTCATCCGGGACAGCAGATCGGCGACGCGGTCCGACACCGGAAGAGAGGGGTTCTGGTAGGGCAGAGCGGCGGCGGAGGCTCCGGAAGGCGGGGCGGCTGCGGTCAGCCCGGTCAGGGACAGCGCCACGGCACACAGCGCGGCCACCAGGGCCGGGCGGCGGGGGGACGGCGAGCGGTTCATGCGGACAGGCCTTTCCGGGACGGCGGCACTGGGGGAGTTCCGGGGCCCGCCCTGTCGGCGCAGGGAAGAAGAGCGAGCCCCGGAGCAGGTGGGACACGGCGGGCTCACAGGCCCGCCGGCCGGGTCATGCGAGGGTGCAGGCGGTGCCGTTCAGGCTGAATGCGGCCGGCTTGGCGAAGGTGCCGCTGTAGGTCCCCTGGAAACCGAACGACTGACTGCCGCCCGCCGCGATCCGTGCGTTCTGGGACAGTCCGCTCGCCGTGACCGCCCCCGAGGACGGGGTGATCGACGCGTTCCAGGCGTTGGTGATCCGCTGACCGGAGGGCAGGGTGAAAGCGAGCTTCCAGTTGTCGACGGCTGTCGAACCGGTGTTGCTCACCGTGACGTTGGTGGTGAAGCCGCCCTGCCAGACGTTCGTGCCGTACGACACCTTGCACGCGACCGGACCGCCGGGGTCCCCGGGGCCGCCCGGGTCGGTGCCACCGGTGTTGACGGCCGACGAGAAGGAGTTCACCGACAGCCCGGCGCCGTTCTGCCAGGGCTCGAAACCGGCCTGAATGCTCGTCAGATACCAGTTGTTCTGCGCCAGTCCGCGCGCCACGGCCTGCCGGACGAAGTCCATGACGTCGAAGTTCCAGCTCGTGATCGCGGACGGGGCGACGAAGGACAACACGTCGTTGCCGCCGTTGTTGCCCGACCACACCTGCCAGCTGCGCCCGCCCACGGTGGCCGTGCCGACCTGGGAACCGACGGGCTGGATCGAACCCACCTTGTTGAACCAGACCATGATCTCGGTCCGGTTCACACCGTCCTTGCGCGGCGTCGGGTCGAGCCAGATGTCGTACGCGGCGTCGTAGACCGCGTTGCTGACATAGCCGTACGAGATGCTGGTGGGGGCGCTGGAGATGGTGCTGAGCTGCGCGGGGAGGTTGGTACCCGGCGAACAGTTGGTGTAGTGGCAGCCGTTGAAGATCGACGGGTACGACTTGGGGGCGCCGTTGGTCGGCACGGCCCCGTCGGCCTGGGTGACCCTGAAGCCCGTGTCCGAGACGCCGACGCACTGCGTTTCGCTGGTGCCCCAGCGGTTGTTCTGGACGACGTAGCGTCCCTGGACCGTGGTCGATCCGAACGGTTCGCAGATCGTGGTGTCGGCCTGTGCCGGCGCCGTCGTGGTGACCAGCGCGGCGACGACGGTGAGAGCCGTGAGGAGCGTTCCCAACAGGCCGCGCAGGGCGCGGAGGTGATGCGGTGACGATCGCATGCGGGGGCCTCTCGTGAGACTGAGGGGGGACGAACCGGCGGGAGCGCTCCCGACACCCCCCGTGGTGGGAGCGCTCCCACTTGTGGTTCGGACGAGGACTTTAAGAGGCTCACATGTCCCTGACAAGGGAACGCGCAGCGAACCGTCGAAGGAATTTCGAAGCGGCAGGTCAAGTCGGTTGCACGAACGGTAAGTTCTGCCTTGGGAGCGCTCCCAAGGCATGCCGCGCAAGCGCTGGGGAGCCGGGGGAGGGCCGCGGCGAAGAGCCCGGTGTCACCGGGGGCGGTGGCGACACCGGGCTTCCGTGCCCGTCGGGCGCGGCTGGTGTCGGCCGCGCGGAACGCCGTACGGGGCTTGGTAGGGCTCGGTCAGGTTCGTGTGGGCCTGGACGTGGCGTGGTGGCGGGTGGCAGCCGACTGGGCTTCGCCCCTCGCTCAGGTGCAGGGGCGGCCGTTGAGTGTGAACGCCGAGGGGGTTCCCGCCGCCGTGCCGCTCGACTGGAAGCCGAAGCCGGCCGTACCGCCCGCGGGAACGGTTCCGTTGTGGCCCGCGTTGACTGCAGTGACGGCCTCTCCGGACTGGGTCACCGTCGCGTTCCAGGCGTTGGCCACTTTCTCGCCACCGCGGAACGAGAAGCCGAGCCGCCATCCGTCCAGGGCAGTCGTCCCGGTGTTCTTGACCTGCACCTCAGCGGTGAATCCGCCGCTCCAGGAGGAGGCGACCGTGTAGGTCACGGCGCAGGAGCCGACGGGACCCGGTGTCGGCGTGGGTGTTGGAGTGGGAGTGGGTGTCGGACCGGGCCCGGGGGTGCTGCCGTCCGGCGGAGTGCCCCACTGTCGCTCCGCCCCCTCCAGCAGAACGAGGTGCGGGGCGTTCACCGGGGTGCTGCCCGGAGTGGTCGCGATGCCACTGTAGGACCAGTCGTCGGCCGGGTCCCAAGCGCCCGACGAGCTGATCCTGAACTGCACCTCCCTGCGGTACGCGGACTGGCCGGCGGGCGCGATCACGGCGTTGGAGCAGTCCACGCCGACGTAGTACACGTCACCCTCGTACCGGGTCGGCCCGGACACCTTGCCGCACTGGTTGTAGTTCGTGGTGAGGCTGATCTGGTCCGGGCGCACCCCCGGTTCGAGCGTGAAGTAGTAGCGCAGCGAGCTGTTGGTCAGGGCACGCGCCGGCCAGGCGGACTTGTTCACGAGGTAGGCCTTGATCTCGGTGAAGGTGGCTCCGGAGGCGTTCACCGAGGCCTGCACCGACATTCCGGGCCCGTCGGGCTGCTCGGGCTTGGGGAAGTCCGCCAGGGGCGCGCCGCCGTACTCGGCGTACAGACGCGCCAGCGCTCCGCTGAAGGCCGCGTTGTAGTCGGTGGCGACCTCGTTGTTCACATAGTTCTGCCGGTCGTCCGCGTAGGCGTCGTCCGGTGCGCCGGGGCCGCCGACAAGGGCTCCGTAGAGGGTGTGACGGCTGTCGGCCGGACTGGTGATCTGGTCGGTCCACGAGCCGTGCGCGGTGCGGTGATGGGGTTTGGTCGGCGAATTGGTGCCGAACCCGACGACGTAGCTCGACTTGCGCGGGTTGTCGCCGAGCGCGTAGTTGATCTGCCGGACCGCGAAGTCGTGGTAGCGGGCCTTGCGGTCGGGGTCGCCGGTGAGCCGGTCCGAGTGGATGAGCGCCGCGAACGCCGTGTTGGCGCTGTAGCGCAGAGAACCCCAGCTGTCGAGGACTGCCTGGCCGCCGGGGGAGTAGCGCACGCGGTTCCCGTTCACGCCGACCGTCCACCAGTCGAGCCAGCGGTTGGCGTCGTCGAGATACCGCTGTTTGCCGGTCAGCTGGGCCAGCAGGACATACGCGCCGTAGGAGGAGTCGTCCCAGGACAGCGTCCAGCGGTAGGAGCGGGTGGAGGTCTGCGGCTCGGTGGACAGCTTGTCGTAGTAGCTTTCCGCCTTGGTCAGGTAGGCCGGGTCACCGGTTGCCTTGTACAGCCAGATCGCGCCCCAGACCAGCTCGTCGTTGTAGCCGCTCCAGGAGTTGTAGTAGCTCTGGGCGTCGGTGATGCAGTCGCTGTACTTGCCCCGATAGGTGTCGGCGAAGCCGTACAGCTGTCTGGCGTGCGTGAGCAGCTTGTCGGCGTAGGCGGCGTCGCTGTCGGCGAACACCATGGAGGAGGCCGCGAGGGCCGCGGCGGTCTGTCCGGCGAGGTCGGACCCGGGGCAGGAGGCGTCGATCTTGTAGGCGGGCCGCTCCATGGGCATGACCTCGGCCGGGCCCCACCAGGCGTGGTCCTTGGCGCCGTTGCCGACCTGCCCGTACAGGACGTTGGCGGACGGATGTGCCTTGACGAAGTAGTCGTCGACGAACTTCAGGTTGTTCTTCAGGTGCGTCCACTGCCCGGCGGAGGTGTAGGCGGCCCGCTCCTCCAGTGCGGCCCCAGGCCAGGACGGTTGCCGAATACGCCATCGGCAGGCCGAACTTGACGTGGTCGCCGGCGTCGTACCAGCCGCCGCTGAGGTCGAGGCCGACGTCCTTGCCGTCGTTCGACGCCGAGTCTCCGCGCCAGTCGACGCGGTTGGTGGACGGCAGCTTTCCGGACTGCTGGGCCTCGTAGAAGAGCAGGGACTTCTGCAGGGCCTCGCCGTAGTTGAAGGCGGGTGCGGCGGCCGACGGGGAGGCCGCGGCGAGGGGCAGCAGCAGGCCGGCGGTCAGCGCCGCGGCGAGCGCGGCGGCGGGAGCTGCCCGGCGGCGTCGGCGCGGGATCGGGCGGGAGGCGGTGGGCGGAGGCGGATCGGCCTGTCCACGGTGGCGAAGGGGGTGCGGGCGGGGGACCAGGGGCGGGTGCGGACGCAACGGTTCGTCCTTTCCGTACGGGTGTGCGGGGAGGATCGGAGTCGTGCCGTGCCGTGTTCGATCTTCTCGGGCCGTGCCGTCGCGCTGGGCGCTGAAGACGGCCACGTCGGCCTGTGCTGGGCCCTACGGATGTGTTGGTACGTCAACAGGCATGGGAGCGCTCCCACCCTGTCCGTCATGAAGCCAGGGGACGCCACGCGTGTCAAGGGTGGCGGACGGATCAGGCGGAGTGGCGGACCACCGGCTCCGTGCGCAGGAAGACGTTCAACCGGCCGGGGGATAACACGCGGTGTCATCATTCGTTCGGGCCGCCTTCGAGCCGCTTTCGGGCCGCGTGCCACAAGGGGTGGTCATACCCAGTCGGCATGTGCCAACCGGCGCTGTCTGTCGACAAGTTGCTGCCT
Source organism: Streptomyces sp. GLSS-08 (assembly GCF_056387915.1). Classification (NCBI taxonomy): domain Bacteria; kingdom Bacillati; phylum Actinomycetota; class Actinomycetes; order Kitasatosporales; family Streptomycetaceae; genus Streptomyces; species Streptomyces sp. GLSS-08. The sequence goes on from NZ_JBWJAQ010000010.1 coordinate 218,747, forward strand.
TGAGAACAGGTGCTCCACTACGCTCCGTGCGACATCGACACCCGCCGATCGGCGGACACGTACGGCGACGGGGGAAGCCGGATGGCCGCAGGACTGGGTTTCGAGGGACTCCTTGAGGACAAAGAGTTCTTCCCCAGGCTGCTGGGCCGCAGTGCCCGGGGCCGCGGCGAGAGGCTTCTGTACGGGCCGGACCTGCCCGTCGTGCTGCTCACGGGTGGGCCGGGCATGGGCAAGCAACGGCTGCTCGAGCTGCTGCGGGACGAGTTCGGACGGAAGCTGCCGGTGGCGTATGTGGACTGTGCGGACGTCCGGTACGCGGAGGACGCCGAGCGGCGCCCCTCCTGCCGCTCGGCGGCGACGGAAGCGATGTACGACCTCGCCCTGCGGATGGGTGAGTGGGAGGGGCCGGGCGGGGCTCTGCCCACACCGCGGTTCTTCGCGGGTCTGGCCGCGGTGGCGGCGGGAGCACGGCTGCGGCGGCGCGAGCTGGAGCAGGAACTGGAGCGCTACCGGGTGCTGTTGCAGCCGAGCAGCGGGCTCGGCCGGTTCACCCGCAACCTGGTGAGCGGCTACCTCAACCAGCTGGCCGGGGTGGTCGCCCCGGCGGCGGCACCGCTGGTGGGGGCCGCGCTGACGGAGTTCATGGAGAAACTGGCGCGCAGCGGCGCCGAGCCGGTGCACGCCACCTACGGCGAGTACCCCGGTGCCGCGGGCGGCGCCGCCACCGGCCTGCGGATGCTCGCCCACGACGTCCAGCAGGGCGCGGGGGACCGACAGTTCGCCGAGAGGTTCCTCTTTCGTGCTCTGCGCGAGGACCTGGATGCCGCCTACCGCGGCCCGGGCGCCGCGCTCACCCGGGTCGGCCGTCCCGCGGTGCTGCTGCAGCACGCCAACTGGCCGGTGGGCCGCGCTCTGCTGGCGGCAACACTGGGCGACCGGGCCGATGGACATCGGGAGCGCACGGTGCTCATCGCGAGCGAACGGATGGCGGAGCCGCTGTTCCTGGCCGACGAACCGCACACCGAGGAACTTGCCGCGTACCGGCCGGACCAGGAGGGGCTGCCCGACTGGCAGCGGCGGCCCGCACGCGGCCGCCTGGGGCAGGGTGTGCTTCTGCTGCGGATGCCGCTGCTCACCACCGAACACATCCATCAGCAGTTGCAGCGGCACACTGGCGGAGCACCGCAGGCGGCCAGGCTGCGAAGGGCGCAGAGCGCGGTGCAGCGGCTTTCCGGGCGTCGCCCCCGGATGGTGCAGCGGCTGGTCGAGGCGGCCGGGGAGCTGCCCGAGCTGGACAACGACCGGGAGCTGCTGGACCATCCCGCTGTCCTCGACGGGGAACCCCGCGCCGTCAGGGAGGTGTTGCTGATGGAACTGGTGCTGCGGCAGTTGCCCGAACTGCTGCCCCTCGAACACACCGCTCACTGGCTCGATCTGCTCACTCAGCTGTCGGTCGCGCACACCGGCGACTGCGCTCGTGCCCTGCTGCGCGATCCGCGGCTCGAACGGATGGCCAACGGGCTCACCGCCGACGACGTGCAGCGCCATCTGCTGGAGAGCGGATGGCCGGCCTGCGAGCGGCACTTCATCGGCGACTTCGGCCTGCGGCAGTTGCTGATGAGCAGACTGCACGGACCACCGCAGGAGGGCGCCGAATGGCGTCACAATCACGGCCTGCTGCACGCCCATTACCGCAGCAGAGCCGAGTCCCCCGACCGTGCCTTCGGTACCACCACGGCACACGGCCTCAACCACGACCTGGTCGCCAACGGCCCCGACCGTGCCGTGCACCACCTCGCCGCGGCATTCCCCGCGAGCGGTGTCGGCGCCGAGGAGTGGTGCGACCAGCTGCTCGCGCTGGCCCAGGCACCCTCTCCGGGAGGCCACGACGAGCGGCACGCCCGGATGACGGTGGCCCGGGTCGAAGGCGGCAAGCTGGAGCGCCAGCTCGACGAGCTGCTGCACGCGGTGTGGCTCTGCGAGGAGCGCACCCGGCCGCCGGACACCGTCGCGGCCGAACGGATGGTGCAGCTGCTGCACGAGCTGTCCCGGGAGTACGCGGGGGCCGCGCCCGTGCTCACCGACCGGGCCGGGCAGTGGGGGCGCCGGGCCCGCAACCGGCAGCCGCTGCAGTCGTGTTCCTGCACCGCTGACATAGGAGAAGGGGGCTGAGCGGATGTTCCAGGCCGTCGCCGACCGGCTGTACGAGACCCTGTGGGCCACACTGCTGCGGAAGATCATCGCGTGCACCCTGGCGGTCCTCCTCGCCTTCGGCACGTACACCCTCTGCAAGGAGCTCAGCCAGGGGGCTCGCACATGCGCCGACGGTGTCATCAAGTCCGGTGGCGAGTGCATCGGCGTCAACGGGTCCGGCTATGACTTCGGGGTGCCCGAGATCGCCCCTGTCGCGGACCGGATCGCCGAGGAGAATCGCCGCATCGACAAGCAACCGCACGTCACCGTGGCCATGATGCTCCCGCTGCAACCGGACTCGAAGGCCGAGAAGCAGCAGCTGCGCAGCGAACTGCAGGGCGCTTTCCTGGCGCAGTACCGCGCCAACCGGGAGCCGGGGAAGCCGGGGCTCAGGCTGGTGCTCGCCAACCCCGGTACGGACTACGCCCGGCAGGACGAGGTGGTGCCGGACCTCGTGCGCATGTCCCGTACCGGGCCGGACAGACTGCGCGCGGTGACCGGCTTCAACCTCTCCCTGGACACCACCCGCGAAGCGGTGCGCAGGCTCACCGCACAGCACGTACCGGTGCTGGTCGCGCGGGCGTCGGCGGGAACCATCGCCAACGCGGAGAGCAGGGACGGCACCTACGAGTTCAGGGGGCTGGCCCGGATCATCCCCACCAACGAGGAGCAGGCCCGGGCGCTGGCCGACTTCAACGGTCGCCGGAAGGACCGGCAGACCGTACTGGTCCGCGACACCCGGCGCGACCCCTACGTCCGGTCGCTTGCCCACGCCTTCCAGCAGTTGCCGGAAGAAGGACCGCCCGGTCCGGACGACATGACCTTCACCTCCGCCGGGGTCGCGGACCCCGGCGACGTCGACAACCAGTTCAGGCCCACGGTCAACACGATCTGCAACTCCGGCGCGGACACGATCTACTTCGCGGGCCGCTCCACCCATCTGCGCCTGTTCCTCAGACAGCTCGCCAAGGAGGCATGTCCGGAGCGCAGGTTCACCGTGGTGTCCGGTACGGACGCGGCCTCGCTGAACAACCGGATGACCGCTCGGGACTGGGCCGGACTCCGCGACAGCTCCGGCGACTCCCGGCTGACCGTGCAGTATGCCGCTCCCGCCCACCCCGCCTCCTGGCGCATCGAGGTACGCCGCTGGCAGGCCCGCGAACACCGGCGAACCGGGAAGACGCCGGCCGAGGCGAAGGCCCCCGGCTGGCTGCGCGATCCGCTGGCCGAACTGAACGAGCTCAAGGAGACCATCGCGGCCCTGGAAGCGGCGGGCCGGGGCATGGGCCCGGTGGTCCTGGACGACTCCCGCACCATGATGGTCCACGACGGGGTACGGACCGCCGTCGCGGCGATCCGTGGCGCCAAGCCCACCGGCCAGGAGGCGCCCTCACCCGAGCAGGTGGGGAACCGCTGGGCCACCATGCAGTCGCGGAACAAGGTGGTGGGCACCAGCGGCCGGATCTGCCTGACCAAGGCAGGAAACCCGTACGACAAACCACTCGCCGTCGTCGAGCTGAAACCCGGCGCGAGAGCGGGACGGGGCACGCTGGAATTCGTCGGGCTGGCATGGCCGGCCGGCAAGCCGCAGCCCGAGGACTGCGTCGTGCGCGGCCGGTAGCCGGAACGACGTCATGACTGCGGCCAGGACGGCGCGGGCAGCCGGGTGGAAGCAGGACCGGTGAGCGCCGGCCTGACCGGTCCGTGGCCGGTCAGCCCCCGGCGCCTGTGGGGCGGGCGTGGCCCGCCCACCGCGCCCGGCCCCGCGCCGCCCCGGTGCGCCGCTCGGGCCGCCAGGTCGACACCAACGCGGCGGCCAGCAGGAGTTCGGCGATGTCCCCGCCGTAGTACATCAGCTCCGCGCCCTGCTGCACCTGGGCGACGGGGGCGTGGATGTCGACAAAAAAGCCTCCGTACATCGCCTGCGCGATCAGGGCGTGCGCGGCGACCGCCGCACCCAGGTACACCAGCCGCGCCGGCACACCGGGCCGGCGCGGCGCGGGATCGGGGCCGGCGATGACGTGGGCGAACAGACACCCCGACGCGAGGAAGTGCGCGAGCATCAGCCAGTGCCCCCCGGGCCGACCCATGGCCGCGTTGTACAGCGGGGTGAAGTACAGCGCTCCGAGCGTGCCCGTACTCAGCGCCAGCGCCACCACGGGGTGTGTCAGCAGCCGGGCAGGGGGGCTGTGCAGCACCGCGGTCACCCTGCGGGCACGGGCGGGAGCGACGGTACGGAGCAGAAGCGTGACGGGCGCGGCCAGCACGAGAGCCAACGGCGCGTACATGCCGATGAGCATGTGCTGGGCCATGTGCCCGCGGAAGTCGGTGTGCGCCGACGTCCCCAGGGGCGGCAGCAGCGCCGCGCCGAACAGGGCCAGCCCGGCGAGGAACGACACGGACCGCCATGGACTCCAGCCGAGGGTGGGATTGCGGTGACGGGCCCGGCGCGCCGCGAGCAGGTAGCCCATTGCCGCGGCGAGCAGGACCAGCCCGCTCAGTACCGCCCCCGGCAGGCTCTGCGCGGCGCTGTCGTGGTGAGTGTGCTGCATGCCGCCCATCAGGCGCTCCCCGCGGCCTGCCCGCCGCCGCGGGGAGCCCCCGGCCCGACGGGCCTCCCGCCGCGCTGGAGCAGGAAGCCCCCGCTGACCAGCAGCACACCCAGGACGAGGAATCCCGCGTCCCACCACGCCTGGTGCGGGCCGCCGTGCACATGGTGGATTCCCAGGATCTGATGGTCCAGGAGGCCCTCCACCAGGTTGAACAGCCCCCACCCGGCCAGGATCCACCCCCACAGCACCCGCGAGGCCCAGACCGCTCGGCGGTGGTGCGTGACCCGGGCGTAGAGGAGTCCGAGACCGGCGATGACCGCGACCCAGCAGACGGTGTGGAAGACGCCGTCCCACACCGTGTTCATCTCGAGCCCGGACACCGTGTTCGGGTCGTAGTACCTCACCCCGACACGGTCGGTGTCGGTGCTGGTGAGCATGTGGTGCCACCGCAGGAGCTGGTGCAGCAGAATGCCGTCGGCGAAGCCGCCGAGCCCTACTCCCAGGACGACTCCGGGCAGCCGCAGACTGTTCGACGCCGTCGAAACCGCTCGGCCGGGGTCTGTCGTGGTGGCCATCGCCTGGTCTCCGATCCGTTGACAGTGCGCTCACATCACGCGGACACGGTTTCCCTGACGGCCGACCTCAATCAGTCATTCGCGTACCGCTTCCGAAAAGCGGCCCCGGGAACGGTCAGGCCGCGTGGACGACGGAGTCGCAGTCGGTGCACATGGACTCGTGCTGGTCCGGTGGGCACCAGCTGTCCGGGCCGACGGGCTGGTAGGCGAGCCGCTTCATGGCGGACGTGGGCGTGCCGCAGAACGTCGTCGTGCCCGGTTGTCCTGAACCCGGGGGGTCGGCGGGCGCGGCGTGGATGGTGGGGGCCGGCGGGAGGGCGTCGCCCGGCCGCGCGTCGGCGGGGAGCTGGGTGTCGGGTTCCTGGACCGCGATGATCTCCATGGGTTCACCCTCCGTCGGCTCGCGGTGCTCTGCACGTCGGACTGGCGAGTTCAGGTGACGCAGGTGCGCGGGCGGCGGACGGCCGCCTCCTTCCTGCGGATGTGCGTGCCCGGTCGCCCGGCCGCTCCGAGGGCAGGAAGAGCGGGGTATTCGTCATTGCGGACTCCGCGTCCGCCGCGAAGGATGGAACCCAGGACGCCGGGGGCCCTGAAGTAGCTCCGGCGGCAGCGTCGGCGCGGGCCCGGCCGGGATCGTGACCGTCGCGCCGGACGGTGACACTGTCCGTCACCTGGGCGGATCCACTCGCGTGGGCCCCGACCCGACCGGAGACCGTCGTCGCTGACCGCTGCGCCCTCACCCGCGCCGACCACCCGAACCCGCCCCATGAAAGGGAGACCGTGCAGATCGCTATTGTCCTCTTCGAACGCTTCACCGCACTGGACGCGGTTGGTCCGTACGAGATGCTCTGCCGCATTCCCGGCGCCGAGACAGTGTTCGTCGCCCAGCATCCGGGCCCGGTGCTGGGCGACCGAGGCGACCTCGCACTCGTCGCGGCGGAAGCACTCCAGGACGTACCGGCCCCCGACATCGTCGTGGTGCCCGGTGGCCCGGGGCAGTCGGCCCAGATGGAGAACGAGGTGCTGCTCGACTGGCTGCGCACCGCCGACGCGAGCAGCACGTGGACGACCTCGGTGTGCACGGGTTCGCTGCTGCTCGCGGCGGCCGGGCTCCTCATGGGCCGCCGTGCCACCTCGCACTGGCTGGCGCTCGACGGCCTCGCCGCGTTCGGGGTCGTGCCGACCGGCGAACGCGTCGTCACCGACGGGAAGTTCATCACCGCGGCGGGAGTCTCCGCCGGGATCGACATGGGCCTCACCCTCGTCGGCAGGGTCGCTGGGGACGAACAGGCCCGGATGGTCCAGCTGGGGACCGAATACGACCCTCAGCCGCCGTACGACGCGGGTTCACCCCAAAAGGCCCCCGCCGAACTCGTCGACAGGCTCCGCGCCGGGAGCCGGTTCGTCCTCCAGTAGCCCCGTCCGGCGCCCCGCGCGCTGCGCCACGTGTCGGGGGAGCGGCCACGCCTGGCCTGCGAGCCGCGCCGACGCGTCACGGGCCCGCCTGCCGCCGCCAACCTCTGGGCTTGCTCAAGGAAGGCTTGGCGCAGCCACGGCCCGGGGCATGCTGGGAGCAGCCGCTACCAATGCCTGGCGTTCGGGGGAGAACATGCTGATGGTGCTTGTCCTGGTGGGTGTGGCCGTGTTGGGGCTGGTCACTCTGCGCACGCGGATGCCCCCGGAGGCGGACGGCCGCCCGCGGTTCTCAGACCGGGTGGTCCAGCAGGGCCGGCGGGACGGGTGGCGGTTCCGCGGGCGACTCGTCCTCGTCCTGGTACGTCATGGGCACCGCGTACGACGGCTCGGGGGCCGGCTCCTCCTGCGGGAGCGGCTCGTCGTCCTGCGGCAACAACTCGGCCTCGTGCGGCAGCAGTTCGTCGTCGTGCGGCAGCAGTTCGTCATCCTGTGGCGGCAGCTCGTCGTCGTGCGGCAGCAGCTCGTCGTCCTGTAGCAGTTCGTCGTCCTGAGACATCTTCGCAAGCCCCAGTAGAGGAGCACCGCGGCGAGTCCGCGGCCGTTCCGCGGAGGGGCGACGCGTCGCGTGAGCGGAAAATCCTTACCCCGGTCGCGCGAAAAGGCGGAGACTCCCCTCATGGCTGACATGGGGTCGTTCCGGGAAGCGGTCGCCGCGTGGGCGGCCGGTGGCGTCGGCGACCCCGCACGCGCGCTGGCCGCGCGGCTGCCCGTCCGGGCGGCCGTCCTGCTCGAAGGGCCGAGCGACGTCGCGGCGGTCGACGCGCTGGCCGCGAGCCGACACCGGGACCTGGCGGCCGAAGGAGTCTGTGTCCTGTCGATGGGCGGGGCGATGAGCGTAGGGCGCTTCGCCCGCCTCCTCGGGCCCACGGGCCTTGGCCTCCGCCTCACGGGACTGTGCGACGAGCGGGAGCGTAGCTACTACGCCCGCGCCCTGGACGGGGCCGGTGCGGCCGGACAGCGGTTCTTCGTCTGCGCGGCCGACCTGGAAGACGAACTCATCCGCGCGCTGGGGCCGGAACGGGTGACGGAACTCGTCCGCGAAGAGGGCGACCAGCGCGCTTTGCAGACCTTCCTGCGTCAGCCCGCACAGCAGGGCCGCACCGCGCAACAGCAGTTGCGGCGCTTCCTCGGCACGAAGAAGGGCCGCAAGATCCATTACGGCCGTGTCCTCGTCGAGGCCCTCGACCCCGGCCGCGTACCCGCCCCGCTCGACAGCCTGCTCGCCTGCCTGTGACCGTGCGCCCGCGGGCGAGGCCCGGCCGACGTCGTCGACGCATCCTCGAGCGGGACGTGAGCGCTCTTTGAGGGGTGTACCGAAGGGTGACCTCATGTCGTGGCGTGGGGTGACGTGAGGAGGGCTCGGTGAGTGACGCGGACGCTGTCGGACCTGTCCTGCGAGTGGTACGCGGAGCGGCGGGTGAGGAGGAGCTGGCCGCGGTGGCCCTGGTCCTGGGCGCGCTGCTGGCCGGCCGGGGCGCGCAGGACGACCTCGTGCGGCAGCCGCGCGTCGCGGACTGGCGGCCGGCGGGTGGACGGAGCGTCTTCCGGTCTCCGCACTGCTGGCAGTAGTCGCCGGGGATCCACCTCGTGAGCTGATGCCGGGCCGCTGACGGGTGCCCGATGTCTGAAGGAGGGAAGAGCATCGTGACCGTGGTGAGGGACAGTGCGGGGGCGGATCCGGTGGACGGTTCCGGCACCGGCGTGGGGAGCGCCGGCAGGATGAAGGACGGCGCGGGAGCCCTGGAGGAGTTGCGGGCGCTGCGAGGACGGGCGGCGGCCGGTCCTGGGGAGGCGTCCTCGGCCGCGCAGCGGGCTAAGGGAAAGCTGACCGTCCGGGAGCGGCTGGACCTCCTGCTGGACCCGGGGTCGTTCGAGGAGGTCGGACTCCTGCGGCGGCACCGGGCCACCGGATTCGGCCTGGAGAACAAGCGGCCGCATACGGATGGTGTGGTGACGGGCTGGGGGACGGTGGAAGGGCGCACGGTCTTCGTGTACGCCCATGACTTCCGGATCTTCGGCGGCGCGCTGGGGGAGACGCATGCCGCGAAGATCCACAAGATCATGGACATGGCGCTGGCCGCGGGGGCGCCCCTGGTGTCGTTGAACGACGGTGCGGGGGCCCGGATCCAGGAGGGCGTCTCCGCGCTCGCGGGGTACGGCGGGATCTTCCGGCGCAACGCCCAGGCGTCGGGGGTGATCCCGCAGATCTCGGTGATGCTGGGCCCGTGTGCGGGAGGAGCCGCCTACAGCCCCGCGCTGACGGATTTCGTGTTCATGGTGCGGGAGACGTCGCAGATGTTCATCACCGGCCCCGACGTGGTCAGGGCGGTGACCGGCGAGGAGATCACACAGAACGGTCTGGGCGGCGCGGATGTGCACGCCGAGACGTCAGGGGTGTGCCATTTCGCCTACGACGACGAGGCCACGTGCCTGGCGGAGGTGCGCTACCTGCTCTCCTTGCTGCCGGACAACAACCGGGGCTTCGCGCCCGGGGCGGCGTACGGGGACCCGGCGGGCCGGCGGGCCCCGGTGCTGCGCGAGCTGGTGCCGCAGGACGGCAGCCGGCCCTATGACATGGCACGGGTCATCGAGGAACTCGTCGACGACGGGGAGATGTTGCAGGTCCACGAGCGCTTCGCGCGCAACGTCATCTGTGCGCTGGCCCGGCTGGACGGGCAGGTGGTGGGGATCGTCGCCAATCAGCCGCTGGCGCTGGCGGGGGTCCTGGACAGTGCGGCCTCGGAGAAGGCGGCGCGGTTCGTGCAGATGTGCGACTCGTTCAACATCCCGCTGGTGACGCTGCTGGACGTGCCGGGTTTCCTGCCCGGAGTGGACCAGGAGCACGGGGGGATCATCCGGCGCGGGGCGAAGCTGCTGTACGCGTACTGCACGGCGACGGTGCCGCGGATCTCGGTGGTGGTGCGCAAGGCGTACGGGGGTGCCTACATCGTGATGGACTCCCAGTCCATCGGTGCGGACCTGACGTTCGCGTGGCCGGGCAACGAGATCGCGGTGATGGGCGCGGAGGGGGCGGCGAACGTCATCTTCCGCCGGGAGATCGCCGCCGCCGACGATCCCGGAGCGACCCGGGCGCGGCTGGTCAAGGAGTACCGCGCGGAGCTGATGCACCCCTACCACGCCGCGGAGCGGGGGCTGGTCGACGACGTGATCGACCCGGCCGGGACGCGGGAGGTGCTGATCCGCTCCCTCGCGATGCTGCGCAGCAAACAGGCCGAGATGCCGGCCCGCAAGCACGGCAACCCGCCTCAGTAGCAACGCGACGGGAGCGGGCCCGCAGCGCTGTGCGGACCGCAACCCGCCCCAGGAGGGGCCCGGGACGCACCCCGTAGTCCTTCAGCAGCCGGCCGTGAAGCTGTCCAGGCGCAGGGGAGCGCTCGTACGGGCTGTGACGTCGTCGACGGTGACGCCGGGCGCGGTCTCGACGAGGGCGAGCCCGCCCTCGGTGACGTCCAGGACGGCCAGGTCGGTGATGACGCGGTGGACGCACCGCTCGCCGGTGAGGGGCAGCGTGCACTCGGTGAGGATCTTGGGGCTGCCGTCCTTGGCGGTGTGCTCCATCAGGACGATGACGCGGCGGGCCCCGTGGACCAGGTCCATGGCGCCGCCCATGCCCTTGACCATCTTGCCGATGATCATCCAGTTGGCGAGGTCCCCGCGGGCGGAGACCTGCATGGCGCCGAGGACGGCGGTGTCGATGTGGCCGCCGCGGATCATGCCGAAGGACAGCGCCGAGTCGAAGAAGGAGGCGCCCGGCAGGACGGTCACCGTCTCCTTGCCCGCGTTGATCAGGTCGGCGTCGACCTCGTGCTCGCGCGGGTAGGGGCCGGTGCCCAGGATGCCGTTCTCGGAGTGCAGGACGACGTGGACGTCCGGCGGGACGTGACCGGGGATGAGAGTGGGCAGGCCGATGCCGAGATTGACGTAGGAGCCGTCGCGGAGTTCGGCGGCGGCACGGGCGGCCATCTGGTCGCGGGTCCAGGCCATCAGTTGCTGACCGTCCTCTTCTCGATGGGATTGTCGGCGGCCTCTTCGGCGCTGAGCGCGACGACGCGCTGTACGTAGATGCCGGGCAGGTGGACCTCGTCGGGAGCGAGCACGCCCGGTTCGACGAGTTCCTCGACCTCGGCGACGGTGATCCGACCGGCCATGGCCGCGAGGGGATTGAAGTTGGCGGCGGCGCGGCGGAAGCAGAGGTTGCCGTGCCGGTCGCCCCGCCAGGCCCGTACGAGGGCGAAGTCGGTGGTGATGCCGTGCTCCAGGACGTACGCGAGTCCCCCGAACTCCCGGGTCTCCCCGGGCGGGGAGGCGACGGCCACCGTCCCGTCGTCCGCGTACCGCCAGGGCAGCCCGCCCCCGGCGACCTGGGTCCCCACGCCCGCCGGAGTGTAGAAGGCGGGGATGCCCGCGCCGCCCGCACGCAGCCGTTCGGCGAGCGTGCCCTGCGGAGTCAGCTCCACCTCCAGCTCGCCGCTGAGGTACTGGCGGGCGAACTCCTTGCTCTCCCCCACGTGGGAGCCGGTGACGCGGGCGATGCGGCCGGCGGTGAGCAGGACTCCGAGACCGCGGCCGTCCACGCCACAGTTGTTGGACACGACCTCGAGCGCGGTCGCGCCCTGTGCGTACAGCGCTTCGATGAGGACGGCCGGCACGCCGGACAGGCCGAAACCGCCGACGGCGAGCGACGCGCCGTCGGGTATGTCGGCGATCGCCTCGCAGGCGCTGCCGCGGACCTTGTTCACGTGCGGACGTTCCTTTCGTTGGTGGCGCCGGAGCGGCTGCCGCCGGCGGCGAACTCGGTGCCGGTGAGCCGCTTCATCGGCCGTTCTGGGGGCCGGGGAGGGCGTCGGAGAGGGACTTGACGCCGCCGTGCGCGGTCAGGCCGCCGTCCACGGGGATCTCGGCGCCGGTGATGAACGACGACTCGTCCGACAGCAGGAAGACCACGAGCGGGGCGACCTCGTCCACGGTGCCGGTGCGACCGAGCGGCGTCTCGCGGAGGTTCGCCTCGCGGAACCCGGGGGCGGCGGAGGCGGTCATCGCGGTCTCGATGTAGCCGGGGTGGACGGTGTTGACCCGGATCCCGCGCGGTCCGAGTTCCAGCGCGGCGGTCTTCGACAGGCCCCGCAGCCCCCACTTGCTCGCGGTGTACGCGACCGGGTAGTGGGCGGTGAGCGCGGCGGAGGAGCCGACGTTGACGATCGAGGAGCCGGGCGGCATCAGCGGGCTCAGCTGCTGGATGCCGAGCAGCGGACCGGTGACGTTGACGGAGTGGACCCGCTCGAAGTCCTCGGCGCGGACGTCACCGAGACGGGCCCGCCAGGTGATGCCCGCGTTGTTCACCAGGCCGTGCACCTGCCCGTAGGCGTCCCGCAACTCGGCTGCCAGCTCGGCCCATTGCGCCTCGCGGCTGACGTCCAGCCGACGGCATCCCGGAGCCTCGTCGACGTCGGTGGCGATGACGCGGGCTCCCTCGCGGGTGAGGGCCGCCGCCTCGGCGGCTCCCTGCCCGCGGGCGGCCCCCGTCACCACGACGACCTTGCCCAGAAGCCTCTTGCGGTACGGGTCGTTCACGGCCGCTCCCGTGAGCGGCGCCGGCCCGTCGGCAGGGGCACCGGCGCCGGGCCGGGCACCACGGTGCTGGTGAGCGTGCCGATGCCCTCGACGGTGAGGGTCACGGTGTCGCCGGGCTTCAGCGGTGGCGGTTCCCGCTCGCCGAGCCGCCCCCACAGCTCGGCGAGGCATCCGCCGTTGCCGCAGGTGCCCGACCCGAGGACGTCACCCGGCATCACCCGGGTGCCGCGGGAGGCGTACGCGGTCATCTCCTCGAAGGTCCAGCTCATGTTGGAGAGCAGGTCCTCGCCCACGACCTCGCCGTTGACCTCGGCGGTCAGTGCCAGGCGCAGGAAGCCGTCGGCGTCCCGGTACGGTTCCAGTTCGTCGGCGGTGACCAGGTACGGACCGAGCGTGGTGGCGGTGTCCTTCCCCTTGCACGGGCCGAGCCCCACCTTCATCTCCGCCGACTGCAGGTCGCGCGCGGACCAGTCGTTGAACACGGTGTAGCCGACGATGTGGTCGCGGGCCCGCTCGGGGCTCAGGTCGCGGCCCTCCCGGCCGATCACCGCGCCCACCTCCAGCTCGAGGTCCAGGACGGACGAGCCGGGCGGCATCGGGACCTCGTCGTGCGGACCGTGGACGGCGTGCGGGTTGCCGAAGTAGAACGTCGGTGCCGCGTACCACTGCTCGGGGACGCCCGCGGCTCCGTCGACGGAGCGGCGTACCCCTTCGACGTGCTCCTCGAAGGTGACGAAGTCCCGTACCGACGCGGGCCGCAGCGGAGCCAGCAGCCGTACCTGGGAGACGTGCGGGCCGGGCGGGACGTCGAGAGCCTCACGGCCGGCGGAGAGCAGTCCGGGCAGGCCGGCGGTCTCCGTGATCAGCGCGGACAGCGAGGTGACGCCCGGCAGCGGATAGAGCGTGCCGTCGTCCTCCACGACGGCCACCCGCTCGCGGTGGCGGTGTTCGTAGGCGGCGAAGCGCATGGCGGGGCTCCTGAAGGCGGTCGGGGCGCGTGGGGTCGCACCCGCGGTCCTGGGTGGAGGGGACGCGACGGCGGCTGTCCGGGCGTGAACTCCCTGTCGCGTCCCCGGGGTCGGGTGCGGGTCAGACCGGCGGGGCGACGAACACGCCGCGGTCGGGGTCGTTGAAGGACTCCTTGGCGATCAGTTCGTTCATGGGGTTGGCGGTGCCCCACTGTTCGGTGACCTCGGGCCGGGAGAAGTCGTAGACGTGCGGGCGCCAGGTGTCCTCGTCCAAACACTCCAGCTCGGTGGTGTACTCGACGGTGTTGCCGTGCGGGTCGAGGAAGTACGTGAAGGTGTTGTCGCCGGCCAGGTGCCGCCCGGGGCCCCAGATTTTCCGGTGGCCCGCGCGCAACACCCGGCCGGAGCCGCGCATGTACTCGTCGATGCCGCGCATCTCGATGACATCGGCCTGGCCAGCCCCCGACGGTGCCCGGCCAGACGTTGAAGCGGTTGATCAGCCCGCTTCTGCGCGTTCGGCGCGGGCTCGTGTGCTGGCGAGGCGGTAGGAGTCGGTTCCGGTTTCGATGATGGTGCCGTTGAAGGTGAGGCGGTCGACGATGGCCGCGCAGAGGCGAGGGTTGGTGAACATCTTGGTCCAGCCGCCGAACGACTCGTTGGAGGCGATGGCGACACTGTTCTTCTCCGCCCCATGCCCGATCGACCCGCAAATCAACATCAAACAGTCCTGTCGGGACAAAACGCTCTTTCGGTAGGTGTTTTTTGAACCAAGCTGTTGGCGGGTGTCGCCGGTTGAGTTCCGGATAGACCGGGACGTCGTCGTGTGGCCGGTGCCGGTGTGGCAAGAACCCGGGCTCAGTCCAGTTCCAGCATGCCCATGGTTTGGTCTCCGCTGATCTCTCCAGTTGGTCGGAAGCCGAGCGCCAAGTAGAAGCCTGTGGGGCCATCCGGTCCGGGATGCCAGGTGGTAGTCAGGCGGGTGCCACCTCGGTGCCGGATCTCAGCGGCTACGGACTCCACTGCGAAGCGTCCGTAGCCCCGGCCCTGCTTTCCATCTGCGATGTTGAGACGCCAGAGTCCGGAGCGAAAGTCGGTGCCTTTGCCGGTCCAGTCGATGTGGAAGAAGGCCCTGAGGAACCCGACGATCTCGTCGTCCTCGCAGATGAGTCGGGGCCAGGCGATGCCGGGGTGGACGTATGCCTCGGCGAGCGACTTCACCACGGGTGCCACCAGGTGTTCCTGGTCGGGGCGGACCCTCAGGTTGATCGCGGCCTCGAAGTTGTCAGGGGTGATCTCTTGTAGGTGCAGCGAAATTGGCATGTCCGCACTTTAAGTAGGCACTTCAAGTGATTTTCGCAGCGTGTCACCCATGGTCAGCCGACGGGCCGCTGCTTCTTGGTCCAGTTGTCGGCGCGGGGGCTTTTGCGGGTCAGGCGTCGGGTCATCATGGTGATGAGTGCCCAGTTCAGGTGGGCTTCGGAGTGCTGGGGCAGCCGTTCGTAGTCGCGTGCATTGCGGGGTGTTCCGGTAGGACACGGACTCGGGCGCGCGGCGGGACACGGCCCCGGCCCGGACCCGGATCCGTATACGGCCTCTGCGGCGGGTCAGCCGCCGCCGTGGCTCAGGAGTAGGTCATCGGGCAGCCGTACCGCAGGGAGTACTGCGCGGCGCGCAGGTAGAGCGCCACGTAGAAGGCCGCGTCCCGGTCCTCGGCCCACGGTCCAGGTCGCACCCGGGCGGTCCGCTCCGCCCCGCCCTCCAGGAACCACAGGGTCAGTGCGAGGTTCTCGCCCGCCGGTATGGCGTCCACGGGCAGTCCGACGGCGCCGGCCAGCCGCTCGGCCAGGGCGAGCACCCGCGGCGCTCCGGCGACCGCTGTCTCCTCGCCGGAGTACGCGGTGCCGACGGGGAGCACGATCTCCTCCTCCAGCGCGAACGGCACCAGCACGCTCCAGTCGAGGAGGGCCGACAGCTCCGCGTCGGTCAGCAGCGTCCTGCACAGCGCCACGAAGCCGTCCATGGACGGGCTGACCTTCTCCTCGAACCAGCCCGGCGCCTCCCGTGCGGCCTGCCGCAGCTCGCAAGGGGGCAGCCCGCGCCGCTCCAGCTCGGCGTCCAACGCGGCGGCGACGTCCCCGTACCCGTCCTCCCCCGGCCGAGACCAGTCCTGCGCGGCGACACTCACCAGATAGACACCCATGATCGCAAGGTACCGGCCGCCACCGACAACGTCCCAGCCCCTCGTGACAAACCCCGAACCGGCGGCTCGCCGCGCCGGACGTCCAGGCCGACGCTGTGGACGGGATGCGCAAGCGGCGCGCGGAACTGCTGGACGACCCGACACTGTTCGCCCGCTACCGGGCCGCGATGGACGGCCAGGCCGTCGGCCGGATGGTGCCGAGCCTGCCGTACATCGACGGCATCCCGGTCGACGGCGGTCTGCGGGTGTAGCTGACGACCGCCCGCGCGGTGCTGGAGGTCGGCGAGGACGCGGTCACGTTGTCCGCCGCCCGGAGCACGTTCGAGTTCGCGCCTGCGGCGGAGGCGGTGCTGCGCCCGCTTGTCGACGGCCGTACCGTGGACCTGGCCGCGCTCGCGGAAACGGTTCGCCTCGCGCTGGAGGACGTCGCCGGGCTGGCCCAGGAGCTCATTGCCGGGCAGGCCGCGACGGTGGGGAGCCTGCTGTGACGGCACAACTCGCTCTGGGCACCTACCGGTGCCGGGCGATCCCGGAGGCGGCCGTCCGTGGGGCCGCCTCCGGGGCGCGGTGGGTCGACACCGTTTCCAACTGCGCCACGGGCCAGGCGCAGACCCTCCTGGCCCCGGCCCTGGCCGCCCACCCGTTGCTGAACGTCTCCACCAAGACGGGGTACTTCACCGCGGCCACCGGCACCGACGCCGGGAACGACGGCGCCCCGGGGCTGAACATCCTGGTCAACAACGCCTCCACCAAGACACGGCGGGCGTCCCGGGAACCGCGGAACCGCGGAGGACGGTGACCAGTTCGGACAGTCGTTCAGTATCGGCGACATCGATGCCGACGGATACGCGGACGTCCTCGTCGGTTCTCCCAGTGAGGCTGTCGGCGAGCTCACGATGGCAGGCACGTTTGTTTTGCTACGTGGATCTGCTTCCGTTCTGAGCACTTCCGGCGCAGTCGGATACACCCAGAGCACGGCCGATGTGCCCGGCACAGCGGAAGTCGGTGACCAGTTCGGCGCAACCGTCCACCTTGCCGACCTCAACAAGGACGGCAAGGCCGAGACGGTCGTTGGCGTACCCACGGAGAACGACGACGGCTGCGTGTGGACCGCCCGCGGCTCGGCCTCCGGCCCCGTTCTGAGCGGTTCGGTCGACCTGCGCGGCGCGAGTGCGGGAATCACTGTTACCAACCCAAGGGATACTTCGGAGCTGCGCTGGCAAGCCCTCACGTCCGCAACTAGTGCCGCATCAAGCAACGTTGGCCCTGTTCACGACCTTGCGGAGGCGTTCGTCGGTGGCGTGCTTGTTCCGCCAGATGATGTAGCGGCGGATCATGCTGCCCTGCTCTTTGTGGCTGGCATGGTCGGTGCCGTCGAGGGTGAAGTAGCGCAGGGCGGTGAACTGGGCCTCGATGCGGTTGAGCCAGGAGCTGTTGGTCGGGGTGTAGGCGATCTCCACGTTGTTGGTCGCCGCCCACGTCCCGACCCGCTGGCACCGCTTCGTCGTCAGGTGCGGGGAGTAGTTGTCGCAGATGATCGCGATGCGCTTCTCGAGCGGGTGCAGTGAGCGCAGGTAGCGGCAGAACTCCAGTAACTTCGAGCGGTTCTTGGTCTTCTTGATGTGTCCGTAGAGCTGGTCCTTGCCCAGGTCGTAGGCGGCGAACAGGTGTCGGACCCCGTGTGGGCGGGTGTAGGTGGCCCGCCGCCGGGGTCTGGGCTCGCGGTCAGGGTCCTTGTGTCTGCCGCCGCGTTCGGCCCATTGCCGGCCGGGGAGGGGCTGGAGGTTGAGCGGGCCGAACTCGTCCATGCAGAAGACGACTTCGGGTTCGCCGTCCTCGGGTACGACCTCGCCGTCGGCGATGGCGTAGAGGTGCTCGACCCGGGCCTTCTTGGCCGCGTAGTCGGGGTCGCGGGAGGCCTTCCAGGTCTTCACGCGTTGAAAAGAGACGCCTTCCTCGCGGAGCAGGATGCGCAGGCCCTCGTGGCTGATGTCGTCGACCACCCCCTCGGCGACCAGGAAGTCGGCCAGTTTGGCCAGGCTCCAGGTCGAGAACGGCAGGCCGTGCTCGGCCGGCTTCGACTTGGCGATCTTCTTGATCTCCCGGCGTTCGGGGAGAGTGAAGGTTCTCGGCCGGCCGCCGGAGTACTTCGGGTAGAGCGAGTCGAAGCCGTCGGCGTTGAAGTTGTGGATCACATCGCGGACCCGGTCGTCGCTGGTGAACGTCACCTCGGCGATCTTCGCCACGGGCATTCCCTGGGCGGACAGCAGCACCATCTGGGCCCGCTGCCAGGTCACCACCGATCCGGTGCCCCTGCGGATGATCCGCAGCAGCCGTCTGCCCTCGTCGTCGTCGATCTCCCGGACCTGCACCCGTTCAGCCACGTGATCATTCTGGCCAACCAGGGCCACCCGGCGCAGCAACCGGGCGGCACATCACCCCAGGGCGAACGTTGGTTGATGCGGCACTAGTCAGCCGGTTTTGGGTTTCCCCGTCGCCACTTGAGTCGTGGTCCGTTCGGATCGCGCCTTGGGCGGTGACGGGGCTGGTGGTTTGCGGTCTGCTGTAGGGATGGGCGACAGCAGGCTTGCGACGCTGGTCCTGGCCGACGGTGAGTTGCAACTGCACTTCTAATTGGGCTTCGGTTACAACACTGTCGGAGCCCGACCGGACCTCCTGCGCCCGGCGCTGGAAGCGGCCGGTGTCGTTGCGTTGGAAAACTCCATCGACGATCTGCTTGGCGAGGACGAGGAACTGTCGCCTGTTGAAGCGAAGCGCCGAGTGCTGAAGGTTGCAGGTCAGTACTTCGGGCTGTCACTGCCGCGACAGGCCATCGAGAATGAGAGGCTCCCTGCGTGGTCACCCGGACCTCATCCCCGTCCTCCTGATAAGCACCACAGTGCTCAAAGCCTCACAGCGGACTGTCTGAAGTGCGGGGTCGCCAGCATCCACGTCACCGACCGGATCCTCCAACGGCTGTCACGGCGGTGAGTAGCACATGACGGGTTACGGCAGCTAACGACTCAAGATCGACGCGGCGGGCATCCGGCAGGGCCACAACGTCCGCTATCCAGGCAGCGGGAGGACTCGCGATCCGGCGGTCAGTGATTGCCTGGTCTGTACTGGCAGCTGAAACCTCTGTCATCATCGCGACATGCTCATGATCGCCGCCACGTCCGGCTCCAGCTCGTCCCCCTCGATATGGGGACTCCTCTTTCTAGCCGCAGTCGGCACGGTAGCGACCGCCCAGGGCGTGCGCTGGACGTTCAACCTCAGCGGCGCTGTCGACGCTCAGCTCGCCCGTCGGTCGGAGCTGCGCGCACAGCGCTTGGGCAGCCTTGGAGCCCACGATGCAGACGTTGTTGGCCCAACCTTCTACAAGATTTGTGGGATTGCTCTGATGGCGTCGGGTCCCATCCTGTTCGCCATCAGCGTACTGTTCATGATCTTCTGGACGTGAAGGCACGGGCAGAGATTCTTGCCAACCCAGTGAGCCGTAAGGTGCGGCCCACGGAGTCGTTGATCGCTGCAGTCCGCGAACAGGACGAAGCTGCCCGTTTTCTCGTTTGGCCGGGTGACTTCGACCTGGACCGAGGCGACCATGTCGAAGAAGTCCACCTCGCCTCGGGGGCCGTGCTCGAAGGCTTCGCCGGCGACGGTGCCGGGGGGACGTACTTCTTCTGCGGTGAAGGTGGCGAGGAACGTCCCGTCCTTTATGCCGACTCCGAAGGACGTGCGGCTCTGGTTGCGATCGGCCTGCCCGAGCTCCTGCGGCTGCTGCTGGTCACCCCTTGGTGGCGCGACTGCCAGGCGTTCACGGACGAGGAGAGTCACGAGCTCGCGGCCGAGTACCTGAAGGACATGCCGGATCTCGTGGCCCGGAGAGACCGTGCCGCGGCAGCCCTGGGCCTCGACCTGCCGGCCAGGGCAGACGTCTTGGCTCGCTTACGGGAGGTAGCTGTTCGGATGGGGGTGAACTTCGTCCTCATTTTCACGCTTGAGGGCCACCCCTACGAGCCTCTCATCAGGAACTGAGACGCGCCGCAGCAGCAAGCGTGCGCCGTCCCAGGCGACAGGGATCAGCCCGCGGGCGAGACCGCGGCAACGTTGAGAGGGCCCGTGCCGAGTGCGCTCCTGGGTGAACGTCGTGATCGCCCTGGCCGCGAGGTCGCGGTCCTCGGCGTTGTAGATGTCCTGATGTGCCTTGCGGGCGCCGGGCTGGGCCGACTTCGGCAGAGCGTTCAGCACGTTGGCGATCTTGTGAACCCAGCATCTCTGATGCCGAGCCGGCGGGGAAGACCTCGGCCAGGGCCTTCCAGAAGTCGAGAGCCCCGTCGCCGACCGCCAGCACCGGGTCCTCGGCGGGCGCAGTCGCGCAGCAGGTCCGCCCAGGACTCGCCCGACTCACGGTAGCCGAGGCGAACCCGTGCGTTGATGTTGCCATTGGCCTGGGTTGAGCGGCGAGTTCGCGGACGGGGCAATGGGCCGCGTCCAGGATTCCAATGAGGGCGAGGGCCATCGAGATGGTGAAGTATGTGAAGGCTGCGGTCGGTGGCACGGCGGATCAGTTGAGGACCGCGTCCTCCGCCGTCGTCACCGTGCTGGCCACGCGGGCGCGGGAGTCTGCCTCGTGCCACCCCAACTGAGACGTCCTCTCCAGCCCGAAGTGCATCTCCTCCCGTCCCCGCCAGCCTCTCGCTAGCGGGGCGGTGAGGGCGCGCGATGATCTGCCCTGCGGACGGCGCGCCGACGTGGCACCCGGAGCGGGGGCATCTACCTGCTACCACCGCACCGCACCGCACCGCACCGTTCCGGCCCTGCCTGAAGTCGGCTCATTGCCCGCCGCGCAGTGAGGTCCTATCGCGCGGCCGGCTGGCAGCCGGTTTCAGCGGACTGTTCGTGCAGGTAGCGGGACTGTTCCAGAGGCGTGAGGGTGGTGTCCATGGCCTGGCAGATGTTGCGGATCGCGTGGGCCGGGTCGGGCAGGTCGACTTTCCATAGCCCGACGGAGCTGCCCGCGCCGACGGCCAGGGTTTGTCCGTCCGGACTGAACGCCACTGCTGCGAGGGAGCGGGTCGGCAGGGTGATTCTGGTCTGGCTGGTGGCGAGGTCCCACAGCTGGACTCCTCTTACGGTGCTTGCGGCCAGGGTGCGTCCATCGGAGCTGAACCCCAGTGACGCCACCTCACCGCTGACGCTGAAGCTGTCTTGGAGCTGACCGGTGCGCCTGTCCCACGTGTTCACGACTCCGCTCCTGCTTGCGGTGGCCAGGGTGTGCCCGTCCGGGCTGAACGCGAGAGACAGTGGGCTTGGGGTGCTCGGTTTGATGGTGCGTTGTGTGCGGCCGGTTGCGGTGTCCAGCAGCGTGACCTGGTCGCTGCCGTCCTCGATGTCCACGACGGCGAGTGTGCGGCTGTCCGGGGTGAACGCCACCGCCCTGACGGACTCGCCGGGGCTGGTGTGGGCGGTGTGTAATGCGCCGGTTGAAAGGTGCCAGATTCGCACCGTTCCCTTCTCGCCGACGATGGCGAGCCGTGTCCCGTCAGGGCTGAAGACCGCCGTGTCGATGACGCTCAGAGTAAGGGTTTTGAGTAGACGGCCTGTGGCAACGTCCCGGGCCTCGAGCACCCTGTTCTTGGTGGCCCTGGCAGCCAGGGCGCGCCCGGTCGGGCTGAATCCCACGGCCGCGAGGCGGGAAACCGTGACGGGCGGCTGCTTTTCCCGGTGTGCCTGGTCGGGGCCGAGCGCCAGGGTGGCTTTGCGATCGCCGGTCTTGACGTCCCAAAGCTGTATTGATCCACGGCCGGGTGGACCTTGGCGGACCGTGGCCACTGTGCGTCCGTCCGGGCTGAACGCCATGTCGGCGGCGTATGTGCTGTCAGGGCCTGGGAGAGTGGTCTGCGGGTAGTCGGCTGGCAGGCGGTGGACGCGGACGGTGGGATCGAGGTTGCTGCTGGTCACCAGGGTGCGGCCGTCTGTGCTGAGGGCTACTTTCATGGCTCCCCGTACGTGGTGACCGGCGGTCACGGTGGCCTGCGCTGTGCCGGAGGTGGTGTCCCACAGTCGCACCGTGTCCCCCCGGCCCGGGATGGCTAGGGTCCGCCCGTCCGGGGCGAAAGCCACCTCGTTCACTCCGATGGGACTGTCGCTGATGGTGCGCCCGACGATGCCGGTGGCCACCTCTCGCAGTTGCACCAGACCGTCGGTGCGGACAACCGCGTATGTCCGGCCGTCAGGGCTGAAAGCCACCGCACCGCCCTTAATTCGGCTGTCGTGGGCGGTCCGGGGGCGGCCGGTGGCCACGTCCCACACCCGCACCAGTCCGCTGCGGACTACCGCGGTGACGGTATGTCCATCCGGGCCGAAGGCCACCGCCCGCGGGTCGCTGGTGAAACTGTGCCGCAGGAGGCCGGTGGCCACGTCCCACACCCGCACAGCCGCCGGGGAGGCGGCGGCGACGGTACGGCCGTCAGGGCTGAAGGCCATTGCGCGTACCGAACCGTCGGGGACGGTGATGGTTCTGAGTTTCCTGCCGGCGACGGGATCCAGTAGCCCTATCATCCCGTCGGCGCCATGGGCGGTAGCGACAGCGAGGGTGCGTCCGTCGAGGCTGAACGCGGTGATTTCGCCGCTGTCGTAGCCGGCGAACGTGTGTCGGAGCTGGCCTCCGGGCAGACTCCAGATCCGCACCTTGCCGTCTCGGCTGTTAGCGGCGACGGTGTGTCCATCCCCACTGAGGGCGATGGAAACCACGGGTTCGGTGCCGCTGGTCAGGCGCTTGCGCAGCGGCAGCGCCGCGGCGGCATACAGGGCGGCGGTGGCCTCGCGGGTCGGGCTGGTTCGGTAGGCGTGGACAGCGAGCAGTGAGGCGAGGTCGGGTTCGGAGGCCAGCAGTGCACTGGACTGGGCGGCCAGTTGCCGGGACTGGGCAAGGTGCTGGGCGGTGACCGCGCTCCGCCACTGTCCCACGGCGAGGCCGGCGGCGACGAGGGCGAGACACAGGGCGGCGGTGACCGCGGTGAGCACCAGCCGGTAGCGGCGGCGGCCCTTGTGCTCGTGGTCGCGGCTGGCGTCTAGGAAGGCGTGCTCCAGGTCGTTCAGGTCTTCGCGCGGTGCGATGCCGAAGTGTTCCTGGGCGGCGGCGAGCCGGCTTCCCCGGCATAAAGCGCCCTTTTCGCGGCCCAGTTCCTGCCAGGCGTGGGCCGCTTCGGTCAGGTTCCGGTGCACACGCAGGCGTTCGCGGTCTTCCTCGATCCACCCGCGCAGCCGCGGCCAGGCCGTGATCAGAGCCTCATGGGCCATCTCGACCGTGTCGCCGTCCAGGGTGAGCAGCCGCGCCCCGGCGAGTGCCTCCACCACATGAGCGGTGTCATCCCGGCCGGTGCCGGGCAGTTCCGCGCGCTCGACGGGACGGCGGGTGTCGGGGGTGCCGTCACCGGGGGCGACCAGCCGCAGCAACACCCGGCGGGCGGCACCGGCCTGGCCTTCGGTGAACCGGCCGTAGACCTTCTCGGCGGTCCTGGCTATAGCGCCGTCCAGGCATCCGGCCGCCTCGTACCCCGCCAGGGTCAGTGTCTTGCCGCGGCGGCGGCGCCAGGTCTCCAGTAACGCGTGGGACAGCAGCGGCAACCCGCCCGGCGCGTCGGTGACCTCCTTGACCAGCCGGGCGGTGAGGGCACGTTCCACGATCAGTCCGGCGTCCGTGGCCGGCTTGACGACGGCGTCACGCAGTTCCGCAGGGCTCATCGCACCGGCCAGGAGGTTGGCATCGCGCAGTGCGTCGGCCAGGTCGCGGTGCTCGGCGCAGCGGCCGTAGAAGTCGCCGCGCACCGCCAACAGCACCCGCAGGCCGCTCCCGGGCCTTTGGGAGGCCAGCAGCAGATCGATGAAACGGGCGCGTTCGGCGGCATCGTGACAGAGGGTGAAGACCTCCTCGAACTGGTCGACGATCACGACCGTGTCCGCCCCTGCGCTTCCGTCGCCGGGAACTGCGGGTGTGAGGAGGGGCGCATGGGTTCGGGCGGGACGTTCGCCCGGAGTGAGGATCCGGATCGCGGCCGGACGCAGGTTCGGCTCCTGAACCTGCCGGAGGACGGGTATCAGGCCGGCCCGCAGCAGGGAGGACTTGCCGCTGCCGGAGGGGCCGAAGACCGCCGCGAACCGGCGACGGCGCAGCAGGTCGACCAAGTCGGCGGTGAGTTGTTCCCGGCCGAAGAACAAGGCGCTGTCCCCGGTCTCGAACCGTGCCAGGCCCCGGTACGGCGCGAGTGATCCGTCGCCGTCCTGAGAGCCGTCACCGGCGGACTCCTCCACCGCTTCCTCCCACCGGGCCTCCCATTCCGCCAGGTCCCCACCGCACGCCCCCGCATAGGCCAGGGCCACCGACAGCGTCGGCAACTGCTCGCCCGCCGCCGCCTGCGACAACGTGGTCACCGAGTAGCCCGCCCGCTGGGCCAGAGCCCGGTAAGTGATCCCGTCAGCCTCCGCCCGCAGCTTGCGTAACTCGAACGCAAACCGCTGCACCGGACCCGCCGCCGGATCCACCGGCACCTCACGACGACCCGTCACACCCTCACCCCTCCAGCTGCCCCTTCATCAGAGCGGGCAGCCAACCCATGCACCTCTATGACACCCGAACGGCACGCGCGCCCCGTCATTGTTCGGCCCCCAGAACGGTACTGCCGAACAACGCCATAGCCGCTGGACTCGTTGATGCGAGCGGCGCGGGGGACCGCTCTGCGGGAAACCCTGCTGGTCGTCGGCGGCCAGCAGGGCGGCCAAGCGCGCCAGCAGGATCGAAGGCTTAGCGATCTCCCCCACCCGATGCGGACCACGTCGACACCCGCTCCACGACCGGCCCAACCAAGATCTCACCAAAGAGGAGTCTGTCTGCGCATGCAATCCCCACCCATCCTCCCTGCTTCACCGACACCTTCACTCTCACTCAAATCGCGATTACTGACGGCCCTCACGATGGCCGGTTCGTCGCGGTTGGGCTGGCTGGACGCCTTGCGCGGCATCGCCGCGCTCGTCGTAGTGTTCGACCACTCGTCGTACACGTTCATGGCGGACTTCCGGCGGGAGTTGATGCCGCAGTTCAACACCAGCCGCTACGGCATCATGGTGTTCTTCCTGGTGAGCGGCTACATCATCCCCGCGTCGCTGGAACGCCGGGGCTGCGTCCGGACGTTCTGGATCGGACGGATCTTCCGGGTGTACCCGCTGTGGGCAGCTGTCGTCACTGTGTTCCTGGCCGCCAACCTCTCGGGCATTGCGGACATGCGTGACTTCGGTCAGCAGAGCGTTGTCACTGTGGCTGTCGCCCACGCCACGATGCTCCAGGAGTTACTGGGAACACCCAATCTCCTGCTCATCCTGTGGACGCTCTCCTACGAGATGTCCTTCTACCTGCTGGTCGTCGCTTCTTTCACGGTGCGCCTTCACCGGCAGTCTGCGGCGGTCGCGGTCATCTTGGCCGTGCTTGCCGCTGTAAGCGTGATGGCAGGGGTAGTGCTGCCAGCCTCTGCCCTGTCCAGCTTGGTCGGCACCGGCTCACTGATCGCGTGTGCCTCGATCGCCATGGTGATCGCCATCTGCTGTGCAAGCGCCAGGTCACCCGTGTTCCGGGTGTTCGGGGGTGTGTTGGGCGGGGTGCTGGCGCTCGTCCTGATCACGTTCAACGGCACGGTTTCGGTGTGGGAGGGCCTGGTGATCCTCGCCGTGATGTTCCTCGGCACCGCCGTCTACCGTGCCGAGAACGGTGAGACCACCTGGCGCTTAGCCGCTGGCACTGCCGTCCTGGTGGTCGCCTGTGCCGTGGGGAGTGCGTACCGGTACGGCGACGGTGGCCACTTCACACGGCGCGGCTGGATCGTCGCGTTCCTGCTGGCTGTGCTCACGTTCGGCGCCGGGTTGGCGTCACGTCGCCGACGCATACCTCGGGTCCTGACCGGATTGGGAATGATCAGCTATTCCGTCTATCTTGTGCATCCCGTGCTGCTAGCGGTGATCGACAGCACGATCGGCCGACGGCGGCAGGACAGTCCTGCGCTCGAAGTGGCGTTCTTCACCGTGCTGCTGCCCCTGTGCCTGCTGACCTACCGTTGCATTGAAGCGCCGAGCCAGACCTGGGGCCGCAGGTTGGCCCGCCACATGCAGCCACCGTGACACCTACGCCCGCTCGCCGAACAGCGGGACGTCCGCTGGTGCCAGGTCGGTGCGTACCCGCGGCAGCCGGACCGGGTGCCTCCATCGTCCGGCCACGGGCGGATGCGTGTGTAGTCGGCGGGCGGGTGGGGGCGGCGGCCCACTCCGCGACGGACAGACCCAGGTCCGCATCTGGTCGGCCATGGCGTCGGGGAGCTGTCGGAGCTTGGCTTCCATGGCCTGGCGATGCCAGGCGTTGCTGCGGGCGGTGTCCAGGCGGGCCAGTGAGGAGCTGGTGGCCGTCCTGCGGTCGTGGTCGGGTGTGAGCAGTCCGCACGCATGTAGGAAGAACACGACCCGGTGCAGAGAGACGCTTGGCTCCAGCACCGCGCGCGCACGTCTCGCTCGGAGACAGGCTCCTCCACGCTGGTGTAGGCCAGGAGGCGGTGCAGCAGCTGGATGGAGTGGGCGTGCTTCGGCTGCCCGCCGGCTGTGGCGGGAAGGTAGACAGCGAACTGTTCCAGCAGTGCCCTTGCCTCGGTGCGGTGCTGAGAGGGGGGGCAGGACGGCTGACGCTCGTTCCGCACGAACGCCAGACAGCCCCGGCACAGGCTCGTCTTCGCATGTACGGGAAGATCGTCGCGTGCGCGCCGTAGTGCCAGCCTGAGCAAGCGTTGCACAGGCGGGTGGTGATGCCCCAGCTGCCGCAGTGCGCGCAGCCTGTCACGATGTCGGCGGGCACTCCGCGCCGGTGCGGACGCATCTGGTCGGTCACCTGCGTCGGCCCCCGCCGCAGGTCCGCGCGCTCCAAGACCTCCTGTGCGGCAGCCGCACCGAACTGCATCCCGCGGCCCTGGTCGAGGATCTCGCGCGAGACCTTCCTCTCGCCCTCGGAATCCCGCGCGGCCAGGGCAAGACGCAGCCGCCGCCCACCTGACTGCACCACTCCCGGCCCCGGCCGCGCTGCCGCGCCAGTAGCAACGTGTACTGCTTCAACGGCCTGCTCTGGCCAACGCTTTCGGTAATGTCGACCAGGTCCGGCGCCCCGAGCTGGCGGAGGGGCGTCACCCACCGCTGAGCCGACAATCACGTCGGCGGCCCGCTCAACCCGCGTTCATTGGCGCAGGTTATCTGTGCCGCGCAGACGGCCGCGCGACCCTATTTCCTTCTTCGGCTCCCCAACCCATCGGCGGCGAACGCGTCTCGTCTACGGCAGGTGCGCCGCCTGGGGCACCCTGGGTCTGAGACACCCGTGCAGGTCACCTAACGCCGTCCAGCGCAGTCGCGTCCGGCAGTTGCGCGGCTCCGGCCACGACCTCCGGAAACAACGGTTCCCTTTCGGTGCCACGCCTGGAGCGCAGCACCACCTGGCCCGCGTCGACGGAGACGAGAGCCTACGAGATGGTCATGGGCCGCCGGCCCTTCACCGGCACCTCCTGGCACCTGGTCAACCAGCACATCAAGGATTAGGGCTTCTCGCCGTCCCGGTCGACGAGGGACTGGGTCATCTTCATCTCGCAGAATGTGACCTCGCCCTTCTTGCGCGAAGGCCCAGCCGACGAGCCGCCCTCATACTTCTCCTTGTAGTTGCGCACCACGACCGACTGGTTTCCCTGGTACTGGAAGGTGTTGGGGTCGAGGAGGTACTGCCGGCGCTGAACGGCCTTGCTGCCCAGGTCCGGGTATATGGCGATGGCGTCATGCCCCATGGGATCCTTCACCAGGTGCGGGACCACCTCGATCCCGGGGTCCGCGGCCAGGGCCCGGTACAGCTTGGCCATCCCCTGCGGAGGCACGGGATAGGCCTCGTCGAGGGTTGCCAGGAGCGCGAAGGTCTCGAGCTGCTCTCCCGTCAAGCCGGTGTCCTTGCCCATGGGGAACATGTCCACCGCCTGCTTCCGGATCTCGGCGGGGTCGTCCGGCAGCGAGGCGAGCAGGCGATACAGCCGCCGCTGCGAGGGCTCGTTGTCGCCGTCCTTATCGTCCTCCCTCACGGGGCTGTCGTACTGGACCCACTCCTCGCTCACCTCGGGCTTGGCATCGGGCGCCGCGTCCGACGCTCCGTATTGGCACTGCGCGGTCTTCAGGTAGACCCACTGACCGTCGCGCGGATGCAGATCAGGCTGCTGCGACACCACTTCCGCCGCCTGCTCCAGGAGTGCCGTCGCGGACGTCAGGTCGGGGCTGGCAGGCTGCACGCCGCGCTCGGGTCCATCGCCACCGACGAGCATGGTCACCAGCACCGCGATGGTGATCACCGTCGCGGCGACCCCCGCAGCCGTCACGCGCCAGTCCAGCCGCATCCTGCGGGCAGAGCCCTGCTGCGCTGCTCCCAGCAGCTTCTGGCGGCCGGGAACCAGCCGCACCCGGTCCGGCGTCGGCGCATCGGCGCGCAGCTCGTGCATCTTGGTCATGTCATCCATGGGTTACCGCCCCGTTGTGGTCGCTTACGAGCGTGGGGTCGGCGCCGAGCGCCGTACGCATCTTGCGCCGCGCCCGGCTCAGCCGGGAGCGGACCGTGCCGACCGGCACCCCGAGGGCGTCGGCACACTCCTGGTAAGTGAAATCCGCCCAGGCCACCAGCAGCAGCACATGCCGGTCCTTCCCGGGCAAGGCCGCGATCGCCCCGGCCAGCGCCTGCTGCGAGGCCTCGGCCGTCACCCGCTCGTCGGCCCGTTCCGACCAGGACTCGGCCACCGGGTCGACACCGGTACGGGCCAGCGCCCGAAGCGCCCGCACTTCGGAGCGGCGGTGGCTGCCGATGAGGTTGCCGGCGATGCCGTAGAGCCACGGCCGGGCACTGGCGCGCGCGACGTCGTAGCGGGCGCGGTTGCGAAAGGCGATGAGGAAGGTCTGCGCCGTGATGTCGTCGGCGTGAGTGTCGCCCAGCCGGCGCATCACATACCGGTGGATCTCGGCGGCGTGTCTGTCGTAAAGCCTGGCGAATATCTCCGGCCGATCCAGGGACTCCTGGATGACCAGCGCGTCGTCGGTGGGTGGATCCCCCACGAGGCCCTCGCTTCTTCGTGCAATAGGAGTGGCGTGCATTCCACCCCCTGTTGTCCGAAGCGGCCAGGAGGGTTCACGCGCAGGTATTGAACCGCTCCCACGGAGATGCGCCAGTTCGGGTGCCCCGACAGCCCACCAGCTCTCGCCACAAGAATCCGTGACAGCGGCGCTCCACTCTGGAGGCTTGGCCACGGTCAGAAGTACTCACCCCACGCCGACACCAGGCCCTACCGAGAGGGGCGGGCACTCTGGGATGGAGACACGACAACGCAGCTCACCATGGTCCATGGATCGAAAGCACTCAGGTTGAGAGCCGTGACTTCGTGATCTCGGGTGCGTGGCGGAGAGGACCGCGTCTGCGGGGACCTGGCGCAGGTGCTCCAGGGTCGCAAGCGGGACGTCACGACGGCGCGGTAGACCTCAGAGCGGGCGAGGATCTCACCGGTGGCGGGGGAGTCGAGCCAGGACTGCAGGACGGCTGCCGAGGTCGGGGTGTTTGCTGAGTTCGTCGTCCAGCAGGCGCACCGCACCGTCGTCCTCCTCTTCGGGTATGGGGACGGCGGCCGCTGCGGCCAGGAACCAGTCGCTGCCGCCGGCCTTCTCGGCGATCCAGGCCAGTTCGGCGGGGTGCAGCCTGTTCAGGACGTCCGCGACGGCCGTAGGTGGGGTGTGCGGGCCGGCGGCGAGGGTGGCCAGTGCCCGGACCCGGCGGTGCTGGTGAGGGGGCGCCGACGTACCCGTAGGAGTAGCCCACCATCCGGTTCGTGTGGCCGATCCGGTCGCGGCCGCGAGATCCCGCAGCTGCGCGAACGCCGACTCGATGTCGATACGCAGCGGCGTGGCTTCCGGTCCATGATCTGTGTCGATCATGGGACCGACCCTACGATCAGCTCCGGGCCAAGATCTTCAGAGCGTCCGCTACTTGATCGGGTGCTCGTCCAGCCAGTCGGACAGCTTGTGGCCGGACCCGAACACCTCATCCCGGTCGGACCGGGCCGTCGCTGCTTCCACGCTCTTCCCCTCCCGCTTTCCCCCGAGGTCCTGACCCTCGGCAAAGCCGCCCATCGCAAGATCCCGCCACAGCGGATACGTACGGGCACTGACCATCCTCAGATCCCCTCCCGTGCCTGACCCGGCGTCACCCGGTCGCCATCCGTAGAAGCGGCCGTACGGCGCACCCGTGCCCGAGCGGGGCGCGATCCACGAAGTTCGCTCCTTGCCCGGCCTTCAATTCCTGCGCTACGTCCAGCGGGCGTCAACCATCGGGCTCCGAGGTCGCCCGTTTCGGTGATCTCCGGTCCGATGTCCGTCGTGGTGATGTGGCCGTCGCCAGGCTCGCGATCGTGACCGACCCCGACCCCCCGATTTCATCTCTGCTGACGCCCCCGACGGGGCAGGCCGAACGACGGCCGGCACCGGAAGAGTCCGCTTCCTGCTCGTACGGTGGGTGCTCGCCCCGCGCACGACGTGGCAGGCGCGGCGCCTGGCCGCCGACTTCGGCAAGGGGATGGACGCGAAGACCGCGTGGGTCATGGCCCGCCTCGCCCGCCATCCAGACGGGCACGACTACGCCACGGCTCAGGACGACGAACGCCGCAGCACCCCGGACTGAGCGGTCGCGAACTGCCGCTCGAGCTCTTCCACCCGGTCGGGCCACTCTTCGAGACAGATCCGCCGACGAGCGCGAGCACGACGATACGAAAGTGAGGCTGGACAAACCGCCTGTTGGCAGGCGTAGGTGCCGTCCATGGCGCACTTCTGGCCGGTCAAGAGCTTGGTAGCTCTCCTGCTGCTGCAGCGTTGCTCTGCCACGTGGCCGATCTCCAGCAACACCCGACGGCGCGGCGAGGTATTCGGGGTCGACTGACCAGGCCGTCACCACCCTCATCCGGGCCTCGCCGTCGCGGATAGAACGCCTCGAAGGCCGAGTTCGCGTATGAAGGCGGAAGCAGAAGGTCCGACCGGGAAGTACGGCAGGTTTCGGACGCTTCAGAGAATGGCCGCAAGGTCTACACCAGTCAGCGTGAATGCCTTGCCGTGTGAATTTGCGGCTTTTGCTGAGGTTGCCCCAGGAAACCGGCGGGGCTGATTCCGGGGTGCATGGGTCAGAAAATTACGGGTACGGCTCGAACCTTCATACGGTTCCTGTGACAGGTTGTGTGTTCCTGGTGACTATCGGGGTTGCCGGGACTCATCTTCCTGTGGGGGGAAGTCGTGCACTTACGTGCCTTCGGCGCGCCCGTTCGGCGTGCCCGCAAACGAACGACTCGTCTGTCCGCTGCGGCGGTTGTGGTGTCCGGCGCGCTCGCGCTGTCGATGCTCCCGGCCGCTGCCGCGGTTGCGGACGACGCCAAGCCGGTGTCGGCCTGGGGCAAGGATGCTCCGCGTTTCAGCATGCCGAAGGTGAAGGTCGGCTCGACCGAGCCGGTGGCCACCCGCCCGGAGCGCAAGCCGTCCAGGGAGCTGGCGGCCTGGCGCAAGGCGCAGAAGGAGCGTGCCGCGGCGCCCGCCGCGCCGGCGGGGAAGTCCTCCCGTTCCGCGGCGCAGGATGCCGGCGTCCTGAACCTCGTGCCGGAGGGCCAGGGCAACGTGCCCTGGCACCGCATCACCGACTTCGCGATCACGGACGCGCTGACCGCGCGGATCGACTACTCGACCGGCAACCTGATGCTCACCGCGGCCGACTTCGACATCGCCGGCGTCGGGCAGAAACTGATGCTGGCGCGGACCTACAACTCGCTGGACGCGCCGCACGGCAAGGTGTCCCAGCGGTGGTGGCAGCAGTACGAGCGCTACCTGTCGATCTCGGGCACCGAAGCCGTCCTCTACGACTCCAGCGGTGCGGCCGTCCGGTTCAAGAAGAACACCGACGGCACGTTCGCCACCCCGAAGGGGTACTCGCAGGAGCTGAAGAAGAACAGCGACGGCACGTACACCCTGAACGACTGGAAGTCCCACTCCAAGGACACCTACAACGCGGGTGGGACCCTGACGAAGGTGACCGACCGCAACAAGGGCTCGATCACCGTCGCCCAGCACACCGGCGGCGGATTCAAACTCACCGAGACCCGCTCGGGCCGCTGGATCGACCTGACCCAGGTCGACCCCAACTTGTGGCAGGCCCAGGACAACACCGGCCGCACCGCGGCCTACGGCGTGGACGACACCGGAAACCTGACGATCACCACGGACACTGACGGCAAGACCGTCGTCTTCGGCTACGACGACTGGGGCCGCATCGACAAGATCACCACCGCTGAAGGGCGGGTGACGGTCTTCACCTACGACGATGCCAACCGCGTCACCTCCATGCTGCGTGCGACCGTGTTCAATGGTTCGGGGCAGACCGGCCCGACGTGGACGTACGCGTACACCAGCGACGCTGCGACGGGTTCCGGTACGACCACCGCCACCGACCCCGAGTCCCACGCGACGAAGTACCAGCACGACAGCGACGGCCAGGTCACCGAGGTGACGGACGCCCTGGGCCACAAGCGGTCCACGAAGTTCGACGCGAACCACAACATCGACACCGCCACCGACGCGATGGGCTCGGGCACCACCCCGGGCAACGCCACCGACTACGGCTTCAACACGCGCAACAACCTGGAGACCGTCACCCTGCCGACGGGCGGCAAGACGGTCAACCACTGGCAGACCATCGCCGGCGCCGGCGACGTGCCCTCCGACTCCACCAACCCCGACGGAGAGAAGACCGACTTCACCTACGATGCGGCCGGCAACACCATGTCGGTCGCACAGACCGGCACGGGCGGCGGCAACGTCTCCTACACCTACAACCCCACCACCCCGACGTGCGGCGGATTCGAAGGCCAGCGCTGCACCGAGAAGACGAAGATGACGTCGTCGAAGACGGTGGTGACCGACTTCCACTACGACGCCAAGGGCAACCTGGACACCGTCACCCCACCCGCACCGCTGGCCAAGACCACCTACACCTATGACGCGCTGGGCCGCACCAAGACGGTCACCGACGCCCGCGGTGTCACGGTCACCTACACCTACGACAACCGCGACCGCATCAAGGTCGTCGACACCACCAACAAGGCCAGGGTCGAGTACTGGTACGACGGCGACGGCAACCTCACCCAGCGCACCGACGGCACCGGCACGGTGAAATACCAGTTCGACCCACTCCAGCGGGAGACGGTCCGAACGCTCCAGGACGGCTCGCAGACCCTGCTGGCGTACACCGCGGCTGGCAACGTCGACTACTACCAGGACCCGGCCGGCAAGGTCGACTACACCTGGAACGAGGTCAACAAGCTCAAGGAGCTGAAGGACCCCCAAGGCCGCGTGACGACGTACAAGTACAACAACAACAACGTCCGCACCACCACCGCCTATCCCGGCGGCACCGTACAGACGGTCACCGTCGACAAGTCCAACCGCCCCGAGGCCATCAAGACCACCTCGCCCCAAGGGACCCTGGTCAACCTCTCCTACACCTACGGGTACGGCACCGGCGGCACGACGGACGGCAGCAAGATCCGCACCAGCACCGACGGCGTCTCCGGCCTGAAGCGGACCTACAGCTACGACGGGGCGGGCCGCTTCTCCTACGCCAAGGAGGAAAAGGCGGGCGCGATCGCCGACTCCTGGCAGTACTGCTACGACCTCGCGGGCAACCTCACCTCCCAGGGCGCGGACCCCGGCTGCCCGCGCGGCACCACCTACACCTACAACGACGCCCAGCAGCTGACGAACAAGTCCAGCACAACAGGCACCTGGTCCTACGACAAGATCGGCAACGAGACCGCCGCAGCCTCCACCGACGACTACATCCGTACCGGCGAAACCTGGTCGGACCACTCGCAGATGTCGTCGGTCACCGTCAACGCCAAGACGTACGCAGGCCAGTACGGCTCCACCGACCAGAGCGAGCGGATCAAACTCGGCGACACCACCTTCCACAACGGCCCGCTCGGCCTGTCCGCCAAGACCACCGCGAGTGTGGACATGGGATTCAACCGGGAACCCGGGGGCACCTTGAACACCATGACGACCGGGGGCAAGGCGTACTACTACCTCACCGACGCCATCGGCAGTGTGGTCGCCCTGGCGGACGAGGACGGCAACAAGGTCGACTCGTACGCCTACAGCCCCCGCGGCGTACGCATCCTGGCCCAGTCCACCGAACCGGTCGCCCAGCCCTACCGCTTCGCCGGCGGCTACCAGGACCCCACCGGCCTGTACCACTACGGCGCCCGCTACTACGACGCCAACATCGGCCGCTTCACCCAGCCCGACCCCTCCGGCCAGGAACAGAACCCCTACCTCTACGCCGAGGGCGACCCCGTCAACCGCATCGACCCTTCGGGGTTGTGGAGCTTGAAAGGCTTCTCTTTGAAGTCAGCCGGCGCTGCTCTGGCAGGTGCGGTGGGTGGTTGTGTGACAGGCGCTGTAACAGGTCTTGTAGCAGGGCCCGTAGGAGCTGGAGGCGGATGCTTGGCCGGTGCAGCCATAGGTGGCTACGGCGGACTCGCAACAGGGGCCGTCGATTACACCTGGGAAGAGTTCACCTCCTAGCTAGGCAACAGTCGTAACGGAACATCACGCAGGGTGAAAAAATTAAGTTGCAGCCGCGAGAAGGGAGGGGAACGGAATGTGTCAGCCGAAAACTTCGGATTTCATGCAGTTGCTGAGCTGGCCGACCATGCGTCTACGCTTGCCAGTCCCCCTTCTCGCGGCGGCATTGGTAACCCCGGGATCAGAGAGGCTCAGCGAGACCTCGCAGGCACGGCAGTTGGCTCCCTCAGTAAAAGCGTCCAACGCAAGGGAATATGGCTCCTGTAACGGCGAGTGCAGTTTATTTCGCTTCGAAAAATTAGAATCAGCAGATGCCTAGTTGGGATCACTGAAGGGGATTCGAGGAGATATAATGGGTACGTCACTTATTGCAGCCTTGATTGTCGGGGGAATTCTCGGTGTCATCACAGTCATAGTCATGAGTCGGAGGAATCGTTAGATTTCATCTCTGACGACGTGAGGGGCAGTGACGTTCTCTCGGTGAAGCCCGTCTGCGACAGCGGGCCGCCGTCGGCCTACTGCTGCGCGGTGCCTGCTACGGCCTGGACACCGGCGTGGTCAGCCTCGCCACCTGTTGAGTGCAGAAACGCCTGTAAACCGACGGCAGTGACGGTACGGGTAAGACCGTGTCCTACATGGTCAGTTGACAGTTGTCCTGGGCATGGGGTTTGCCACCGTGCTTCGGGGCGTCGAAGTCGACTGTCCATCGCCGGTTCGTCATCTGGTCGCGAGCCGGGGTCTAGAGGTTGTCCCGTATGGGGGCATGAGTTATCCAGTGAGGGCCAGGTTGTGGAGTCGGGCGATGCCGAGCATGGCTTGGTGAACGCCGTTGCCCTTGAGTCGGCAGTCGCAGCGCCGTGTGGCCGCGCTCCTGCAAAGCTCGGGCGGTGTCTTCCCAGGCCCATGACCCGAGCCAGGCGCCGGGAACGAGTACGAAGGTGGCCATGTGGTCTCCCTGAAGTGAGGTGCTGCGGGGAGCGTAAAGTCAATACAGGACAGAATCCGCCCTGAAATGCCGAGTGATCCATGTCGCATCCCCTAACCCGCGTGTTGACCCTGCTGGAACTCCTCCAGTCACACGCCCGGCTCACCGGGACGGAGCTGGCCGACCGGTTGGACACCGACGTGCGCACGGTGCGCCGGTACACCGCCCAGCTGCGGGAACTGGGCATCCCCGTGGAGGCCGAACGCGGCCGCTACGGCGGCTACCGACTGGCCCGCGGCTACCGCATGCCACCCCTGGTCCTCACCAACGACGAGGCCCTAGCCGTCGTCCTTGGCCTGCTCGCCGCAGAACGTCTGGGCATGGGCACCGCCGCACCAGCCAGTGCCGGTGCCATGGCCAAGATCGAACGGGTGCTCCCGCACGCCCTGCGCGAACCGCTCGCCGCCATGCGGGAGACCCTGTCGTTCACCGCCAACGCCGTGATCGGTCAGGC
This sequence comes from Streptomyces sp. GLSS-08, assembly GCF_056387915.1. Taxonomy (NCBI): domain Bacteria; kingdom Bacillati; phylum Actinomycetota; class Actinomycetes; order Kitasatosporales; family Streptomycetaceae; genus Streptomyces; species Streptomyces sp. GLSS-08. The sequence continues at coordinate 254,447 of NZ_JBWJAQ010000010.1, forward strand.
ACCCGGAACCGGCGTCCTGCTGGCACTGGCCAACGCCTCCCGCGCCCGCACGACCATCGGCATCCACCACCAGTCCTGGCGCCAGGAACACACCGACCGCGACATCGACCCCTACGGCGTGGTCTTCCACACCGGCCGCTGGTACGTCGTCGGCCACGACCACCTCCGCGACAGCCTGCGGACCTTCCGCATCGACCGCATCGCCTCCGTCACCCCCCGAGCCCACAGCTTCACCGCACCCGCCGGCTTCGACCCCGTCGCCCACCTCACCTCGACCCTCGCCCAGGGGCCCTACCGCTGGCAGGTCGAGGTGACGATCCATGGCCCCCTCGATGAGATCGCCCGCCGACTGCCCCGCTCAGCGGTGACCCTTACCGCCCAGCCCACCGGCGTCCTCATGCACGCACGGGCAGAACGGCTGGAGGGCATGGCCCACCTGCTCGCCTCCCTGGAATGGCCCTTCACCATCCACCATCCCGACGAACTACGAGAAGCGCTCAAGAATCTGGCCGCCCAGCTCGCCGAATCCGCAGAACGAGCACCGGGAGAAACACTGCAGTGACGGCAGTCGGCCGTCATCGGGAAGGAGCCTTGTCCGCCGCAGATCATTAGGGAGCCGTTGACACTGCAGCGATCCGGTTGGCATACGCGCGGTACGCCTTGCGCCCGGCCGGAGCGGAGGCACCGTCGGCGAGTGCGGCGCACTGCTTCGGCGTGGCAGGGCTGGACGACGCAACCGGTGGCCTGCATCCGGGGCGCCTGGTCCTGGTCGCAGACGAGCCGCAGGTGGGTGGCAGTCTGATCGGCCTCGGGGCGGCCCGGCACACCGCGCTCGTCCGCAACGGCCGTGTCCTGTACGCCGCGTGGTCTCGGCGATTGCCTCCGCAAGTGGTTGTCGGACCCCGAGTACAACGTCCGGCGCAGCTACCGCGACCTCATCCACACCGCCTACGAGAACGTCGCCTTCGTCCCCGCCGAACCCCTCACCGACACCGTCAATAACGGCCAGTACGAGATGATCAGCGGCCGAGTGAAGACCGGCAACGACGAACGCGAACGCGGCAACCGCCGCGCCGCCCCCTGCGCATCGACGTCAGCCGCGGCGACTGGAGCGACATCGAAGCCCTGTGGATGGCCGGCGACCTGCGCGACGACGACCTCGAAGACCTCTTCGTCGACGAGATCATCGTCGCCGACATCGGCGCCGGCACCGACGGCTGGGAGTTCAGCGGAAGTGCCTACTCCGTCGAACTGCGCTGACCACACACGAGGTCGCCCCCCACCGTCGCAGGCACTGAAAGGCACCGCCAAGTGCGCTGGGCAGCGGCCAAGAGCGGCCGGTGCCGACCGGCCACCCGGCAGCAGGCGCTGGAGGCCCTGCGCCAGCAGGGGTGACGCTTCCGCTCGGAGTTCGAGACACCAGCCGCTCGATCCTCAGTGCTCGCAGGACTCCCTTATCAACTGGCTGTGCAGCGGGCTGGGGCCGTCCAGTCGACCCGCGATGCCCTCGGCGAAATACTCCCGCACGGAGGTGATGGTGGTGGGACAGAGCTTGCGGCAGCACTCGTTCCCATCCCATACCCAGATGCGGCCGTCGGTCGTGCGGAAGTCGACAAGGGTCCACATCGTGCAGCCGCGGTCCATGATCGGAACGATGCCTGGCGGGACGGTCTCATCACCCAGGTCTTGGGTGGGAGTGGTGAAACCGCGGTGAAGCTCGAGGATGTCCTCGCCGTCGCAGAAGTGGTGGCCAGGAAGCGGGCTCAATGAGGCGCACTCCCAGCCGTCGATACCGAAGCCGCCGTTGGAGACTTCGGCATAGAGCCTGCGGAGGAAACGGGGCATCGGGTGACCGACCTCCGCCTCGACGGCGGAGATCACGGTGCCGGTAGCGACCGGTGCCAAATTGTCGGCGGGTGTCTGATTCCTGACTGCCGCGATCAGTTCTTCCTCGGTCATGTCGTCTCCCTCGGTTCATCAACGCATGGAACAGCATGAGGCATGGGCACGACAGCAGGGAGCACGACCCCGAGCCCGTCTATCGCTGCTGAGGCGGACCTCAACCAGGACCGGGGCGCAACCGTCGAGGCATGCCGGCCTTGCGGCCACCGTCAGGTCCAAGAGGCCGGGGTCAGGTGGGGAAGCGCAGGTTCGGATTAGGACCGCGTCCTACATGGTCAGTTTCCGGAGCCGTTTGTAGCAGCAGAGGGCTGCGGCCAGTCCGAGAAAGGCCAGGTAGTTGCCTGGTTTCCGCTCGTAGCGGTGGTTGAGTCGGCGGTAGCCGGTCAGCCAGGACATGGTGCGTTCGATGACCCACCTTCGGCGGCCGAGTCGCTCAATGGACTCGTTCTTGCGGGCGATGCGGACGCCGATGCGCTTGCCCCATGGCCATCGCCGCAGGTGAGGCACGTCGTACGCCTTGTCCGCATGAAGGCGTTGAGGCTTGGAATCGGTCGCGTGGGATTCGTGTCCCATGTGGAAACGGGACAGCATCGGCTTCAGGGCCTTGCTGTCGTGGGTGTTGGCGGCGGAGACTCCGACGCGTAGGGGCAGTCCGTTCGCGTCGGACAGGACATGCATCTTGGAACCGGGCTTACCCCGGTCCACGGGGCTAGGACCTGCAAGTTCGTGAAGCCGAGGTTGCAGCACGAACAGCACCACGGCGACCAGGCCGGCAAGGACCAGGGGGCACCCCCCGGTCAGGGCCGAAGCCCCGCGCGTCGGAGCGTCAGCGTCGACAGGTCGGCAATGACGTCTGGGTCCCCGCGACGCCAGGCGTCGGCCAGGCCATCCGGCGGCGTGGGAAGCGCGGCCAGCGGCCGCTGCGGCCCGGTAAGCGCACGCAGCGCGAGGAGGTCGGCGCCACCGGGGGCATCGAGAAGGCGACGAGTGGTGGCGCTACGCCGGATCCACCGCAGCCGTGGAACGAGCCACAACACCAGGATCACGGCGGTCGGGAGAACGATCAGGGCGATCGTCGTGAGCGTGGCGACATGGCCCACGGTGTCCTGCAACGACTGTCCCGCATCGGAGAGACTCGTGCCGGCCTCGGCCGCGGACTTGAGCGGCTTCTTCAACGAGTCACCGACGAACGGGACCTTCGAGGCCGCATCGCCGGCGTCGTCGAGACCGGAGGCAAGACTGTCGCCCGCGCTCTCGGCCTTCCGCCCGGGCTCGGCCAGCGTCAGGATCGCGTCACGGACGACCAGGGCGAACTTCACCGTGATCGCGATCAGGAGCAGAGCGATCAGATCCGCCATCAGCTGACGACCCCGGCGCGCTGGGGTCTGGGCGTAGAGACGCATGGACGTGCTCCTGTTCCGACGGTGACATCGAGGAAGGCCGACTCCGGCCCGGTGGCACGGACGTCGTGCCTGCGGGGGCGACGGCGAAAATCGGCGGGTGGCTTGACGGTACGTGGGACGCGCGGACGATATCGGGTTATGCGCGCCCGGGACCTGTCGCATCCTCCACCGACCGGCCGGCACGGGCATCCGCGGCCGATCGCCGTCCGTCGACATAGAAAGTCTGACCGCCTGCGCTTCGAGCAGCGATGTGCTTCATGAATTAGCAAACGATCGAGGGGCACCCCTTCTCGCCGCAAACAGACCGGCTCGCACGGGAGATCGCCGCGCGGATTCGTCAAAGAACTCACGGCCACCTCGTCATCGGAATCGGCGCTCCGCATCCTCCGCGTGTCTTGTCTGAGAGAGTTGCGGATCCGGCTGAGGCGGCTGGGGTGTTCTTGCCTGTGGGGGGCGTTGTTGTCTGCGCGTGTTCATGCATCGCGGCCTGGTGATCCTGGCAGGATCGGCCCGTACCGGGTCATGGGCCGACTGGGTTCGGGCGGTATGGGAACGGTCCACGCCGCTCTGGATGCCAACGGGCGGGGGGTGGCGGTCAAGGTCGTCCACCCGGTGCAGGCCGGCGACGGGTAGTTTCGGGCCCGGTTCAAGCGGGAGGTCGAGCTGTCCCGGCGGGTCACGGGACCCCGTCTGGTGCCGCTGCTGGCCGCCGACTGCGGTGCGGACGTTCCCTGGCTGGCCAACGGCCCCGGACAGCGGTCCGTGCGCGGCGACGTGCTCACCGAGCCGGGGAACGTCATTTTGGCTCTCGACGGGCCCCGGGTGCTGGACTTCGGTATCGCCCACGCCCTGGACGGCACGTCGGTCACTCGGACCGGCGTGATGACCGGCACCGCGGGGTGGATCAGCACCGAGGGCTACCGCACCGGCGTCGCGGGACCGGCCGGGGACGTCTTCGCCTGGGCGGCTCTGATCGCCTACGCCGCCACCGGACGCCTCCCGTTCGGCAGCAATCCACCGGATGCGGTCGCGGCCCGGGTGATGTCCGCCGACCCCGACCGCGCCGGGATCCCGGACGACCTCCTGGCCCTGGTGACGTCCGCACCGGGTGGCTCGCTGAGTGCATGGTGGTGAGCGGGACGCGGACCGTGGCGGGAGCATCGGTGTACTTCTTGTTCGTGTGCGGCTGGGACTGCTGGAACTGCAACGGCCTCAACTACAGCCCGGACCCGTCCTGGGGTCCTGCCTAGTCACAGTCCTGTCACTCGCCGAAGCCGGCGGAGGGCATCGACTGCACCACGTGAACGCGGGTCGCGGGAGCGACCAGCTATCACCGGGCATGTGTTCGCCGACGCCGGGTTCGGCCTGCACCTGCTCCTCGAGAGTACGGCCGGGGACGAAGCGGGTAGCCAGCGACGGAGCAGCTGCCTCGGTGTCTGGTCATGGACCGGGACCAGGCAAGGGCCCGTGACGCGTTGCGAGAGCATGACCTCTCGCCTGAAGCGGGCCCGGAACTCCTCGTCGGAGGCCTGCGCAAGATGCACGACCTTAACGGCCATCCGCTCTCCCGCACGGCTGAGACCGGCGAACACGGTGCCCATGCCGCCCGATCTCAGGCGTCCCACGAGACGGTAGGGGCCAAGCGAACGCGGATCGTTTTGCTGCAACGGCTGGATACGGCTCAACGGCTCCCCCTGGGGACGGCACCTGAGGCAGGAGCGGGGATCATGAGCACGGCGAAGAATGAGGCAGCGGCGATCAGCCTGTCCAAGGTGCAGGCCCAGGCCCGGACGAGGTCATCGACCACTACCTGGCTTCCGCAAGCGACGCCGCAGCCCTGGTGATCTTCCAGACCGACGGCGGGCCCACCAGCAAGTCCGCCGCCGAACGCTACCTGTGCAAAGCTGCGCGGCTGCCGCTGTTCTGGCAGTTCATCGGGTTCGGCGGCCCCGACGACAACGAGTTCGCCTTTCTCCGTCGTCTCGACGACCTGGCCGTACCTCGACATCGCATCGCCGACCACGCAGGCTTCTTCCACGCCGACCGTGACCCGCGCACCGTACGCGACGATCTCCTCTACGACCGGCTGCTGCAGGAATTCCCCAGCTGGCTCTCCTCGGCGTGGACCGCTCAGATCTTGCGGTGAGCGCCTGTACCGCATCGCATCGAACCGGAGAAACCGCTGAGAAACGCGGTGCGCCGCACGTCAGAGCCGCTATTGACGTTCACGCCGTGGGCTCGGGCGAGTCCGTCGAGTCCGTCTGCCCAGCCCTGGCCGATGGCGCGGAGTTTCCACACGAGCTCGCCGTTGACGTGGTGCCGGTACAGCTCGACGATGACCATGGCGCGTATGTCCGGGTCTGCGGGTGGGCTGAAGGTCCAGCCGATGCCGGTCACGCATTGCATGGTCAGGGCGGCGTGAGTAAGTGATCCGCAGGTCAGCCCAGTTTCGACGTCCATGTTGAGGGCGACGGCGACACGCTGCACCCGGTCGGGCAGGGCGGACAGATGGATGACAGCGCGTTCGGCGGTGTGCGGGCCTTGCGCGTGCTTGCACAGGAGCCGTGCGGCCCCGGTGAGGGATCAGTCGTCGTGCGGCGTAGTGAGGGCCGTGATTTGGCGATGGACCAGAGTGTGGGAGACGGTGGGTATGGCGCTGGTGCCCGCGAGGTTTTGTGCGGTGAAGGTGGCGAGGGTCGATCCGACACGGATGACGTGGACTTCGCTGGGGATGTTGGGGGTGCTTTTCGTTGCGCCTATGTGGACCTGGCTTGTGAAGGCGAGTTCCTGTTCCCCTTCGCCCCATTGACGTGCCGTGTGGACCTGGGTCCACGTGATGTGGGAGGCGCCGGCGCCGGAGAACTGGCGGCAGGAGTGCAGCGCGTCCTTCAGGTCGAGCATGGCGTGCTGGGCGTCCTTGGCTGAGTAGGTTGCCAGGTTGACCGTGAGTGCGTCCTTCCCGGTGTCCATCATCCGCGTCACGCTGGCTGCGGGCTGGTACCTGCTTGCCCCGTCGGCAGCGGCGAGCACGGGCACGCATGCGGTCGGGCTGGTGGCGTCGGGGGCGACAACGTGCACGGTTCCGTTGCCCAGTCCGTGGGTACCACTGCCGATTCTCATGCCGCCGGGAAGTACGGCCTTCTCCAAGGCCGCTTGGTTGAGTACCTGCTGAGCCGGTGTGTCCTTTGTTCCGGGTTTGTCGGAGTCGCAACCTGCCACGCCCAGACAGCTCGCTAATGCGAGCGCTGCTGCACCGTACCGACGCATCGCTGCCCCGTTCATGTTCACCTCTGTTTGTTTGAGCGCTGTGAGATCGGCGTGATCTTAGGGCTTGTTGGCGGTCTGCGTTGTCCCTCCAGAGCTACGGAGGGCGGTCCGCTGAAGTTGAGGCAGTTCGCGACCGTGGCCAGGTCATCATGTGTGGCTTGCTCTTGTGGGGTAGCACGCTGTCGGTTTCCTGGTCAGGCGTGTTCTTTGTCCAGGCGCCGTGTGGCCTGCGATGTGAGTTCTGCGGATCGGTGCGCGCGGTGCCTGAGGGTTCTCATGGTGGGGCTGGAGGAGTCCGAACCACGAGTAGGTCCATTGCGGCTGGCTAGGAGGGGCGCAACTTTGTTCAAGTCTGCGCAAAGAGGCCGGGGGTTGCGTCGTTTCTGTCGGGGTCGCACCGGCGGCGCATTTGCATATTTGAAATATGCATCAATCTGTGGTGATCCAGTCCATTGGGGCGTACGTCGAGGCTTCTGAGTGGCTGAAACCAGTCGCAGGTGTCGCGCGCGAGGCGGCTGATCATGCCTTGTCGTTGCCGAGGTCACCCGATCCGGGACCGACCGGAGTGGGGCAACTCCCGGGAGTGTCCGCCCGGTCGGTCGGAGGTGTCACTCTTCCTCGCCGGTGATGTTCCAGCGCGCGAGGTCCCGCAGCCACGCGTCAGCCGTGCTGTCGGACGGGGCGCGCCAGTCGCCTCGCGGGGAGAGGGAACCGCCGGCCGACACCTTCGGCCCGTTCGGCATGGCCGACCGCTTGAACTGCGCGAACCCGAAGAAGCGGCGGCAGAACACCTCCAGCCAGCGCCAGATCTCCGGCAGGTCGTACTCGCCCCGCTTCGGCAGGGGGAAGTGGGGCGGCCAGGCACCCGCCTCCTTGTCGTGCCAGGCGTGCCAGGCGAGGAAGGCGATCTTCGACGGCCGGAACCCGTACCTCAGCACGTGGAAGAGAGTGAAGTCGTGCAGCGCGTACGGTCCGATCTTGGACTCCGTGGACTGGAGTTCCTCGCCTGGCACGAGCTCCGGACTGATCTCCGTGTCGAGGATCGCCGCCAGGGTCTTCGCGGTCTCCTCGTCGAACTGCTCACTGCCGATGACCCAGCGGATCAGGTGCTGGATGAACGTCTTCGGTACGCCGGAGTTGACGTTGTAGTGGCTCATCTGGTCGCCGACGCCGTACGTGCACCAGCCGAGGGCCAGCTCGGACAGGTCACCGGTGCCGAGCACGATGCCCCCGCGCTGGTTGGCCAGCCGGAACAGGTAGTCGGTGCGCAGCCCGGCCTGCACGTTCTCGAAGGTGATGTCGTACACCGGCTCGCCGGACGAGAACGGGTGCCCGAGTTCCTTGAGCATGAGGCGTGCGGTCGGAGTGATGTCGAGTTCGGCCGCGGTGATGCCGAGCGAGCGCATCAGCTTGTGCGCGTTGTCCTTGGTGTGGTCGCCGGTCGCGAAGCCGGGCAGCGTGAAGCCGAGGATGTCGCTGCGCGGGCGGCCGGCGCGGTCCATCGCCCGGGCGGCGACGATCAGCGCGTGCGTGGAGTCCAGGCCGCCGGACACGCCGATCACGACCTTGGGACCGCCGATCGACGCCAGCCGCTGCTGGAGGCCGGCCACCTGGATGTTGTACGCCTCGTAGCAGTCCTGGGCGAGACGGTCCGCGTCGGCCGGCACGAAGGGGAACCGCTCGACCCGGCGCTTGAGGCCGAGGTCCGCCGTGGGCGGGTCGAGCCGGAACTCCACCTGCCGGAAGCTCTCGGTACGCGCGGAGTGGGCACGGCGGTTGTCGTCGAAGGTGCCCATCCGCTGACGCTCCTGCCGCAGCAGGTCGAGGTCCACGTCGGCCACGGCGTACCGGTCGTCCTGCGGGAAACGTTCGGTCTCCGCCAGCAGGACGCCGTTCTCGTAGATCATGGTCTGGCCGTCCCACGACAGGTCGGTCGTGGACTCACCGAGTCCTGCCGCCGCGTAGACGTAGGCGGCGAGACAGCGCGAGGAAGCGGAGCGGCACAGCAACTTCCGGTCCTCGGCCCGGCCGACCGTGATCGGGCTGCCGGAGAGGTTGGCCAGGACGGTCGCACCGGCCAGGGCGGCCTCGGCGCTCGGCGGCACCGGCACCCACATGTCCTCGCAGATCTCCGCGTGCAGCACCAGCCCGGGCACATCCTGCGCCGCGAAGAGCAGGTCGACGCCGAACGGCACGGCCGCGCCGCCGATCCGGATCGTGCCGCCGCGCTCGTCGTCCCCCGCGGCGATCTGCCGCCGCTCGTAGAACTCGCGGTAGTTCGGCACGTAGGACTTGGGTGCGATGCCGAGGATGCGGCCGCGGTGCACGACCACCGCGCAGTTGTAGACACGATGGCGGTGCCGGAGCGGGGCGCCGACGACGAGCACCGTCATGAGGTCCGCGGTACCGGCCACCAGGGTCCGGAGTGCCTGCTCGACCTCATCCAGGACCGTGTCCTGCAGCAGGAGGTCCTCGATCGAATAGCCGGACAGGCAGAGTTCCGGGAAGACCGCGACGGCGACTCCCTCCTCCGCACACCGGCGCCCCTGCCGCAACACGGCCTCCGCGTTGGCAGGCGGGTCGGCGATGGCGGCATGGCCGGTGCACGCGGCGATCCGCGCGAATCCGTGCTGATAGATCGACCAGAAGTTCATCGAGACTCCGCATCCGTCCAGTGCCCGCGTTCCGGGCCGGTGGTGCGCGTACCCGGAACGCCCATGATCACAGACTAGAGGGTGGTCTGTACTGCGGCGGAAGGAAGGTCCGGGGCCTGGCTGCTGCTGCGGCGCCCCGCCCGCGCCGAACCGCGGGGCCCGCCCCTCCGCGGCCCGAGGACCCTGCGACAGCGTTGCCCGCACGGCCCACGTGCTCCGCGGTGGCCCGCCGCACATGGTGGGGCACCGCGGAACCACTACGAACGGGTGTGCCTGTGTACGAAGCCGAAACGCGGCCGCATGAAAGCGCGCGGGCTGGGCACGAGCCCTGAATGGTTCATCTCGCGCAGTTGTTGCAGCAGACCATGCGGCGCCGCCGCCTCACGGCTCAGGCCCTCGCGGAGCGGACCGGCATCCGCACGCCGCGGATCAAGGTCCTGGCCGAAGACGGCACAGCCGGGCCCATCCAGCCGACGGAGGAGGAGCTCGCGGAACTCGCCGCGGCCCTGGAGCTGCCGCTGCCCCAGGTGCTGGAGGCCGCCCGGGCCCCCGCCGGAGCTCCGGCCTGATCGCGGGGCCGTCGCGCGGACGCCGACGCCGTAGGCCCGTGCAGAGAAGCGGCGCCGGTGAGGGCGGGGTGGCGAACACGGTCCTCCCGACCGCAACCGGTGCCCCCGCGCACGCGCCGCACCACATATGCAGCGCGTATGGCTCTTCGTACTCATCCCGCTGACGATCGGCGTGGTCTTCCTCGGCTTCGGCGCATACGGACGCCGCCGTGCCGCTGCGCTGCGTCGCGGCGGTGTCACGGCTGAGGGCCGGATCGTCCGCCACGACGTCGGGCGGGACCACGAGGGCGCCACCTACCACCATCCGGTCGCCGCCTGGACGGCCCGGGACGGACGCGCGTGGGAGTACGCGTCGAGGCTCGGCCGCGGTTCCGTCACGCGGCATTTCCCTGTGGGGCGTGTGTCACGGTTCGCTACGACCCGCAGGATCCCCTGCCGGTGTGCCATCCAGGGCTGGGACGCACCGACCGTCGACCGGGTGTTCACGGCCGTGGGATCGCTGCTCACCGCGGGCACGCCGGCGGTGCTGCTGGTCCGACTCCTCACTCTCTGACGGCGGTCCCGCGGCGGTCCCCGGTCTCCGAGTGCGGAAGGAACCGTCCCGGACTCAACCCAACGGCGTGGCCGAGGACCACACGCCGAGCCACTGCTCGGCGCCGTACTCCTCGGAACCGCTCCACCTCCCTGAACCCCAGCTTCGCCGCGAGGCGCGTAGAGCGGTCGTTGGCGGTCCGGGTACGCAGCACGACCGGCTCGCCGGGAAGCGCGTCGGTGAACCAGTCGAGTGCCGCTGCGCACGCCTGGCTGTCCTCGGCGGCTCCGAGAACTCGGTCTCGTTGGCCGGTGTGTGGTTCCTCCGGGTGCTCGCAGGTGTCGCCGGCCGGGAACACGTGCGCCCATGGCGGGGGAGTGGCGAGGACGCCAGCCCGGCGCGGCTGACGCGGCCGGCGTTGTCGGGGCTCAGGGGGCGACGGTGGAACGGGACGGCACTGGATGCGCAGGGCACGGCTGATACCGCACGGTCTTTTCAAGATCTTAAATAATGATCGTTTCTGGCCGTCGGCGGAAACAAAGCGCTCCTGATCTGCACCATGTGCCTTACTCCGCCGGTCACGCGGACGCACGGGGCGATCCGCGTGGTCCCCGTTTCGGACGGGCGTGGGCACGGTATTTCGGCCAACAAGGAATGCAGCGGTGTGCGGTGTGGGCGGTTGGGAACCCGTACGGCTGAACACCTTGCTCGTCTTAATAGGTTCCGGCAACAGGTTCCGGTTAATAGGTTCCAGATGTGCGCCGCGAAGCTCGCGACGTATTAATTGTGGAAATGGGGGATGACCGATGGGCGACCGTCGTGCCCGATCCGATGTGCGAGCCGCCGGCGTGCACGAGTTATGCAGGCGCGGCCATTACCAGGGTTCACCAGGACGGGAATAGCTGCCGGTGACCGAAGAAACGAAGCAGCCTCTTCTTCATGAGCCGCCGCCCTCCGCTCCGGGAAACCTGTGGCACAGCCGCGACTTCCTCACGTTCTGGTCGGGCGAGGCGCTCTCCCTGTTCGGGTCACAGGTCACCAATCTGGCGCTGCCGTTGACCGCGGTACTGGTGTACGACGCCACACCGCAGCAGATGGGGCTCCTGAGCTTCCTGCAACTGTCCCCCTACCTCTTCCTGTCGCTGGTCTTCGGAGTCTGGGTGGACCGCAGCCGGCGCCGGCCACTGATGCTGGCGGCGAACGCGGTCAGGATGGTGCTCATCGCGCTGGTTCCGCTGCTGTCGGCCCTGCACCTGTTGTCCATCGAGGCGCTGCTGGTCATCGCGTGCCTGGTGGGTGTCTGCTCCGTGCTGTTCGACGTGAGCTGGATGTCCTACGTCCCCGCTCTCGTCAAGGACCGGCGACTGTACGTGGAGGCGAACCAGAAACTGAGTGTCACCCAGTCGACCTCCGACGTGGCAGGTCCGGGCGTGGCCGGTGTCCTCGTCGGCTGGCTCGGGCCCCCCACGGCACTGGTCCTGGACGCCTTCTCCTATTTCGCCTCGCTGATCAGCCTTCTGATGATCCGCACCAAGGAACCCGCCCCTGCGCCCCCGACGACCGAACGGCACCTGGGACGGGAACTCAAGGAGGGTGTGAGCTGGGTCTTCGGCCACCACCTCCTGCGCCCCCTGGCCGCGCTCGCCCCGCTCACCAACTTCTCCCTGACCAGCGTCTCCACGCTCTTCCTGCTCTACGGAGTGCGGGAGAAGGGACTGAGTCCTCAACTCGTCGGCCTCATCTACTCGGTGTCGTCCGTCGGCGCGCTGCTGGGGGCCCTGTCCTCGGCAGCGATCATCCGCCGCTTCCCCACCGGCGCGGTCTACGGACTCGCCCTCACCGGCATCTACGTCGGCCCCCTCCTGCTGATCGTCGCGGGCGGCCCCAGACCTCTGATGATCGTCACGTTCATCCTGTCCCTGCTGATCAGCTACTTCGGCAGCGGACTGTCCAACGTCGTACAGCTCTCGCTGCGCCAGACCCTGACCCCTCAGTCACTGATGGGCCGCATGAACGCCGCCTTCCGCACGCTGCTGTTCGGCGGCGGAGCGCTCGGCGGGCTCTGCGGAGGGCTGCTCGGCGGAGCCCTGGGCCTGCGGACGGGCCTCGTCGTCCTGGTGCTCTGCTCGGCCGCGATGGTGGTCCCGCTCGCCCTGTCCCCAGTCGTTCGTGTGCGCTCCATGCCCGAACCACGGGCGGAGACGGCCGACACGGCCGGGTGACGTCCGCACCGGCGTCCGCCGCCCGCGCCCGGACTCCGACCCCGTTTCCCCGCGCCGTCCGGAAGGACCGCCCCTCCGCGCCTCGAAGGAGTTCCCTTGTCCGCTTTGAAGTCGCCGATCACACCGGAGAGGACCTGACATGCACCCCAGTGAACGGCGGGGGCCGGCGGTCGCCGACGGAGGCTCCCCGTCGGCCCACCCGGTCTCGTTCGCCCAGGAACAGCTGTACTTCCTGGACGAGTTGGCCTCCGGAGACACGGTCTACAACATCCTCATGGTGTGGCGGCTGACCGGCCCCCTGCGCATCGACGTCCTCGAGCAGTCCCTCGACCTGGTCGTGGCCCGCCACGAGGCCCTGCGCACCACCGTCCACCGCGTGGACGACACCCTCCACCAACTGGTGGCGCCGCACGCGTTCGCGCCAATGCCCGTGACCGACCTGTCCGAACTTCCCGAGGGCGAACGGGAGGTGCGGCTGCGCGCCGAGACCGACGCCCTGCGCACCGAGCCCTACGACCTGGGCACCGGCCCGCTGCACCGCTTCTCCCTCGTCCGCCTGGGACCGCAGGAGCACGTCCTCTTCCAGGGCTTCCATCACATCGTCACCGACGGCTGGTCGACCGGACTGATCAACGCGGAGATATCCACCGCCTACCGCAGCCTGTGCAGCGGGATGTCACCCGTCTTCGAGGAGACCGGCCTCGACTACACCGACTTCGCCGTCGCGCAGCGCGAGCGTCTGCACGGTGCCGTGCTGGAGGAGGATCTCGACTTCTGGCGCGCGAAACTGGACCGGGTCCCCGTGCTCGACCTGCCCGCGGACCGGCCCCGACCGGTCGGCGGCGGCCACCACGGGGAGACCCTGAACAGGGATCTGCCCCAGGACGTCCGTGACCTCGTCGTGCGGCTCGGCAACGACCACGGCGCCTCCCCGTTCATGGTGCTGGCCGCGGCCCTGAACGTGGTGCTCAGCCGCTACACGGGCCAGAACGACATCCCGATCGGCGTCCCGATGCTGGGCCGGCCGGAGCCGGAACTGGAAACGGTCGTCGGCATGTTCGTCAACATGGCGGTGCTGCGCTGCGACCTCTCGGACGATCCGGGCTTCAGCGAACTCGTCGACCGGGTGGCCGACGGCACCCTGGAGCTGTACGAGCACCAGGAGGCGCCGTTCAACCAGGTCGTCGACGCCGTACGTCCGATCCGCGAGCCGGGCCGCAACCCGCTGTTCCAGGTCAGCCTGCAGATGCTCGGCGGCGCCACCTCCGGCGAGAACCTCTCCCTGCAGGGGGTGTCGGCAGAACTGATACCGCAGGCCGCCGAGGGCGCCCGCTTCGACGTCGCGATCACCCTCGTCGACGACGGCACGACACTGCGCGCTTCCGTGGAGTACTCCACCGACCTGTTCGACCCCTGGCGCATCGAAGCGCTCCTGGCCCATCTGGAGACGGTGCTGCGCGCCGCCGCGGCCGACCCGAACCAACCGGTGTCGCGCATCGCGCTGGTCGACGAGGACGAGAGCCACCTGCTGCTCGCCGCGGGCCGCGGGCCCGAGGCCGAGTGGGACGGTGAGCCCGTGCCCCTGGCGGTCTCGCGTGTAGCGAGGCTGCGGCCCACCGCCACCGCGGTCGTCAGCGGCACGCAGGAGCTGACATACGCGGACCTCGACCGGCGGGCCGATGCCCTCGCCGCACGGCTGCGGACCGCGGGCCTCCTACCGGGTGCCGTCGCCGTCGTGGTCAGCGACCGGTGGGCCGACGCCTGCGTCGCCGCCCTGGGCGTGTGGCGGGCGGGCGGGGTTGCGACCCACCTCGGCGTCGAGGAGGCCGCCGGGCAGCTGGCGTTCGTCGCCGCTGACACCGCCGCGGCCGTCGTCGTCACCGACGCCGATGCGCGGGACCGGCTCCCCGGACCGTCCGGGTGGGCCGTGGTGGCGCTCGACACCGAGGACGCCCCGCAGCTCTCGGCCGCACCCCCGCCGGCCCACGAGAAGGACCCGGGCCTGGATCCGGGTGCGCCCGCCTGCGTCGTGTACGTCCCTGACGCGGCGGGGGAGATCCGCGGCGTGGTCCTCTCACACCGCACGCTGTCGTTCACCGGCGAGGGACATCGCCGTGCACTCGAACTCGCGCAAGACGACCGGCTGTTCGTCCTGCCGGTGTCCTCGGGCAACCTGCGGGGCGACGTGTGGGCCGCCCTGACGTGCGGCGCGACGATCGTGGCGGCGACGCCGGAGGAGGGCGCGGACGCCGAACGCGTGGCCGCCCTGCTGAAGGAGCGCCGTGTCACCCACGCGCAGCTGCCGCCGGCGCTGCGTGCCCTGCTCGACCCCGCCGCACTTCCCGGCCTGCGGCACATCCGTGGCGCTGACCGTGAACCGTCGGGACGGGCCGCCGGGGAGTGGGCGGGGGAGGGGCGGCGGTTCGGCACGCTGTGGGGACCGCCCGGCGCCCCCGCGGCCTGCGCCGGTTCCGCGCAGGGAGGCACCGAGCCGCATGTCAACCGGTCGCTGTACATCGTCGACGACGCACTGAACCTGGTACCGCGTGGTGTGACCGGCCGTCTCCTCGTCGGTGGTGTGGCGGGCAGCCTGGCCGACGGCTACCTCAACCAGCCGGAGGCCGCCGCGAACCGCTTCGTGCCGGACCCGTTCCACCCGGACCGCACCGCCTTCCTCAGCGACGAGACCGCCCGCTGGAGCCACGATCTGCGTCTGGAACTGCTCGGTGCCGCGGACGCGCGCATCGAGTGCCGGGGTGTGCCGACGTCACCCGCCCGCATCGAGACGCTCCTGAGCAGCCACCCCGGCATCGCCGCGGCCGTGGTCCTGGAGGACACGGACGAGGACGGGGCCTCCCGGGTGACCGCCTGCGTCCGCCCGGTCGGCGACCGCGCACCGGCTCCGCCCGAACTCCGGGCCCACCTGGTGGGCCTGGTGCCCGACGCGCTGATCCCGACGCACTGGGTGGTGCTGCCCGCCCTGCCGCTGCGCGACGACTGGGAGGTGGACCGCGAGGCCGTGATCGAGCTGGTAGCGGCCGGCGGTGCCGGCGACGCCGACCGCGCGGAGCCTCGTACGCCGACCGAGGAGACCGTGACCGGCATCTTCTGCGAGGTGCTGGCGACGCCGGAACTGGGGCCCGAGGACAGCTTCTTCGCAGCCGGCGGCAACTCCCTGCAGGCCATGCGTGCGGTCAGCCGCATCAACAAGAGGTTCGGCGTCAAGCTCAGCGTGCGGGCGATGTACGGCAATGTCACCGTGCGGGCGGTCGCCGCGCTCGTGGACGAGAGGACCGAAGAGGTGCGCTCATGACCAGGCCTTCCCCGCCCCGCCCGGACGTGGACCGGATCGTCCCGCTGAGCCCCGAGGGCACCGCGACACCGCTGTTCTGCGTGCACGCCAGCTCCGGCTCGGCGTACTCCTACCTCCCCCTGGCCCAGTTGCTCGGCGCCGACCAGCCCGTGTACGGGATCGAGGCGCCCGGTTTCGAAGGGGACCAGGAACCCGTGCCCTCCGTTCCCGAACTGTCCGCGCGGTACACCGCCGCCCTGCGGGAGTTCGTCCCGGACGGCATGGTGCACCTGCTGGGCTGGTCACTGGGCGGGCTCATCGTGTTCGACATGGCACGGCGGCTCGCGGAGGCCGGCGCCGAGGTGGGCCAGGTGGTCCTCGTCGACACGAGCCCGCCGTTCCCGTCGCCCGTGCCGCCCGAGAGGGAGACCGTCCGGCGCTTTCTGCACGACGTCACCGCGTCGCTCGGCGTGGACTGCGGAACCGAACTCGACGCGCTGACCGCGGAGTTCGCGGGAGACGCCGACGCCGTCTTCCGGCAGGTCGAACAGTCACGGGCCCTGCCGCCCGAACTCGAAGCGGACCTGCTGAGCGAGCGCTACAACGTGTTCCGCGCGCACGTGCAGGCGGTCCACGCGTACCGGGCACCCGGGCGCTACCACGGTCCGGCCTGGCATCTGCTGGCTTCGCACTCACCCCCTCAGGACGGACGGTGGGCCCGACTGGTGCCCGACCTGACGGAGCACACGATCCCCGGAGATCATCATTCGATCTGGCTCGGTGACGGTCTGCAGCGACTCGCGGGACTGACCCGTGCCGCCCTGGCCGGCCTGCCGCATCCCGAGGGAAATTGAATGTTTACATCGGGGGAAAGCGGCGAGGGATTGGCCACAGAAATCCCAGAAATTGCTTGCCATGGAGTGAGGAATTCCCTAGCATAATAGATACGCACCGTCGGAAGACGGATTGTGCGAGGATACTCCTGCGCCTTCTCGGAGCGCCCCCCGGGCCACCGCCGAAGCAGTGAGTTCTCGTCCGCCTCGCATATCGGGCTGACGCCCCTCGTACTCGTCCCGGAAAACTCCGGATGAATTCCCTGCATATTCCAGTGGTACCGGCGCTCTGCATTCCTTTTGCGCGCAGCATTCATGTCCCGCACGACAGAAGCACATCTCGGGCACCCATACGGATCTCAGTGAGGAGTGGCAGCATGTCCCAACCGGGCAGCCAGCTCATGGAAACCGCGAAGGTCGATCTGCTCGACTGCACGTTGCGCGACGGCATGTACGCCGTCGACTTCCAGCTCGACGAGACGTTCGTGACCAACTTACTCACGCGCCTCAACGACACCCCGGTCACCAAGGTCGAGGTCGGCCACGGTCTCGGGCTGGAGGCGGAGAAGACGGGGATCAGGGCCTGCAACATAGACCACCGGCGCTGGGGCGAGTTGGCCGGCGCCACCCTCTCGGCCAAGCCGTGGGGCATGTTCGCCCAGCCGGAGTTCACCCGGCTGGAGACCGTCGAGACACTGGCCAACAAGGGCATGACGTTCCTGCGGGTCGGGATGGAACCCGACCGGGTCCCCGAGCACCTCGACTACCTGCGCCAGGCAACCGAGGTGTGCGAAGAGGTCTACCTCAACCTGATGAAGTCCAGTGCGACCCCCGTGGGTCAGCTCCTGGACAGCCTGGCCGGTGTGCCGGAGGCCCTGGAGGGGGTCTACGTCGTGGACTCCTACGGCGCGATGCTCCCCGGCACCGTCCGCGAGTACGTGAGCGCGGTCCGAGAGCACTTCGACGTCGTCGGCTTCCACGGCCACGACAACCTCGGCCTCGCGAACTTCAACAGCGTCACCGCGTACGACGCCGGCGCCACCATCGTGGACGCCACGCTCAACGGCATCGGGCGCGGCTCCGGCAACGCCTCCATCGAGGCCGTCGCCGGCATCCTCAAGCTGACCCGCGGCGACCTCTTCAACTACCAGGAGCTCGCCAGGATCGCCGAGTACGCCCACGTCAACATGGAAGCGGTCCGGGAGGACCGCACCATGCAGGTGCTCGGCGCCGTCATCGGCATCCACTCGGGCTTCTTCCCGCTGGTGGAGGACCTGGCCGCCGAGTTCCGCGCGGATCCCGCGCGCCTCATGGAGACCGCGGTGGAGATCGCCGACCACAGCCCCCGCCAGAAGGACTTCCGGAGCGCCGCCGCGCGCTGCGGCTGCGCCGCGTAGACAGCGGGCCCCGTCACAGGCCGGGGCGCCGTGGTCCGCGCCCCGGCCTCACCCGCACGACCCGCGCCGGCCGACCGATCGCGACAGAGGAGAAGCAGTGAAACTGGCCAGGACGTCCACCGACAGCGACAGCAGTGAGATCGTCATCGGTCACGACGGCAGATGGCTGCCCCTGAGCGGACTGCCGGGGTACGCCGGGGTCACCCGGATCGCCGACCTGGTCGGCGAGCGGGAACTGGAGGCCCTCGCCGGAGCCCTCGACCGCCACGGGGACGACATCGCGCCGGTCGCGCTGAACACGGAGCTGGCCGCCACGGTGGCCGACCGCGACGCGGACATCTGGGGCGCGGGCCTCAACTACCAGCGCCACAGTGAGGACCTGGAGACCCAGCAACCCGCCTCGGGCCCCGGCTCCTACCTGCGTCCCGGCGGATGTCTCATCGGCAACGCGGAGCACATCGAGCTGCCGGTCCAGTCCAAGCGGGTAACCGCGGAGGCGGAGCTCGGACTGATCGTCGGCACCGCCTGCAAGAACGTGGCACGCGACCGGTGGCGGTCGGTGATCGCCGGGGTCACCTGCGTCCTGGACATGACGGCCGAGGACGCCATCCGCGAGAACCCGCGGTACATCCCGTGGGCCAAGGGATTCGACACGTTCTGCAGCGTCGGGCCCGTGCTGGTGACCATGGACGAGTTCCCCGACGGCCTCGACGCCGTGCGGATCTCCACGGTCCTGAACGACGAGACGGTCGCGTCGGCCACCCCGACCTCCATGAAGTACGACCTCGGGTATCTCGTCGAGTACTTCACCGCCGGCCGCACGCTCGCACCCGGCACGGTCCTGTGCACCGGCACACCCGGGGCCACCGTGATCAGCCCCGGAGACACGGTCCGGTCGGTCGTCGAGGGTGTCGGCACCCTCACCCACCCGGTGCGGTGACGGACCCCGTCCGTCTCCAGCACGCCATCGGCACGCCACACGACAGAGGAGGGCGAGGTGCACACCCGTCACATGACAGTCGTCGACGAGATCGACCACGCGATACAGGAGTTCCCGGACGGCCCAGCCGTCCGCAATGCGGAACGTACCTTCAGCTACCGCGAGTTCGGGCAGTTGACCGACGACTTCGCGCGCCGGGTGGCCGCGCGCACCGAGCCCGGTGAGTTCGTCGGCATCCGAAGCCACCGGGACATCGGCGCCGTGGTCGCCATCGTCGGCACGCTCAAGGCACGGCGCCCGTTCGTCGTCGTCGACGACCGGGACAGCGCGGCCTCCAACGCCGCAAAGGTGCGGCTGCTGGGGCTGCGGACCATGGCCGACGCGACATCGCCCGACGGGCACGTCGTGCTCGGCGAGGTGCCCGCGGCCTGGCTGCCGGCGGGCCGGACGGCCCCTGACGGGCGCCCGGTGGGCGGACCGCTGCCGACCGGGACCGACGCCGGCTACGCCATCCACACCTCGGGCTCCACCGGCGAACCCAAGTGCGTGCTCGTGGGAGCCGAACCCCTCGCACCGGTGATCCGCGACCACGTCGAGCGGCTGGAGGTCGGTCCCGGCTCGCGCACCCTGCAGTTCGCCCGCCTCACCTTCGACGGATGCCTCACCGAGATCCTGTGGACGCTGTCCGCGGGCGCCTGCCTCGTCGTGCTCGACGAGTCCCGGCTGACACCCGGCTCCGTCCTGGCCGAGACCCTGGAACAGTTCGGCATCACCCACCTCAAGACGACGCCGTACGCGCTGACGGTCACCGAACCGACCCCCGGCATGCGGCTTCGGCACGTGATCAACGGCGGTGGCCCCTGCCGGCCTTCGGTGATCCGCACCTGGGCCACGGTGACCGCGTTCCACAACGCGTACGGCCTCACCGAGACCACCGTGTGCAACCTGCTGACCGAACCGCTCGCCCCGGAGAGTCGCCGGCACGCGGTGCCGCTCGGCTCGGTGGTCGGCGACTGCGCCTGCCACCTGCGGCCTGTGGACGGCGACACGGCCGGCGACCGCGGTGAACTCGTCGTCACCGGAGCGAGCGTGGCGCTCGGCTATCTGACCGAGGACGGCCTGGCACCGTTTCGTGAGCCCGGTTCCGAGGGCGTCTACGCCACCGGCGACATCGTCGAGGAGCGCGACGGCGCGCTGTACTTCGTGGAGCGGGTGGACCGGCAGGTCAAGGTCCGCGGCTACCGCCTGGACCCGGGCGAGATCGAGAACGCGGTCTGCCGACTGGACGGCGTCCTGGACGCCGTGGTCGTCGCCGAGTCCCACGACGGCGCCGAGGGCAGCGACCCCGACGTGCTCGTCTGCTACTACCGCGGCGACGGCGACCCGCGAACCCTGCGGGGGCAGCTGGAGAGCACCCTCGACCCGTACAAGGTCCCCTCGGTGCTCGACCGCGTCGCGACGTTCCCGCACACCCCGAACGGCAAGATCGACCGCGATGCGCTGCGGGCCGGCCGGCGCGACACAGCCCTGCGGGCGATCCTGCACGGCGAGCCCGAGCTGCGGGTCCTGCATCTCGTGCGCAGCCTCACCGGAGTGCAGGACGTGGAGCTGGACGACAACTTCTTCGACGTCGGCGGCGACTCCGCCTCCGCCGTGGTCCTCGTCAACAAGATGCGCGGACTGGGCTGGGTGGACGCCGGTGTCCGTGACGTGCTGCGGGCGGAGAACCTGCGGGTGCTCGCGGAACAACTCCAGGAACGGGGCGTGTAGCGCGATGTGCGGCCTGTGCGGGACCTTCGCGCCGGACGGCACCCTGGACAGGGCCGTCTCCGCCACCATGCACGCCCGGCTCACCCATCGCGGGCCGGACGAGAGCTACTCGCTGAGCACACCCACGCTGTCCATGAAGCTCGGACGCCTCGGCATGACCGCGCTGCGTGACGGATGGCAGCCCGCCGAGGACGCCACCGGCCGCTACGCGGCCGTGACCAACGGCGAGATCTACAACGCGCCCGAACTGAACCGACGTCTGGGCGTCCGGTCCGCCAACCGGGTGGACGTGGCCGTCGTGCCGGAACTGTTCGCACGGTACGGGACCGAAGGACTGAGCCTCATCGACGGCCAGTTCGCCACGGCGATCTACGACAGGGACCGCGAGCGGCTGCACCTGGGCCGCGACCGGTTCGGAATCTGCCCCCTCTTCTACACGGTGGCCGGCACCCACGTGCACTTCGCCTCCGAACTCAAGCCACTGGTGACCTCGGTGCCCGGGACGTGGTGGCTGGACGTCACCGCCGTCGACCAGTACCTCTCGCTCGGGAACATCGTCGCCCCCAAGACACTGGTGCGCGACGTCCACGCCGTCCCCGCCGGCTGCGTGGTCACGTTCGGCGACGGTGAACCCCGTACCACGCGCTACTGGCGCTACGGCGAGTTCGACACCGCCGCGGCACCCGCGACCGACGAGGAGATCCGCGACACGCTCGGCGGCGCGGTCGGCGACCGGCTGCACGCGGACGTCGAGATCGGCGCCTATCTCAGCGGCGGTTTCGACTCCTCCACCCTGGTACTGGAGGCGACCCGCCTCCTCGAGAAACCGCCGAAGACGTTCTCCGTGCTCTTCGAGGACGCCGCCCTCGACGAGGGGCGCTTCCAGCGTGAGGTGTCGGAGACGGTGGGCAGCGAACACCGGCAGATCCACTGCGGCCCCGCGGACGTGGCCGCCGGGTTCGAGGACATGGTGCGCCACTGCTGCTACCCGCAGCGCGAGACGTACAACGTGGCGGCGCGCATGCTGTCCGACGAGGTACGCCAGGCCGGGATCAAGGGAGTCGTCTCCGGCGAGGGCGCCGACGAACTGTTCTTCGGCTACGACTCCTACGTCTTCGACGCCGCGCGACGCCGCACGCCCCAGGGGCGCGAGGAGAACGCCCGCGCCTGGGGCCGCGCGGACTTCGGCTGGGAGGTCGACTGGGACCGCCTCGCCCGCCGGCGCCGGCAGTGCTACACCCCGCAGACCGAAGAGGCCCTGACGGGACGGGAGTTCTGGCGGGAACGGCTGATCCCCTACACCGACCAGGAGGCCGCCGCGCTCACTCCGATGCAACTGCGTTCCATCGCCGACGTGTACGTACAGCTCGGCGGGCATCTTCTGGGCGACCACGGAGACCTGATGCTGATGGCGAACTCCATCGAGGGCCGTTACCCCTTCCTCGGCAACGGCGTGGTGGAACTGGCGCTGCGCACCGGGGACGACCGCAAGGTGGCCGACTTCGAGGGCAAGGCGTGTCTGAAGACGGCGTATGCCGGCGTAGTACCCGAGCGGGTGCTGACCCGCGCCAAACAGGGATTCACGGCCTACGGACTGGACGCGATCGCCGACGAACGGCAGACGGCACGCTGGCGTGACCTCGTCGCGGCCAGCGGGATCTTCGCGCCGGATGCGTTCGACCGGCTGGTGGCCGATCCCACGCCCGACAAATGGGACGTACGTCTGAGTCTGATCAGTATCAGCGCCGTGATCGACGAGTTGGGACTGAAGCTGTGACGGATGCATGGAGCGACGTGATCAGCCCGCACCGCTGGCGCTCCGCGGAGACGGTCTGGGTGGAGCAGGAAGTCGAGTACGGCCGGGACCGGGTCGGAGAGCTCGCCGGGGCGGTCCGGCAGGCCGTCGCCCGGTACGAGGGTGCGCGCGTGGTCTGCCTGCGTTCGGACTCCCGGCTCGGCTTCTTCGCCGGCCAGTTGGGCGTGTGGCAGGCGGGCGGCCTGGCCGTGAGCGACGACGGCAGTCTCGGCGCCGACGTGCTCGACCGGGTCCGCCCGGACCTCACCCTGTTCGTCCGGGTGGGCGCGGGAGACGGTGCCGACGCCGTCGAGGAGGTCGAGCGGTCCGGCGAACGGCTGCCCGCCGACCGCATTCCCTCCGATGTCGTGGCGGTCAACTTCACCTCCGGCAGCACCGGCCGGCGCAAGGCCGTCGCGGTGACCCGGGGCAACCTGCTGGCGCTGTTCGCCTGCCGCGGACTGGACGTGCCCACACGTGGGACACCGACCGCCGGCGGTTTCGCCGCGCCCGCCTTCGACGGCTGGTGGTTCGACACCTGGAAGGCAGTGGCGGCCGGCGGCCGCGTCGTCCGCCTGCCGCATGTCAACGAAGACGTGTTCGCCTGGCCGGAACTCGCCGAGCGTTACGGCATCGACCGGGTGCTGCTGCCGGCCGCCGTCGTCACCACGGTGGTCGGTGCCATGCCCGAATGCCTCGCCGGCATCCCCTGGGTCTTCAGCGGTGGCGAGCAGTTCCGCGCGGCCACCTACCGGCAGGCCCGCGCGGCCGGACTGACGAACCGCTTCGTGAACCTCTACGGTCCCACCGAGGCGACCTTCGCCACCCACCGGTACGACCTGCCGGAGGGGTTCACGGCCGAGACCATCCCCATCGGCGCCCCGCTGGACGGCTGCCGCCAGAGCCTGCTGCCGACGGACAGCTCCCGCCCGGGCCTGAGCCACCTCGTGGTCTCCGGGCCACTGGTCTGCGCCGGATACCTGGACTGCGGCCGGCTCACAGAGCCGTTCCCGGTGCACGAGGGAAGCGCCACCTACCGGACCGGTGACCTGGTGCGTGAGGACGACGCACGCAACCTGGAGTTCGCCGGACGGCTCGACAACCAGATCAAGGTCAACGGCACCCGTGTGGACGCCGGGGCCCTGGAGCACGAGGCAGGACGTGTCCCCGGTGTCCTCGACTGCCTGGTCGCCCAGGACGACCGGGGCACGGTCGCCTTCGTCCGCCTCGGCGGGGACCACCCGGCCGAGGACACCGTCCGCGCACAGCTCGAACCCGTCGTCCGGTCGTTCTCCGACGCGATACGGCTCCACCTCGTCGACGCGTTCCCGACGAAGGCCGGCGGGAAGACCGACGTTCCCTCACTCATGGACGACTTCTACATGGAAAGGGTAGGCAAGCGATGACACAGATCTCACCAGCCATGATCGTGGAGTGCCTGCGCAAGGTCCTCCATCGCGACCTTCCGGAGGACGAGGACATCTTCGAAGCGGGCGTCGACTCGCTGGCCGTCCTGCGGTGCCGTGCCCTCCTCAAGGAGCAGACCGGCGTCAAGGTGCCCGGGCACGTCTTCTTCGAGGGCCGCACCCCCAACCGCATCGCCGAACTGACGGGAGCACTCCATGTTGGTGGTTGAGGACAGCCCGCTGTACTCGGCGGAGTTCTTCGCGGTCGACGACCCCTGGTCGTACCTCGCCGACCTGAGGGAGAACCATCCGGTGTCGGTCCACCGGCGCCCCGACGGATACGAGTTCTACGCCCTGACCCGCTACGCCGACGTGTACACGGCCTACGTCGACCACCGTCGGCTCAGCTCCGCCTACGGGACGATGATCGACGGCTCGTACCGCCCCGAGAAGGACTCGGCCTCCGGCCGCATGCTCATCGTCGCCGACCAGCCCGAGCACACCGCCATCCGGCGGCCGATCAAACGCAGCGGATTCAGCCGGGACATGCTCGAAAAGGTCGGCCGGACGGTGCGCCGCAACATCCGTACGGCGCTCGGGGAACTGTCGGTGGGCGACCGCGTCGAGTTCGACAAGGTCGTGGCGCCCGAACTGCCCAAGGGGGTGCTGGAGGTCCTTTTCGGGATCGCTCCCGGGGACGCCCAGGCCCTGCTGGACGCCACCCGCACGATGATCGGCTACCGCGACGAGTCCTACACGGGCGGCTCGCCCCTGGACTCCCTCGTCGACGCGCAGATGGAGGTTCTCGACTTCATCGACGACCTCATCGGCCGGCGCATCGAGTCCGGTTCCGCCGACGACATGATCGGATTCCTCGCGCAGCTCGTCGCCTCCGGCGACATGCCCCGCGACGTGGCCCTGCTCAACGGTCTGAACGTCGCCGTCGGCGGCAACGAGACCACCCCGCACACGGCCAGTCTCACCGTCGACACCATCCACCGTGAACGGGCCCAGTGGCTCAAGGTCGTCGCGGGCGACGTGCCCGTCGACGTCGCCACCCAGGAATTCCTGCGCTGGACCTCGACCAACAGCTACGTGCAGCGGCTGACCGTCGAGGACTTTCCCGTCGGGGACCACGTGATACCGGAGGGCAGCTTCGTCACCCTGTGGAACATGGCCGCCAACCGCGACCCGGCCGTGTTCGACCGACCCGACACGTTCATGATGGACCGGCCGGACAACAAGCAGATCGCCTTCGGCGCGGGCGTCCACCGGTGCATCGGCGCTCCGGTGGCCACCTTGGAGATCCAGACCTTCGTGGAGGAACTCGCCGCCTGGGACAAGGCGTTCGTCGTCCTCGAAGAACCGCAGCGGCTGCGTTCCAACTTCATGCTGGGGCTGACCGAACTCAAGGTCGAGGTGGTCGACGCGAAGGACGCCGGCGCATGACCGCATCCGAGCAGAGCTGCCTGCTCGTCGCGTTCCCCGCGGCGGGTGCAGGCGGCACCACCACCGAACAACTGGAGAAGCTCGCCGCCCGGCGCGGCATGGGCTTCCTCTCCCTGCCGAACCCGCCGGATTCCCGGGCTGTCGAGTCCGGCGCATGGCAGGAGGACTGCGGCACGCAACTGCGGGAGGCCCTCGACGCCGCGGACGCCGCACGAGCCCTGCTGGTCGGGCACTGCATGGGGGGACTGTCCGCGCTGCGCCTGCACGACGGACTCGCCGCCCGGACCGGCCGGCCGGCCGGCCTGCTGCTCATCAACACGCCGTGCCCGGACCACGAAGGCCGCATCCCCACCATGACCCGCCTGACCGACGCCCAGATCGCGGAGATCCTCGCCCACGACGGGTTTCCGCAGGACCTCCTCGACGACGAGGACATGCTCGCGGAGATCGCCGACGGGCTGCGCGAGGACGCCTCGGTGGCCGACGGCCTCGCCGAGTGGATCCACACCACGGCCCCAGCACTGGACACCCTGCACGTGCTCTCGACGCGGGGCGACACGTTCATCCCGCCGCGCCACTGCGTCACGTGGCACGAGCGGGTCCACGGAGAGTTCCACGTGACGGTCGCGGACGGAGGCCACACCATCGACGCTCCGCTGGCCGGACTTCTCGAACAGTGTGTCGACGCGGCCCTGCACCAGGTGCGTACGGAGGTGACGTGAGCGGGCTCCAGAAGTCGCTGGGCGGCGCCGTGGGAACCTTCCTGGCGCTGTCGACGATCCTCGGCAGCGGCATGATGATCCTCCCTGGCACCAGCTACCACACGCTGTCCCGCTCCGCGTGGATGCCCTGGGCCGTGGCGGCGCTCGCGGTCATCCCCCTGCTGTACTGCTACGCCTGGCTCGGACGGCGCCACCCGTCCGCGTCAGGCGTGGCGCACTACGCCGAGGTGGCGTTCAACCCCTCCCTGGCGCGGACCGCGGGAACGGCCGCGACGCTCGCCCTGGTCGCCGGCATCCCCGCGACCGCGCTGACCGGCGGACGCTACCTCGCCGAGTTCACCGGCGTGTCCGCCCTCACCTGGCTGTTCCCGGTCCTGGCGCTCTGCGGCGCCACCGCCGTCGCGTGCGCCGGCACCACCGTGTCCGGCAGACTCCAGGTCGCCCTGGTACTGGCCCTCTTCGCGATGGTGGTGTGCATCGCCCTGGTCGGGCTCGGCTCCCACGGGGTGCGAGCGCCGAGCACCGACCTGCCCGCCTCGGGCTCCTTCGGCACGGTGCTCACCGCGGTGTTCGTCGCCTTCACCGGATGGGAGACGGTGGCCTTCACCTTCGAGGAACACAAGCGCCCGGACGCCATCCCGCGCATCTTCGCGGCCTCGTACCTCATCGTCGTCGCCCTGTACGGACTGCTGCTCCTCAGCCTGTTCGCCACGGTCGATCCGCACGAGGACGGACTGCGGTCGGCACCGCTGCTGCTGCTCGCGGAGCGGTCCCTCGGCGACCTGGGACGTCCGGTCACGCTGGTCCTGGTGACCGCCGCCATCACGGCCAACGTCTTCGCCTCGGTGCTGGCGCTGTCCCGGCTGGTGTTCGGCATGGCGCGCAGCGGCTACCTCCCGGTCAGGCTGGCGCGCGTCCGCGAGCGGGACGGCAACCCGCTCACCGCCGTGGTGAGCGTCGGGGTACTGCTCACGCTGATCACGGTCATGAGCGCGAGCGAAGTCGTCCCGCTGGAGCGCCTCTTCACGTTCTCCGGAGGCGTGTACTTCGTCCTGTACGGAGTGGGGGCGGCGGCCTTCGCCAGGCTCGCGACGGGCGGGCCGGCCCGGGCCGTCACTCTCCTGTGCGCGGTGACGGTGGTGGGAGTCACCGTGCTGGCGGGCCCGTCCATGTGGCTGTGCTGGGCGCTGTTCGGGGCGCTCGCCCTGGCGGTCACGCTCCTGCGCCGCCGGACGGTGCACGAGGACAGCCGTGAAAGCGTGCGGAACTGAAGCGCGGCATCTGCCGTACCCACACGAACGGAGGCAGGCGAGATGACGGGTGACGAGCGCTCCATGGTGATCTTCCCGGGGGCGGGGTCCTTCGGCGGTGAGTTCCGGGCGCTGGGTGGCGCGTTCGGAGCGAGGTGCACCGTGGTGCGCTACCCCGGCCGCACCGGTCGCGACGCCGGGAAGCCCCCCGACTCCTTCGACGCGGTCGTCGCGTCGTGCACCGAGCAGATCGCCGCCCTGGCCGGCACACGGCCGGTAGTACTGTTCGGGCACAGTTACGGTGCCTACGTCGCCTACGCGACGGCGCTCGCGCTCGCCGGGAGCGGCGTCGAGGTGGACGCGCTGGTGGTCGCCGGGGCGTCGGCCCCCGACCTGCTGCGCGTACCGCCCGGGGCGACGGACTCGCCCGAGGCCGCCGCGGCGTACCTCGCCGCCGTCGACCCCGGACAGTGGGCCGCCACCGCGCCGGAGTGGCGCGAGGTGGTCGCCGAGACGGTACAGCAGGACCTGGTCCTGCTCGCCGGTTTCACGCCGTCCGCCCCACCGGCGCGCGTCCCCTGCCCGGTCCTGGCCGTCCGCGGTGCCGAGGACCCTCTGGCCGACGACGCCTCGGTGGGGCAGTGGCGACGCTTCACCCGGACGGAATGCGTCCAGCGGACGTTCCCCGGCGGGCACTCCGACCTCCTCACGTCCACCGAACTCACCGGCTGGCTCCGCGCCGAACTGGGCGTCGGCGCGCAAACGGGAGCCCGTCCGGGGCCATTCAGGGAGTGAGGAGTGCCCGGGCGGCTGTCCGCCCGGAGATTCGTACCCGGCCCGGACCGCCACCGCGTCTAACCTCGACGCATGATCACTTGCGTTGTGCGCTACGTCATCGATCCGGCGAAGACGGAGGCGTTCGAGCGGTTCGGCCGCCGCTGGATGGAACTGGTCGACGCCAACGGCGGTACGCACCACGGCTACTACCTACCCGCCGAGGGGGCGAGTGACGAGGCCCTGGCGTTGTTCAGCTTCTCCAGCCTCGCCGCCTACGAGGAGTACCGCGCGCTGTTCGGCGTGCACGTGGACTTCGTCGACGCCGACCGCATCCGCGACGAGAGCGGGTGCGTGCTGCGCTACGAGCGCACTTTCATGCGACCGCTGCTGCCCGGCGCGCAGAGTCAGTCCTGACCCGGCGCGACGGCCGCACGCGCCGGCGTCGTCAGCCGAGGCCCCCGGGTCGGTACGACGACTTCGTACAGGCCGGCGTGGGGGCGAGGGGGCGAGGTGCACCTGACGGGCGTCCGGCCCCGTCACGGAGCGACCTCGTCGAGCAACTGTGGGCCGTTGTTGCGGACGCTGTTGACGGCCGTGGTGACCGGCCGGGTCTCCAGGTGGCCGTCCGCGGGCCGGCCCAGCAGGGAGCGCAGTTCGTCGGGGTCCCGGTGGTGGGGGTCGAGCCAGGCGTCGTAATGGTCCGGGGTGAGCGCCAGCGGCATGCGCGGGTGCACGCGGCCGGCCGCGTCGGTGGCCTCGGTGGTGATGATGGTGCAGGTCATCAGCCAGGCGGCAGGGTCGTCGTCCTGCTTGACGGCTGGATCGCGCCAGTACTCGTAGAGTCCGGCCAGCGCCATGACCTGGTCGTCCTCGGGGTGGATGAAGTACGGCTGCTTACGCGTCCTGCCGGTGCCGGGGTCCTGGCTCGCCTGCCACTCGTAGAAGCCGTCCGCCGGCAGCAGGCAGCGGCGCTTGAGGAACGCGCGGCGAAAGGCGGGCTTCTCGTGGACGGTCTCCACCCGCGCGTTGATCATCCGGGCGCCGGCCTTCACGTCCTTCGCCCACGAGGGCACCAGTCCCCACCGCAGCGGCCGCAACTGCCGCCCCGCTGACGCAGGTTCGTCCTGTCCGCGCGCGGCGCGCTCGAGGACGGCCCACACCTCGTCGGTCGGCGCGACATTCCAGTTCGGCGCCAGGCTCTCCTGGGCGCGCCAGTCGGCGACCTGGAAGAGCTGGACCAGGTCCTCGGGGCTGCGGGTGGAGACGTAACGACCACACATGCCACCACTGTGCCATCGCCCGCCCCGTCGAGAGCGCCCTTCACCGACCCGTGCCGGCCGCGCCCGCGGACGGTGCTCGTAGGGGTACCCCCACCGACGATCCGGAGGCTGTCGCCATGGGGAGGTCCGGCCGGCCCCGGCAGAGTGTGAAGGCATGAAGGCAACAGAGAAGACCTCACGGCTCCGGCTTGCCCGCGCCGCCGTGCTCGCCGCCGTCGTGGCGTCCACGGCCCTCGCGCCCGGCGCCGCGGCAGCCGCCTCCCGTCCGATGTCGACGGACACCGCGGCGTACACGGAAACCGCGGCCTCCGCGGACGGGCGGCTCACCTCACGGCAGCTCCGACGCGAGACGGCGCGCGTCCTCGCGGAGGGCGGCTTCGTCGGCATCACGGTGCGCGTGCGCGACGGCGCTCGCACGGTACATGCCCGGGCGGGTGTGGCCGAGCTGCACACCGGCCGCCCTGTGCCACGCGGCGCGGAGTTCAGGATCGCCAGCGTCACCAAGACGTTCGTGGCCACCGTGGTGCTGCAACTCGCCGCCGAGGGCCGCCTGTCCCTGGACGACACCGTCGAGCAGTGGCTGCCGGGTGTCGTGCGCGGCAACGGCAACGATGGTACCCGCATCACCGTCAGGAACCTTCTGCAGCACACCAGCGGCCTTTACAACTACGGCATCGAGGAGGACACCGGGGACACGGCGGCCGACTTCGAGCGGACGAGGTTCGACCACGTGGAACCGGAGCAGGTGATCGCCGGAGCGCTGCGTCACCGGCCGGACTTCCCGCCCGCCCCGGCCGACGACCCCGAGCCCGACTGGAACTACTCCAACCCCGGCTACATCCTCGCCGGGATGATCGTCGAACAAGCCACCGGGAGGCCCTGGTCCGAGGAGGTGCGCGACCGCGTCGTCCGCCCGCTCGGTCTGACCGGCACCTACGCCCCCGGTGACGACCCGCACCTGAAGCCGCCGTTCGCGCACACCTACCACCTGTTTCCAGGCTCGGTGGGCTGGACGGACACCACGGCCAGGAACATCTCCGTGGCGGACGCGGCCGCCGCCCTGGTCAGCACCGAACGCGACCTGGACCGCTTCTTCACCGCCCTGCTCGGCGGGCGACTGCTGCCTCCCGACCAGCTCGCTGACATGCGCAGGACCGTGTCCGTCGGTCAGAAGTTCGAGATGGCGTTCCCCGGCCTGCGGTACGGCCTGGGACTGATGCGGCAGCCGCTGACCTGTGGCGGCCAGACCTGGGGCCACGGAGGGGACTTGGAGGGGAGCACGGTGCGCACCGGCTTCACCGCGGACGGGCGCCGCTCGGTCGTCGTCGTCGCCAACGGCACAGGCGGTGACGAGCAGCGACTCGCCGCCGAGCGGGCCGTCCGCGGGCTCGTGGACCGTGTCCTGTGCACAGGCACCGGGTGACCCCTACTCGTGCCCGTCAGGCCGGGAGCTGCTCCTTGTAGCGCTCCAGTGCGGGTGCGGTCTTCGTGGCGAAGAACTCCGTGATCCGGTACGCGCACACCCCGGCCTTCGTGAAGGGGTCCGCCTCCGCGATCTGCTCGGCACGGGCGCGGTCGATGCCGGCCGCGAGCAGTATCCCGCCGTCACGCGGGTCCTTGCGGCCGGAGGCGATGACGACGCCCTCCTCGTACAGGGTGTCGAGCCATGCCACGTGTGCCCGGAGGTGTTCCTCGACGCGCTCGAGGGGTGCCGTGTAGGTCAATTCCATTACGAACATGACCGGAAGGTTAGCGGGATGCCGACGTGGGGAGCGCGCCCGGAGGGGTTGTTCCGTACCGGCCCGAAGTGAGGCCGCGTCGGTAGCGCGTGCCGGGGCGCGCGTCGAGGGTGATGTCCTCGAAGGCGGTGAACCCGTTGCGGGTGAGGACCGCGCGTGAGGCCGGGTTGTCCTGTGTGGTGCACGCGGTGAGGGTGACGAGCCGGTAACGGGTGGCGGCCAGTTGGCAGACTTCGGCGACTGCGGCGCGGGCGACACCACGGCCCGTGGCGTGCTGCGCGATGCGGTAGCCGAGTTCGGCGCTGCCGTTCTGGACGTCGACGAGGTTGACGCGGCCCAGCAGGGTGCCTCGGTCGTCGACGACGAGGTGGAAGTGGCAGGTGCCGGTGTCCTGTTCCGTCAGGAGCGCCTGGTGGCGGTCGGCGAACTCGGCGAAGTAACTGTCCCCGCGGTCGGGCACGCTGCGGGCGAAGTACGCGCGGTTCTCCTGCTCGAAGGCCAGCAGGGCGGGTGCGTGATCGGCCCGCAGTCGCTCCAGCTTCGTCATGTACGACAGCATACAAACCCGGCGATCACGCGCAGGGGCTTCCTGACCGGAGTGGCACGATGCTGGAGCCGACGGGGTCTGGTCCGGGGCCGGTTCCTGGTGGAGGTGCCGGGGTTCCCTGCCGGCGCCGGGCCCCGGCCCCGGACCAGGCAGGTCGAGTACCCATGGATGGCCCAGTGATAACGGGCAGTTGGGCACAAAGGCCGTGAGGGTGATCCACGGAAACGGGTGGGGGCGCACCGGTTGTCGGTGCGCCCCCACCCGTGGGTTGGCCGTGTGCGGCTGTTACCAGCGGTACCAGCGGCCTCGGCTGCCGCTTGCTCCGGTGGAGCGTGCGAAGAAGCCGACCAGCCAGATGACCAGGACGATCACGGCGATCCACCAGAGTGCCTTAAGGGCGAACCCGGCACCGAAGAGGA
Source organism: Streptomyces sp. GLSS-08 (assembly GCF_056387915.1). Lineage (NCBI taxonomy): Bacteria > Bacillati > Actinomycetota > Actinomycetes > Kitasatosporales > Streptomycetaceae > Streptomyces > Streptomyces sp. GLSS-08. The sequence goes on from NZ_JBWJAQ010000010.1 coordinate 286,612, forward strand.
TCAGGGCGAGCAGAAGAACGAGAAGCAGGGGAACCATAGTTATCAACCTCCGTTCCGCCGTATGCCCCGCCGAACCACCCGCACACCTGGAACTTTCACGCGGCTCCGCGGCTCCGCTGCCACTCGGCGGCTTCCGGGCCTTCTGAGTGGAACAGGCGGCCTCAGTCGCGTCCCCGGGCCTTCCGTGCGGGTCAGGCGGCCTCAGTCGCGTCGGCCGCGTCCTCCTGTCCCCTGTCGCGGTGAATCGGCGTCCGCGAACCGGTGAGCGGCAGACCCGTGCCACCATTCCGGACCGCGATGATCTCCGCCGCGATCGACAGCGCGGTCTCCTCGGGCGTCCGGGCTCCGAGATCGAGGCCGATCGGCGACCTCAGGCGCGCCAACTCCGCGTCCGACAGCCCGATGTCGCGTAGCCGCCGGTCACGGTCCGCGTGGGTCCGGCGCGAACCCATCGCCCCGACGAACGCGACCGGCATCCGCAGGGCCTGCTTCAACAGGGGGACGTCGAACTTGGCGTCATGGGTGAGTACGCACAGGACCGTGCGTCCGTCGGTCGAGGTGCGTCGCAGGTAGCGGTGCGGCCAGTCGACGACGAGTTCGTCCGCTTCAGGGAAGCGGGCCCGGGTGGCGAAGACGGGGCGGGCGTCGCACACCGTGACGTGGTAGCCGAGAAACTTCCCGGCCCGGACGAGCGCCGCGGTGAAGTCGATCGCGCCGAACACGATCATGCGGGGCGGCGGCACGTTCGACTCGACGAGCAGGGTGAGCCCGCCGGGGCAGTGCGTCCCGTCCTGAGCGAGTTCGAGGGTGCCGGTGCGTCCGGCGTCCAGCATGGCCCGGGCTTCGGCCGCGGCGGTCCGGTCCAGTTCCGGGGAGCCGCTGTCGTACGACCCCTCGTACGACCCGTCGGGGTGCACCAGCAGGGCCTTGCCCAGCAGTCCGGCCGGGCCCCGGACGATCCGCGCGAGGGATCTGGGCTCACCCGAAGCCGCTGCCGACAGCGCCGACCGGAACAGTTCACGGGCCGGTGCCCCCGCGCCGACGGGGGTGACCATGATGTCGAGGGTTCCGCCGCAGGTCAGGCCCACGGTGAAGGCGTCCTCGTCGCTGTAGCCGAACCGCTCCAGGACGGTCTCGCCGTCCCGGAGGGCCTGGACACACAGGTCGTACACGGCACCTTCCACACAGCCGCCGGAGACCGAGCCGATGACCGTGCCGGCGCTGTCGACGGCGAGGGCCGCACCCGGGCCGCGTGGCGCGCTCCCGCCGACGGCCACGACGGTGGCGACGGCGAACTCCCGGCCCTCCGCCAACCAGAGGGCCAGCTCGTCGGCGATGTCAAGCATGTGCGGCCGCTCCCAGGACGCGGTCGGGTCGGATGGGCAGGGCGCGGTGACGTACACCGGTCGCGTGCCACACGGCGTTGGCGACCGCCGCCGCGGCGCCCACGATGCCGATCTCGCCGATGCCCTTGATGCCGACCGGGTCATCGGGGTCCGGGTCGTCCACCCAGTCCGCCTCGACGAGCGGTACGTCGGCGTGCGTGGCGACGTGGTAGCCCGCGAGGTCGGCGCCGTAGGGGGCGCCCGTGATCCGGTCCCTGACGGCCTCCTCGTGCAGGGCCATGGAGATGCCCCAGATCATTCCGCCGGTGAACTGGCCGCGGGCCGTGAGCGGGTTGACGATGCGGCCTGCGGCGAAGATGCCGAGCATGCGGCGGACCCGCACCTCTCCGGTGGTCACGTCGACGGCGACCTCGGCGAACTGCGCGCCGAACGAGTGCCGTTCCTTCTGCGCGAGGGCGCCGACGGCCGAGGTGGTGTCCGAGCGTACGGTGATGCCCTCCGCGGGGATGCCGTCGCTCAGGGCGAGCCGCTCCCGCAGTTCCCCGGCCGCGGCCGTGACCGCCCAGGCCCACGACCGGGTGCCCATCGAACCGCCGGCGATCATCGCAGGGCCGAAATCGCTGTCACCGATTCGCACGCGCACCCGGTCGGTCGGCACCCGCAGAGCGTCCGCGGCGATCAGGGTGAGCGCGGTCCGTGCGCCGGTTCCGATGTCCGCGGCGCTGATCCGCACGGTGAAGGTGCCGTCGGCCTCCGCGGTCGCGGCAGCCGTGGACGGGGCGGCTCCGACGAAGAAGGAGGCCGCCGCGGTGCCGGTGCCCAGCAGCCAGCGACCGTCCCGGCGCAGTCCGGGGCGCGGGTCCCGGTCCGCCCAGCCGAACCGGCGTGCACCCTCCCGGAAGCAGCCGGGCAGATTGCGGGTGCTGAACGGCAGCCCGGACACCGGACCCACGTCGGGCTCGTTGCGCAGGCGCAGCTCGATCGGGTCGATGCCGCACTTCTCGGCGAGTTCGTCGAGCGCCGACTCCAGCGCGAACGACCCCGGCGCCTCACCTGGAGCACGCATGAACGTCGGCGTCGGCACATCGAGCCGTACGACCCGGTTGGCGGTGTGATGGGCGGGCGCGTCGTACATGACGCGAGCCACGCCGGCGCTCGCCTCGATGAACTCGTGCACGGTCGAGGTCCGGCTCAGGGAGCTGTGCTCCAGCGCGCGCAGCCGTCCGTCGGGGTCGGCGCCGAGCCGGATGCGCTGGATGGTGGGGCTGCGGTGTCCGGCGAGCGAGAACATCTGACGGCGTGTCATGACGACGCGGACGGGGCGTGCCAGTGTGGTCGCCGCCATCACGGCGGCCACCTGGTGCGCGCGGAGCCCCTTGCTTCCGAAGCCGCCGCCGACGTGCTCGGACCGCACCCGCACGGACGAGGCGTCGAGCGAGAACATCTTCGCGAGTTCGTCCGCGACCCACACCGTGCCCTGGTTGGAGTCCACCACCTCCAGCCGGCCGTCGTCCCACAGGGCTGTCGCCGCGTGGGGTTCCATCGGGTTGTGGTGCTCCTCCGGAGTGGAGTACTCGGCGTCCAGGACCACGGCGGAAGCGGCGAGTTCGGCCTGAAGGTCGCCCTTCTCCGTCACCGCCGGGCCGCCCGGTCCGGGCATCGTGTAGGCGTCCGGGTTGCCGGCGGAGAAGGTGACGTCGTGCGGTTCCTCCTCGTAGTGGACCACCAGTGCCTCCGCCGCCTCCCGGGCCTGCTCGGAGGTCTCGGCGACGACAAGCGCCACCGGCCAGCCCGCGTGCGGCACCCGGTCGTGCTGGAACACGGCGGCGGTCGGGTCCGGCGGCATCCCGAGCATGCCCACGTAGTCGATGTCGACGCGCGGGGCGTTCCCGTGATGCAGGACGGTCAGGACGCCCGGCATCTCCAGGATCGGGGCGGTCTCCATCGACCGGACGCGGCCGCGAGTGACCGTCGACAGCACCAGCCATCCGTGCGCCAGTTCGGCGAAGGGGATCTCTCCCGCGTAGCGGGCCACTCCGGTGACCTTGTCGCGGCCCTCGACGCGGGTGTGCGCGGTTCCGACGGCGTTCTTCGTCGCGGTGGCCCCGGTCGTGGTCGTGGTCATCGGGAGGCCTCCTCGGCGAGTTCGCTCAGCACGGCGACGGCGAGATTGCGCATCAGTGTCACCTTGTATCCGTTGTGCGGCAGCGGCCTGGCGGCCGCGAGTTCCGCGTCTGCGGCCGCGGCGAAGGCCGCGGCCTCGGCCGGCCCGCCGGTCAGGGCCTGTTCCGCCGTACGGGCCCGCCAGGGCCGGGACGCGACCGCCCCGAACGCGAGGCGCACCTCCTGTACGACACCGTCCCGCACGTCGAGCGCGGCAGCGACCGAACCGATGGCGAAGGCGTACGAGGCCCGCTCGCGCACCTTGCGGTAGCGGGAGCCGGCGCCCACCGGAGCGGGCGGAAGGGTGACGCCGGTGATCAGTGCACCCGGTGGAAGGGCTGTCTCCAGGTGCGGGGTGTCACCCACCGGGAGATAGAGGTCGGTGAGGGGCAGCTGACCCTTCCCGTCCGCCGTTTCGTAGGAGACGACGGCATCGAAAGCCGTCAGCGCCACCCCCAGATCGGAGGGGTGGGTCGCCACGCAGTGGTCGGAAGCACCCAGCACCGCGTGGTTGTGGTGCTCACCCTTGATCGCGGGGCAACCGCTGCCGGGGACGCGTTTGTTGCAGGGCTTGGTGACGTCGGCGAAGTAGCCGCAGCGGGTGCGCTGCAGCAGGTTGCCGCCGACGGTCGCCATGTTGCGCAGCTGCCCGGAGGCGCCGGCCAGTACCGCCTGGCTCAGGGCGGGGTAGCGGCTGCGGACGGCGGCGTGCGCCGCGAGGTCGCTGTTGGTGACGGTCGCGCCGATGCGCAACCCGCCGTCCTCGGTCGACTCGATGGCGTCCAGCGGGAGTTCGCGTATGTCGACGAGGCGACCGGGCCGTTCCACGCCCGTCTTCATCAGATCGACGAGATTGGTTCCTCCGCCGAGGAACCGGGCGTCCGGGTCGGCGTCGAGCAGTGCGAGGGCGCCGGGGACGTCGACAGCGCGCTCGTATCGGAACTCCTTCATGCCGACGTCCCTTCGTGCTGTGCGGGCCGCGTGTCCTTCGCGGTTCGGTCGCCGTCCCCGCGGGCGTTCCGGGAGTCGGCCTCGGCGGCACGGGCGACCGCCTGCACGATCGACACGTACGCTCCGCAGCGGCACAGGTTGCCACTCATGCGTTCTCGTATCTCTTCGGGGGTCAGCGGCGGCGGCCCCGCTTCGGGACGTACGTCGTCGGTGACGGCGCTCGGCCAGCCGGCGGCGTGTTCCTCGATGACGGCGACGGCCGAACAGATCTGGCCAGGCGTGCAGTAGCCGCACTGGTAGCCGTCGAGATCGAGGAACGCCTGCTGCACGGGGTGCAGTTGCTCACCGTCGGCGATGCCTTCGATGGTGGTGATCTCCCGGCCCTCGGCCGCCACCGCCAGTTGCAGGCAGGCGAGGGCCCGGCGTTTGTCGACGAGGACGGTACACGCCCCGCACTGCCCCTGGTCGCAGCCCTTCTTGGTGCCGGTCAGATCGAGGCGCTCGCGCAGTGCGTCGAGCAGGGTGGTGCGGTGGTCGACGGTCAGCGTGTGCTTCTCGCCGTTGATGTTCAGGGTGACGGCGCTGTACGTCGACGAAGGTGCTGGGGCCATGATCAGCCTTCTTTCGCATTCCGGACCATCTCGCGGAGACGGTCCGGCAGCAGAGGAGACGGAAGACGCTAAGACGTGTCGGGAGGGATCTGAGATGGGTCAGCGGCTGTGGGGGAGGCCACGCCGCGGGGAACGAGGGCAGGCCGGAAGCAGGGAGAATGCGGTGAGGAAGGGCGGTGCCGACCGTCACCGGCTGTCCCTGTCGACCGCCCACCGCTAGGGTGAGCCTAACCGGACAGCTGTCCGCTCACCTGGAAACGTAGTGGACAGTTGTCCGCTTAGCAAGGACAGGTTTCGGCCACAGGACCACGAGGAGGACGAGTGCAGCAGAAGAAGGACGCACCGCTGCGCTCGGACGCGCAACGGAACCGCGAGCGGATCCTGGAGGTGGCCCTTGCCGAGCTGACGCGCTGTGCGGACGTCCCCCTCAGCGTGATCGCCAAGAAGGCGGGTGTCGGGCAGGGCACGTTCTATCGCAACTTTCCCAGCCGCGAGGCTCTCGTCCTGGAGATCTACCGGCACGAGATGCAGCAGGTCGCCGACGCCGCCACCGAGTTGCTCGAAACGCATGAGCCCGTCCGGGCCCTGCGTGAGTGGATGGATCACCTCGCCCGGTTCGCCATGACCAAGGCCGGCCTGGCGGACGCGATCCGCCAGGCCACCAGCGCGCCGGGCAGCCCGGCGAAGCCGGGACACACACCCGTGACCTCCGCGGCCGAACTCCTGCTGCGCACCAACGAGGAGGCCGGCACGATCCGCCCGGGAGTGACCGGGGACGACTTCGTCCTCGCGATCGCCGGGCTGTGGCAGCTCGACCCCCAAGGGGACTGGCAATCGCGCGCCGGCCGCCTTCTGGACCTCGTCATGGACGGACTGCGCGCGGGCGCCTCCGGCCGCCGGGAGAGCTGAGAGGGGACCCGAAGGGGTCGGCCCGGGGCTCGCCGTCCGACAGGACAGGGCGCGAGGGGGCTCGGCGCGTGCGCTCTGCTGAAACGAAGACCCGTCAGGCGAACCAGTGGGGGGAGCCGGATCCGAGCTGGCGGGGAGGGGAAGTCGGGGGCGACGCGGCGGGGAGCCTGGGCAGATGGCGGTCGGACGCCGGTTCCGAGTGGAGGATCCACTCGAGTTCGCGCTGGATCCGGCGGGCCTCGGTACGGACCTGCAGGGGTATGTCGCCGCGTTCGGAGATCAGCTGGGCGTAGATCGGTGCGTCGTGCACGAGTGGTGCTTCCCCTCGAATTGGATGCATGGCGTGGCTTCAACTGTAAGGCTGCCGCGTCGAAGTGCCGGTCAGCCTCCCTGTTCGGCCGGATCCAGAGGCGGCGTGTCCGAGGGTGCGCACAGCGCCCTGACCAACTGGGCAGACAATGCCGCCGACTTACTCGCGGACCTGAACGTCCACCGCGGCCTGGGCCCCGCCGCTGTCCGCGCCCAGGCCCGCGAGCAGGCGCAGTCCGTCCTCGGCGGGGCTGCCGGGGGCCGCGGACAGCACCAACAGCTCCATGCCTGATTCGTCGGGCAGCGCGAAGTTCTCCTGGTGCAGTTCCAGCAGTCCGACCAGCGGATGCCGGTACGCCTTGCGTCCGTGCGTGCGGGCGCGCACGTCCGCACGGGCCCAGAGGCGGCGGAAGCGCTCGCTGCCCATCGCCAACTCGCCGACGAGCGAGGCCAGGCGGGGATCCTCGGGGTACTTGCCGGCGGCCAGACGCAGGTGCCCGACCACGTCGAGCGTGCACCTGTCCCAGTCCGCGTAGAGGCCGCGCTCGTCCTCCTCGAGAAAGATGTGCCGGGCGGTGTTCAGACCCGGCGCCGGCCGGCCGTAGAGGAGCCCGGCGAGGCGGTTCCCGGCGAGCACGTCCAGGCGGTGGTCCATGATCAGCGCGGGCGCGTCGGTGACCAGGCCGAGGGTGCGCAGCAGCTCCGGCCGGACTCGCCCGCCCGGCGCCTTCGCGCGGCGGTGGCGCTGCCGCGCGAGCCGGTGGAGATGCCCGCGTCCGGTCTCGTCGAGGCCGAGGACGCGGGCGAGGGCGTCGAGGACCTGCTCGGAGGGCTGGGTCGCGCGGCCCTGCTCCAGGCGTACGTAGTAGTCGACGCTGACTCCGGAGAGGTGCGCGACCTCCTCGCGGCGCAGCCCTTGGACCCGGCGGCGGCTGTCGACGGGAATGCCCACCGCCGCCGGGTCGACTCGGGAGCGCCGGGTCCGCAGGAAGCCCGCAAGATCGTCCATGTCTCCAGTATGGCCTCGGCGGAGCCGGGGAAGGTGGTCCTGCCAATACCAGGAAGCCCGGTCCGACGGAAGCCCCGCCCCTGAACGCCGGACGCCGTGGTCCCCAGAATCGAAGGCACCCGATCCGAAGGAGTGCCCATGAACACGCTGCTCGTCTGCGCCCACCCGGAACCGACGTCGCTCAACGGCTCGCTGAAGAACCTCGCGTTGTCCACCCTGGAGGCCGCCGGGCACGAGGTACGGGTGAGCGATCTGTACGCGATGAACTGGAAGGCGGTCGTGGACGCCGCGGACTACGGCCCCGCCGCATCGGGTCCGCTGAAGGTCGCCCGGGACTCGGGCCGGGCTTTCGACGCCGGGACGCTCACCCCGGACGTCCTCGCCGAACAGGAGAAGCTGCTGTGGGCCGACACGATCATCTTCCAGTTCCCGCTGTGGTGGTACACGATGCCCGCGATCCTCAAGGGCTGGGTGGACCGGGTGTTCACCTACCACTTCGCGTACGGCGTCGGCGAGCACAGCGCCACCAGGTACGGCGAGCGCTTCGGTGAAGGCACCCTCGCGGGCAGGAAGGCCCTGCTGTCGGTGACCGTCGGCGGCCCGGAGTCGCACTACGCCGCGCGCGGGATCAACGGCCCCATCGACGATCTGCTGTTCCCGATCCACCACGGCATCCTCTACTACCCGGGCATCGAGGTGCTGCCGCCGTTCGTGCTGTACGGCGCCGACCGGCTGACCGACCAGGAGTACCCGGAGGTCGCGAAGGCCTGGAAGCAGCGCCTGCTCACCCTGGAGTCGACCGAACCGATCCCGTTCCGCAGGCAGAACTTTGGCGACTACGAGATTCCCTCGCTGCACCTGACGGAGGGGCTGGAGCCAGCCGGCCGCACGGGTTTCGGGCTGCATGTGCGCGGCTGACCGCCGATGACGGCCAGGGAGCCGGGGCGCGTCGAGGGTCATGTGCCGCGCAACGTATCAGCGGGCGCTCAGGCGAACGTCGGCTGATACGTCGGCGGGTGCTGGTGCGGCGTCCGTCAGCCCAGCACCTTCACGGCCTGGTAGTACGTCCATGCCGTGCTGTCGCAGGTGGTCTTCGTGGCGCCGCTGTACCGGGCGCAGACACGCTTGAGGTCCTCGTAGAAGGCGCTGTCGACGCGGGGCTTGTTGGCGTTGAAGGTGCCGGCGGCCTTGTAGTTGCGGTAGCCGAAGTCGTGCCGCGCGCAGGAGGTGCTGAAGGGGAAGCCGAGGGGGTTGTCCGGCGAGGTGGAGCAGTAGTCGGTGGACCAGTCGAACCCGTAGGCCGTCCAGGCGGACTGGTTGGCCCGGGCGGCGGTCCAGGCGCTGTAGCTCGACGCGCTGGTCTGCGTCCAGTTGGAGAGCACTTGCGCCTTGTCGGCGGGTGCTGCGTCAGCGGTCGCGGCGCCGGCGATGACGGTGGTGACGGCCAGCGCCGAGGCGGCGAGTCCGGTGGCGAGTCTGCGGTGCATTCCCACACCTCCACAGGGCTGCGGCCCGCCTCTCGGGCCGCAGGTTCATGTCAAGATGATGTGCTTCCCGACCACCCCTTCACACCTCTGCCGCCCCACGGAATCGTGAACTCCACTCGCATTCGAGGAGAGGGCGAGTGGGAGAGCGGGGCTGCGACTGCCGTGGGACAACCGAGCCTCCGGCAACAGACGTTGGCAGAGTGCGTGCCATCACGGCGGTCCCGTGTATGTCAACCCGTGTCGCAGTTCGAGCAGTTCATTGACTGGGCGGAATCACCCGGCCGTGTGGACGGCTGGTGACGGGCCGTCAGCGGCTGGGCACTACCAGGGGCGGCGTCAGGCCGCATACGCGTCGCCCGCTAGAGGTTGTCCCGTATGGGGGCATGAGTTATCCAGTGAGGGCCAGGTTGTGGAGTCGGGCGATGCCGAGCATGGCTTGGTGAACGCCGTTGCCCTTGAGTCGGCAGTCGCGCAGGATCTTCCAGT
>NZ_JBWJAQ010000011.1:0-277263 GCF_056387915.1 Streptomyces sp. GLSS-08
CCCGGCCGGCCGGTTCCGGTCCGCGGGCCGCCGCGGCGGGCCCGCCGGCCGGCGGCGAGCCGCGCGCGCACGGAGCCGGCGAGGGCGCCGCCGAGCCCGCCGCCTCCGGCTCTCCGCACAAGTTCCGGCGCGACCCGCGGCACAAGATGCTGGGCGGGGTCTGCGCCGGGCTGGGCCGGCAGTGCGAGATGGACCCGGTGATCTTCCGGATCGTGCTCGCGGTGCTCGCCGCGACCGGCGGCCTCGGCCTCATCTTCTACGGCTTCGTCTGGCTGTTCGTCCCACCCGACGACGACGAGGAGAACGAGGTACACAAGCTGCTGACGGGCCGCGTCGACGGCCAGGCGCTGGCGGCGGTCCTCTTCGCCCTGGTCGGCTGCGGGGTCTTCCTCTCCATGCTGAACAACGGCGGAGTGCTCGCCTTCGCCGTCATACTCGCCATCCTCCTGGCGGGCGCCGGGTACTGGTCGCAGCAGCGCGGCGCCCCCGACCCCGACCCGCTCGCCGCGCAGGCCGCGGCCGACGCCCCTCCCGAGGCCAAGGCGCCGCCCGTGCCCTACTCCTCCCCGTCCTGGTGGCGCGACCCGATAGTCAAGGACGGCACCCACGTCGGCGGCACGGGCTACCTCTGGGGTCCCCCGACCTCCCGGGACCGGGATGTCGCGGCAGCGGTGAACATCGCCCGCGGCACGGCACGCAGCCACCCGCGCGCCACCAGCGAGCCCCAGCCCCGCGGTCCTCGCTGGATCGGCGGCTGGGTCCTCCTGGCCGCCCTGCTCGCGGGCGCCCTGGGCACGGGCCTGACCTGGGACGACCATGCGCTCGGCACCAGCGTGCAGACCGGACTCGCCTGCGCGCTCGTCGTCTTCGGCACCGGCATCGCGATCAGCTCCTTCCTCGGGCGTACGGGCGCCGGCACGGTCCTGCTGGCGGTCCTCACCGCCGGGCTGCTCGCCTGCGCCGCGGCCCTGCCCGGCGACATCAGCACCCACTGGGTCCGCACCGAATGGACCCCCGCGGCCGTCTCCGACGTGGAGCGGACCTACGACCTCGGTACAGGTGTCGGCACCCTGGACCTGAGCCGCCTGGACCTCGCGAAGGGGCAGACGGTGAGCACGCACGCGGAGGTCGGTGCGGGCCGGCTCAGGGTGGTGGTCCCCAAGGACGTGACCGTGCGCCTGGACGTCGAAGTGGGCGTCGGGGACATCCAGTTGCCGGGCGACGACAGCAAGGACGTGGACGTGCAGCCAGGAAGGACCAAGCATCTGACTCTTCCGCCGACAACCGGCGGCAGGAGCGGGGGCACGCTCGACCTCCAGCTGGAAGTCGGCGTCGGACAGGCGGAGGTGGCTCGTGCCACGTCATGAGTTCCAGCCGGGGAAGCTGGTCGCGGGCTGTTTCCTCATCCTCGCGGGCATCGTGTACGCGGGTGACGCGGGCGGCCTCTGGGAGACCCCGTGGTTCGCGGTGATCCCGATCGTCGCGGGTGGCCTGTGCCTGGCGGGGGCGGTGGCGTCCATCTCCCATGCGATACGCCGGCGCCGGTCGGCCCGGGCGGACCGGACGTCCGGGGACGTGAGGGTGTCCAGCTAGCGAAGGTCAGCGACGGCTGCCCGCGCGTCGGATGCGCCGCGCGCGCAGGGCGGCGTCCACGGACAGGACCGAGGCACCGGCGAGGACGAGAGGCAGCCAGGCGATCAGGTACGGGAGATCGTTTCCGTAGTAGTAGGGATCGGAGGCCCAGCTCACCGTCAGCCACAGGCTGAGGGAGATCAGTGCGCCGCCGAGGGCGGCCAGGCGGGCCAGCAGCCCGAGGAGGGTGCCGATACCGACGGCCAGCTCGCCGAGGGCGATGGCGTAACCGAAGCCGACGGGGTTCCTGAGGGCCAGGTCGACGAGGGCCGGGATCGCCGAGGAGCCGCGAGCGGAGTTCATCAGGTCGCCGATGGAGCCCGCTCCGGCGTCCTTCATGAAGGCGCTGTCGGTGAGTTTGTCCAGGCCGGCGTAGATGAAGGTGACGCCCAGGAAGAGGCGCAGGGGGAGCAGGGCGTACCGGGTGGCGGTGTCCCGCCAGCCCCGGTCTTCTCCGGAGTACGTGTCCGGACGTGTGCCGTGAGTCATCGTGCCGCCGCCTCTCGCCCCGCTGAGCCGTTGCCCCCACCAGACCATACGTACGTCGTCCCCCCGGCGCTCACGCTTCCCGCGCACGCTCAACCCGACCCGCGCGACGCTGCGAACGGGGGTGGGTCCCCGCCCCCTTCCTACCGGCACCCGGCGCCAACGGGGGCGGCTCGGGGGCGGCTCACTCCCCCTGCGGACCCGGCACCCGGTGTCGCAGCTGAGGCCGGGCGCGACGGCGAACCCGGCGCCGACAGCGTGCCGCCGGCGCCGGGCCTCCCCCACTCTCGACTCCGCTCGAGCGGGGGGACCCCTGGAACGGCACGCCGGCCCGCAGCTGCTGGCAACAGGCCGCACCCGCGCTCCGACCGAAGGGGCCGTGCCGGTACATCAGATGACCGTTGCAGGTCGGGCAGGAAGCGCCGGTCCACCCCTGTCACCAAGGTGCACGCCCGACATGCAACGGGCGGATGTACCGGCGCGGCCCCGACCCACCCACCGGCCCGTGGGCGACCCAACACCCACCGGCGCGTGGGCGACCCACCCATCGGACCTTGGGCGGCCCACCCAACGGACCTCGGCCGGCCCAACCGCCGGACCGAAGACACCCCGCGCGCCCAGGCGGCCCGAGCCCAGGCACGCACCCGGGCACAAGCCGGCCAGCCGTTCAACCCCTCAGTCCGTCACGTCGATCGCGCACCGGTTCGTCTCCACGCCCGCCGCGGTGACCACCTGCACCTCCACGCGCCCCGGCTCCACATCCACCGGAACCGGCACGGTCAGCACCGCATCCGTGGGGTTGCTGAACCCCCCGGGCACCGGCACCAGCGGCACGTGCACGTGGACCGGTCCGATCCGGACGACCATCCGGGACAGCCGGTCCGCCGTCCCCGCCCCCGGCGGCACGAACCCGGCCCCCCGGATCTCGATGTCGTCCCCCGTACGGATCGGCGCGTCGAGGTCACCCGCCTCCCGCGCCCGGACGACGGACAGAATCACCGGACGCCCGCCCTCCGCGTACTTCCCGGCGACATAGGTCGCCGCGGAGACGAGCACCAGCACCGCAAGCCCCCACGGCAGGTCGGGCAGTTGCTCAGGCCGCCGGGCCAGCCGCACCAGCGCGAAGAGCAGCGCGACGGCGCCGACCACCACGTACTGGATGTCGGCGAAGCTGCCCCGGCCCGAGTCGTCGGTCAGCAGATCGGCGGCCCGGGGCCGATCCGCCCGCACCTTCTGCAGGCGCTGCCCGAGCACCCGCAGCCCCACCACCCGCCGCACCAGCACCGCGATCCCGCACACCACGGCGACGACGGTGACCGTGCCCGCGCCGCGGGCGAGTTCGAGTCCGGCGATGAGCCGGTCCCGTTCACCGTGTCCGGACGCCACGGCCAGCTGTCCCACGAGCACGAGCACGGCGTACACCACGAGGACAACCCAACTCGCGGCCACCGCACGGGAGGTCGAGAGCCGGTTGTCCTCGCCGACTACGGGGGCGAGTACCCCGCCGCGCGCCCGGTGGACGTACCCCGCACCCGTGAGCAGCCCGCCCACGAGCAGCGCGGCCACCAGCCCCGCCGTCCGCGCGTCCGTCCACCCCGCCCCGATCGCGGTGAGGGCCTGTACCAGGAGCAGTACTCCCACGACCGCCCAGACCGCGACCGCGGTGCGGCGCCACAGCCGTTCCAGCCAGGCCTCGCCCTCGACGCGTCCGCGCTCGGCGACGAGGTCCGCGGCCTGGGTGAGCTCGTCCGAGACCCACTGCCGGGAGGCGGAGACGGAGTGCGCGACCGCGGCGGGCAGCCCCTGCCCGGAGGCGAACTCGTCTCGTCTGGCGAGGAATGCGGCGACCGCGCGCCGGTGCCCCTCGCGGGCCCCGTGCGGACAGTCCCCGCACGTACACCCACCCCCGTGCGGCCCCTGCCCGGACCCGTACCCGGTCCCAGCCCGATACCCGTACCCAGCCCGATACCCGGACCCATACCCGGCATCCGCACCACCGCCACCAGCACCGCCACCGGCACCGGCACCGGCACCGGCACCGGCATCGCGCCCCATGCCGGCCCCCGCTGCCCCCGCTGCCCCCGCTGCCCCGGCTCCAGTTCCCGCGCCGGACGCCCCCGCACGGGTCTCGGAGCCACCCCCGGAGCCACCCCCCGCACCGCGCTCCCCGCCGTGTCTCCCCTCCTGCACCGCCACGCCCGCTGCCGCCTTCCCCACAACGAAGATTCCCGCAGGTTCCTGCGAGCTAGGGGATCCCGGGGATCCCGCGTCACATGCTCCCGTGCCGCCGGGCCTCCCGTACGCCTGACCGCCTCACAACTGCGTGACGACCGCCCCGCGACGACAGCGCATTGTGCCGTATGGAACACACTCCGCGTTCGCCGGGTGTGGTCAGCGAGGGGGGAAGGACCGGACGTCGTGTTGACCGGCCTCGCTAGCTCAGCAGATCGGGCTCGCTGCGGCTGATGTCCTGCCACAGGGGCTGGTAGTTGATCCACGCCACGAGGTCGCCGCCGAGCTGCTCGCGGGTCGCGACCGCCTGTCTGTGGTCGATGACGACCGGGCGCCCGGCCGCCCGCGCGGTGAGCTGGACCTGGCACGAGCGTTCCATCGACAGGAACCACCAGGCCGCCGCGTCCACCGAGTCGCCGACGGTAAGCAGCCCGTGGTTGCGCAGTACGAGCGCCTTGCGGCTGGCCAGCGCTGAGGCGATCCGGCGGCCCTCTTCGGCGTCGACGGCGACTCCGCTGTAGCTGTCGTACAGAGCGTGGTCCTCGTAGAACGCGCAGGACTCCTGGGTGATCGGGTCGAGCAGCTCGCCGAGCGCGGCGAGGGCGCGCCCGTGCACGGAATGGCAGTGCGCGACGGCCACCACGTCCGGGCGGGCTGCGTGCACCTGGGCGTGCACGGTGAAGGCGGCCTGGTTCACGTGGTAGCGGCCCTCGATCACCTGCCCGTCCTGGTTGGCGAGGACCAGGTCGCCCACGGTGACGTGCTTGAACGGCATGCCGAAAGGATTGACCCAGAAGCAGTCGCTGTACTCCGGGTCGCGCGCGGTGATGTGGCCGGAGACCCCGTCCTCGAAGCCGAGCCGCCCGAAGATCCGCAGCGCGCCGGCCAGCCGCTCCTTGCGGTGGCGCCGCTCGTCGTCCAGCGACTCGTGCATCGGCGGCATGGCGAACCGCAGCCGGTCGGTGGGTACGGGCAGGGGCGGCTTGGGCCCGTGCATATGTCCTCCAGCACTGGCGTGTCGGTACGGAGCGGAAGTTACCCGGGGTCAGCGCAGGAGAACAGGGCCGCTCCGGGAAGTGAGTGCACAACCGTTACGCGAGGTTCCTGGTCGTCGGGTACCCGCGTGAGGTCACCCGGATACCCGACAGAAGATGTCCGGTATCCGGGCGAGACTCCTCGTATGACCGGTACGACGACGAACTGGGCGGCCTTCGCCGCCGCCGAACCCGATCTGGCCCGGACGGCGGAGAACCGCTTCGGAGCCTTCACCCATCACGTCCTGGCGACCCTGCGCAGGGACGGTGCTCCCCGCACGACCGGGATCGAGGTGCGCTTCCTGCACGGCGAGCTGTGGCTCGGCATGATGCCGGGCTCGCTGAAGGCGCTGGACCTGCGCCGGGACTCCCGCTTCGCGCTCCAGGCGAATCCGGGGCCGGGGACGGACCTGGGCGGAGGTGACGTGCGCGTCGCCGGGCGGGCCGTCGAGGTGCGCGACCCGGAGGTCGTACGGCGCTACGCGGACGCCGTGAATCCGCCCGACCCGGCCGCCTTCCACCTCTTCCGCACGGAGCTGACCGAGGTCGTGCGGACGTGTGTGGAGGACGACACGTATCTGGTGGTGCAGGTCTGGCAGCCGGGAGCGCCGGTGCGAACCGTCAAACGCACCTGAGCACACGGGCGCCCCCGGGACGGACGGAGCGCCTGAGCACAGGGGCACCCCTGACGGAGCGCCTGAGCACACGTGAAGGGGCGCCGCCCGGTACGGACGGCGCCCCTGTCAACGGTCCTCGTCATCCTTCACGTGCCGCGGTGCGCGAGGGGAAGGGGAGGGCCTACTCCCACTCGATGGTGCCCGGGGGCTTGGAGGTCACGTCGAGCACGACGCGGTTGACGTCCGCGACCTCGTTCGTGATCCGGGTCGAGATCTTCGCCAGGACGTCGTACGGCAGGCGCGACCAGTCCGCCGTCATGGCGTCCTCGGAGGAGACGGGGCGCAGCACGATCGGGTGGCCGTACGTGCGGCCGTCGCCCTGGACGCCGACCGAGCGCACGTCCGCGAGCAGGACCACCGGGCACTGCCAGATGTCGCGGTCGAGGCCGGCCCTCGTCAGCTCCTCGCGGGCGATGGCGTCGGCGTGCCGGAGCAGGTCGAGCCGCTCCTTGTTCACCTCGCCGACGATACGGATGCCGAGGCCCGGGCCCGGGAAGGGCTGGCGCTGGACGATCTCCTCCGGCAGGCCGAGTTCCTGGCCGACCATCCGGACCTCGTCCTTGAACAGCTTGCGCAGCGGCTCGACGAGCTGGAACTCGATGTCCTCGGGGAGTCCGCCCACGTTGTGGTGGGACTTGATGTTCGCCGTGCCGGTGCCGCCGCCGGACTCGACGACGTCCGGGTAGAGCGTGCCCTGCACCAGGAAGGCGACGTCCTCGCCCTCCGCGGCCTCGGCGATGATCTCGGCCTGGGCCTGCTCGAAGACCCGGATGAACTCGCGGCCGATGATCTTCCGCTTCTCCTCGGGGTCCGAGACTCCCTTGAGGGCGGTGAGGAAGCGGTCCTCGGCGTCGACGACCTTCAGCTGGACGCCGGTGGCCGCGACGAAGTCCTTCTCGACCTGCTCGGTCTCGCCCTGGCGCATCAGACCGTGGTCGACGTACACACAGGTCAGCTGGGAGCCGATGGCCTTCTGCACGAGGGCGGCGGCGACCGCGGAGTCCACGCCGCCGGACAGGCCGCAGATGGCGCGCTTGGTGCCGACCTGCTCGCGGATGAGGGCGACCTGCTCGTCGATGACGTTGCCGGTGGTCCAGTCCGGCCTGAGGCCCGCGCCGCGGTACAGGAAGTGCTCGAGCACCTGCTGGCCGTGCGTGGAGTGCATCACCTCGGGGTGGTACTGGACCCCGTACAGCTTCTTCTCGTCGTTCTCGAAGGCCGCGACCGGGACGACGTCCGTGGAGCCCGTGACCGTGAAGCCCTCGGGGGCGGCGGAGCAGGCGTCGCCGTGCGACATCCAGACCGACTGCTCGTCCGGCGTGCCCTCGAAGAGGGTGGAGCCGGGCTTCGAGACGTGCAGCGGCGTCCGGCCGTACTCGCGGGCGCCGGTGTTGTCGACCGTGCCGCCGAGGGCCGTGGCCATGAGCTGGAAGCCGTAGCACATGCCGAAGACGGGGACGCCGGCCTCGAAGATCGCGCGGTCGAGGCGGGGGGCGCCCTGCGCGTACACCGACGAGGGGCCGCCGGAGAGGATGATCGCCGCCGGGTTCTTGGCGAGGATCTCCTCGACCGGCATGGTGCTCGGCACGATCTCGCTGTAGACCCGGGCCTCGCGGACGCGGCGGGCGATGAGCTGGGCGTACTGCGCGCCGAAGTCGACGACCAGGACGGTGTCGGGGGTGGCGGCAGCGGAGGGTGCTGATGGCACGGTTTGCCTTCCGGCGGGCTGCAGAGTCTGTACGTCCGATTCTAACGGGGTACGCGGAGAACCCGATTCCGTCCCCGTGGGCTCCGCTCCCCGGGCTCCCTTGCCGCGCCTGCGCCCCGTCCCGGACCCCTTGCCGCGACGGCGCCCCCGTCCCGGAACCCTCTGGCCCCGCCTGCGCCCCGCCCCCACCCTTCCCTCGCCTGCGCCCCCGTCCTAGGACTCCGGACGGGGGCGCGTCTCCGCCGGTGCCGGGCGGAAGGGTTTCCGCCGGACGGTCGCGCCGTGCATACTGCTCGCATGCTCTCGCACCAGACGTTCGTCTTTACCTATGGCAACCGGCCCACCGGCTGCCATGGTCGTGCTGCTTGAGCCACTGACAAGCGACTTCCCAGGCGCCCCGGGCCGACAAGGCCCGGGGCGCCTGGCGTTTCCCGGGTCCTGCCGCTCCGGGGCACCCTTCCGCAGAGGAGCCCCACCATGGCCGACGTACTCGACAGGACCGGCGCGCGCACCGACGAGGCCGCCGACGTGATCACCGGCGCCCGTGAGCGCATCGATGCCCTGGACGACCGGATCATCGGTCTCGTCCAGGAACGGATGGCCGTCTCCGCGGTGATCCAGGAGGCGCGGATCACCTCGGGCGGGCGCCGGGTGAACCTCTCGCGCGAGATGGAGATCCTCGGCCACTACCGGGACGCGCTGGGCAGGCCCGGCACCTCCCTGGCGATGACGCTCCTCGAGCTGTGCCGGGGCCGCGTCTGAGGCCGTCCGGGTCACGGCCGTCACGGGCGCCCGGTGCACCCGCGTCCGTGTGTCCTCTCACCCGTACGGCGCGTGACCGGACGGCGCGGGCTTCGTTGTCCGTGGTGTCCGTGCCAGCCAGGGGCGGGCCCGAAAGAACCACGCGTGGCTCCGCTGGGGCGATGAGACGTACGGATCGTGCCGTGCGTCGTGGGACCTCGCCCCAGGATCGTGACCGGACGGCAGGGGACAGCGGCCCGGTCATTCAAGAGAACGGCCGGCTCCGGGGACGCCCGGGGCCGGCCGTTCAACGTCGTCCCAAGGATGGTCGTCACGGTTGCGGAGGCCGTGGGCCGCCCAGCACGATGCAGGACGACCCCACGTCCCCCGGCAGACAACAGCAACCGTGTCGTCCGGGCGGCGCGACCCCCGGCGCCGCGCCCCGGAACAGCCTCGGCCTCAGCCGGTGGCCTTCTCCACCTTGGCCAGCTGCTTCTCGATGATCTCGGACGGCACCTTCACCTTGTCCGGGTCCAGCATGTTCATCGAGGTGAAGGCCACGACGACGGTCCCGACCCGGACGACGGTGAAGGCCGAGGGCACCTCCGCGCCCTCGATGGAACCCCGGAGCCGGTAGGCGACGGACTCGTCACCGAGGCCCGGGTCCTTGAGCGCCTTCACGTCGCTGTAGCGGTAGCCGGTGTGCTTGTACGCCGTGCACTCGCCCGCCGCCGTGCGGAGTCCCGCGAGGACCTTGTCGGCCTCGCCCGATCTGTACGAGAGGAGCGCGAGGGAGGTGACCGAGGCGTCGAGGTCGTCCTTGGCGGTGAAGCCGCGGCCGACGCCGGCCCGCGCCGTGGGGTCGGTGGTGAAAAGGAACATGTCGGCGATCGGCTGGCACGTGTCCGGGGTGGCAGGTACGGAGTCGAGCGAGATGTCCGAGGCGGCCGTCTTCTCCACCCCGTAGCCCTTGACCTCGCCGTCCGCGAGGGCGGCCTTGTCCAGCTGGGCCCGGGTCAGCGCGGCGGACGCGTCGGCGGTCGCGCTCTCCTTCGCCTTTCCGGCGTCCTTCGGCCCGTCGGTGCTCTCCGGCTCGTCGGCGTTCTTCGCCGCGCCGGAGGCACCGGCGGTCGCCGTGGCGGTCTTCACCGGCTTCGAGCCCTGGCCGTCCTCGCCCCCGCCGCACGCCGCACTGCAACCCAGCGCCGCCACGACCGCGAGCGCCGCCGTGGCTCGCGACACCTTTGACTTCACGTTCCCCACTTTCACGTTCTTCCTCACGGGGGCCGCGTCGAGAGCGACGGGCCCGGCGCGCCACGATGACACAGGCTCGGCGCGCGGGGCACCGGGCTCCGCGGCTCCACCGCACGGTGTGATCATCGTGTGACCCAGCACACATAAAGATTCTGTGAGCGAGAGGGCAACCATTCCCCGCCGGCACAGGTCACACCTGCTGAACCAACGGCCACACCCGCGCCCCACCGCGGAGGCCTCCCGAACTTTTCGCGTGCCGCGTCACCGCGGCACGCCGGACTTACGAGGTCTTCATGAAGCTTCGCCGTGCCATGGCCGTCACGGCCGCGGTGGCCGCAATAGCCCCGCTGGCACTGCTGTCGGCGCCGACCGCTTTCGCGGAGGAGCCGGGTCCGACCCAGACGCCGAGCGCCACCGTCACGGAGACGGTGCCCGCGCCCAGCAGCACCCCCGAGGCCACACCTCCGTCCAGCACGCCCGCCGGTACGCCCAGCACCGCGGCGCCGTCGACGTCGGCCCCCGCGGCCTCCACCACTCCCTCGGGCACGCCGTCGGCGACGCCGAGCGACGAGCCGACCGACCCCGAGGTCCCGTACTGCGAGGACGTCGACGAGGAGTACGGCGACGCCAAGGTGTCCGCGGACATCAAGGGCCTCCCGGGCAAGATCGTCGCGGGCAGCGGTTACCACGCGTTCGAGCTGACCGTCAGGAACGACTCGAAGATCGACATCGAGGGTGTCGCCTTCTACGCCGAGATCGAGAACTACGAGCTCGACGAGTCGAAGTACCTGAGCAAGTACGTGGACCTGGAGTTCAAGAACCCCGAGTCCGGCAAGTGGACCCGCATCGGCGACGACTCGTGGGCCGGTGACTACTTCTTCTACGCCGAGACGCTGAAGCCGAAGCAGACCGAGTCGGTCGACCTGCGCGTCAGCATCGACAAGAACGCCCCCGCGGGCGACGCCTACTCCTTCGGCTCCGGCGCCTACCTCGACAACGTCGACGGCCAGGACTGCGTCGCCGAGGGCTGGGCCCAGTACGACTTCGTGGTCCTGAAGCCCGGCTCCGAGAACCCGAACCCGGGCGAGGCCGGGCCGAGCGACGACGACGAGAAGGACCCGGTCAAGAAGCCGCAGGGCGACGTCTCCGAGCTGCCGACCGGCAACCTCGCCGAGACCGGCTCCAGCTCCGCACTGCCGGTGATCGGTCTCGTCGGCGGTGTCGCCGTCGTCGCCGGTGCCGGAGCGGTGTTCGTGGTGCGTCGCCGCAAGTCCGGTGACGCCGCCGCGTAGGGCGGACCACCCGGGGCTGACGCCTCACACCTGAAGAAGGACCTGTGCTCGGAGGGGGGCACAGGTCCTTCTTCAGGTGTGCGGGGGGCCCGCGGAGGTCAGCTCCTGGGCGGCACCGCCGGCATCCCGAGGAACGGCAGCCGCAGCGCGCCGAACGCGTCCGCGGGGACGGCGGGCGACCGCGGCTCGACCGCCTTGAGCCGCTCGTACGCCGCTCCCTGGGCCGGACGCGGGTCCGCCTCGCACTTGTTGGGCCAGTACGACATCGCACGCTCGGCCTGGGCGGTGATGGTGAGGGACGGGTTGACACCGAGGTTCGCGGAGACGGCGGCACCGTCGACGACGGAGATGCCCGGGTGTCCGTAGAGCCGGTGGTACGGGTCGATCACGCCCGTCTCCCGGGAGTCGCCGATCGGGCAGCCGCCGAGGAAGTGGGCGGTGAGCGGCGTCCCCATCAGCTCACCGACGTTGCTGCCGGCGAACCCGTTGATCTCGGCGGCGAGCGCGGTGGCCGCCTCCGAAGCCGCCCTGATCTGCTTGGGGTTGGGCGCGCCGTGCCCCTGGCGTGTCGTCAGCAGCCCCTTGCCGGCGCCCGTCGGCTTCAGGTACGTCGTCAGCGAGTTGTCCAGGGACTGCATCACCAGGCCGATGATGGTGCGCTCGGACCAGCGCCGGTTGGAGAACGAACGGACCATCTGCACCGGGTGCCTGGCCACGTTGAGCAGCCAGCCGAGAGCGCGCGAGGAGTTCTCCGCGTACGGGACCTGGAGGATGGACAGGCTGCCCATCGCGTTCGAACCCCTGCCGTAGCGGACCGGCTCGATGTGGGTGCTGTCGTCCGGGTGGATCGACGAGGTGATCGCGACCCCGCGGGTGAAGTCGGCCTTCGGCTCGCCGTGCGCCTTGCGGTAGCGGCGGTTGTCGGTCTGGGCGCCCACCAGCGCCTCGGAGTTGGTGCGGGTCAGCTCACCCAGCCGGCTGGAAAGGTACGGCAGCCGGCCGCTCGACTTCATCCGGTGCAGCAGGGTCTGCGTGCCGTAGGTGCCAGCGGCCATGACGACGCGGCGCGCGGTGAACGTACGGCCCTGTCCCTTGCGGCGGTCGTCGGTGGGCAGGGTCCGGACGGCGTATCCGCCCCGCGAGTCGTCGGTGACGGACACGACGGTCGTCATGGGGTGGATGACGGCGCCCGCCTGCTCGGCGAGGTGGAGGTAGTTCTCGTTGAGGGTGTTCTTCGCGCCGTGGCGGCAGCCGGTCATGCACTCGCCGCACTCCAGGCACGCCTTGCGGTCCGGTCCCGCGCCGCCGAAGTAGGGGTCCGCGACCTGCTCCCCCGGCTCGGCCCGCGCGTCGCCCTCGGCGTCCTGCCCGTCCCCGAAGAAGACGGCCACCGGCGCCATGTGGAAGGTGTCGCCCACCCCCATGCGTTCGGCGGCCGCCTTGAGGTGGACGTCGGACGGGGTCATCGTCGGGTTGAGCCGCACGCCCAGCATGCGCCGGGCCTGGTCGTAGTACGGCTTCAGCTCCTCCTCCCAGTCCGTGATGTCCTTCCACTGCGGGTCCTCGAAGAAGGGCTTCGGCGGTACGTAGAGGGTGTTGGCGTAGTTGAGGGAGCCGCCGCCGACGCCGGCGCCAGCCAGCACCATGACGTTGCCCAGCAGATGGATGCGCTGGATGCCGTACATGCCGAGCTTCGGGGCCCACAGATAGTTCTTGACGTCCCAGGAGCTCTTGGGCAGCGACGCGCGGGTGAAGCGGCGGCCCGCCTCCAGCACGCCGACCCGGTATCCCTTCTCGGTCAGGCGCAGGGCGGTGACGGACCCGCCGAAGCCGGAGCCGACGACGACGACGTCGTAGTCGTACGCCTCGTCGGGGCTCTTCTCAGGGGGGCCGGCCGCGGTCTCGGTGAGGGCGTCCGCGGGGGCGTCCGCATCCGGCTTCCGGACAGAGTTCTCCTGTGACACGTGCTCTCCTCGTTGAAAGCGGGGCTGTCTGGGCTGCCGGAACTCCCTGGTGCTAGCGGAGGCGCAGAGCCTTCATGGCCCGCAGGCTCCGGCTCATGAACGCGGCGTACTTCTCGTCGTCCATGCCGAGCGACGGCGCCATCGGCAGCAGCCGCTGGTGGGCGACGGTCTGCGCCTCGGTGTACTTGAGGATGCCCTCGGAGCCGTGGCGGCGCCCGAGGCCGGAGTCCTTCATGCCGCCCATCGGCGACTGGACGCTGCCGTACGCGGACGCGTAGCCCTCGTTGACGTTGACGGTGCCGCTGCGGAGCCGGGCCGCGACGGCGCGTCCGCGCCGCCCGTCCTTCGTCCAGACCGAGGCGTTCAGGCCGTACGGCGTGTCGTTGGCCCGTTCCACCGCCTCGTCCTCGGTCCGGAAGCGGTAGACGGACACGACGGGACCGAAGGTCTCCTCGGCGCAGACGGCCATGGGCGACTCGACACCGTCGAGGATGGTCGGCTCGAAGAAGTACGGGCCGATGTCCGGGCGGGCCACACCGCCGGCCACGACCCTGGCCCCCTTGGCGACCGCCTCGGCCACATGCCGGGTGACGGTCTCCAGCTGCCGCTCGCCGACCAGCGAACCCATGTCGGCGCCGTACGCGAGCGACGTGCCGAGGCGCATCGCCCTGGTGCGGGCGGCGAACCGCTCGAGGAACGCGTCCGCGACGGACTCGTGGACGTACAGCCGTTCGATGGAGATGCAGAGCTGGCCTGCGGAGGAGAAGCAGGCGCGGACGGCACCCGCGGCGGCCTTGTCGAGGTCGGCGTCGGCGAGCACCAGCATGGCGTTCTTGCCGCCGAGTTCGAGGGAGACGCCGACCAGGCGGGCGGCGGCGCCCTGCGCGACCTCGCGGCCGGTGCGCGTGGAACCGGTGAAGGAGACGTAGTCGGCGTGCCGGACGACCTCGGGGCCGACGACCGGACCGTCGCCGATCACCACCTGGAAGACCTCGGCGGGCAGCCCGGCCTCGATGAGGAGGTCACGCGCCCACAGCGCCGTCAGGCAGGTCTCCGTGTCGGGCTTCATCACGACGGCGTTGCCCGCGACGAAGGCGGGGAGCGCGTCGCCGACGGACAGCTCCAGGGGGTAGTTCCAGGGTGCGATCTGGCCGACGACACCGCGCGGGTGACGCAGTTCGGTGACCTTGGTGAGCGTCGGGACGGCGCCGGTGTGCCGCTTGGGCCTGAGGTACGAGGGGGCCTTGCGGCCGTAGTGCCGGGCGGCGACGGCGACCGCCTGCACCTCCTCGTGGGCGTGCAGCCTGGCCTTGCCGGTCTCCAGCTGGATCAGGTCGAGGACCTCGGCCTGCCGGGCGAGCACCAGGTCGTGGAAGCGGAGCAGCACGGCGGCGCGCTCGCGGACCGGGACCGCGGCCCAGACGGCCTGCGCCTCGCGGGCCCGCTCGAAGGCCGTACGCACGTCGTCGGGCGTGGACTCGGGCAGATCCGCCAGCTTCGCGCCGGTGAGCGGCGTGTGGTTGGCGGTACGGCCGGAGCCGGCCACGCCCTTGGTGAGCTGGGCGACCAGCTCGGGCGTGACGACGTCGGCGGCGGTGCGGGCGCCCTTGGGGGAGGGCGCGAGGGGGTTGGTGCCGTGGGCACCGGTGCCGGTGGTGCCCGTCCCGGCCGTGTCGTCGGTGCCGGTCTTCTCCGGGGCCTGCGAGTCCGTCATGAGCCGCAGCGTATGCCCGCCCGTACGCTTTGGGTACCCGTCGGTAACGGGGTTTCACCGAGTACACACACGGCGCCAGTGATCGCTGGCAACGAATGCGCTGATCAGCGCGTTGTGGCTCCGGCGATCACGGAATGGTCAATCCTGCGGGTTCAGAGCCTGTCGATGTCCAGGTTCGCGATCGCCGTCTCCGCGACCTCCCGGCCGCGCTCCGTGAAGTCGCCCTTGCCGGGGTAACCGACCGTGAGCTTGTACATGTCCCCGGTCTTCTTCGACTTGTAGTAGAAGATCTTCAGCTGCCGGGGGCGCGGGTTCTCGGTGTCGGAGGTGCTGTACTTCACCGTGTTCACGGCGGACTTCCCGCCCTGGTGCGTGGACTCCTGCGGGTCCGTCCGCGGCCCCGCGGGCATGTCCAGCCGGTACTCCCCGCTCTGCTTGAACTCCGCGTCGTCGGCCCACATCTGGTCCCGCGCGGAGGCCTTGATCTCGTTGCCCTCGTCCTCGGTCCTGCGCGCCAGGTTCAGGCTGATCCAGACGCTGCCGCTCCAGTCGCTGTAGGTCACCCAGTTCTTGTCCGAGTCGTCCTTGTCCGGCCTGCCCACCTGGTAGTCCGCGGGGACGGCCAGCGTCGCGCCGAACGCCTTCTCCTCCTTCTTCGTCCAGCCGTCCGGCAGCGGGCCCGCGAACGGGTCCGCGATCACCAGGTACGCCGCGAGCGCGAGAGCGACGAGGGCCGCCCCCACGCCCAGCCACGTCTTGCGGCCGAGCCTGACGCCCCTGCCGCCGGGGACGGAGATCTGCACAACCTGGGTCTCCTGCGGAGGCTTCGCGGCCTCCTCCAGGAGCCGGCGGACCTGGGCGGCGCCGGGACGCCGGGCCGGGTCCTTGTCCAGCAGGCCGTTGATCACCTCGGCGAGCGGCCCCTTCGCGGCGGACGGCGCCGCGGGCGTCGCGTTGAGGACGGACTGGAGGGTCGCGGGGGTGTTGCTGCGGCGGAAGGGGGAGACGCCCTCCGTGGCCGCGTACAGCACCACGCCCAGGGACCAGAGGTCGGAGGCGGGGCCGGGGCGCTGGCCCAGCACCCGTTCCGGGGCGATGTACTCGGGCGAGCCGACGAAGCCGCCGGTGTCCGTCAGGTTCGTCTCGCCCTCGATCCGGGCGATGCCGAAGTCGGTGAGGACGACGCGGTCGTGGCGGCCGAGCAGGACGTTGTCGGGCTTGACGTCGCGGTGCAGGATGCCGGCCGCGTGCGCGGCCTCCAGGGCACCGAGGACCTCCAGGCCGACCGTGGCCGCCTCGCGGACGCCGAGGGTGCCCTCCTGGAGCGCGGCGCCCAGCGAGCGGCCCCGCACCAGCTCCATCACGATCCACGGCTGCCCGTCGACGACCGCCACGTCGTGGACGTTCACGACCGCCGGATGGTCGAGCCGGGCCGCGGCACGTGCCTCGCGGTGCATCCGCTCGAAGGCGTTGGCGCGTTCCCGCTCGGGAAGATGGTCGGGTACGCGGGGCTCCTTGACGGCGACCTCGCGGTCCACCGTCTCGTCCTTGGCCCGCCACACGGTGCCCATGCCGCCGTGTCCGAGCTTGGACAGGAGCCGGTAGCGGCCGGCGATCAGCCGGCCCGTGCCCGGCTCCTGCGGGGCCTGCCGCGGCTGCGCCCGCTGGTCCGGGACGAGCTGCGTCGGCTGCGCCTGCCCGTCCGGGACCGCCGGCGCCGGCGTCGCGTACGGATTGCCCGGGTAGGGCACCGCGGGCTGCGGCTGTCCGGGGGCCGGCACCTGGTGGCCGGGCGCGGCCGGCCGCGGCGGTTGCAGACCGAAACTGGTCGGCTCGTCGGACCCGTGAGGTGCTCCCCCGTCGCTGCTCATGAACCCATGCATATCGCGGCGGAAGCCGCGGGAGCCACCCCGGCCGCCCGCCGGTCACAGACCCGTGACGCACCCCATCCCTTATCTCCCCTTTGGAGCGGTACGTGGGGTCCGGGCACCGCCGCGAACGGCCGCCCGGGCCCGGGCAGGGGTAGGGGCACCGCTGCGAACGGCTGCACGAGGGGAAGCGGCTTGTCTCAGGACGGTACGAAGGTGTCCACCGCGACGTCGAAGTACTCCTTCGCCTCGGCGACCCTGCCGACCGGCGCCGACACCCACACGTCGTACATCCGTCCGTCCTGCTCCCAGCACAGGTCGTACGTGTGCCGCGCCCCCTCCGCCCGGGTGAAGCCGTCCCAGCTGAACTCCCAGAGCGCGGCGGGATGCGCGTCGTGCCGGGTCGCGGTGACCCGGCCGTCGCGGTAGCCCGGGTTCGTGGCGGGCCCCCGGTCGGCGGCGCGGCGCATCACGCCGAGGGGCCCGCCCGTCCCGGGTCCGGCGACCTTGATGCCGAGCCGGAAGGCCGTCCCCCGCGACAGATAGAAGACCCGTTCGCCCTGCGGCTCGCGCGTGAAGCCCTCCGGCACCGCGAGCGTGAACCCGCCGGGGTCGCGCGCGAGGCGGTACCCCTCGGGCGCCTTGCGCGAGGCGGGCGAGGCGGCCGAGGCGGCCGCCGAACGCGTCACGGTCACCGTGGGCCCGGGCGCCACCGGTGCGGACGTCGTCGGCGTGGCGCTGTTCTTCGTCGTACGGGCCGAGCCGTGCGTCGCCGCACTCGTGGGCACGTCGGCGCCGTCACCGCCGCCGCGCATCAGCAGCGCGGCGGCGGAGAGCCCGGCACCCGCCATCGCGGCGACCAGCGCGGCGGCGACCAGCACGCTCCGCGCCGACGGTCTCGCCGGGGGGCCGGCCGCGGGGTCCGGCCGCACGTACGGACCGGGGGCGGCGGGAGGCGGCGCGGGCGAGAGGAGGGGCGGCGCCTGTCCGCTCAGCGGCACGTCCCGCCGGGTCGGCGTGTACCCGGTCGCCACCCGCGGCGTACGCCCCGTCTCCCGGAACGCCCGCAGCATCCCCTCCGCCCGCGCCGCGTCGAGCCGCCGGTCCGGATCACGCTCCAGCAGCCCTCGCACGACGGGAAGCAGTGGCTCGGCCTGGGCGGGCGGACGCACCTCGTCGAAGACCACCGCGTGCAGGATGCCGCCCAACGAGTCGCGCCGGAACGGGGATTCACCGCTCAGCGCGGTGCACAGCAGGGCGCCGAGCGACCACAGGTCGGACTCGGAGCCCGTCCTGGCGCCGGACATCCGCTCGGGCGCGGTGTACTCGGGCGAGCCGACGAACGCACCGTTCTCGGTGAGCGTCGTAGCGCCCGCGACCTGGGCGATCCCGAAGTCGGTGAGGACGACGCGGCCGGTGCCCGCTTCCATCAGCACGTTGGCGGGCTTGAGGTCGCGGTGCAGGACACCGGCGTCGTGCGCGCACCGCAGCGCGCCGAGGAGGTCGATACCGATCCGCGCGGCCTCGGCCGGGTCCACGGGCCCGGACCGGGAGATACGGTCCGCGAGCGACCCCCCAACGATCAACTCCATGACGATGTACGGACGTTCGTCGTCCTCGACCACGTCGTGCACGACGATGATGTGCGGGTGTCTCAGCTGGGCGACGGCGCGGGCCTCGCGCAGGGAGCGCTCGCGCTGCATCCTCGCCTCGTCCGCCGAGAGCGCGTCGTCGAGGCGCAGCTCCTTGACCGCGACCTGCCGGCCGAGCAGCTGGTCGGTCGCGCGCCAGACGACACCCATCCCGCCCCGGCCGATCCTGGCATCGAGCCGGTAACGGCCGGCGATGACACGGGCGTTGGCCCCCTCGGTCCCCATGGGCCCATCATGCCGCACCGGGCCGGTGCCCTCCGGGGCCGCGTCCCCGTCACCCCTGCCCGTTCGGCCGCCAGGCCCGCAGGACCGCGTCGAACTGTTCCCGCGTGGTGTCCCAGTCCGCCGTGGGCGACGACATGTAGATCGCGTACTCCACGCCGTCACGGCCGAGATACGTCTGCTCGATGGCCCGGCGCGGTCCGGGGAACGAGGTGTTACTGGCGAGCGCGGTCCAGGTGAAGTCCCAGAGGGCGCCGTGGCAGTCGCGGTAGGTGTTCGACTGCAGACTCACCCGCCGGTAGTCCCGCAACTTGCTCACCTGCTGTTCCAGGTCCAGTTGGTGGGCGTACGGGTTGTCGAAGTCCGGCGAGTCGTCGACGGCGATCCGCACGAAGTGCTTGCCGCCGTCGGGCGTGTAGTCGATCTGGTTGCCGTTGACCTGGCGCTTCCAGCCTTTGGGCAGGGCGAGGCTGAAGCCCTCGACGTCGTGGACGGGTTCCCAGCCCTCGCGGACGGCGCCGTTCTTCTGCTGCCCCGTCCCGCCGGAACCGGCCTGATCGTCCGTACCGCCGGCGTAGTGCAGGGCCAGGGCGCCGCCGCCTCCGACGAGCACGGCCAGCAGGGACAGGAGGACCAGCGTGCGGCCCAGCCGGTGCCTCTTGCGAGCGCCCGGAGCGCCGTCGCCGGCCGGGTACGCGGACGGGGGTCCGTACAGGGTCGCGCCCGGGCCGCCCGGTACCTGGTGGCCCGGCACATGGGTCGTCGCGCCATGGTCTCCCGCGCCGTGTGCGCCGTGCGCGTGGGAGACATGGGTGCCGGAGACATGGGTGCCCGAGACATGGCGGCCGGCCCCGTACCGGTCCGCGCCGACCGATCCGTGGGCCGCGGCCGCCCGGCCCGGCTCCAGGCGCCGCGTCGGCACATGGGCCTGCGCCGCGCGCGGCCGCCGTCCCTCCGCGGCCTCGGCCAGCATCTGCTCCGCGTCCTGCGAACCGGGGCGGGCGGCGGGATCCTTCCGCAGCAACGCCACGATCACCGGCCCCAGCGGACCCGCGCGGTGCGGTGCGGCGGGCTCCTCGTCGACCACGGCCTGCATCGTCGTGAGCGGGGAGGTGCGCCGGAACGGCGACGTTCCCTCCACGGCCGTGTACAGCGTCGCCCCGAGCGCCCACAGGTCGGAGGCAGGCCCGGGGTCGTGCCCGCGCACCCGCTCGGGTGCCAGGTAGTCGACCGAGCCGACGATCTCGCCGGTGCGGGTGATGGTCGAGTCGCCCTCGACCTGCGCGATGCCGAAGTCCGTGAGCAGCACTCGCCGGTCGGCGGCGAGCAGGACGTTGCCCGGCTTCACGTCGCGGTGCAGCACCCCGGCGGTGTGCGCGGCCCGGAGCCCGCGCAGCACCCACAGACCGATGCGTGCCGCCTCGGCCGGCTCGACGCGTCCCCGCTCCTTGACCTCGTCGGCCAGGGAGTTGCCCTCGACCAGCTCCATGACGATCCACGGCCGGCTGTCGTGCTCGAGGACGTCGTGCACCGTGACGACGGCCGAGTGGTTGATCCGGGCGGCGGCCCGGGCCTCGGCATGGGTCCGGGCGAGGAGGACCGCGCGGTCGCTCTCCGCGACGTAGAGCGCCGCCGTCAGTTCCTTGACCGCGACGGCGCGGTGCAGCACCTCGTCGTGCGCGCGCCACACGCGGCCCATGCCGCCGCTGCCGATGGATTCGACGAGGCGGTAGCGGCCCGCGAGGAGCAGGCCCTGCATCTGATTCACGTTTCCCCGCAATGGTCTTGACGGGGTCACACTAAGGACCCTGCCGTCCCGCAGGGAACCGGCGCGGTCGTACGGAGACAGCACTGTGACGGTTCTCGCTTCCGCGCGGGCGAGGCAACCTGCCGACGGGACGGGCAACACGGGACCCGCACAGGTCCCGGGCGGGCGGGACGCGGGTGCCGTGGACGGTGACGGCAGGGGCCCTGTCCGGGCGGCCGACGGGGCGGGGCCGGCTCAGCCGGTGACCCGGTACGTCGACGACGCCTGCTCGTACAGCCGCGTCACCTCGTCCCGTTCGGCCTCCGGGCCGCGCACCTGCACCACGTGGTAGCGCCCCCCGACGATCATCGCGAGATTGCGCACGAACAGCTCACGCCCCTCGCCGTCGGTCCACGTGAACTGCCCCTCGGCCATGGTCCGTCCGCCCACGTCGATCGTCCGCATCCCGCTGGACGTCGCCCAGGTCGAGTCGCGGAACGGCTGCAGTTCGCGCTCCTTCTCCCGCTGATACGTCATCGGGTCGCCGCCGTAGGCGTCCGTACCGTCCCGTCCCGGTACGACGATGAGCTGGAAGTCCCCGTGCGCGTAAACGACTTGGCCGCGCCCGTTCTTGGCGGACCGGTCCCAGCCGCGGGCCACGGCGACCCGGAAGCCCTCCGCGTCCTTGCGCACGGTGAAGCCCTGGGCGACGTCCGGGTCGGAGGACGTCTGCTCGCGTGTCCGGCCGGGCGACTTGGGGGGCTGTTTGCCGCTCCCGGGCGAGGTCTGGTCGGGGCGCGGCTCGCTGCTCGCCCTGCCGTCGGTGCCGGGGTCCGGCGTGCTTCCGGCGCTCTCGGCGGCCCCGGTCCGCTCGTCGTCCGTGCCGGCGGTCGTGTCCGCCCCCGGCATGAAGTACACGGCGTACGCGACCGCCGCGGCCAGCAGGAGCAGCACCAGCACGACCAGGTTCCGCCCCAGCTTCCGGGGTTGAACCGACCGCTCCTGCTTCGCGCGTTTGTGGCGGGCGTGCGGGCTGGTCGCGGGCAGCCCCGCGCGACGCCTGCGGACGAGCTCGCCCCGGCGCCGTACGATCGGCAGCCGCCGCGGGTCGACGGGGGGAGCGGCGATGACGTGGGCGCCCGCCTCCGGCTCCGGAGCCGACCGGACCAGGGAGCGCAGCCAGCCGCGCAGGTCCTCGAAGTCCAGCCGCTCCGTGGGGTCCTGACGCAGCAGCGACTCCACGACCGGCCGCAGCGGTCCGCACTCCTCCGCGTACGCCGGGGGCTCCGCGCACACCAGCTGGACCAGCTCGGCCGTGTTCTCCTCCGGGTAGGGCGCGTGTCCCTGCACGGCGCGGAAGAGCAGCGCGCCGAGCGCCCACAGGTCGGTGGCGGGACCGATCGGCGCGGCGAGCTGCCAGTTCTCGTGCACGGGGCCGGCCTGCTCGGGGGCCCAGCGCTCGGTCACCGGCCCGACCACGGTCATCCGCGCCTGCCGTGCCCGCTCGGCGGCGAGCGCGGTGGCGGGCCCGCGACGGGGCGCGGTGGCGGCGGCCAGGTGGTCCCAACGGGTGGCATCACGGGCGTCTTGGGCGTTTTGGGCGGACCGCGGGTCCTGCGGGGTCTGACGACGGGACTGCTGCGGAACGCCCTGTGGAACGCCCCTGGCGGGGACCGGAGTCGCGGCGCCCGCGCCGTGGGCGCCGAACTCGTGGACGGTCCCCTGCGCCGGGCCCGGCGCAGGAGCGCCGTCGCCGGTGTCGTGGAACGCCGTCCGCGCCGGGTCGCCTCCCGCGGGGAGAGCGGCCCGCCCCTGCCCCGGGGCCCCGTTCCGCGGAGCGGCCCCGTGCCAGGGGTTGCCCCGCCCGACTCCGTAGGGGTCCGCTATCTGGCCCGGGGGTGGCGTACCCGGGACCCGCTCGACCCCCTGCCCGGAACTCCGACGCGCTTCCCCACCCCGCCCGGACACCTCCGGCGAACCGTCCCCGTACCCCGGAACATGTCCGCCCTCAGCACCGTGACCGGCGGCCTGACCGGCGTCGACGCCGTACCCGGCACCCCGCCCGGGGGTCCCATAACCCGAATCCCGCCCGGCCTCGCTCCCGTAACCGGAATCCCACCCGGAGTCGGCCCCGTACCCGGACCCCCGCGCGGACCCGGCACCGTAACCCGAATCCCGCCCAGCCTCGGTCCCGTAACCCGAACCCCGCCCAGCCTCGCTCCCGTAACCGGAATCCCACCCGGAGTCGGCCCCGTACCCGGACCCCCGCGCGGACCCGGCACCGTAACCCGAATCCCGCCCAGCCTCGGTCCCGTAACCCGAACCCCGCCCAGCCTCGCTCCCGTAACCGGAATCCCACCCGGAGTCGGCCCCGTACCCGGACCCCCGCGCGGACCCGGCACCGTACCCCGGGGCCTGACCCGGGTCGGTGCCATAGCCCGGCGTCGGCCGGGACTCCGTGCCGTGGCCGGGCGGGCGGGCGGCCTCGGCCCCCGGTGTGGGCCGGGGGGCGGGCAGAGCCGCACGGCTGTCGCGTTCCTCGTCCTGGACGCGGGCAGCGGCCCGCGCACCGGCCCGGTACGCGGCGATCGCCCCGGCCCGTGCCGCCCGGACGTCGTCGTCCTCGGCCGCCGGGCCGCC
The DNA here is from genome assembly GCF_056387915.1 of Streptomyces sp. GLSS-08. Classification (NCBI taxonomy): domain Bacteria; kingdom Bacillati; phylum Actinomycetota; class Actinomycetes; order Kitasatosporales; family Streptomycetaceae; genus Streptomyces; species Streptomyces sp. GLSS-08. The sequence goes on from NZ_JBWJAQ010000011.1 coordinate 22,864, forward strand.
CAGCGCGGGCCCACCACCGCGTGTGCCGCCCGGTGCGGGGACGCGACCCGCGGCCCGCGCCTCCGCACCGGCCGCCCGCGCCTCCATGCCCTTCTCACGTGCCTCGATCGCGGCCCGCCGAGCGGCCTCGGGATCCCCGCTGACCGGACCACCGGCACCGGTTCCCGCTCCGAGGGAGTGGCCCGCCACTCCTCCGGCCGACGGATCGCCGGGCCCCGGCCCCGCGGCGTGCGGGCCCCCGCCCGGCTCCGCTTCCCCGGGCGGCACGGGGTCGTACCCGCACAGCGCCTCCTCGGCGGCCCCGACCGCCAGACCGCTGAGCATCACCCGGCCGTCGTCGCAGACGAGCACGGTGCGTGCGGTGATGTTCCGGTGCACCCAGCCGTGCGCGTGCAGCACCCGCAGGGCCATGAGGACGTCCGAGGCGACCTCGGCGGCCCGGTACGGCGTCAACGGCTTCTCGGCGAGCAGCGCCGACAGCGGCCGGGCGGCCACGAGTTCGCTGACGACCCAGAGCGAACCGCCCTCGGCGAACACGTCGAAGACCTGGTCGAGCCGGGGATGGTCGGGTATCTGAGCGGCGGCCTGCGCCGCCTCGATGGCGCGGCGCACGGCCGGTTCGGCGGGGCGCCGGGTCGTCCGCGCGGCAGCGCCGGCGGCCCGGCCGGACCGCCCCTGGACGCCGTCCCGCGCCACGAACCCCTCCGGCAGCCCGTCCGCGTCGAGCACCTCCGCCTCGACGACCTCGGGCAACGGCACCTGCCTGACCAGGACTTCCTGGCCGCTGTAGGTGTCGAAGGCACGGGTCTCGGCGAGTTCGTACTCGTCGGACGGGGGCAGGGGCAGGCGGTAGCGGTCGGCGAGTACCCGTCCCGCGTAGTCGTCCACGACGCCTCCCCCGGCCGCCCGGTGGTCAGTTCCGTTCGGGTTGCGCTCCGTTGTCGTTCCGTACGGTTCGCAACCACTCACGATACGTGCCGGAGGCAACCCGCAATGAGCTGATGCGAGATCTCAGGCCCGCGAACTCGTCCCCGGCCGCGCGCGGGTGAACAACCGGCACCGGTCTGTCCACCCGCGGCGCCCCCGCCGCGGCGTCACGACTTCGGCTTGAACGTCGTCGTAAGCGTCCGCCAGGTGCTCTTGCGCAGGGCGCTGTCCCACTTGGCGTCCTTCGCGGTGTACATGAGTCCGTATCCCTGATGCGAGTTGACGACGAATCCGCGGTCTGTGGACCGGTACTTCGTCCCGCCCTCCACGTAGGTGAACTCCCAGTCGGCCGTGTTCCAGCCGCGGTAGTCCACCTTCTCTATACGGATGCGCTTGTACTGCGAGCGGACCATGTACCGCTCCTGGTTCTTCCAGTCCGCGACCGGGTCGTTCTTGGGCGTGGACGTCCAGCCGACCAGGAGCTTCTGCCCGTCCGGGCCGCTGAAGCGGGACCCCGCCGCGCCCGTGGACTGGTACTTCCATCCCTTCGGCAGGCCTATGGAGAACCCTTGCCCCGCCTTGTACGTCTGTACGGCGGTGCTGTCGTCCGACTTCGTGTCGTCCTTGCCGCCCTTGTCGTCCGACGCGTCCCCGCTCGGCGTGCTGTCGGGGCTCCCGCCCGCGCCCGGCTTCTGAGAGGCCGTGGCCGACGGGGACTTGTCGTCGCCGTCCGCGCCGGCGCCGGACCCCTTGTCCTTGTCGGCGCTGCCCGCGTCCGTCCCGCCGGACGAGGTCTTGGTGCCGCCGCTCTTGCTGTCACCGGCATCGCCGTCACCGCCCCCGAGGGTCAGGGCCAGCACGGTACCGATGATGGCGAGGACCACGACCACCGCCGTGAGCACCAGCGTCCGCCGCGGCACCACGTCGGTCAGCGGAGCCGCCTTGGGCGCGGGCCGCGCAGGCGCGGGGGGCACCTCGGGCCAGCCCGACGTCCGTCCCGCGCTCTCCTTGTCCGGCCCCTCCGCGGCATCCCGCGTACGGGACTTGCCGCTCTCGGACGCGAAGGCCGACGCCGTCACGCCGCCCGCGGATTCGCCCGCACCGGCGTCACCGGACCGGCCCGCGACGGAGCCCGCCGCGCCCGCGCCCGCCGCAAGCGCCGTACCCGAACCGGACGCCGTACCCGAACCGGACGCCGTACCCGAACCGGACGCCGTACCCGAACCGGCCTTGCCGGAGTCGGCCGCACCGGGACCGGACTCACCGGACGCCGGCGTGTCCGCCCCGGCCGACGCCGCACCTCCCGCACCCGCGGCCCCGTCGGCCCCCTTGGCCCCGGGAACCGCCGCGGAACCGGACGTGCCCGTGGATCCGGACTTGGCGCGTGCGGTGACCGCGGCCGCTCCCGCCACCTTCCCCAGGGAACGCAATGCCCCGCGCAGCCGTTCGCCCGCGTCCTCGCCGCGCCTGCCGCCCGAACCGCCCCGGTCCGAGTCCTCCGGGACCGGGGGCAGCGCCACGACCTTCGTCGCGTCCACCGGCTCGGACCCGGCCTCCCGGGACGTCGGCTTTTGCCGCAGCACCTCGGTGAGCATCGCCCGCGCGCCCGCGTCGTCGAGCCGCTGCTCGGGATCCTTGGCCAGCAGACCGTAGATCACCTTCTCCAGCGGTCCCGCGTGCTTGGGCTGCTCCACCGGCTCGGTCATCACCGCGGTGAGCGTCGCGATCGCGGAACCCCTGTCGTACGGCGGCACGCCTTCCACCGCCGCGTACAGCAGTCCGCCGAGCGACCAGAGGTCGGCCGCGGGGCCGGGCTTGTGGCCGCGCGCCCGCTCGGGCGAGATGTACGAGGGCGCGCCGACGAGCATGCCGGTCGAGGTGATGGACGGGTCGCCCTCCACCTGCGCGATACCGAAGTCGGTCAGTACGACCCGGCCGTCCTCGGACATCAGCACGTTCGACGGCTTCACGTCCCGGTGCAGAATGCCCTCACGGTGCGCCGCCCGCAGCACGTCGAGGATCGCCAGACCGACCTCCGCCGCCCGCCTCGGCGTCAGCAGCCCGTCCTCGCGGATGACCTCGGCGAGGGACTTGCCCTCGATGAGCTCCATCACGATCCAGGGCCGGTCGTCCTCGTCGACCACGTCGTACACGGTGACCGCGCCGTGGTTCCGGATCCGGGCGATCGCCTTGGCCTCGCGCAGCGTCCGTGTGATCAGCCGCCGCTTCTCGTCCTCGTCGATGCTCGACGGGAACCGCAGCTCCTTGACGGCCACCGTGCGGCTCAGGGTTTCGTCCTGGGCGCGCCACACCGTGCCCATGCCGCCGCGGCCGAGTACGTCTCCCAGCCGGTACCGCCCGGCGAGGAGACGTCCGCTCTTGTCCTGACGGGATGCTCCCGCCCGCTCCGCCTCCGACATGCGTCCCCTCATGCAACCCGCCCCGACAGAGCCTTCATTGTCCCTCACGCATGGACCACCCGACGCCCAGGGTGCCCCGGGACCGGGGCAGGACCCGGCTTCGGTGCGGCCGACCCGGGAGACCGCCTGCCGCACGGCTCCGTTCGTCCCGCATCATGGGCCCCCGACAAGGGAGGACCGCGATGCCGCTGCTCCGGACACGCCGGACACTCGTGACCATTCCGGTGACCGCCGTTCTGCTCGGCCTCACCCCGGCCGGTTCCCCGCCGACGCGAGCGCCGCCGCGGACACCGCCCTGACTTTGCTCGTCTCCCGGGGAAGGGCCCCGGCCGCGGCCCTCCTCATCCGCGAGGAGACGGGTACCCGCTACGCCCACGCCGAAGCCGTCACCGACACCACCCCTTCCTTCCCCTGGACCGCACCCGGATCGGACACCACCTCAGTCCGGGGCGCCCCTCCGGAACCTGACGCCACGTCCGCACCGCGGAGCCCGGCCGCGTCCGGTGCCGTGTCCCCGGCCGCCGGCTCCCGGGCCGGTGCCGCCATCAGCAGCCGCGACCACTTCCGCGCGGGCAGCATCACCAAGACGTTCCTCGCGACCGTCGTGCTGCAACTGGCCGCCGAGCACCGGCTGTCCCTTTCTGACTCCGTGGCGGAACACCTGCCGGGACTGGTGCACGGAGCGGGCAACGACGGTCGCGCGCTCACCCTGCGCGCCCTGCTCACCCACACCAGCGGTCTGTACGACTTCACGGCGGAGACCAGGGGTGCCGCCCCCGTCACCCCGCTTCAAGCTCTGCGCATCGCCTTCACCCACCCCCCCGGCCCACCGCGGCCGCTTCGCCTACTCCAACACCAATTACGTCCTGCTCGGACTGGTCGTCCGTCAGGTCACCGGCCACACGTACGCCATCGAGGTCCGGCGGCGCGTCCTCACCCCCTCCGTCTGACGGGCACTTCCTTCCCCGGCGCCCGCGTCTCCCTCCCCTCCCCGCACGGCCGCGCCCACGCCGCCGACGGGAGCGACGTCACCGAGCTCGACCCGCGCGTGGCCGGCGCGTCGGGCGAGCTGGTCAGCACGCTTGCCGACCTGAACCGCTTCTACGCGGCCCTGCTGGGCGGTGAGCTGCTCCCGCCGGCCCTGCTGCGCGAGATGCTCGACACCCGTACCGCACAGGGCAGGTACGGCATGGGGCTCTATCCGGTGACGCTGCCGTGCGGCACCACGGTATGGGGACACAACGGCCGAATATCCGGCAGCTACGTGCGCACCGCAGCGACCGCCGACGGCCGTCGTGTCCTCACCTTCCGGGTGAACACGGACGGGATCGCAGACCCGGACCTCGAACCGGCCCTGCTCGCCGCCGAGTTCTGCCCCCGCACCTCGTAGAACGGTTGGTCCCCGAGCAGATATCCCAGCTCACGACACCCGTTCGAGTGAATCCACGCCGGGCACGGCCGAGGCCGCCGGGGCGCCGGAACACGCCCCACCGCCACACCCCCTACCGAGCCGCGATGTCCGGCGCTCCCAGCCGTGCCGCGTCCGCCGTCAGGTCGTCGGGCTGGCGCTGCGACTCCCGTTCCGCCTCGACCCGCTTCTCGTAGTGCTCGATCTCGCGCTCGATCTGGTCCTTGTCCCAGCCGAGGACCGGCGCCATCAGCTCGGCCGCCTCACGGGCGCAGCGCGTGCCCCGGTCGAAGGTCTCGATCGAGATGCGTGTCCGCCGGGTCAGCACGTCGTCGAGGTGGCGCGCACCCTCGTGCGAGGCGGCGTAGACGACCTCCGCGCGCAGATAGTCGTCGGCGCCCTGGAGGGGCGCGCCGAGTGAGGAGTCGGCGGCGATGAGGTCGAGCAGTTCGTCGGCGAGCGACCCGTACCGGTTCAGCAGGTGCTCCACGCGCACGACGTGGATCCCGGTGTCGGCGGCGATCCGCGCTCGGGCGTTCCACCTGGCCCGGTAGCCCTCGGCGCCGACGAGGGGGATGTCCTCGGTGACGCACTCGGCGACACGCTGGTCGAGGCCGTGCACCGCCTCGTCCACGGCGTCCTTGGCCATGACGCGGTACGTCGTGTACTTGCCGCCCGCGACGACCACGAGACCCGGCACCGGATGCGCCACGGTGTGCTCGCGCGAGAGTTTGCTGGTGGCGTCCGACTCACCGGCGAGCAGCGGGCGCAGTCCCGCGTAGACACCCTCGACGTCGTCGCGGGTGAGGGGCAGGGCCAGGACCGAGTTGACGTGCTCCAGGAGGTAGTCGATGTCGGCGCTGGAGGCCGCCGGGTGCGCCTTGTCGAGGTCCCAGTCGGTGTCGGTGGTCCCGACGATCCAGTGCCGCCCCCACGGGATGACGAAGAGCACGGACTTCTCGGTGCGCAGGATCAGACCGGTCGTCGAGTTGATGCGGTCCTTCGGTACGACCAGATGGATGCCCTTGGACGCCCGTACGTGGAACTGCCCGCGCTCCCCGACCATCGCCTGGGTGTCGTCCGTCCACACACCCGTCGCGTTCACCACCTGCTTGGCGTGGATTGCGTACTCCCCGCCGGTTTCGAGGTCGTGCACCCGGGCGCCGACGACGCGTTCGCCTTCGCGCAGGAAGCCGGTCACCTTCGCGCGGTTGGCGACCTTCGCGCCGTAGGCGGCCGCCGTGCGCACCAGCGTGGCGACATAGCGGGCGTCGTCCATCTGCGCGTCGTAGTACTGCAGGGCGCCCACCAGCGCGTCCTTCTTCAGGGCGGGGGCGACGCGCAGTGCGTGGCGACGGGTCAGGTGGCGGTGGCCGGGAAGGCCGCGGCCGTGTCCGCGGGCCATCGACATCGCGTCGTACAGGGCGACGCCCGAGCCGGCGTACAACCGCTCCCAGCCCTTGTGCTGCAACGGGTAGAGGAACGGCACCGGCTTCACGAGGTGCGGCGCGAGCCGTTCCAGAAGCAGTCCGCGCTCCTTGAGGGCCTCGCGCACCAGTGTGAAGTCGAGCATCTCCAGATATCGCAGGCCGCCATGGATCAGCTTGCTGGACCTGCTGGAGGTGCCGGACGCCCAGTCGCGCGCCTCGACCAACCCCGTCGACAGGCCGCGTGTCACGGCGTCGAGCGCGGTGCCCGCACCGACCACGCCCGCGCCTACGACCAGGATGTCCAGTTCACGCTCGGCCAATCCCGCAAGTGACTCGGCGCGCTCCGCCGGCCCCAGTGTCGCTGTCCTCACCGCTGCCTCCCGCTATCCGTTGCGCTGGCCGCACCCGTCCGGCGAAGCCCGGCTCTCACCCCATGCCCAAATTCTGACCTTGTTGCCCACCTTCGGCCACCGCCGGCCCGGCCGCCTGTGGACATCGATCGGGGACTCACGAGAAAACACAGCCAAAGAATCCCGCATATCGGTCATATTTACTCCTAGTCTGACATTGCGCTCGCCCGTTCTGTCCACAGGGCTTGCACACCTGTCCCACTACGGCTACTGGGAAGGACGGCCCACGCCATGCCCGCAGATCTCGCCGTCATCGGACTCGGTCATCTCGGCCTGCCCCTGGCCCAGGCCGCCGTCGCCGCCGGCATCCCCACCCTCGGCTACAAGACCGGACCCGAGGGCGGCTCGCTCACCGCCGCCGAACTGCGCCGGATGCACTCGGGAGGCTTCCGGCCGACCACCAACCCGGCCGAGCTCGGCCGGGTGCGCACGGCGGTCATCTGCGCGCCCACGCCCCGGGGCGCGGACGGAGCGCCGGACCTGGGCCAGGTGGCCGCCGCCGCCCGCACCCTGGCCGCCCGGCTGCGCCCGCACACCACGGTGATTCTGGAGTCCGCCGTGCACCCCGGGACCACGGAGGACTTCCTGCGCCCCCTGCTGGAGGAGGGCTCCGGGCTGCGCGCCGGCCGCGACTTCCACCTCGCGTACTCCCCCAGCCGGGTCGACCCCGGCAACCGCGACTTCCACCCGTCCAGCACCCCGAAGGTCATCGGCGGCCTCACCCCCGCCTGCACCGAGTCGGCCGCCGCCTTCTACGGACGCCTCACCGACAAGGTCGTACGCGCGCGTGGACCACGCGAGGCGGAGACCGTACAACTGCTCGAGACCAACTTCCGGCACGTCAACATCGCCCTGGTGAACGAGATGGCCGTGCTCTGCCACGACCTGGGCGTCGACCTGTGGGACGTCATCCGCTGCGCGGAGACCAAGCCGTTCGGCTTCCAGGCCTTCCGGCCCGGACCGGGCGTCGGCGGCCACGGCGTCGCCCAGGACCTGCGGGGCCGCTCCGGCCGCACCCTGCGCATGGTCGAACTGGCCCAGCAGGTCAACGACCACATGCCGCAGTACGTCATCCAGCGGGCCGCGACCCTCCTCAACGAGCACGGGAAGTCGGCCCGCGGCGCGCGCGTGCTGCTCCTCGGCGTCACGTACAAGCAGGACCTCGCCGACCAGCAGGGCTCCCCCGCCCACGAGATCGCCCTGCGTCTCATGGAACTCGGCGCGTCCGTCAGCTATCACGACCCGTTGATCCCCGCCTGGAGCGTTCTGGACCGCCCCATCCCCCGCGCCGACTCGCTGTACGAGGCCGCGGCCGACGCCGATCTGACGATCCTGCTCCAGCAGCACCGCACGTACGACCTCCAGGGCCTGTCCGTGAAGGCCCAGCTCCTCCTGGACACCCGGGGAGCCACGCCGACCGGGGCGGCGCACCGGCTCTGACCACCGGGAAATCCCCGTACGGAGTACGCCCCGGGCCTGCTAGTGTGCGGCAGCTCGCACGCACGTGCGCTCGCGTTTCCGGCGCACCCGCTGTGCGCTGCTGTCCCTGGGGGGATCCACATGAGCACGCCGTCCACGCCGCCGCCCGTTCCACCGGCCGAGCAGTCCGGGAACCCGTACGCGGGTGCCCCCGGGACCGGGAACCCGTATGCCGGCGCCCCCGGAACCGGGAACCCGTTCGCGGCCGGGCCGGGCCCCGCGGACGCCCCGCAAGGAGCGCCCGTCCCCGGCTTCCCGCAGCAGCAGGGCGCACCGGGCTTCCCGATGGCCCCGATGGCCCCGTCCGCTCCGGCCCGGGCCAACCTCGGCCTCGGACTCGCCGCCGCCGTCGGCACCGCGCTGGTCGCGGCCGTCGCGTACGGCGTGGTCATCGGCCTCACGAAGCACGAGATCGGCTGGGCGGCGGTCGGCGTCGGCTTCCTCACCGGCCTCGCCGCGGGCCGCGTCGGCGGACGCAACCCGGTCCTGCCGGTGGTCAGCGTCGTGCTGTCCGCGGGCGCGGTCTACCTCGGCCAGCTGATCGGCGAGGCCATGATCGGCGCGAAGGACCTGGGCGTGGACTTCAGCGAGCTCTTCTTCGACCACTTCGACGCGGTGCAGGAGGCGTGGAAGGCCGACTCCGATCCGCTGACGTTCGTCTTCTTCGCCATCGCCGCGTACGTGGCCTTCTCCAGCGCCAAGAAGGCCGGTCAGTAACCGGTTCGGCATGCGAAAGGGCCCGGTCACCGCACGGTGACCGGGCCCTTTCGCATGCGGGACTAGCGCTTGTGCTGCGCGTCCGCGACCGTGACCTCCACGCGCTGGAACTCCTTGAGCTCGCTGTAGCCGGTGGTGGCCATGGCACGGCGGAGGGCACCGAAGATGTTCATGGAGCCGTCCGGGATGTGCGAGGGACCGGCGAGGATCTCCTCGATCGTGCCGACGGTGCCGAGGTCGACCTTCTTGCCGCGCGGCAGCTCCTCGTTCACCGCCTCCATGCCCCAGTGGTGGCCCCGGCCGGGCGCGTCCGTGGCGCGCGCCAGCGGGGAGCCCATCATCACCGCGTCGGCCCCGCAGGCGATGGCCTTGGGCAGGTCGCCGGACCAGCCGACGCCGCCGTCCGCGATGACGTGCACGTAGCGGCCGCCGGACTCGTCCATGTAGTCCCGGCGGGCCGCGGCGACGTCCGCCACCGCGGTCGCCATCGGGACCTGGATGCCGAGGACGTTGCGCGTGGTGTGCGCGGCGCCGCCGCCGAAGCCGACCAGCACGCCGGCCGCGCCCGTGCGCATCAGGTGCAGGGCGGCGGTGTACGTGGCGCAGCCGCCGACGATCACCGGGACGTCCAGCTCGTAGATGAACTGCTTCAGGTTCAGCGGTTCGGCGGCACCGGAGACGTGCTCGGCCGACACCGTCGTACCGCGGATGACGAAGATGTCCACGCCCGCGTCCACGACTGCCTTGGAGAACTGGGCCGTGCGCTGCGGGGACAGCGCGGCGGCGGTGACCACGCCCGAGTCGCGCACCTCCTTGATGCGCTGCCCGATCAGCTCCTCCTTGATGGGAGCCGCGTAGATCTCCTGGAGGCGGCGGGTCGCGGTGTCCGCGTCCAGCTCGCCGATCTCGTCCAGCAGCGGCTGCGGGTCCTCGTACCTCGTCCACAGGCCCTCGAGGTTGAGGACGCCCAGGCCGCCCAGCTCACCGATGCGGATCGCGGTGGCCGGGGAGACGATGGAGTCCATGGGGGCGGCCAGGAACGGCAGCTCGAAGCGGTAGGCGTCGATCTGCCAGGCGATCGAGACCTCCTTCGGGTCCCGGGTCCGGCGGCTCGGGACGACGGCGATGTCGTCGAAGGCGTACGCCCGGCGGCCGCGCTTGCCGCGCCCGATCTCGATCTCAGTCACGTGTGTGGCCTTTCCTCTGCGTTTCAGCGCCTTCCAGTATCCCCGACGCCCACGCCGAGAGCGGCCCCGGAACCTCCGGGACCGCTCTCGATCGCACATCGACGCGTGCTTCAGGCGCGCGTGGGGCTCACTTACGGCTGTAGTTCGGCGCCTCGACCGTCATCTGGATGTCGTGCGGGTGGCTCTCCTTGAGACCGGCCGAGGTGATCCGCACGAAGCGGCCCTTGGACTCCATCTCCCCGATGCTGGCCGCGCCCACGTAGCCCATGGTCTGGCGCAGACCGCCGACGAGCTGGTGCAGCACGTTGGCGAGGGGGCCGCGGTAGGGCACCTGGCCCTCGATGCCCTCGGGCACGAGCTTGTCGTCGGCGGCCACCTCGGCCTGGAAGTAGCGGTCCTTCGAGTACGACCGGCCCTGGCCGCGGGACTGCATGGCGCCGAGCGAGCCCATGCCGCGGTACGACTTGAACTGCTTGCCGTTGATGAACTGCAGCTCGCCGGGCGATTCCTCGCAGCCGGCCAGGAGGCTGCCCAGCATCACCGTGTCGGCGCCGGCGGCCAGTGCCTTGCCGATGTCGCCGGAGTACTGCAGGCCGCCGTCGCCGATGACCGGGATGCCCGCGGGACGCGCCGCGAGGGCGGCCTCGTAGATGGCGGTGACCTGCGGGACGCCGATGCCGGCGACCACGCGGGTGGTACAGATCGAGCCGGGGCCCACGCCGACCTTGATGCCGTCGACGCCGGCGTCGATCAGCGCCTGCGCGCCGTCACGCGTGGCGACGTTGCCGCCGATCACGTCGACGTTCACGCTGGACTTGATCTTCGCCATCCAGTTGAGGGCGTTGCTGTTGTGGCCGTGCGAGGTGTCGACGACGAGGAAGTCCACACCGGCCTCGGCGAGCGCCTGGGCCCGCTCCAGCGCCTCGGGGCTGGCGCCCACGGCGGCACCGACGAGCAGCCGGCCCTCGGCGTCCTTCGCGGCGTGCGGGTACTGCTCGGCCTTGACGAAGTCCTTGACCGTGATGAGGCCCTTGAGAACACCCGCCTCGTCGACCAGGGGCAGCTTCTCGATCTTGTGGCGGCGCAGCAGCTCCATGGCGTCGGCACCGGAGATGCCGACCTTGCCGGTGACCAGCGGCATCGGGGTCATGACCTCGCGCACCTGGCGGGAGCGATCGTTCTCGAAGGCCATGTCGCGGTTGGTGACGATGCCGAGCAGCTTCTTGTTGCCGTCGGTGACCGGGACTCCGCTGATGCGGAACTTGGCGCACAGGGCGTCGGCCTCGGCCAGCGTGGCGTCCGGGTGCACGGTGATGGGGTCGGTGACCATGCCGGACTCGGAGCGCTTCACGAGGTCGACCTGGTTGACCTGGTCCTCGACCGACAGGTTGCGGTGCAGCACGCCGACGCCGCCCTGGCGGGCCATCGAGATCGCCATGCGGGACTCGGTCACCTTGTCCATCGCCGCGGACAGCAGCGGGATGTTCACCCGTACGTTGCGGGAGATGCGGGACGAGGTGTCGACCGCGTTGGGGAGCACCTCGGATGCACCCGGCAGCAGCAGCACGTCGTCGTAGGTCAGCCCGAGTGTCGCGAATTTTCCGGGCACTCCGTCGACGTTCGCAGTCATGACACCTTCCCCAAATGGCCTTGATCGGTGCGGATGTCCATGCTAACGGGAAGCATGGCTCTCTCATTCCACGGTTCCGGACGCCCGTCGGCTTCGTAGCTTCGTACGGAACCGGCGGGGCAGCCGTTCACCCGCCGGCCGGAACCCGGCACCGGCCCGCCGAAGGCGGAGGCGTCCGGCGGGACGAGCCGCCGGCACCACCGGGGAGCCGCTACTGCTCCGCCAGCGCCCGCAGGCGGCTCAGGGCCCGGTGCTGGGCCACGCGGACCGCACCGGGTGACATTCCCAACATCTGTCCGGTCTCCTCGGCCGTGAGACCCACCGCGATCCTCAGCAGGAGCAGTTCCCGCTGGTTCTCGGGGAGGTTGGCCAGGAGTTTCTTGGCCCACTCGGCATCGCTGCTGAGCAGGGCACGCTCCTCGGGGCCGAGCGAGTCGTCGGGGCGCTCGGGCATCTCGTCCGAGGGCACGGCCGTCGAACCGGGGTGCCGCATCGCGGCGCGCTGCAGGTCGGCGACCTTGTGCGCGGCGATGGCGAAGACGAAGGCCTCGAAGGGGCGCCCGGTGTCCTTGTAGCGCGGCAGGGCCAGCAGCACCGCGACGCAGACCTCCTGCGCCAGGTCCTCCACGAAGTGCCGCGCGTCGCCCGGTAGCCGGGAAAGACGGGCGCGGCAGTACCGCAGAGCGAGAGGGTGTACGTGAGCGAGCAGGTCGTGTGTCGCCTGCTCGTCGCCGTCGACCGCGCGATGGACGAGCGCACCGATCACCGTCGTCTCGTCGTCGCGCATCAATCCATGGTGCCTCGGCGTCGTCCGATCCGTGGCACCGCGTCCATAGTTGTGCACCGAAGCGTTATGAGTAGGTGCGCCGGAACTCATCTCCTGCGCCCTCCCCTTCCGCTCGACCGACTCGTCCCCGAGGAACTCCACACCTCAAGGATGCGGCATCCGCCGGGAAACGGGGGCCGGGCACCGGAGGGACCCTGTCGGACGGCCCGGCCCCGCCCGCCGCGCGGCGGGCGGGAGGCGCCGAACGGCAGGTGGGGAGCGCCGTCCCGCAGCAGCTCACCTAGCGGACCAGGCCCCACCGGAAACCGAGCGCCACGGCGTGCGCGCGGTCCGAGGCGCCCAGCTTCTTGAAGAGCCGGCGGGCGTGCGTCTTGACGGTGTCCTCGGAGAGGAACAGCTCCCGGCCGATCTCCGCGTTGGAGCGGCCGTGGCTCATGCCCTCCAGGACCTGGATCTCACGCGCCGTGAGCGTCGGCGCGGCACCCATCTCGGCCGACCGCAGCCGACGCGGGGCGAGCCGCCAGGTCGGGTCGGCGAGTGCCTGCGTCACCGTGGCCCGCAGTTCGGCGCGCGAGGCGTCCTTGTGCAGATAGCCGCGGGCACCGGCGGCGACGGCGAGCGCCACACCGTCCAGGTCCTCGGCGACGGTGAGCATGATGATGCGGGCACCCGGATCGGCGGAGAGCAGCCGCCGGACCGTCTCGACGCCGCCCAGACCGGGCATGCGTACGTCCATCAGAATCAGGTCCGAGCGGTCGGCGCCCCAGCGGCGGAGGACTTCCTCGCCGTTGGCCGCAGTCGTCACGCGCTCGACGCCGGGCACGGTAGCCACCGCGCGGCGGAGCGCCTCTCGGGCGAGCGGGGAGTCGTCGCAGACGAGGACGGATGTCATGACCGCCCTCCGCAGCTGATGCGCGTCACCTTGAGCCTCCAGGCTGGTACGAATCGTCACCTGTGCGGTCGACACTCGTGGACGGATTCTGCCGTCTGCCCGAGCGCTTGTTCCTTCAACCGCCTCGCACTCTCAACGATGGTCACTCGAAAGAGTTACGGGGCCGTCCACCATCTTCGGCACTCTACGTGAGGGGGCGGACACGGTGCAGACATGCGCCACGGACCCTCAACGTTTCATCACAACCCATGCCCCATTTAGCCGGTTTTCTTCCCTTTTGCTGGTGTCTACGGCTAGATTCGCAATGAGTCATATTTTCATCTCCTTAGATCGTAGATGTACGGTCGATGGGCACATACCAGCCCAGAACGGCAACAAGGGGACACGCAATGGCAGATTTCTCCCGCCTTCCCGGTCCGAACGCGGACCTCTGGGACTGGCAGCTCCTCGCGGCCTGCCGCGGGGTCGACAGCTCGCTCTTCTTCCATCCGGAGGGCGAGCGGGGTGCGGCACGGAGCGCTCGCGAGAACTCGGCCAAAGAGGTCTGCATGAGGTGCCCCGTGCGCGCCCAGTGCGCGGCCCACGCCTTGGCGGTGCGCGAACCGTACGGCGTATGGGGCGGACTGACCGAGGACGAGCGCGAAGAGCTGATGGGACGCGCCCGCAACCGGCTGGTCACGGCAACGAGCAGCGGCGGCCCCGCCGCACCGTCGCACAACTGAAGGAACGTTTCTCCAAAGACGGGCACGCGCGGGCGTGCCCCTGCTTTTGGTGCGCCGCCGCCTGCCTCGGCGGTCCTCTTTTGCGCCGCCGCTGCCTCGGCGGTCCTTTTTTGCGCCGCCGCCCGCCTCAGCGGTTCTTTGCCGCGCCGCCGTCTCGGCGGGCCCCGGCGTGAGCTGCCGCCCGGCCCTGGCGGGCCGCGGCCCGGGCGAGCCGGTCGAGGGTCGCCGCCACCGCGGGCACCTGCGCGAGGTCCGGCAGCGTGAGCGCCACGATCTCCCGCCGCACCGGGGGTTCCACCGTCACTGTGCGTACTCCCTTGGCGCGTACCGACTCCACGGCCAGTTCGGGAAGGACCGCGACCCCGAGGCCCGCGCCGACCAGGCCGACCACCGCCGGGTAGTCGTCGGTGGCGAAGTCGATGCGGGGCACGAAGCCGGCGCTCTCGCAGGCCTCGATCAGCTGGCCGCGGCAGCGCGGGCAGCCCGCGATCCACGGCTCGCCGGCGAGATCTCCCATGGCGACCGACTCCGCCGTCCCCAGTCGGTGCCCTTCGGGGACGAGCCCGACGAGCCGGTCCACCAGCAGCGGCCGCACGACCAGGTCGTGCCACTCCTCGGTGGCCGCCGCTCCCTCGTAGCGGAAGGCGAGCGCGATGTCGCAGTCACCCTCGCGCAGCATCTCCACCGAGCGCGGCGGTTCTGCCTCCTCCAGGGAGACGCGGGTGCCGGGGTGGTCGGCGCGCAGCGCTGCGAGCGCGGTCGGTACCAGGGTGGAGCTGCCGCTCGGGAAGGAGACGAGCCGGACGCGGCCCGCGCGCAGTCCGGCGATGGCGGCCACCTCCTCCTCCGCGGCGGTCAGCCCGGCGAGGATGCCCGCCGCATGGCGCACGAGGGCCTCGCCGGCCTGGGTGAGGCGCATCTCCCGGCCGGTGCGGATCAGCAGCGGCGTACCGACGGAGGACTCCAGGGCCTTCATCTGCTGGCTGACGGCGGGCTGGGTGCAGCCCAGTGCGCGCCCCGCCGCCGAGAACGAGCCGGTGGCGGCCACGGCGCGCAGGACACGGAGATGACGGGCCTCGATCACCCTCCGAGCATAAGCGACGCTTGGGTAGGGCGCCGAATACTGCGTCGACGCTTTGGCTCCCGGTCGCCTAACGTGCCGCCATGAAGCTTCTGTCACTGAACATCGGCCGGGCGCGGGCGGTCACCTACACGGATCAGCCGGAGGGCCTGACCGGCATCGACAAGCGGCCGGTGGACGGGCCCGTGCGGGTCGCGGCCCCGGGGCCCAAGGGGGTCGGCGCCGGCGGACTGGCCGGGGACGCCGTGTGCGAGAAGCGCCATCACGGCGGGGACGACCAGGCGGTGTACGCGTTCGCGCGCGAGGACCTCGACGAGTGGGAGCGGGAGCTGGACCGCCCGCTGGCCAACGGCGCGTTCGGAGAGAACCTGACCACGTCGGGACTCGACGTGTCCGGCGCCCGCGTGGGCGAGCGGTGGGGCGTGGGTCCCGACGTCGTCCTTGAGGTGACCTGCGGGCGCATCCCCTGCCGTACCTTCCAGGGCCACCTCGGCGAGCAGGGCTGGGTGAAGCGCTTCACCCGGCGGGGTGCGCCAGGGCGCGTATCTGCGGGTGGTACGGCCGGGTGAGATCAGCGCGGGCGACCCGATCCGGATCCTGCACCGCCCAAACCACGACGTGACGGTGGCGCTCCAGTTCCGCGCCGTCACCCTGGAGCGGACCCTGCTGCCGCGGCTGCTGGCGGCGGCGGACGCGCTGCATCCGGAGGTGCGGGAGGACGCGCGCAAGTACGTGGAGAAGTACGGGCGTTAGCGCCGGGGCGCCGGTGCGGCAGACCGGCGGGTACGGGCCCGGCCGGGTGGGCGGAGCCGCAGCGCGCCAGTGGGGCCACCGGCCGGGCGGCGGTGCGGCGGCGAGAAGGCAGGTGGGGCGGCGGCCGGGGCGTGGCCGCGGGGCCGCCGGGCACGGTGCGGTAACGGGCGGCGGCGGGCGGGGGCTCCTGCCGCGGTGGTCACTAACCTTGGTCCATGACAACGGCTTTGATTACGGGATCGACCGCGGGCATCGGCGCCGCCTTCGCGCGGCGGCTGGCGGCCGGCGGGCACAACCTCGTCCTGGTGGCGCGGGACACCAAGCGGCTGCGCGAGCAGGCCACCGAGCTGCACGACCGGCACGGCATCGAGGCGGAGGTGCTGACGGCGGACCTGGCGACGGACGAGGGCATCGAGGCGGTGGCAGCGCGCCTCGCCGACCGCCGGAACCCCGTGGACCTGCTGGTCAACAACGCCGGCTTCGGCAACAAGGGCCGCTTCCTCGACGTGTCGACGGCGGACGAGCTGAAGATGCTCAAGGTGCACTGCGAGGCGGTGCTGCGGCTGACGTCGGCGGCCACGGAGGTCATGCGCGAGCGGGGCCGGGGCGGTGTCGTCAACGTCGCCTCGGTCGCCGCCTTCGTGCCGCGCGGTACGTACGGGGCGTCCAAGGCGTGGGTCGTGCAGTTCACGCAGGGCGTGGCGAAGGACCTGGCCGGCAGCGGCGTACGGCTGATGGCGCTCTGCCCCGGGTTCGTGCGCACGGAGTTCCACGAGCGGGCCGGGATGGGGACGGACAACATCCCGAAGTGGATGTGGCTCGACGCGGACAAGCTGGTCGCGTCGGCGCTGTCGGACCTGGCGCGGGGCAGGACCCTGTCCGTCCCGGACCCCCGATACAAGGCCCTGATGGGCCTGGTGAAGGTGACTCCGCGGGCGCTGCTGGGCGGCGTCACGTCGAGGACCGGACGCAAGTACGGCCCGCAGTAGGGGCGCGTCCGCGCGGGTCGTGCCGCCGGGGAGCCCGGCCCGGGCGTGGAGTGGATGGTGTCGTCGCTCCGGTGGGACGATGGGAGTGTTCCACCGGACCCAGGGGGCCGGAGGCGGCGCCATGACATTCGTACAGCTCATCGACTGCAGGACCAGCCGGTTCGACGAGATGAACCGGCTGATGGACACGTGGGTCGAACAGACCAGGGGGAAGCGGACCGCGACGCACAGCGTCATCGGCCGGGACCGGTCCGACGGGGACCACTTCGTGGAGATCGTGGAGTTCCCGTCGTACGAGGAGGCGATGCGGAACTCCGGCATGCCGGAGACGGAGCGGATCTTCCAGGACATGGTGGCACTCTGCGACGAGATGCCGACGTTCACCGATCTGGACGTGGTCCGGGACGATCAGCTCTGAGCGGGCGGCATCCGCGGGCGGCCGGCCGGGAAAAGGGGAAGCCCCCCTCACCCGGTGGGGGGAGGGGGACTTCTTCGAGGCGTCCTCCCTCTTCCCGCGGGGAGGGTGGGCTTCCTCGGGTGCTGCCGACCTCAGTGGGAGTGGCCGTGACCGTGGCCGTGGCCCGCGTCGCCCTCGTCCTCGGCCGGCTTCTCGACGACCAGGGTCTCGGTCGTGAGGAGCAGGGAGGCGATGGACGCGGCGTTCTCCAGGGCGGAGCGGGTGACCTTGACCGGGTCGATGACGCCGGCCTTGACCAGGTCGCCGTACTCGCCGGTCGCGGCGTTGAAGCCCTGGCCCTTGTCGAGCTCGGCGACCTTGGAGGTGATGACGTAACCCTCGAGGCCGGCGTTCTCGGCGATCCAGCGCAGCGGCTCGACGGCGGCCCTGCGGACGACCGCGACACCCGTGGCCTCGTCGCCGGTCTTGCCGAGGTTGCCCTCGAGGATCTTCACGGCGTGGACGAGCGCGGAGCCACCACCGGAGACGATGCCCTCCTCGACCGCGGCGCGGGTCGCGGAGATGGCGTCCTCGAGACGGTGCTTCTTCTCCTTCAGCTCCACCTCGGTGGCGGCGCCGACCTTGATCACGCACACGCCGCCGGCGAGCTTCGCGAGGCGCTCCTGGAGCTTCTCGCGGTCCCAGTCGGAGTCCGTGGACTCGATCTCGGCCTTGATCTGGTTGACCCGGCCGACGACGTCCTCGGACTTGCCGCCACCGTCGACGATGGTGGTGTCGTCCTTGGTGACGGTCACGCGGCGGGCGGTGCCGAGCACGTCCAGGCCGACCTGGTCGAGCTTGAGGCCGACCTCCTCGGCGATGACGGTGGCACCGGTGAGGGTGGCCATGTCGCCGAGCATCGCCTTGCGGCGGTCGCCGAAGCCGGGGGCCTTCACCGCGACGGCGTTGAACGTGCCGCGGATCTTGTTCACGACCAGGGTCGACAGGGCCTCGCCCTCGACGTCCTCGGCGATGATCAGGAGCGGCTTGGAGGCGTTGGTCTGGATGACCTTCTCCAGCAGCGGCAGCAGGTCCTGGATCGAGGAGATCTTGCCCTGGTGGATGAGGATGTACGGGTCGTCGAGGACGGCCTCCATACGCTCCTGGTCGGACACCATGTACGGCGACAGGTAGCCCTTGTCGAAGGCCATGCCCTCGGTGAAGTCCAGCTCCAGACCGAAGGTGTTGGACTCCTCGACGGTGATGACACCGTCCTTGCCGACCTTGTCCATCGCCTCGGCGATGAGCTCGCCGACCTGGCTGTCCTGGGCGGACAGACCGGCGACGGCGGCGATGTCGGACTTCTCGTCGATCGGCCGGGCGGTCGCGAGGAGCTCCTCGGACACGGCCTTGACGGCGGCGTCGATGCCCTTCTTGAGGAGGGCGGGCGACGCGCCGGCGGCGACGTTCTTCAGGCCCTCGCGCACCAGCGCCTGGGCCAGCACGGTGGCGGTGGTCGTACCGTCACCCGCGATGTCGTTGGTCTTGGTCGCCACCTCCTTCACCAGCTGGGCGCCGAGGTTCTCGTACGGGTCGTCGAGCTCGACCTCGCGGGCGATGGTCACGCCGTCGTTGGTGATGGTGGGGGCGCCGAACTTCTTGTCGATGACGACGTTGCGGCCCTTGGGGCCGATCGTCACCTTCACCGTGTCGGCAAGCTTGTTGACGCCGCGCTCAAGGGCGCGACGGGCGTCCTCGTCGAACTTCAGGATCTTCGCCATGGAGCGATTCAGCCCTCTCGGAAAACTTGGGAGAAACGAACTGCGCCCCCAGCGCCCGGCTTATTAAGGTCGCGGGGGCCAGGGGCGCAGCTCACTGCAAAACTTGGATGAACTACTTCTCGATGATCGCGAGCACGTCGCGAGCCGAGAGGACGAGGTACTCCTCGCCGCTGTACTTCACCTCGGTGCCGCCGTACTTGCTGTACAGCACGATGTCGCCGGTCTTCACGTCGAGCGGCAGGCGCTCGCCGTTCTCGAACCGGCCCGGGCCCACGGCCAGGACGACGCCCTCCTGGGGCTTCTCCTTGGCAGTGTCCGGAATGACCAGGCCAGAGGCGGTGGTCTGCTCGGCGTCGAGCGGCTGGACCACAATGCGGTCCTCGAGCGGCTTGATGGCAACCTTGGAGCTGGTGGTCGTCACGATCCGACCTCCCCCTTCGGAGATCTCGGGGTCAACTGTCTGAGGTGGCGACCAGGTGGATCCGTCGTCGCGGGTGCCGGACCTGCCCGTCGCTATTGGCACTCTCCAGGGGTGAGTGCCAGACCAGAGACTATGACCGCGATTAGCACTCGGTCAAGCGGAGTGCCAAACGAGGAGCGCGCGCCGCGTGCTTTCCGCTCCCCCCGGGCACCCCCGTGCGCCGCTACAGGTAGTCCTCCAGGCGGGCCGGCGTGAGGCCCTGGGCCTGGATGCGCCGCAGCAGGCGCGTGGTCGTCGCGGTGAGGTCGGGTTCGTCGGTGCCGAGGAGGATGTCGCCGGGGCGCAGGCGGTCCCGGCCGGGCTCGCGGCCCAGCACCACGGCCGAGACCCCGCAGTCGGCGGCGGCGCGCAGGGTGGTGGCGTCGTAGGTGCCGTACGGCGGACGGAGCAGCCGGGGCAGGACGCCGAAGCGTTCCCTGAGTTTGTCCCGCTGGCCGCAGATCTCGGCGCGCTGGCCCACGTACGGCAGTCCGCGCAGGGAGGAGTGGTCGAGCGTGTGGTTCTGCACGCTCGCGCCGACCGCGCGGAGGCGCGCGACGTGCCCGTACCCCGGCCCGACGACACGGTCGGTGAGGAACAGGCTGACCGGCAGCCGCAGTTCGCGGACCATGGCGGCGAAGCGCGGATCGCGTTCGGCGCTGTCGTCGTAGGTCAGGAAGACCACCTTGTCGCGGGTGGGGACGCGGTCGAGGACCGGCGGCAGGCCCGGGCCCGCCGCGCGTACGGGGGGCCGCCGGCCGGGCGGCCGGGGGGCGGCGGCGAGCGGAGCGGTCAGCCCCCAGCGGCGGTACGTCCCGGCGGGCGGACCCGGCCGCGGAGCGGTCGGTTCCCAGCGGTGGTTCGTCCCGGCGGGCGGACCCGGCCGGCCGTGCGGGCGCACCTGCTGCGCCGCCTTCCTTCCCAGCCGCTCGATGGGGTCGACGGACTGGGCGCAGCCGGTGGCTCCGGCGAACAGCCCGGCGACGAGCAGCCCGGCGAGCAGAGCGCGCCCACCGCTCGCGGCAGGCCGGCGGGGCGCACCGCTCACAGGTAGTCCTCCGGCCGCCCGCTCACAGGTAGTCCTCCAGCCGCGCCACGGCGTACCCCTCGTCCGTGACCTTCTTCAGGAAGCGGCGGACCATGTCGGGCATGGTGCCCTTCCAGTCCTCGCGGCCCCGGAAGTGGGTGAGGACGATGTCGCCGCGGTGCAGGGACCGGTCCCACTCGCGGTAGTCCCAGTGGTCGACGAAGACCTCCTCGTTCCACAGCGGGGCCGCCTTGATCCCGCAGGAAGCGGCGGCGCGCAGGGTGTCCTCGTTGTAGTTGCCGTAGGGCGGCCGGAAGAGCGTGGGGCGCTTGCCGAACTGCTTCTTCATCACGGTCTGCATCCCGCAGATCTCCCGTTTCTGCTCCGTGTACGAGAGGTTCGGCAGATACGGGTGGTGGAGGGTGTGGTTGTTCAGGGCGACGCCCGAGTCCCGCATCCTCCGGAAGTAGCCGTAGTCCTCCTTGGCCAGGTAGTCGCTGAGGAAGGCGGTGTACGGGATCCTCAGTTCGCTCATCATCCTGAGGAACGCCTGGTCCTTCTCGGCGCCGTCGTCGATGGTGAGGAAGACGACCTTGTCCTTGGTGGGGACGGTCGTGAAGACGGGCGGCAGTTCGTCCTGGCCGTCCACCTCGAAGCCCGCGCGGGTCGTGATCTCCGGCTTCCTCGCCGGCGGGGCCGGCGGGGCGAGCGGGACCTTGGCCAGCCCCCAGCGTCTGGCCGCGGCGACTCGCGCGACGTGCGCGGCGCGCAGCTTCGAGGCGTACGCGTCCAGGGCGCGGGCGGGCGGCGCGTTCAGCGGCTGCTGCCCGGAGGCCGGCCGCGCACCGGAGCCGGGGTCGGCGCAGCCGGCGGCGAGTGCGGCGGCGGCGAGCACGACGATGCCGCCCCGGACCCGCCGCACCGTCCTTCCGCCCGCCGTCCCACGAGGCACCGCACCACAAAACAGCGTCCGCTCCGGGCGATTTCCGTCATATTGTCGTACTGGTCGCATGGTGCCGGATCCTCGCAGGCCACCGTCCGCGGGCCGGGCCGACACCGCCGCCGGACGCGCACCGTCCACCGACTGGCCCACAATGGGCCGGTGACCGATCTGGACCCGCTGGCCTCCTTCGCCTCCCTCCACACGCCCGAGGGCCGCGCCCTCCTCGACGAGGTGCGGGGCACCGAGCCAACCCGGGAGCTGGCCGTCGCGACCCGGCTGCGCCGCGCGTACCCGGCGCCCCTGGTCACGGCGGCGCTCGCCCAGGCACACCTGCGCCGGCGGGCGGCGGCCAAGTTCGGGGCCATGGACGCGGAGCGGATGTTCTTCACCCCCGACGGCGTCGAGCAGTCCACGCGGACGAGCGTCGCGGCGTACCGCGCGGAGCGGTTCCGGGCGCTCGGGGTGCGCTCCGTCGCCGACCTCTGCTGCGGCATCGGGGGCGACGCGATCGCCCTGGCCCGCGCCGGGATCCGGGTGCTCGCCGTGGACCGGGACCCGCTGACGGCGGCGGCGGCCCGCGCGAACGCCGAGGCGCTGGGCCTGGCGGAGCTGATCGAGGTGCGTGAGGCGGACGTCACCGAGGTGGCCACGGCGGACTACGACGCCGTCTTCGTGGACCCCGCCAGGCGCGGCGGCCGGGGCCGGATCTTCGATCCCGAGGCCTACTCGCCGCCGCTGTCCTGGGCGACCGCGACGGCCCTCAAGGCCCCGCGGGCCGCGCTGAAGATCGCGCCGGGCGTCCCCCACGAGGCGATCCCGGCCGAGGCGGAGGCGGAGTGGATCTCGGACGGCGGGGACGTGAAGGAGGCCGTGCTGTGGTTCGGCACCGAGCCGGGGCTCGTGCGGGCCACGCTGCTGCCCGGTCCGCGCGGGCTGCGCGGGCGGGGGCTCCCCGACCCGCCGGTGCGCCCGCCGGGCCGGTACCTGTACGAACCCGACGGCGCCGCCATCCGCGCCCACCTCGTCGCCGAGGTGGCCGAGGAGCTCGACGGCGGCCTGCTCGACGAGACGATCGCGTACATCACCTCCGACCAGCTGCGCCCGACCCCGTACGCCACCGCGTACGAGATCACCGACCGGCTGCCCTTCAACGTGAAGAAGCTGAAGGCGCTGCTGCGGACGCGGGAGGTCGGCATCCTCACCGTCAAGAAGCGCGGCTCGGCCGTCGAGCCCGAGGAGCTGCGCCGGAAGGTGAAGCCGCAGGGGCGCAACGCGGCGACGGTGTTCCTCACGCGGGTGGCGGGGGCGCCGACGATGCTGGTCGGGCATCCGGCGTAGGTCCTGTCCCCCGGCGTCGGCCGCGGTCCGCCGCGCGGGCCAGCAGCAGTGCGCGTTCCCGTTCGTTGCGGGCCAGGGACGCGGCCCGTTCGAACTCCGCGCGGGCCTCGGCCGTACGTCCGAGGCGTGCGAGCAGGTCCCCGCGCACGCTCGGCAGCAAGTGGTAGGCGCGCAGGGCGGGTTCGTCCGCGAGCGCGTCCACCAGGGCGAGGGCGGGCCCGGGGCCTTCGGCCATGGAGACGGCGACCGCGCGGTTCAACTCGACCACGGGGGACGGGGAACGGGCGGCGAGAACCCCGTACAGGGCGGCGATCCGCCCCCAGTCGGTGTCCTCGTAGGCGTACGCCTGGGCGTGGCATGCGGCGATCGCGGCCTGGAGGACGTACGGTCCCGGGCCGCCGGCGGAGACGGCGTCGGCGCGGGCGAGAGCCGCGAAGCCGCGGCGGATCAGCATCCGGTTCCAGCGGCCGCGGTTCTGGTCCCTGAGCAGCACCGGTTCCCCGGACGGGCCGGTGCGGGCGGCCGATCTGGACGCCTGGAGCTCCAACAGCGCGGCCAGCCCGTGCACCTCGGGCTCCTTGGGCATCAGCCCGGCCAGCACGCGGGCCAGCCGCAGGGCGTCCTCGCACAGGCCGGGACGCAGCCAGTCGTCGCCCGCGGTCGCTGCGTACCCCTCGTTGAAGATCAGGTAGATGACCTCTAGGACCGACCCGAGGCGGCCGTCGCGCTCCGGACCGCAGGGCACCTCGAAGGCGACGTTCCTGCTGGCCAGCGTCCGTTTCGCGCGGACGATGCGCTGCGCGACGGTCGCCTCCGGGACGAGGAAGGCGCGCGCGATCTCGGGCGTGGTCAGGCCGCCGACGAGCCGCAGCGTGAGCGCGATGCGGGCCTCGGCGGACAGGACCGGGTGGCAGGCGGTGAAGACGAGCCGCAGCAGGTCGTCGTCGATGTCGTCGGGATCGGCGGGGGTGTCGAGGTGGTGCGGGGCGGCTTCGAGGTCCCGGCCCACCTCCGCGAGCTTGCGCGCGTACCGCTCCCGGCGGCGTACGAGGTCGACCGCGCGGTGCCTGGCCGTGGTCATGAGCCAGGCGCCCGGGTTGTCCGGGACGCCGTCGCGCGGCCACTGCTCCAGCGCGGCGACCAGCGCGTCCTGCGCGAGTTCCTCGGCGATCCCGACGTCCCGCACGATCCGGGCGACACCCGCGATGATGCGGGCGGACTCGATCCGGAAGATCGCCTCGACCGCCTCGACCGCCCGCACGGCGGCGGAGGCGTCGGCGCCCGCCGCACGGGCCGGGCCGGCTGCCGCGCCGGCAGGGGGCTCGGCGGCACCGGCTGCCGTGGGGGCGGAGGGGCCGGCGGCACCGGCTGCCGTGGGGGCGGAGGGGCCGGCGAGGGGCTGCTCGGTCACAGCTCACACCTTGGCACATCCGCGCCGCACGGGCCGGGCACCGGCTCAGCCCTCCATGATCTCCCGCACCTCGGAGGTGACCGTCCAGTACGTCTCGTGGACCTTCAGGAAGCGCTTGGTCCACTCGATCGCCTCGGCCTTGTCCTTGGCCTGGATGAGCGCGTAACCGCCGATGACCTCCTTGGACTCGGTGAAGGGGCCGTCGGTGACGGAGATCTGCCCGTTCTCCCAGTGGACGCGGGTGCCCTGAGCGGTCGGGGTGAGCCCGGCGGTGTCCAGCAGGACCCCGGCCTTGGTCATCTCCTCCAGCAGCTCTCCCATCCGCTGCATCAGCTCGGGGCTCGGGCCCTCGGCGGGCGCGTTGTTCTCGTCGATGCGGACCATCGTGAGGTAGCGGGGCATGGTGGCTCCTTCGGTACGACGGCCGGCCGTACCGGTCGTCCCGGGCGGGGTCTCTCCCCGCTCTCACCCCTGCGTCGAACGGAAGACGTCCGGATCGACACGTCCTCCGGGATTTCTTCGGACTTTTTTCGCGGCGCGCTCGCGGGGGCGGTCATGGCCCCGGATTCCTTCAGGCCGGACCGGGCTCCCCGTCGGGAACCGCGAAGGCCGCGGGGCCCCCGGTGGCCGCAGGGCCCACCCCGCCGGGCGGCGGCGCCGTGCTGCTGCGCACCACCAGGCTCGTGGCCAGCTCGACCCGCGTCGCCGCCGACGACTCCTCCTCCCGGCCCAGTTCCAGGACCAGCTTCGCCGCCGCCTCCGCCATCTCCATCAGCGGCTGCCGCACCGTGGTCAGCGGCGGGCCCACCCAGCGCGCCACCGGCAGGTCGTCGAAGCCGACGACGCTCAGATCCTCCGGAACGCGCAGGCCGAGCTCGCGCGCCGCCTCGTAGAGACCGAGGGCCTGGAGGTCGTTGCCCGCGAAGACGGCCGTCGGACGCTCCGGCGAACGCAGCAGCTCCAGGCCCGCGCGGTACCCCGTCTCGTGGTGGAAGTCCCCGGCCCGGATCAGCGCCTGGTCGACGGGCAGCCCCGCCGTCTCCAGCGCCGCGCGGTAGCCGTCGACGCGGGCGCGGCTGCACATCATCCGTGAGGGCCCGCTGATCGCGCCGATCCGTGTGTGCCCCAGCTCGACGAGATGGCGGGTCGCGGCGAGGCCGCCCTGCCAGTTGGTGGCACCGATGGACGGCACGTCGGCGCCAGGATCGCCCGCCGGGTCCATCACCACGAACGGGATGGAGCGGCTCGTGAGCAGCGCCCGCTGGGACTCGTCGAGCCCGGACAGGACGAGGATCACGCCGTGCGGCCTGCGGGCGGCGACCTGGTCGGCCCAGCTGCGGCCGGGAGTCAGCCGGCCCGCGCTCTCCGAGAGGACCACGCTGAGGCCCGCCTGCCGTGCCACGTTCTCGACGCCCCGGATGACCTCCATGGCCCACGCGCTCTCCAGCTCGTGGAAGACCAGGTCGATGAGGGGCGAGCGGCCGGCCTCGGCCCGGCGGCGCCGGTAGCCGTAGGCGCGGAGCAGTTCCTCGACGCGGGTGCGGGTCCCCGGGGCGACGTCGGCCCGCCCGTTGAGCACCTTCGAAACAGTCGGAGCCGACACGCCGGCCTCGCGGGCGATCTCGGCGAGCGTCGCGGTCTGCGACACAGGGCTCTTCACGGGATTCATGGCCGCGATCGTATCCCCGCACCTGCCGCCGACGGACCCCCTGTACCGCCCCACCTTCCCGTAACTTTCGGCAACCCACCCGAAACATTCGGCGCGGCGGCGTCACGGGAGGCCCTGCCGGGAGCCTTCGGGGCGTCGCCGCCACAGCCCCTCCGAGCCCCTACGTCACCGACTCGAACCGCCACCGGTGCACCGCCCGGGTCACCAACTCCTCGTCCGGCTCCGGGAGTTCGGGAAGCTCGGCATCGTACGCCGCGTCCCACCACGTGATCACCAGCACCCGGTCCTGCGGCGCGCGCAGGATCTCCCGGCGCAGGGGCCGCCCCACCGGGTCCTGCGCCCGCACCCAGGCCAGCAGGTCGTCGCCGCGCCCGGTGACGGCGCGGGCCTCCCACATCAGGGCCACGGTCACGAGTACAGGTTCTCCCTGCCGGTCTCGTGCATGTGGTCGTGGTCGTGCGCGTGGGAGGTGCCGGGCACGTGCGGGTCCGTCACGGGCAGCGAGGAGTCCGCCGACAGGTCCCAGTCGGAGGGGGCCCGGTTGCGGGCCACCATCTCCGCGCCGAGCGCCGCCACCATCGCGCCGTTGTCCGTGCACAGCTTGGGCCGCGGCACCCGCAGCCGGATCCCGGCGGCCTCGCAGCGCTCCTGCGCCAGCACCCGCAGCCGCGAGTTGGCGGCCACCCCGCCGCCGATCATCAGGTGGTCGACGCCCTCGTCCTTGCACGCGCGGACGGCCTTGCGGGTGAGCACGTCCACGACCGCCTCCTGGAAGGACGCGGCCACGTCACGCACCGGCACCTCCTCCCCCGCCGCCCGCCTCGCCTCGATCCAGCGGGCCACGGCCGTCTTGAGACCGGAGAAGGAGAAGTCGTACGCCGAGTCGCGCGGGCCGGTGAGGCCGCGCGGGAACGCGATCGCACCCGGGTCGCCCTCCTTGGCGTACCGGTCGATGACGGGGCCGCCGGGGAAGCCGAGGTTCAGCACGCGCGCGATCTTGTCGAAGGCCTCGCCCGCCGCGTCGTCGATGGTCGCGCCCATCGGCCGCACGTCGGAGGTGATGTCCGTGGACAGCAGCAGCGACGAGTGGCCGCCGGAGACCAGCAGCGCCATGGTCGGCTCGGGCAGCGCGCCGTGCTCCAGCTGGTCCACGCAGATGTGGGACGCGAGGTGGTTGACGCCGTACAGCGGCTTGCCGAGCGCGTACGCGTACGCCTTCGCCGCGGAGACCCCGACGAGCAGCGCGCCGGCGAGGCCGGGCCCCGCGGTCACGGCGATGCCGTCCAGGTCCTTCGCGGTCACGCCCGCGTCCTTCAGCGCCCGCCGGATGGTCGGCACCATCGCTTCGAGGTGGGCACGGGAGGCGACCTCCGGCACGACCCCGCCGAAGCGGGCGTGCTCGTCGACGCTGGAGGCGATCGCGTCCGCGAGCAGCGTCGTGCCGCGGACGATGCCGACGCCGGTCTCGTCGCAGGAGGTCTCGATGCCGAGGACGAGGGGTTCGTCGCGCGAGTCAGCCATTGGTCTCGGTTCCTTGTGTTCCTTGTACGGGGGCCGGGTCCGCGGCGGGCCCGCCGTCGGAGGCCATGGTCAGCCGCATCACGAGGGCGTCGACGTTCCCCGGCTGGTAGTAGCCGCGCCGGAAGCCGATGGCCTCGAAGCCGAAGCGCTCGTACAGCTTCTGCGCCCGGACGTTGTCGACGCGGCACTCGAGCATGACCTCGGCGCACTCGAAGGCGGTCGCGGCCCGCAGCAGGTCGGTCAGCAGCCGCGCGCCGAGCCCGGTGCCCCAGTGGTCGCGGCCGACGGCGATGGTCTGTACGTCGCCGACGTCCCCGGCGGCGGCGAGTCCCGCGTACCCGACGAGCCGGTCCCCCTCGACCGCGACGACGAAGCGCCGGGTGGCCTCGGGGCCGCGGGCGTGGGCCAGCTCGGACCAGAACATCCCCCGCGACCAGGCGTCCTCGGGGAAGAGGTCCCTCTCCAGGGTCAGCACGGGTTCGATGTCCCACCAGCGCATCTCGCGCAGCTCAGCGGTCACTTGGGGGTGACCACCTTGTAGTTCCGGGGCACCTGGGCGTCCGGGCGGCGCAGGTACAGCGGCCGGGGCGGGGACAGCTCCTCGCCCGCGGCGAGCCTCTCCGCGGCCAGTGCGGCGAGGGCCGCCGCCGCGACGTGCTCGGGTTCACGGGCCACCGGGAAGGTGTCGGGGTACAGCAGCGCGCCGGCGCCCACGGCGGGCAGTCCGGCGACCGTCCCGGCGATCTCGGCGGGCCGGTCGACGGCGGGCCCGGTCACGCGTGTACGGGCGTCGTCGTACCGCGCCCAGTAGACCTCTTTCCTGCGCGCGTCCGTGGCCACGACGAAGGGCTCGTCGAGACCGGAGGCGTACGCGAGCCCGTCGAGGGTGCACAGGCCGTGCACGGGGACCCCGAGCGCGAGTCCGAGGGTGTCGGCGGTCATCAGGCCCACCCGCAGCCCCGTGTAGGGGCCGGGGCCGACGCCGACGACGATGCCGGTGACGGCGTCGAGCGGCGTACCCGCCTCGGCGAGCATCCGGTCGACGGCGGGCAGCAGCAGTTCCCCGTGCCGCCGTGCGTCCACCTGACTCGACGAGGCGACGACGGACGCGCCGTCGTGCAGGGCGACGGTGACGGCGGGGGTGGCGGTATCCAGAGCGAGCAAGAGCACGCAAACAGCGTACGGCGCCCGGGACCGGGGCACGGCCGCCCCGGTCTGCCGCGCCCCGGCTGCTACCGTCACCACAAAGGACGTACAGGGCAGGTACGTGGTACGAGAGGTGGGCACACAAGGTGGCTAGGAGCAGCTCGGGATTCGTGGCCGGGCTCACCGTGGCGGCCGTCGCCGCAGTCGGATTCCTCGCCTACCAGGCGTCGGCCAACGTGCCGGACACGCTGGGGAAACCGCACGCGGCCAAGTCGCCCACGGCCACCACGTCGAAGGCGCCGCGGGACAAGAAGAACCCGGCGGCGCTGCCGGTCAGGTCCGGCACCGGCGAGCGGGTCGTCTACTCGGTCGACGACGACCGCGTCTGGCTGGTCGGCGCGGGCGGCAAGGTGCAGCACACGTTCAAGGTCACCCCCAGCGCGGTCGACCCGCTCCCCGGCGCCTACACGGTCACGTCCCGGTCGAACGCCGTGACGGGCTCCGACGGCACGCCGATCGAGCACGTCGTGCGCTTCGCCACCAACCAGGGCGTCGCGATCGGGTTCAGCGCGGCGGTCAGCGGTTCCACCGCGCGGCCGGAGTCGGCCGCGAGGACGGGCGGCATCCGCGAGTCCCGCGAGGACGGCGACGCGATGTGGGCGTTCGCGACGATCGGCCAGAAGGTCGTCGTCATCAAGTAGCCGCGTCCCCGGGCCGGACAGGGCACCGGGCGACCGCTTTCGGCGGGCCGGACGGGGTTCCGGCTCAGGGACCGGACTCTGCCGGGAGCTCAGGCCGCCTCGTCGTGCCGTACGTCCGCGGGCTCGGTGTGCGGCGGCGCGGGCGCGCGGGGCGGGGTGGAGACCGCGTCGGCGGCCGCGCACGAGGCAAGGAGGTCCCGCATGGACACGGCGGCCACCACGCGCGGCAGCGGCTCGTCTCGTTCTGTAGCCGGCATGGACGCCTCCTGGGGCCGCGGGGGCAAGCGTGGTTAGGTAGACCTAACCACGAGCTGGTGTCCATGTGACCACGGCCGGGACGCGATGTGCAACACGTTGCCGACGCGTTGTCGGAACGTGCGTGGATTCCCTGCCCGCGGCGCCCGCACCGCCGCCCGTCAGGCCGTGAGCACGCCCAGGCCGGCCCGCGCCCAGCGTCCGCCGAGACCCGTCAGTGTGACGTGCCGTACCTCGTCCGCGGTGTCCCCGACCGCGCGGTGGATCACCACGTGCAGCCGGTCGTCGGTCAGCTCCTCGACCTTGCCCTCGCCCCACTCCACGACGACGACCGAGTCGGACAGCGAGACGTCGAGGTCGAGGTCCTCCATCTCGTCCAGTCCGCCGCCGAGCCGGTACGCGTCCACGTGCACCAGCGGCGGACCCCCGCAGAGGGACGGGTGGACGCGCGCGATGACGAAGGTCGGGGAGGTGACCGCGCCCCGGACGCCGAGGCCCTCGCCGAGCCCCCGGGTCAGCGTGGTCTTGCCCGCACCGAGCTCCCCGTTCAGCATGACGAGGTCGCCGGCGCGCAGCAGCTCGGCCAGACGGCGGCCCAGCTCCTGCATCTGTTCGGGGGAGGTGACGGTGATCCGGACGCTGACGCCCCCCGCGGCGGGCTCAGCCGGGTCGTGCGGTGCTGCTGGTGCTTCCATAGCCACCCACGGTAGCCCCTGCCGGTACGGCGCCCGCGCGCACGAGCAGGTCCGCGAGGCGGTCTATGACCACCTCCGGGTGCTCCAGCATCACCAGGTGCCCGGCGTCCGGCACGAGCACCAGCTCGGCGTCCGGCAGCAGGTCCGCGATGGCCTCGCTGTGCTCGCTCGGGGTCACCAGGTCGCCGACGCCTGCCAGCACGAGCACGGGCAGCCCGGTGAAGTGCGCGAGTGCCTCGGCCTTGTCGTGCTCGGTGAACGCCGGGTAGAACTCGGCGACCACGTCGATCGGGGTGCCCTCGATCATCCGCTCGGCGAACCGCTCGACCGCCGGGTCGACCTCGCGGGAGGCGAACGAGTACCGCTGGATGATCCCCGCGAACAGGTCGGCCGTGGCCCGCCGCCCCTTCTCCACCAGCTCCGCCTGCTGTCCCAGTGCCTTCAGCACGCCGGGCAGGATCCGCCGCACGGCGTTGACGCCCGCGACGGGCAGCCCGAAGTTGACCTCGCCGAGCCGCCCGGACGAGGTGCCGACGAGGGCGACGGCGACGACCCGTTCCTCGATCAGGTCGGGGTACCGGTCGGCGAGGGCCATCACGGTCATGCCGCCCATGGAGTGGCCCACCAGCACGATCGGGCCCTCGGGCGCGGCGGCGTCGATGACGGCCTTCAGGTCCTGGCCGAGCCGGTCGATGGTGACCGGCTGCTGGTTCTCCACCTGGGCGACGCCCCGCCCGGACCGTCCGTGGCTGCGCTGGTCCCAGTGCACCGTGCGCACCACTCCGCGCAGCGCGGCCCGCTGGAAGTGCCAGGAGTCCTGGTTGAGGCAGTAGCCGTGGCTGAAGACGACGGTGACGGGGGCGGGGGCCTTGCGTCCGAAGAGCCGGCGGCGGCGCGGGGAGAGCGCGGCGTCCGTGTCGACCTCGTCCACCTCGAAGTACAGCTCGGTGCCGTCGTCCGCGTACGCCTTGCCCGGGGTGCCGCGCAGCGCGCCGTAGGGTCCCGTCGAGTCGAGCGCGAGCCGGGCCTTCCTGCGCATGCCGCGGCCGACCGTGAGCCGCTCGATCGCGACACCGGCGGCGGCGCCCGCGGCGATCACGCCTATCGCGGCACCGGCGAACCCGGCCCGGCGCCAGCTCCCGGCGGTACCGGCGGAGGCGGCGACCGACACGGCGGCGTCCGTGACGGCCTCCGCGCTGCTCTCGCTCACGTACCGCTCCTCTTCGCCGGGTTGCCGGCTGTCGTCCGGGGCCGGGTCCTGGGCCGGGTCCGGAGGGGTGGGTGCTGCCGTCGACGACGGTACCCGGGGCGCGCGGGCCGTCGGACGGGTCATGTCCCGTTGTCCTGTGCAGGTCACCGTTGGCGGTTACCCGCGCTGTTGCTTCTTCACCTTGTTGTTTTCTCCGTACCGCACATCCGCGGTTCCCCGGCGTCAGACGCCCGCGTCCTCCCGCACGTAGACGCGCGGGACGCGGGTTCCGATCCGCGTGACGATCTCGTACGCGATCGTGCCGGCCGCCTGCGCCCAGTCCTCGGCGGTCGGCTCACCGCGGTCGCCGGGTCCGAACAGCACCGCCTCGGCACCGGCCGGCGGCTCGTCCCCGCCGAGGTCGACGACGAACTGGTCCATCGCGATCCGGCCCGCGACCGTCCGCCACTTGCCGCCGACCAGCACCGGACCGGTGCCGGAGGCGTGGCGCGGGATGCCGTCCGCGTAGCCGACGGGCACCAGACCGAGGGTCGTCCCGCCCGCAGTGACGTAGTGGTGCCCGTAACTGACGCCGTGACCGCCCGGCGCGTGCTTCACCAGCGCGAGCGACGCGCTCAGCGTCATCACCGGACGCAGACCGAAGTCCTCCGGCGTGCCGACCTCCGGGCTCGGCGAGATGCCGTACAGCGCGATCCCCGTGCGTACGAGGTCGAAGTGGCTCTCGGGCAGGGTCAGCGTGGCGGGCGAGTTGGCGATGTGCCGCACCTCGGGGCGCGCGCCCTGCTCCTCCGCGTACGCCACCATCTCGCCAAACCGGCCGAGCTGGTCCGCGATCGAGGGGTGGCCGGGCTCGTCGGCGCAGGCGAAGTGGGACCAGAGGCCGGTGATCCGGACGTGGCCCGCCCGCTCGGCCAGCAGCGCCTGCGCGACCAGCTCGGGCCAGTCGGCGGGCTGGCAGCCGTTGCGCCCGAGGCCCGTGTCTGCCTTCAGCTGCACCCGCGCGGCGACACCCGCGTCCCGGGCGGCACCGACGACCTCCCGCAGCGCCCACATCCCGCTCACCGACACGTCCAGGTCCGCCTCGACGGCCTGCCGCCAGGGCCCGCCGGGAGTCCAGAGCCAGCACATGACGCGCCCGGTCAGCCCCGCCGCCCGCAGCGCCAGCGCCTCCTCCGGAGTCGCGGTCCCCAGCCAGGTGGCCCCCGCCTCCAGGGCGGCCCGGGCACACGGGACCGCCCCGTGGCCGTACGCGTCCGACTTCACGACGGCCATCAGGGCCGCGCCGGGCGCGTGGGCGCGCAGGCTCCGCACGTTGGCCCGCAGTGCGGCCAGATCGATCTCGGCGCGAGCGCGCAGGTGTGCTGTCTCAGTCATGGCGCCCTCAGTGTCTCAGAAGCACGGAGACAGCCCGTGCGGAGACGATTCAGCCCGTCCGCAGACCATTCGGCCCGCCCGGCGTTCGAGGACGAGCGCGATGCGCGAAAGGGGGTCAGGGGGCGCAGCCCCCGGGAACGGGACGGGAAGGGGCGGAGGGGGCGAAAGCGCTCAGACCCCGAGCCGACCCACCCACGCGCACGCGCACGCGCGCAGGGAACCGTCCGGGTGTACCCGGGCGGGGCGGGCCCGGGAACAACGGACGGGCCCACGCGACCCGGGGTCACCCTGGGGACAACGGACGGGGCTCACGCGTCCCGGGACAACGGCGGCCCGCTCAGCCCCGCACGTCCCGCCACGCGTCGGGGACGGCCGCGGCCACGTCATGCGCCCCCGCCGGCGCCCCACCGGACGCGAACCGCCCCGCCAGCCCGTGCAGATACGCGGCGACGCTCCCCGCGTCGAGCGCGGACAGCCCGGCCGCGAGCAACGACCCCGCCAGCCCGGACAGCACGTCCCCGCTCCCCGCGGTGGCCAGCCACGACGTCCCCGTCGGGTTCACCCGCACCGCCCCGCCCCCGGCATCGGCGACGAGCGTCGTCGACCCCTTCAGCAGCACCGTGGCCCCGTACAGCGCCGCAAGCTCCCGTACGGACGTCAGCCGGGCCCGCTCGACCTCCTCGCGCGCGACACCGAGCAGCGCGGCGGCCTCTCCGGCGTGCGGGGTGAGCAGCGTGGGCGCCGTGCGCCCCCGTACGGCAGCACGGTCGGCGAGGCGCAGTCCGTCCGCGTCCACGAGGACGGGCACGTCCGCCGCGACCACCTCGGCCACCGCGGACGCGTCGTCCCCGGCGCCGGGCCCCACGACCCACGCCTGGACCCGCCCGGCGTGCCGGGGTCCCCGGTCCGACACGAGCGTCTCGGGGAACCGGGCGATCACCGCGTCCCCGGCCGACCCGACGTAGCGCACCGCCCCCGCGCCGCCCCGCAGCGCGCCGGCCACGGCGAGCACGGCGGCGCCCGGATAGCGGGCCGACCCGGCGGCGACGCCGACGACACCGCGCCGGTACTTGTCGCTCTCCGCTCCCGGCGCGGGCAGCAGCGCGGCCACGTCCGCGTGCTGCAACGCCTCCAGTTCGGGCTCGACGGGCAGATCGAGCCCGATGTCGACGAGGCGCACGGAGCCGGCGTGCCCGCGCGCCGGATCGACGAGCAGGCCGGGCTTGTGGGTCCCGAACGTCACCGTCAGATCGGCGCGCACGGCGCTCCCGGAGACCTCGCCCGTGTCGGCCTCGACCCCGCTCGGCAGGTCCACGGCGACGACCGCCGCGCGGGACCTGGCGGCGTGCTCGGCCAGCGTGACCGCGTCACCCCGCAGGCCGCCCCTGCCGCCGATCCCGACGATGCCGTCGATCACGAGGTCGGCCCGCCGGATCAGCGGCTCGGCGGCGTCGGGTGCGACCGTCGTGCCGCCCGCGCGCCGCAGCGCCGTGAGACCGTCCGCGTGAGCGCGTCCGGGGGCCGTCAGCACCGCGGTGACGCCCGCCCCGCGCCGGGCCAGACGTGCCCCGGCGAAGAGGGCGTCGCCGCCGTTGTCCCCGCTCCCCACCAGCAGCACCACCCGGCTGCCGTACACCCGTCCCAGCAACTGGGCGCAGGCGGCGGCGAGTCCGGCCGCCGCGCGCTGCATCAGCGCCCCTTCCGGGAGCCGCGCCATCAGCTCCCGCTCGGCAGTCCGCACGGTCTCCACTCTGTACGCAGTACGCATGAAGCCGAGTGTCCCGTACAGCCGCCCGCACCGCCCCCGTGCCCCGCACACACCGCTCCGCACGCCCGCCCGCACCGCGCCGGTGCCCCGCACGCACCGCTCCGCACGCCCGCCCGCACCGCCCCCCATGCCCCGCACGCACCCAGTCCGTGCCCGCCCCGCCGCACGGGCCGACCTGCCCCGCCGCACGGCCGCACGGCCGGCCCCGTCGCGCTACCCCTCCGCCACCACCACCGCCGACGCCACCCCCGCGTCATGGCTCAGCGAGACGTGCCAGGAACGGACACCCAGGTCGGCGGCCCGCGCCGCCACCGTCCCCGTCACCCGCAGCCGCGGCCGGCCGCTGTCCTCCACGTAGACCTCGGCGTCCGTCCAGTGCAGGCCCGCCGGCGCGCCCAGCGCCTTGGCGAGCGCCTCCTTCGCCGCGAAGCGCGCGGCCAGGGACGCGATGCCCCGGCGCTCACCGCTCGGCAGGTGCAGTTCCTGGTCCAGGAACAGCCGTTCGGCCAGTCCGGGCGTACGCTCCAGCGACACCCGGAACCGGTCGATCTCGGCCACGTCGATACCGACCCCGATGATGCTCATGCCCGCACCCTATGGCGGCCGCGGCCCCCGGTCCGGCGTCACTCCACCGTCACGGACTTGGCGAGGTTGCGCGGCTGGTCCACCTCGTTGCCGCGGGCCGTGGCCAGCTCGCACGCGAACACCTGGAGCGGGACGGTGGTCACCAGGGGCTGGAGCAGGGTCGGCGTCGCCGGTACGCGGATCAGATGGTCCGCGTACGGCACCACCGCCTCGTCCCCCTCCTCCGCGATCACGATGGTGCGCGCACCCCGCGCCCGGATCTCCTGGATGTTGGAGACGATCTTGTCGTGGAGGACCGAGCGGCCGCGCGGCGAGGGGACGACCACGACGACCGGCAGGTCCTCCTCGATCAGCGCGATCGGTCCGTGCTTCAGCTCGCCCGCCGCGAAGCCCTCGGCGTGCATGTACGCCAGTTCCTTCAGCTTCAGAGCGCCTTCGAGGGCCACCGGATAGCCCACGTGCCGGCCGAGGAACAGCACCGTGTTCTTGCCGGCGAGGGAACGCGCCAGCTCCCGCACCGGTTCCATGGTCTCCAGCACCCGCTCGACCGAACGGGAGATCTCCGCCAGGTCCCGGATCACCGCCCGGATCTCGTCGCCCCACTTGGTGCCCCGCACCTGGCCGAGGTACAGCGCGACCAGGTAGCAGGCGACGAGCTGGGTGAGGAACGCCTTCGTGGACGCGACGGCGACCTCGGGGCCGGCGTGCGTGTAGAGCACCGCGTCGGACTCGCGGGGGATCGTCGACCCGTTGGTGTTGCAGATGGCCAGCACCCGGGAGCCCTGCTCGCGGGCGTGCCGCAACGCCATCAGCGTGTCCATGGTCTCGCCGGACTGCGAGATGGCGATCACGAGCGAGCGCGGGTCGAGGATCGGGTCGCGGTAGCGGAACTCGCTGGCCAGCTCCACCTCACAGGGCACCCGGGTCCAGTGCTCGATGGCGTACTTGGCGATCAGCCCCGCGTGGAAGGCCGTACCGCAGGCCACGATGACGACCTTGTCGATCTCGCGCAGCACCGAGACGGGGATCCGCACCTCGTCCAGCGACAGCGAGCCCGCCGCGTCGATGCGCCCCAGCAGGGTGTCGGCGACCGCCTTGGGCTGCTCGGCGATCTCCTTGAGCATGAAGTAGTCGTAGCCGCCCTTCTCGGCCGCCGAGGCGTCCCAGTCGACGTGGTAGGACCGGACGTCGGCGGGCCGGCCGTCGAAGCCGGTGACCGTCACCCCGTCCCGGCGCAGCTCCACCACCTGGTCCTGGCCCAGCTCGATCGCCGACCGCGTGTGGGCGATGAAGGCGGCGACGTCCGAGGCGAGGAAGGCCTCGCCCTCCCCCACGCCCACCACGAGGGGTGAGTTCCGCCGTGCCCCGACCACCACGTCCGGCTCGTCCGCGTGCACGGCGACCAGCGTGAACGCGCCGTCCAGCCGGCGGCACACCAGCCGCATCGCCTCCGCGAGGTCGGCGCACGAGGAGAACTCCTCGGCGAGGAGGTGCGCCACCACCTCGGTGTCCGTCTCCGACGTCAGGTCGTGCCCGCGCTCGGCCAGTTCGGCGCGCAGGGCGGCGAAGTTCTCGATGATGCCGTTGTGCACGACGGCGACGCGGCCGGCGTTGTCCAGATGAGGATGGGCGTTCGCGTCGGTCGGGCCGCCGTGCGTGGCCCAGCGGGTGTGGCCGATGCCGGTCGAACCGCTCGGCAGCGGCCGGTCGGCCAGCTCCTTCTCCAGGTTGACGAGCTTCCCGGCCCGTTTCGCGGCGGCCAGCCCGCCGTCCGCGAGCACCGCGACGCCCGCCGAGTCGTACCCCCGGTACTCCAGCCGCTTCAGTCCGGCGACCACCACATCGAGTGCCGACTGCGACCCCACGTATCCCACGATTCCGCACATGGCTGGCAGCCTAAGGGCGCGTACTCGCCCCGGCCCGGCACCGCGTGCCCGATATCGGAAATCGAGCCCCGCCCGGCTCAGTCCCCGCGTTCGATGCGCTCGATCGCGTCCCGGACCATCCCGAGGTACTCGGCCTCCTCGCAGCGCGGCTTGCTGCCCAGCTCGTACAGGGCGAGACAGTCGTCCAGGTCCTCGCCCAGATCCTCGTCGGGCAGGTCGACGGCCAGCTCGCTGCACACGCGGCCGGCCAGGTCCCCGGGCGCGGCCACCGGGGCCGGCGCGGACCTGCGGCGTAGGACATCACGGATGCGCATGGCGTTCGCCACTCCCAACCCCCCGCGCTTCCGGGGTGCGGCGCTGCCTCCCGGATGGCGGGAACCTATCGGCGCCCACGGCCCCGGTCCAGGCCTGGGACACGGTTGTCACCCGGTCGTGCGTGACGGATCCCACCTCTCGTCCCGTTCAAATCCCCGTAACAATGGACTGTGATCTCTCCGGTCTCCTCGTTGCCGCGGAGCGCCCACCGGCCCAGGCCGGAGGCGACTCCCTACGTCGACCTCACCCGTGCCGAGTGGAGCGCGCTGCGCGAAAAGACGCCGCTCCCGCTGAACGCCGAGGAGGTCGAGAAGCTGCGCGGCCTGGGCGACGTCATCGACCTCGACGAAGTGCGGGACATCTACCTCCCGTTGTCCCGGCTGCTCAATCTGTACGTCGGCGCCACCGACGGGCTGCGGGGCGCCCTCAACACGTTCCTCGGCGAGCAGGGCTCCCAGTCCGGCACCCCCTTCGTCATAGGGGTCGCCGGTTCCGTCGCGGTCGGCAAGTCCACGGTGGCCCGGCTCCTCCAGGCCCTGCTGTCCCGCTGGCCGGAGCATCCGCGGGTCGAGCTGGTGACCACGGACGGTTTCCTGCTCCCCACGAAGGACCTTCAGGCGCGCGGGCTGATGTCGCGGAAGGGTTTCCCCGAGTCGTACGACCGGCGCGCCCTCACCCGTTTCGTCGCGGACATCAAGGCCGGAAAGGCCGAGGTGACGGCGCCCGTCTACTCGCACCTGATCTACGACATCGTGCCGGACCGGCGGCTGACCGTCCGCCGTCCCGACATCCTCATCGTCGAGGGCCTGAACGTGCTGCAGCCGGCGCTCCCCGGCAAGGACGGCCGCACCCGCGTCGGTCTCGCCGACTACTTCGACTTCAGCGTGTACGTCGACGCGCGGGCCGAGGACATCGAGCGCTGGTACCTCAACCGCTTCCGCAAGCTGCGCGCGACCGCCTTCCAGGACCCCTCCTCGTACTTCCGCAAGTACACCCAGGTCTCGGAGGAGGAGGCCCTCGACTACGCCCGCACGACCTGGCGGACCATCAACAAGCCCAATTTGCTGGAGAACGTGGCCCCCACGCGCGGCCGTGCGACCCTCGTCGTGCGCAAGGGGCCGGACCACAAGGTGCAGCGCCTGAGTCTGCGCAAGCTGTAACGAGCCCTGTAGAAAGACCTCATGCTGCATCTGCGCCTCATCACCCCGTCCGACAAGACCGACGCGGTGGTGCACCTGATCGACCGGACGGTCGGCGCCACCCATCTCGTGGTCCTGCCCGGCGCCGCGCGCAGTCCGGCCGGCGACGTGGTGATGTGCGATGTCGCGCGCGAGGCCGGGGACGAACTGATCGGCGCGCTGCGGGAGCTGGGCCTCGACAAGAGCGGGTCCATCGCCGTCGACAACATCGACCTGTCGCTGTCCGAGCACGCGGACCGGGCCGAGGAGGACGCGCCGGGCGAGGGGGCGGACGCGGTGCTGTGGGAGCAGTTGCAGGACGCCACGCACGAGGAGTCCACCCTCAACGTCACCTACATCGCGTTCCTGACGGTCGCCACGATGCTCGCGGCCTGCGGTGTGATGCTCGACAACGCGATCCTGATCGTCGGCGCGATGGCCGTCGGACCGGAGTTCGGGCCGCTGGCCGGTATCTCCACGGCCCTGGTGCAGCGCGCCCCGAAGCTGGTCTGGCGCTCGCTGTGGGCGCTGCTCGCCGGGTTCGCCGTGGCGATGGTGCTGACGGCGGGCTTCAGCTGGCTGATGGACGTCTTCGGGCTCTTCGAGAAGTCGATGGTGGAGGCGGACCGGCCCAACACCGCCTTCATCTGGAAGCCGGACATGATGTCCTTCGTGGTGGCGTTCCTGGCCGGCATCGCGGGCACCCTGTCGCTCACCTCGGCCAAGTCGGGGGCC
Organism: Streptomyces sp. GLSS-08; assembly: GCF_056387915.1. NCBI lineage: Bacteria > Bacillati > Actinomycetota > Actinomycetes > Kitasatosporales > Streptomycetaceae > Streptomyces > Streptomyces sp. GLSS-08. The sequence goes on from NZ_JBWJAQ010000011.1 coordinate 62,091, forward strand.
CTGATCGGCGTCGCGATCTCGGTGACCACGGTCCCGGCGGCCGCGAACGCGGCGGTGGCCTTCAGCTACGCGGACTACTCCCAGACGTGGGGCTCCACCTGGCAGCTGCTGGCCAACCTCGGCGGCATCGTGGTCGCGGGCACGCTCACGCTGCTCGCCCAGAAGGCCTTCTGGGCGATACAGCGCACGCGTACTCCCTCGCGGCGGGCCTGAGCGCGAGGAGGCCCGGACCTCATGGGTCCGGGCCTTCCGCGTCTCCTGGCCGTGCGCGTCCCGGCCGTACGCGTCCTAGCCGAGCGAGGACTTCACCGCGTCCGCGAGCCGGCCGGCCACCGACCGCGCGTGATCGATGTCGGCGGCCTCCACCATCACCCGCACCAGCGGCTCGGTGCCCGACGAGCGGAGCAGCACCCGCCCGGTGGCCCCGAGTTCACGCTCCGCCTCGGTGACGGCCGCGGCCAGCTCGGCGGAGGTGCTCACCCGCGACTTGTCGACGTCCGGCACGTTGATGAGCACCTGCGGCAGCCGCTCCATCACGGACGCGAGGTCCTGGAGCGTACGGCCGGTCCGGGCCACCCGGGCCGCCAGCAGCAGGCCGGTCAGCGTGCCGTCGCCGGTGGTCGCGTGGTCGCTGATGATGACGTGGCCGGACTGCTCGCCGCCCAGCGCGTAGTCGTGCTCCTTCATCTCCTCCAGGACGTAACGGTCACCGACCGCCGTCTGCACCACGGAGACGCCCTCGCGCTCCATCGCCAGCTTGAAGCCCAGGTTGGACATGACCGTCGCGACAACGGTGTCGGACCGCAGGACCGAGCGCTCCCGCATCGCCAGCGCGAGCACGGCGAGGATCTGGTCGCCGTCCACCTCGGCGCCCGTGTGGTCCACGGCTAGGCAGCGGTCGGCGTCGCCGTCGTGCGCGATGCCGAGGTGGGCGCCGTGCTCGACGACGGCGGTCTTCAGCAGGTCCAGGTGGGTGGAGCCGCAGCCGTCGTTGATGTTGAGCCCGTCCGGCTCGGCACCGATCGTGACGATCTCCGCGCCGGCCCGCGTGAAGGCCTCGGGCGACACCCGGGACGCCGCTCCGTGCGCCTCGTCGAGGACGACCTTCAGCCCGTCGAGACGGTTCGGCAGGACGCTGAGGAGGTGGGCGACGTACTTGTCGAAGCCCTCCTCGTACGCCGTCACCCGGCCGACCCCGGCACCGGTCGGGCGGTCCCAGGGAGCGCCGGTGCGGTGCTCCTCGTAGATGGCCTCGATCCGGTTCTCGAGCTCGTCGGCGAGTTTGTGACCGCCGCGCGCGAAGAACTTGATGCCGTTGTCGGGCATCGCGTTGTGGCTGGCCGAGAGCATCACACCGAGGTCCGCGCCGAGCGCGCCGGTGAGATACGCCACCGCGGGCGTGGGCAGCACACCGACCCGCAGGACGTCCACGCCCGCGCTGGCCAGTCCGGCGACCACGGCGGCCTCCAGGAACTCCCCGGACGCACGCGGGTCCCGCCCGACGATCGCCACCGGCCGGTGGCCCTCGAACGTACCCGCCTCGGCCAGTACGTGAGCCGCCGCGACGGAGAGACCGAGTGCCATCTCGGCCGTCAGATCCGCGTTGGCGACACCGCGCACGCCGTCCGTGCCGAAGAGTCGTCCCACTTGCTGTCCTCCGAACTATCGGAAATCCCGAAGAAACCGTCCGAGGCCTCGACCCTGACGAGGCCTCAGAAAGTGAAGGAAGCCCCGTATGAGGCTTCTATAAGCATCCGAGCAGCCAAAGCTTTGAACGCCTTATGCCGTTATACGCCCACAGCTGTGATAAACGAACGCCCCGGCGGCACACAGCGTGCCGCCGGGGCGAACGAACGTACGAAGCAGGCAGCGATTAGCGCTTGCTGTACTGCGGGGCCTTGCGGGCCTTCTTGAGACCGGCCTTCTTGCGCTCGACCGCACGGTCGTCGCGCTTGAGGAAGCCGGCCTTCTTCAGCGGGGCGCGGTTGTTGTCCACGTCCGCCTCGTTCAGGGCGCGGGCCACGCCGAGGCGCAGGGCGCCGGCCTGACCGGAGACGCCGCCACCCGAGATGCGGGCGACAACGTCGTAGCGGCCCTCGAGCTCGAGCACCTTGAAGGGCTCGTTGACTTCCTGCTGGTGCACCTTGTTCGGGAAGTAGTCCTCGAGCGTGCGCCCGTTGATCTTCCACTTGCCGCTGCCCGGCACGATGCGCACACGCGCGATGGCGTTCTTGCGACGGCCCAGGCCGGCGGCCGGCTGCGGGTCACCGAAGCGGGACGCCATCGACTCGGAGGTGTACTCACCCTCGACGGGGACCTCGGACTCGGTGGTGTAGTTCTCGACGTCGACGAGCTCAGTCTCTTCGACCGGCTGCTCAACAGTGGTCTCGGCCACGATTCTCCTCAGATTCTCTTCAGTCTTAGGTGGTGGCCGGAACTACTGCGCGACCTGGGTGATCTCGAACGGCACCGGCTGCTGGGCAGCGTGCGGGTGCTGGTCGCCCGAGTAGACCTTCAGCTTCGAGAGCACCTGGCGGCCCAGGGTGTTCTTGGGGATCATGCCCTTGATGGCCTTCTCGACGGCCTTCTCGGGGTTCTTCGCCAGCAGCTCGTCGTAGCGGACGGAGCGCAGACCACCCGGGTAGCCGGAGTGGCGGTACGCCAGCTTCTGGGTCTTCTTGTTGCCGGAGAGGTGCACCTTGTCGGCGTTGATGATGATGACGAAGTCACCAGCGTCGACGTGGGGCGCGTAGATCGGCTTGTGCTTGCCCCGCAGGATGTTCGCGGCAGTGGTCGCCAGACGTCCCAGGACGACATCCTGGGCGTCGATGACGTACCACTGGCGAGTGATGTCGCCGGGCTTGGGGCTGTACGTACGCACGGTCGTAGCCTTCGCTTCTTCAGTGAGTGGGTCCTGACATGGCCACCACGGACGATCACGACAGCCCTGACCGCACAGCGGTGACGCAAACCGCGTGCTGGTCGCTGGTCATCGGCCCGGTGGACCGGTGTAAGGGCCCCTCACGTGAGAATGAGCAAGCCAATACACATAACGAACTGCAAGAGTACCGTCCTGCCCCGGACGGGTCAAAACGCGCGTGCGCCACCCGTCCGGCGGCTGTCGCCGCGACCGTGCCGGCCACTATGACGCTACCGCTGGGGGCAGTCATCCCGCTGCGCGGGGCGGGCCGGAACGGGTCGGGACACCGGGCCCCGGGCAGCGGTCCGCGGGAGGAGTCCGGGCCGCACGGCCGCCGAGGCGGCCAGTACGCACAGCGTGAGACAGTCCTTGAAGGCCCGCCTGGTCCCCGGCTCCAGGTACGGCCAGGTGAACCCGGGCACCTGCGGCACCAGCGCCAGCCAGAACCACGGCGAGCGGGCCACCGACCCCGCGGACAGCGCCCCGGCGAGCAGCAGTGGCACCACGACCAGCAGGTAGTGGTCGTACGACGGGCGCGAGACCAGGAACGCCGACAGCATCAGCAGCACCGCCGTCTCCACGATCCGCTGCGGACCGGGACCGCCGAGCCGCCACCGCCGGTACGCGCACCACGTACCGCACGCCGCCGCCGCCAGCCCGAGCAGCGCGGCGGCCCCGGCCGGCACCCCCAGCCGCGGCAGCACCGCCGCGGGCGACGCCTCGTAGAGCCGGACGAAGCCGTCCCGCCCGCGCAGCAGGAACGGCAGTGTCCGCGTGAAGAACCCCGCGGGATCCGGCATCAGCAGCGCCGCCCCGCCCGAGGCCGCCGCCGGCACCAGCACCGCCGCGGCCAGCGCCCGCCACCGCCCGGCGAAGACGAACAGCAGCGCCACCGGCGCGAGCAACGGCTTCAGCGCGACCGCGGTGCCGATCACGGCACCCGCCGCGACCCAGCGCCCGCGCACCGCACACAGCAGGGCCAGGGGCAGGGCCGCCGCGGCGGTCACGGTCCAGTTGCCGAGCCGCACCAGGTGCCCGAAGGGCGCGAAGCCCATCGCCAGGCCGGTCAGCCCGAGCACGGCGAAGCGGCTGCGCCACGGCACCTCGTGGATCCGCAGGGCGCACGCCCAGCCCGCCACCAGCAGCACCGTCACGGCCAGCGGCACGAGCACCCTGAGCGCGTACGACGGGAGGAGCGTCTGAGGCACCGCCGCGAGCACCGCGCTCGGCAGATAGAGGAAGTGCGGATCGGCGTAAGGGGAGCCGCCGTCCAGCCAGGTCCTGGCGGCCCGGACGACGATGGCGTTGTCCATCCCGCCGTCGGCCCTCCGGCGCGCGACGCCCACGACGCCGGCACAGAGCACCACCGCCGGTACCTGCCACGCGTGCCAGGACGCCCGACGCACCAACCATCCGGAGATGTCACTTTTGCCCGTGTGCACTCAGGTCACGCTAGGGGCTCGACCGCCCTCCGGGGCGGAACGGCACCCCGTGCGGCACGTCTAAGATGCGGCCCATGAGTTATGGGCAGGGGGAGCCCCCGTGGGATCCCTGGAAACCGGGTTCTCAGCAGCCGCAGTGGGACAACTCGACGCCGGACTGGGCAGCGCTCGCCGAGGCGTCCGAGTCCCGCAACCGACGGCGCAGGCTGCTGCTGGTCGGCGGTGCCGCCCTGGCGACCGTCGCGGTGGGCGCGGCGGTCGCGGTGGCCGTCGTCTCCTCGGACGGTGACAACGGGGCCTCCGGCACGCCCAGCGGGCTGCCCGCCACCGCGGACATCCCGAGCGGCACGGCCGAGCCCACCCCCTCCTTCGAGCCGACCTCGGCCCCTCCCCCGCTGGATCCGAAGGACTTCGTGTCCAGCGCGAAGAAGGACACGGCGCCGCTCAGCCCGGACATCCTCTTCCCCGGCTCGCAGCTGACGATGGGCGAGCGCGTCTACCGCAAGGGCCCGACCGCCTCCACGACCGCCTGCGCGTCCGCCGCCAAGAACACGCTCCCCGCGGTGCTCACGAAGAACGGCTGCACACGGGTCATGCGCGTCACCTACGCCAGGGACGGCGTCGCGGTGACCGTCGGTGTCGCCGTCTTCGACACCGAGGCGCAGGCCACCAGGGCCAAGACGGACGCCGACAGGAAGAGCATCGTCGCCTCCCTGCCCGGCCAGGGCGTCCCCGCCTTCTGCCAGACGGCGATCTGCCGCTCGACCACCAACTCCTACGGCCGGTACGCCTACTTCACCCTCGCCGGGTTCACCGACGGCAAGGACGTGACGACGAAGGACGCCAAGGTGTTCACCACCGGTGACGACCTCGCCGAGTTCACCTTCCGGCAGATCCGCCGCCGCGGTGAGGCACAGGCGTCGGCGGCGGCCAACCAGTAGCGCCGCACCGGGAGTTCAGCAGCAGCCCGGCCGGGCTGCCGGCAGTGTGCGCCGGTTGCGCGCCTCCTTGCTGCGCGCGGCGAGCAGTTCGTCGGCCGGGTAGCCGACCTCCTCCAGCGTCAGCCCGTGCGGCCGTACGACATGCACGGCGGAGTCGCGCACCCCGGCGGCCAGCACCTTCCCCGGCCACGCGGGCCCGCGGTGCCCGTCCCCCACGAACAGCAGCGCCCCGATCAGCGAGCGCACCATGTTGTGGCAGAAGGCGTCGGCTCGGACGGTCGCCGTGATGACCCCGTCGTCCCCGCGCACCAGGCTCAGTTCCTGCAGCGTGCGGATGGTGGTCGCCCCCTCCCGCTTCTTGCAGTAGGCGGCGAAGTCGTGCTCCCCGACGAGCCGGGAGGCGGCCTCGTTCATGGCGTCGACGTCCAGCGGCCAGTCGTGCCACAGCACGTGCCCCCGCAGCAGCGGGTCGACGCCGCCGGGGTTGTCGGTGACGCGGTACGCGTAGCGCCGCCAGACCGCCGAGAAGCGGGCGTCGAAGCCGCTCGGGGCCTCGGTCAGGGACCACACCCGCACGTCCTTGGGGAGCCGCCCCGCGAGCCGCTTGAGCAGCTTCTCGCGGTGCTCCGCCCACAGCTCCGCGGGCAGGTCGACGTGGGCCACCTGTCCGCGGGCGTGCACCCCGGCGTCCGTCCGCCCGGCCACGGTCAGCTCGTACGTGGTCTCCCCCGAGCGCGTGACCGTGCGCAGCGCGTCCTCGATCTCGCCCTGCACGGTCCGCCGCCCGCCGGCCTGCTTGGCCCACCCGGAGAATTCGCTGCCGTCGTACGACACATCCATCCGCACCCGCACGAACCCGGGCTGTACTTCGTCACTCACACGCTGATCCTCTCAGGACCGGATTCTGTCCGGACACGGGGAAGCGGGCCCGCCCCCGAAGGGACGGACCCGCTCACAGCCAGGCAGAGCCTCAGGCGTCCTTGGACTCCTCGGCGGCGGCCTCGTCGGCCGGCTTGGCGTCCTCGACGGCCTCGTCGGACTTGGCCGGAGCCTCGTCCTTCTTGGCGGAGTCCTTCTTGGCGGAGTCCTCCTTGACGGCACGCTTGGTGGCCGCCTCGGCCTCACCGGTGGCCTCCTGGGCCACGGTCAGGGCCTCCACCAGCTCGATGACGGCCATGGGCGCGTTGTCGCCACGGCGGTTACCGATCTTGGTGATGCGGGTGTAGCCACCCGGGCGGTTCTCGTAGCGCGGGCCGATCTCGGTGAAGAGCGTGTGCACGATGCTCTTGTCCGTGATCACCGAGAGCACCTGACGGCGGTTGTGAAGGTCGCCCTTCTTCGCCTTGGTGACCAGACGCTCCGCGTAGGGACGCAGGCGACGGGCCTTGGCCTCGGTGGTGGTGATGCGGCCGTGCTCGAAGAGCGACTTCGCGAGGTTCGCGAGGAGCAGCTTCTCGTGCGCGGCGCTGCCGCCCAGACGGGCACCCTTGGTGGGCTTCGGCATGGTGTTTCTCCTAGGTGTCTGCCCCGGCCGTATCAGGTACCGAGGTCAGTGTCCGAGCAGGCGATCGCCTGTCGAAGATCCAGGCCCCCGCAGGGGCCTGGAGGGGGCGCGGGGAACTGCGCGATCAAGCACAGCGCACCCGCACCCGCGAACGGACCGTCCGGCCCGAGCTCTTAGTACTGCTCGGTCTCGACGAACCCGGCGTCCGCGTCGTCGTCGGCGCCGAAGGCGTCCGCCGCCGCGGTCGGGTCGAATCCGGGCGGGCTGTCCTTGAGGGCCAGGCCCATGCCGGCCAGCTTCGCCTTGACCTCGTCGATGGACTTCGCGCCGAAGTTGCGGATGTCCAGGAGGTCGGCCTCGGAGCGGGCGACGAGCTCACCCACGGAGTGGATGCCCTCACGCTTGAGGCAGTTGTACGACCGAACGGTGAGCTCGAGCTCCTCGATCGGCAGGGCGAGATCGGCGGCGAGCGCGGCGTCCGTGGGGGACGGGCCCATGTCGATGCCCTCGGCGTCGATGTTCAGCTCGCGGGCGAGACCGAACAGCTCGACCAGGGTCTTACCGGCGGAGGCCATGGCGTCACGGGGACGCATCGCCTGCTTGGTCTCGACGTCGACGATCAGCTTGTCGAAGTCGGTGCGCTGCTCGACACGGGTCGCCTCGACCTTGTAGGTGACCTTGAGAACCGGCGAGTAGATCGAGTCGACCGGGATGCGCCCGATCTCCTGACCGACCTGCTTGTTCTGGACGGCGGAGACGTAGCCGCGGCCGCGCTCGACGGTCAGCTCCATCTCCAGCTTGCCCTTGCCGTTGAGCGTGGCGAGGACGAGGTCGGGGTTGTGGACCTCGACACCGGCCGGGGGCGCGATGTCGGCGGCGGTGACCAGACCCGGACCCTGCTTGCGCAGGTACATCACGACCGGCTCGTCGTGCTCCGAGGAGACGACCAGCTGCTTGATGTTGAGGATCAGGTCGGTGACGTCCTCCTTGACACCCGGCACGGTGGTGAACTCGTGCAGGACGCCGTCGATGCGGATGGACGTGACCGCCGCACCCGGGATCGAGGAGAGGAGCGTACGGCGCAGGGAGTTGCCGAGGGTGTAGCCGAAGCCCGGCTCCAGCGGCTCGATCACGAACCGGGAGCGGAATTCGTCGACGACCTCTTCGGTCAACGAGGGGCGCTGAGCGATCAGCATGTGTGGATCAGATCCTTCTTTCGTGGACGCCCGCTATTTGACGCCCGACGGACCGCACGTTTCTACGGTGCGGGTACTGCAAGGGTACGGGCGGCACGGCCGAAGAGCCGTACCGCCCGAATCCTCAAGACGACCGAGCCTCAGACGCGGCGGCGCTTGGGCGGACGGCAGCCGTTGTGCGGGGTGGGGGTGACGTCCTGGATCGAGCCGACCTCGAGGCCGGTGGCCTGGAGGGAGCGGATCGCGGTCTCACGGCCGGAGCCGGGACCCTTGACGAAGACGTCGACCTTGCGCATGCCGTGCTCCTGCGCGCGGCGGGCGGCCGACTCGGCGGCCATCTGCGCGGCGAAGGGGGTGGACTTGCGCGAGCCCTTGAAGCCGACGTGGCCGGCGGAGGCCCAGGAGATCACGTTGCCGGTCGGGTCCGTGATGGACACGATCGTGTTGTTGAACGTGCTCTTGATGTGCGCGTGGCCGTGAGCGACGTTCTTCTTTTCCTTGCGGCGCACCTTCTTGGCGGCGCCCTGACGTCCCTTGGGGGGCATGTCTTGTTCTCCTACGGGAGGTGGTCGGTCCTACAGCGAAGACCGCTGGAAAGCGGGCGCCCGGGACGCACCCGGACGCTCCGCAGCGTCCGCTGAGGACTACTTCTTGCCCGGCTTCTTCTTGCCGGCGATGGCGCGACGCGGGCCCTTGCGGGTACGGGCGTTCGTGCTGGTGCGCTGACCGTGGACGGGCAGGCCACGACGGTGACGCAGGCCCTGGTAGCAGCCGATCTCGACCTTGCGGCGGATGTCGGCCTGAACCTCACGACGGAGGTCACCCTCGGTCTTGATGTTGCTGTCCACGAACTCGCGGATCTTGACCAGCTCCTCCTCGGAGAGGTCGCGAACGCGGGTGTTCGGGTTGACGCCGGTCTCGGCCAGCGTCTTCTGCGAGAGGGTCCGGCCGATGCCGAACACGTAGGTGAGGGCGACCTCCACGCGCTTCTCGCGCGGGATGTCAACACCGGAAACGCGTGCCATTCAATGGCTCCAGTTGTCGTTCGGAGGTCTTCCGCAGAACCGGATCCCGCCCGCCGTCGTCCTCCCTCGGGAAGAGTCGGTACGGCCCGGGTCCCCGGCCTCCGACCGGGGGTGTCAGGCCTGAGAGAAATCAGCCCTGGGCCCTGCGTATGAACATGTACTGCTTGCGTCGCGCGAAGTACCTGCGGATGCAGAAGGTGTGGTCGTGCGTCAGCCCTGGCGCTGCTTGTGGCGCGGGTTTTCGCAGATGACCATGACCCGGCCGTGACGGCGGATCACCCTGCACTTGTCGCAGATCTTCTTGACGCTCGGCTTGACCTTCATTGGTGAGGTTCTCCGGGTCAGTGCCACCGCCCCGCGGACACGGGGCACAGGCAAGATCTACTTGTACCGGTAGACGATCCGGCCACGTGTCAGGTCGTACGGAGACAGCTCCACCACGACCCGGTCGTCAGGGAGGATGCGGATGTAGTGCATGCGCATCTTGCCGCTGATGTGTGCCAGGACCTGGTGGCCGTTCTGGAGCTCAACCTTGAACATGGCGTTCGGAAGAGACTCGACGACAGTGCCCTCGATCTCGATGGCACCTTGCTTCTTGGCCACGCTTCGCCCTTCGAATCGACTACCTTGATCGACTCCGTGCGAGCGCATGCAGGCATGCGGGTGCACCAGAGCCGACGCGTCAGTCTACGTCAGCGCACCCGGAAAGACGAATCGAGGAAGCCTGCCCCACGGGGCTGATCCTTAAGCAAGGGGATCGGGAGCGGCCGTGACGCCGTACTCGGCGAGCTTCGCCCGGCCGCCGTCGGGAGCCGTCAGCACCAGCGGCCCCTCCTCCGTCAGCGCCACGGAGTGCTCCCAGTGCGAGGACCACGTGCCGTCCGTCGTGATGACCGTCCAGTCGTCCCCGAGCACCTCGGTCCTCGGGGTGCCGAGGGAGACCATGGGCTCGATGGCGAGGCAGAAGCCGGGCACCAGCTTGGGGCCCTTGCCGCGGCGGCGCTCGACGTAGTTCAGCAGGTGCGGGTCCATGTGCATCTCGGTGCCGATGCCGTGGCCGCCGTAGTCCTCGACGATCCCGTACTTGCCGCCACCCGGCTTGGGCTGGCGGCGGATGTACGTCTCGATGGCGCGGGAGACGTCGACCAGGCGGTTGCCCTGCTTCATGGCCGCGACGCCCGCCCACATCGACTCCTCGGTCACCCGGGAGAGCTCGACCAGCTCCGGAGCGTGTCCGGTGCCCACGAACGCGGTGTACGCGGCGTCCCCGTGCCAGCCGTCGACGATGGCGCCGGCGTCGATGGAGATGATGTCGCCGTCCTTGAGGACGGTCTTCTCGTCCGGGATGCCGTGCACGACGACCTCGTTCACCGAGGTGCAGATCGTCGCGGGGAAGCCGCCGTAACCGAGGAAGTTCGACTTGGCGCCGTGCTCGTCGAGCACCTTGCGCGCGACGTCGTCGAGGTCCTTCGTGGTGGCGCCGGGCACCGCCGCCGCACGCGTGGCGGCATGGATGGCGGCGACGACCAGGCCCGCCTCACGCATCTTGGCGATCTGCTCGGGGGTCTTGATCTGCACCATGGCGGCCTGCGCTCTCCGTCTTCTGCGACACATCCGGTTACGTACACAACACTACGGCCGCGACGCCCGTCGAGGGCACCGCGGCCGGAGCAGCGTTCACTACTACTTGCGCTTGAGCGCATCCATGGCGCGCGCGGTGACGTCCTCGACCTTGCCGAGCGCGGTGATCGTGACGACCAGGCTCTGCGCCCGGTAGTAGTCGATGATCGGCTCGGTCTGCGTGTGGTAGACCTCGAGTCGCTTGCGGACGGTCTCCTCGGAGTCGTCGTCGCGCTGGTACAGCTCGCCGTCGCAGACGTCGCAGACGCCTTCCTTGACCGGCTTCTTGTACTCCACGTGGAACACGTGGCTCGAGTCCTTGCGGCACACCCGGCGGCCGGCGATGCGCTTGACCACCTCGTCCTCGGGGACCTCCAGGTCCAGGACCGCGTCCAGCTTCATGCCCTCGGCCTGGAGCATCGTGTCCAGGGCCTCGGCCTGGCGCACGTTGCGCGGGAACCCGTCCAGCAGGAAGCCGTTCTCGGCGTCCGGCTGCTCCATGCGGTCCTTCGCCATCGCGATCGTGACCTCGTCCGGCACCAGGTTGCCCGCGTCCATGTAGGACTTCGCGAGCTTGCCCAGTTCCGTCTGCCGGCTGATGTTGGCGCGGAACAGGTCGCCCGTGGAGATGTGCGGGATCGACAGGTTCTGGGCGAGGAACGCGGCCTGCGTTCCCTTGCCGGCACCGGGCGGCCCGACGAGGACGATTCGCATCAGCGGAGGAACCCTTCGTAATTGCGCTGCTGAAGCTGGCTCTCGATCTGCTTCACCGTCTCGAGACCGACACCCACGATGATCAGGATGCTGGTGCCGCCGAACGGGAAGTTCTGGCTTGCCCCGAAGCCAACCAACGCCATCGTCGGTACGAGAGCGATCAGGCCCAGATACAGCGAACCCGGCCAGGTGATCCGGTTGAGTACGTAGCTGAGGTACTCAGCGGTCGGCCTGCCAGCCCGGATGCCCGGGATGAAGCCACCATACTTCTTCATGTTGTCCGCGACTTCCTCGGGGTTGAACGAGATCGCCACGTAGAAGAACGCGAAGAAAACGATCAGAAGGAAGTACATAGTGATGTAAATCGGGTGGTCGCCCTTGGTCAGATTCTGCTCGATCCACGTCTTCCAGCCCGAGGTGCCGTTCGAGAACTGGGCGACCAGGGCGGGAATGTAGAGCAGCGACGACGCGAAGATGACAGGAATCACACCTGCCTGATTCACCTTCAACGGGATGTACGTGGACGTACCGCCGTAGGACCGGCGACCGATCATGCGCTTCGCGTACTGGACCGGGATGCGGCGCTGGGCCTGCTCGACGAAGACCACCAGACCGACCATGACCAGACCGACCAGGATCACGGTGCCGAACTCGATCCAGCCGTCGGCCAGCGAGCCCTGCTGCTTGATCGCCCACAGGGCGGCCGGGAAGCTGGCGGCGATCGAGATGAACATCAGGATCGACATGCCGTTGCCGATGCCGCGGTCGGTGATGAGCTCACCGAGCCACATGACGACGGCCGTACCGGCGGTCATCGTGATGACCATGGTGATGGTCACGAAGATGGACTGGTCGGGCACGATCTGGTTGGCGACGGGGCAGGTGCTGAACAGCGCACCGCTGCGGGCGGTGGCCACCAGGCCGGTGCCCTGCAGGATGGCCAGCGCCACCGTCAGGTATCGGGTGTACTGCGTGATCTTCGAGGTGCCGGCCTGACCCTCCTTCTTGAGGGCCTCGAGACGCGGGATCACCACAGTCAGCAGTTGGAGGATGATGCTCGCGGTGATGTACGGCATGATGCCGAGCGCGAAGATCGTGATCTGCAGCAGCGCGCCACCGCTGAACATGTTGACCAGACCGAACAGACCCTGGCTGCCGCCTTGCGACGCCGCATCGATACAGGTCTGGACGTTCTTGTAGTCGACTCCCGGGATCGGGATGTGGGTACCGACCCGGTAGACCACGATGATGGCGAGCGTGAACAGCAGCTTCTTGCGCAGGTCGGGCGTCCTGAACGCCCGGGCGAACGCGGTGAGCACGGTGCCTCCTGCGACCCCCGCGTATCGTCGCGTGAGGTGATGGTCAAAAGGGATGATGGCCTGTCAAACGAGATTACGGCACCGCAGCAACGCATTGGGTACCAGCGGCACAGCCTACCGATACCGACGGCATCTCGGAACGACGATCTCCGCCGAAACACTCGGCCACTGCTGCGGACCGCGCATACGCCGACCGGGGATGCCTCGTGGAGGCATCCCCGGTCGGGTCGTTCAGGTCAGCGAGACGTCGGGTCAGACGAGCTCGGTGACGCTACCGCCGGCGGCGGTGATCTTCTCCTTGGCGGAGCCGGAGACGGCGTCGACCGTCACCTGCAGCGCCACGGAGATCTCGCCCTGGCCGAGGACCTTGACGAGGCTGTTCTTGCGAACGGCACCCTTGGCGACGAGACCCTCGACGGTGACCTCGCCACCCTCCGGGTACAGCGACGCCAGCTTGTCGAGGTTCACGACCTGGAACTCGGTCTTGAACGGGTTGCGGAAGCCCTTCAGCTTCGGAAGACGCATGTGGAGGGGCATCTGGCCACCCTCGAAGCGCTCCGGAACCTGGTAGCGGGCCTTCGTGCCCTTGGTACCACGACCAGCCGTCTTACCCTTCGACGCCTCACCACGACCCACACGGGTCTTGGCGGTCTTGGCGCCCGGGGCGGGACGGAGGTTGTGGATCTTGAGCGGGTTGTTCTCCGCCATGATCAGTCGACCTCCTCAACCGTCACGAGGTGGCGGACGGTGTGCACCATTCCGCGGAACTCGGGGCGGTCCTCCTTGACGACCACGTCGTTGATCCGCTTGAGGCCAAGCGAACGAAGGGTGTCTCGGTGGTTCTGCTTGCTGCCGATGTAGGACTTCGTCTGCGTGATCTTGAGCTGAGCCATGATTACGCACCCGCTCCCGCACGCGCACGCAGCAGAGCCGCGGGGGCGACGTCCTCGAGGGGCAGACCGCGGCGGGCCGCGATCTCCTCGGGACGCTGCAGGCCCTTGAGGGCCGCCACGGTCGCGTGCACGATGTTGATCGCGTTGGACGAGCCGAGCGACTTCGACAGGATGTCGTGAACGCCGGCGCACTCGAGCACCGCACGCACCGGGCCACCGGCGATAACGCCGGTACCGGGGGAAGCAGGCTTGAGCAGGACGACGCCCGCGGCCTTCTCGCCCGTGATCGGGTGCGGGATGGTGCCCTGGATACGGGGGACCTTGAAGAAGTGCTTCTTGGCCTCCTCAACACCCTTGGCGATGGCGGCCGGCACCTCCTTGGCCTTGCCGTAACCGACGCCGACGGTGCCGTCACCATCGCCCACCACGACCAGCGCGGTGAAGCTGAAGCGACGACCACCCTTCACAACCTTGGCGACGCGGTTGATCGCGACTACGCGCTCAACGTACGCGGTCTTCTCGGCGGCAGCAGCGCCGCCGTCACGGCCCTTCCGGTCCCGCCGCTCGCCGCCACCGGCACCGCTTCCGCGGCGCTGGGGTCCAGCCATTGGAATTACCTCTCTCTGTTTCCGCTAGCTACGCGCCAACGATTTTTGTCGCTGACGCGACGGGCGACTCAGAACTTGAGTCCGGCTTCGCGGGCGGCGTCCGCCAGAGCGGCAATGCGCCCGGCGTACTGGTTACCACCACGGTCGAATACGACAGCCTCGACGCCGGCGGCCTTGGCGCGCTCGGCGACCAGGGCGCCGACCTTGCCGGCCTGCGCCGACTTCTCGCCCTCGCCGCGGATCGACGCGTCCAGGGTCGACGCCGACGCCAGGGTGTGACCCTTGATGTCGTCGATGACCTGGGCCACGATGTGGCGGTTGGAGCGCGTCACGACCAGGCGCGGACGCTCGGCCGTACCCGAGATGTGCTTACGGATCCGGATGTGACGACGCTTGATGGCAGCACGCTTGTAAGCGTCGCCCTTAGCAATCTTGACACCGTATGCCATGGCTTACTTACCCGCCTTTCCGACCTTGCGGCGGATGACTTCGCCTTCGTACTTGACGCCCTTGGCCTTGTACGGGTCGGGCTTGCGCAGCTTGCGGATGTTGGCCGCAACCTCGCCGACCTTCTGCTTGTCGATGCCCTCGACCGAGAAACGGGTCGGAGCCTCCACCTTGAAGGTGATGCCCTCGGGCGCCTCGACAGTGATCGAGTGGCTGTAGCCGAGCGAGAACTCCAGGTTGGAGCCCTTCGCCAGGACGCGGTAACCGACACCGCTGATTTCGAGCTTCTTCACGTAACCCTGGGTCACGCCGGTGATCATGTTCGCCACCAGCGTGCGGGACAGGCCGTGGAGGGCCTTGTTCTGACGCTCGTCGTTCGGGCGGGTGACGTTCAGAACGCCGTCCTCACCCTTAGCGATCTCGATCGGCGCCGCGATGGTGTGGGAGAGGGTCCCCTTCGGGCCCTTCACCTGCACCGTACGGCCGTCGATGGTGACGTCCACGCCGGCGGGAACCGTGATGGGGAGCTTGCCAATACGCGACATAGCTGTTTCCTCCGTTCCCTTCCGCTACCAGACGTAGGCGAGAACTTCTCCGCCTACGCCCTTCTTGCCGGCCTGCTTGTCGGTGAGGAGCCCGTGGGACGTGGAGATGATCGCCACGCCGAGGCCACCCAGCACCTTGGGCAGGTTGGTGGACTTCGCGTACACCCGGAGACCGGGCTTGGAGATCCGCTTGATGCCCGCGATGGAGCGTTCACGGTTCGGGCCGAACTTCAGCTCGAGGACGAGGTTCTTGCCGACCTCGGCGTCCTCGACCTTCCAGCCGGTGATGAAGCCCTCCTGCTGGAGGATCTCCGCGATGTGCGACTTGATCTTGCTGTGCGGCATACCCACGGTGTCGTGGTACGCCGAGTTCGCGTTACGCAGACGCGTAAGCATGTCTGCGATCGGATCAGTCATGGTCATGAATTGGCCTTCGGCCTCTCTCGCCGGGGTTTCCTGTATGCGCCATCCCTCTCCCCACTCAGTGGCGGGACGGGTGCGGTGCGGGGACCTACGGCGTAGTAAGTCGTACGGGCGGTCAGACGCCCAACCCTCCTAGCCTAAGCCATGGAGAGCTGGGCCCTGACCGAACCTCTACTTACCGAGAGCTTCCGGAATCCCGAAGTAGGGGATTACCAGGAGCTCTTGGTCACGCCCGGGAGCTCGCCACGGTGAGCCATCTCACGAAGGCACACGCGGCAGAGGCCGAACTTGCGGTACACGGAGTGCGGACGGCCGCAGCGCTGGCAGCGCGTGTAGCCACGAACGCCGAACTTGGGCTTACGAGCAGCCTTGGCAATCAGAGCCTTCTTCGCCATCTCGCTTACGCCTCCTTGAAGGGGAAGCCGAGGTGACGGAGAAGGGCACGGCCCTCAGCGTCGTTGGTCGCCGTGGTGACCACGGTGATGTCCATACCCCGGACGCGGTCGATCTTGTCCTGGTCGATCTCGTGGAACATGACCTGCTCCGTGAGACCGAAGGTGTAGTTGCCACGGCCGTCGAACTGCTTGGGGGACAGACCGCGGAAGTCGCGGATGCGCGGCAGCGCGAGCGACAGGGTGCGGTCCAGGAACTCCCACATGCGGTCGCCACGGAGCGTGACGTGAGCACCGATCGGCTGACCCTCACGCAGCTTGAACTGCGCGATGGACTTGCGGGCCTTGGTGACGGCCGGCTTCTGACCGGTGATCGTGGTCAGGTCACGGACGGCACCGTCCATGAGCTTCGAGTCACGGGCGGCGTCGCCGACACCCATGTTCACCACGATCTTGACCAGGCCGGGGGTCTGCATGACGTTCTCGTACGAGAACTCCTCCTGCAGCTTGGCCTGGATCTCCTCGCGGTACTTCGTCTTGAGACGCGGAGTGGTGGTGGTAGCCATCAGATGTCCTCACCCGTCCGCTTGGCAACGCGGATCTTGTTGCCCTCGTCGTCGAAGCGGTAACCGACACGCGTGACGACCTTGTTGCCGTCCTTCTCCACGACGAGCTGAACGTTGCTCACGTGGACAGGGGCCTCGGTCGTGACGATGCCACCGGCCTGCGAACCCTTGGCGGTCGGGCCGGCCTTGGTGTGCTTCTTGACCCGGTTGACACCCTCGACCAGGACGCGGTCCTCGCGGGGGTAGGCCGCGATGACCTTGCCCTGCTTGCCCTTGTCCTTACCGGTGATGACCTGAACCAGGTCGCCCTTCTTGATCTTCATGCTTACAGCACCTCCGGCGCGAGCGAGATGATCTTCATGAACTTCTTCTCGCGCAGCTCACGGCCGACCGGGCCGAAGATACGGGTGCCGCGAGGGTCGCCGTCGTTCTTCAGAATGACGGCGGCGTTCTCGTCGAAGCGGATGTACGAGCCGTCCGGACGGCGGCGCTCCTTGACGGTGCGAACGATGACCGCCTTGACGACGTCACCCTTCTTCACGTTGCCACCGGGGATCGCGTCCTTGACGGTGGCGACGATGACGTCACCGATGCCCGCGTAGCGGCGACCGGAGCCACCGAGCACACGGATGCAAAGGATTTCCTTCGCACCAGTGTTGTCGGCGACACGCAGTCGCGACTCCTGCTGGATCACGTCTATCTCCTGATTGTCTGCCGGTTCCCGGCAGGGGCTGCCTCTTCACGAGGCGGAGCCCCTGCCGAGCCTGGCGGAACGAACCCGAGGGGCCCCCAGATTTTCCGGGGCCTCAGGTGTGTCGTTGGAATCCCCTCGCGGGGATTTCCCTACTTGGCCTTCTCGAGAATCTCGACGACGCGCCAGCGCTTCGTCGCGGACAGCGGCCGGGTCTCCATGAGGAGGACACGGTCGCCGACGCCCGCGGCGTTCTGCTCGTCGTGGGCCTTGAGCTTGTTCGTACGGCGGATGACCTTGCCGTACAGCGCGTGCTTGACGCGGTCCTCGACAGCGACGACGACGGTCTTGTCCATCTTGTCGCTGACGACCAGGCCCTCACGGGTCTTGCGGAATCCGCGCGTCTCGTTGGTCTCAGTCACGTTGCTCTCGCTCATCAGGCGCTCTCCACCGTCTCGATGCCCAGCTCGCGCTCACGCATCAGGGTGTAGATCCGCGCGATGTCCTTGCGGACGGCCTTGAGCCGCCCGTGGTTCTCGAGCTGACCGGTCGCCGCCTGGAAGCGGAGGTTGAACAGCTCTTCCTTGGCTTCGCGAAGCTTCGCAAGAAGCTCCTCGTCACCCAGTTCGCGCAGCTCGGACGCCTTGGTACCGGCCGACATCACGCTTCACCTGCCTCGCGCTTGACGATCCGGCACTTCATCGGCAGCTTGTGGGCTGCGCGAGTGAGCGCCTCACGCGCAATCTTCTCGTTGGGGTAGGACAGCTCGAACATGACCCGGCCCGGGTGCACGTTCGCAACCCACCACTCGGGAGAACCCTTACCGGAACCCATGCGGGTCTCGGCGGGCTTCTTCGTCAGCGGGCGGTCCGGGTAGATGTTGATCCAGACCTTGCCGCCACGCTTGATGTGGCGGGTCATCGCGATACGCGCCGCCTCGATCTGGCGGTTGGTGACGTACGCCGGCGTGAGGGCCTGAATGCCGTACTCGCCGAACGAAACCTGCGTACCGCCCTTGGCCTGACCACGGCGCTTCGGGTGGTGCTGCTTGCGGTGCTTGACCCTACGGGGGATCAGCATTTCGGTCAGGCCTCCGTTCCGGTGCTCTCAGCCGGAGCGGCAGCGGCGGCGGGAGCCTCGGCCTTGGGGGCCTCGGCAGCCGGCGCGGACTGCTGCTGCGGCTTGCGGCCGCGACCGCCACGCTCGCCGCCACGGCCACCACGGGCCGGGCGGTCGTTGCCGCCGCCACGGGCCGGGCGGTTACCCGCACGGGCAGCGGCGTTCTCGGCGCGGACCTCGGCGATGTTCTTGACGTCGCCCTTGTAGATCCAGACCTTCACACCGATGCGGCCGAAGGTCGTCTTGGCCTCGAAGAAGCCGTAGTCGACGTTCGCGCGGAGCGTGTGCAGGGGCACACGGCCCTCGCGGTAGAACTCCGAGCGGGACATCTCGGCGCCGCCGAGACGGCCACCACACTGGATCTTGATGCCCTTGGCGCCGGCCTTCATCGTGCCCTGCATGCTCTTACGCATGGCGCGACGGAAGGAGACGCGGGAGGACAGCTGCTCGGCAACGGCCTGGGCAACCAGCTGAGCGTCGGTCTCGGGGCTCTTGACCTCGAGGATGTTCAGCTGGACCTGCTTGCCCGTGAGCTTCTCGAGGTCGCCGCGGATGCGGTCGGCCTCGGCGCCACGGCGGCCGATGACGATGCCGGGACGCGCGGTGTGGATGTCCACCCGCACGCGGTCACGGGTGCGCTCGATCTCAACCTTCGAGATGCCGGCGCGCTCCATGCCGGACGTCATCATCCGACGGATGGCGACGTCTTCCTTGACGTAGTCCTTGTACAGCTTGTCGGCGTACCAACGGGACTTGAAGTCCGTGGTGATGCCGAGCCGGAACCCATGCGGGTTAACCTTCTGGCCCATTACCGGGTTCCTTCCTTGCTGCTGACGACCACGGTGATGTGGCTGGTCCGCTTGCGGATCCGGTAGGCGCGACCCTGGGCGCGCGGCCGGAACCGCTTCAGGGTCGGGCCCTCGTCGACGTACGCCTCGGAGATGAAGAGGCTGTCGGCGTCGGTGTGGTCGTAGTTGTGCGCGGCGTTGGCAATGGCGCTGTCAAGCACCTTGCCGACCGGCACGCTCGCGGCCTGCGGGGCGAAACGCAGGACCGCCTGAGCCTCCGTGGCATCCATGCCACGGATAAGGTCCACCACGCGGCGGGCCTTCATGGGCGTAACGCGGATGTACCGCGCCTGGGCCCTGGCTTCCATGGTTGTCCTTCCAGTGTCTGTCATGGTCATTCCACCCCGCGTTAGCGGCGCTTCGACTTCCGGTCGTCCTTCACGTGACCCCGGAAGGTGCGCGTCGGCGAGAACTCGCCGAGCTTGTGGCCGACCATCGACTCGGTGACAAACACCGGAATGTGGGTCTTGCCGTTGTGCACCGCGATCGTGTGGCCGAGCATGGCCGGGATGATCATCGAGCGACGGGACCAGGTCTTGATGACGTTCTTGGTACCGGCTTCGTTCTGAGCGTCCACCTTCTTTACAAGGTGTCCGTCGACGAAGGGTCCCTTCTTGAGACTGCGCGGCATCTAAACCCGCTCCTAGCGCTTCTTGTTCGTCTTGCGGCGGCGGACGATGTACTTGTTCGAAGCCTTCTTCGGCGAACGAGTACGACCCTCCTTCTGACCCCACGGCGAGACCGGGTGGCGACCACCGGAGGTCTTGCCCTCACCACCACCGTGCGGGTGGTCAACCGGGTTCATCGCCACACCGCGAACGGTCGGGCGGACGCCGAGCCAGCGCTTGCGGCCGGCCTTGCCCCAGTTGATGTTCGACTGCTCGGCATTGCCGACCTCGCCGACGGTGGCGCGGCAGCGCACGTCGACCAGGCGGATCTCTCCGGACGGCATGCGCAGGTGGGCCATCTGGCCCTCCTTCGCGAGCAGCTGCACGGAGGCACCGGCGGAGCGGGCGAACTTGGCACCGCCACCCGGACGGAGCTCGATCGCGTGGATCGTGGTACCGACCGGGATGTTGCGGAGGGCCAGGTTGTTGCCCGGCTTGATGTCGGCCCCGGGACCGTTCTCGACGCGGTCACCCTGCTGCAGGTTGCGCGGGGCGAGGATGTAGCGCTTCTCGCCGTCCGCGTAGTGCAGCAGCGCGATGCGCGCGGTGCGGTTGGGGTCGTACTCGATGTGCGCGACCTTCGCCGGCACGCCGTCCTTGTCGTGACGACGGAAGTCGATCACGCGGTAGGCGCGCTTGTGTCCGCCACCCTGGTGGCGAACGGTCACACGACCGGCGTTGTTACGGCCGCCCTTGCTGTGCAGCGGGCGGACCAGCGACTTCTCCGGCGTGGACCGCGTGACCTCGACGAAGTCGGCGACGGAGGAGCCACGGCGGCCCGGCGTCGTCGGCTTGTACTTGCGGATTCCCATTTCTCAGTCCTCGTCCGATATTCGGACCAGGGCGCTCCGTTAGGAGGCCTGGCCGAAGATGTCGATACGGTCGCCCTCAGCGAGGGTCACGATCGCGCGCTTGCTGTCCGCACGCTTGCCGAAGCCCGTCTTGGTCCGCTTGCGCTTGCCCTGACGGTTGATCGTGTTGACCCCGGTGACCTTGACCGAGAAGACCGCCTGGACGGCCTCCTTGATCTGCGTCTTGTTGGCGCCGGGCGCGACGATGAAGGTGTACTTGCCCTCATCGAGGAGCGCGTAGCTCTTCTCCGAGACGACCGGCTTGAGCAGCACGTCACGGGGGTCCGTGAAGGACTTGCTCAGCGGGGTCTCGACGGTGTTCTTGCCCTCGGTGGCGTGGCGCTTCGCCTTGGCGACGCGCGCTGCCTTGGCGACCTTGGCGGCCTTCGAGGCGATGCTCGGGTGACGCGTAGCCATCAGGCTTCGCTCCCTTCGGTGTCAGCAGCCGACGACTGCGGCGCGCCAGACACGAAGGACTCGAAAGCGGCCTGGGTGAAGACCACGTCGTCCGAGACGAGAACGTCGTACGTGTTCAGCTGGCCCGGCTCCAGGATGTGCACCTGGGGCAGGTTGCGCGCGGAAAGCAGCGCGGCCTCGTCGGAGCGCTCGATGACCAGGAGCACGTTCTTGCGCTCGCTGACCTTGCCGAGGAAGCTCTTCGCGGCCTTGGTGGAGGGGGTCTCGCCCTCGATCACGCCGGTGATGACGTGGATGCGAGCGTTGCGGGCCCGGTCGGTGAGGGCGTGGCGCAGGGCCGCGGCCTTCATCTTCTTCGGGGTCCGCTGCGAGTAGTCACGCGGCGTGGGGCCGTGGACGACACCACCGCCGGCGAACTGCGGCGCACGGGTCGAACCCTGGCGGGCGCGGCCGGTGCCCTTCTGGCGGTAAGGCTTCCTGCCACCACCGCGGACCTCGCCACGACGCTTGACCTTGTGCGTGCCCTGACGGGCGGCGGCCAGCTGCGCGACGACGACCTGGTGAAGCAGCGGGATGCTGATCTTCTCGACGTCGAAGATCTCGGCCGGGAGCTCTACGGTCCCGGCGTTGTCGCCGGAGGGCGACAGAATGTCAATGGTGCTCATAGTCCTCAGGCCCCCTTGGCCGCGGTGCGGACCAGGACGAGGCCGCCGTTCGGACCAGGAACCGCGCCCTTGATAAGGAGCAGGCCCTTCTCCGCGTCAACGGCGTGAACGGTCAGGTTCTGGGTGGTGACCCGCTCGTTGCCCATGCGACCCGCCATGCGGAGGCCCTTGAACACACGGCCCGGGGTGGCACAGCCACCGATGGAGCCGGGAGAGCGGTGCTTGCGCTGGGTGCCGTGACCGGCGCCGAGGCCCTTGAAGTTGTGACGCTTCATGACACCGGCGAAGCCCTTGCCCTTGCTCTTGCCGGTCACGTCCACCTTGACGCCGGCCTCGAAGGTCTCGGCGGTGATCTCCTGGCCGAGGGTGTACTCGCTGGCGTCAGCGGTACGGATCTCGACGAGGTGACGACGGGGGGTGACGTCGGCCTTGGCGAAGTGACCCTTGAGGGGCTTGTTCACCTTGCGCGGGTCGATCTCGCCGAAGGCGATCTGGACCGACTCGTAGCCGTCGGTGTCATTGGTGCGGACCTGGGTGACGACGTTCGGGCCGGCCTTGACGACGGTGACCGGAACAACACGGTTGTTCTCGTCCCACACCTGCGTCATGCCGAGCTTCTCGCCCAGGATGCCCTTGATCTGCTTAGCCATCTTCAGATCACCGGCCTTCAGAGCTTGATCTCGATGTCGACACCGGCCGGGAGGTCGAGTCGCATCAGAGAGTCAACGGTCTTGGGGGTCGGGTCGAGGATGTCGATCAGGCGCTTGTGCGTGCGCATCTCGAAGTGCTCGCGCGAGTCCTTGTACTTGTGCGGCGACTTGATGACGCAGTACACGTTCTTCTCAGTGGGCAGCGGCACCGGGCCCGCGACCGACGCACCAGTACGCGTCACCGTCTCGACGATCTTCTTCGCCGAGCTGTCGATGACCTCGTGGTCGTAGGCCTTGAGCCGGATGCGGATCTTCTGTCCCGCCATGGCTACTCAGTAGTCCTTTGTCTCGAATAAACGCTCTGGTACCCGGGAGGTTCGCGTCCCTGCCTCCGACCCACGCGGTCGGGCGTGTCGCGTCCTCGCTGACAAAGATCTCCACGAATGGAATTCCCTGCCGAGGGACGCGGCCCAAGGACCGCAGGACCGGGGGCTGAACACCCACCGGGCGCCTGGCCGGCACCCCGCTGACACTTCCCGGAAGATTCCCGTACGTCCGCTCCAGCGCTGCCTTACGGCAGTTGGGGCGACGAGTACTGTGGGACTCGCTTCCGGTCCTCCCGGCGGGAGGCGCGCAGCATCGGCACTCGACCGAGCAACCCCGCTAGTCTGCCATACGGGGCATGTCGCTGGCCAATCGAGCCGAGGACTTTACCCCGAAGGTGACGCAGGTCAAACCCTGCCGGGCTCAGGCAACCGCTGAGACCTCGCCGCACACAGCGACTCCTTGCTGCGTGACGAGGTTCACGGGGCGGTGAGCGCGGCTGCGGGTACGGGGCGTCGACAGGTCCTCTCGTCGTACTTCCGCACAGAACCCCTGCAAGATCATCGCCACCTCCTGCCGGTACTCGCACCGGAAGCGCAACTGTCCGTGGAGGACGTTGCGTTGCTCCGCTTGCACTTGTGATGATGTGCCGCATGTCTGAGCACGGGGGCAGGGCGACAGAACCGCCGCAGACCGGCGTCCGCAGGTCGAGTCTCGCCGCATACGCGGAAATGGCCGGAACGCCGAGGGGATTCCCTGACGCGGGCAGCCGACGAGGGGAGAGACCCGAGGCTGCCCCTCCGGAAGCCCCAGTGCTCGTTCCTCCCGCCGCGCCGACGCCGGGCGAGCCGCATCCTCCCGGTGAAGACCCACTGCTCGTCGAGCGGCGTCTCAGGTACGCCACGTTGCTGGACGAATTCCGGCGAACACCGGTCCTGGTGCCCCTGGGTGAGGGCCAGGGGCCCGATGATGAGCGCGGCATGCTGACCGCCGACCTCAATGGCGTCCGCTTCATCCTTGCCTTTTCGGACGAGCAGGCTCTGGCGCGTTACGCCCTGGCCCGTGAAGAGTCCCACCGTGAGTGGGCCTTTCAGACCGTCCTCGGCTCGCGCCTGCTGGATGTGGCCGTACCAGCGGCCGGAACGGCGTGCGGCGTGGCGCTGGACTGTGCGGACGGACCTGACGGCGGTGCGGTCTTCCCGCCGGTGCTGGGGATTGTGCCCGTCGAGGCCGCTGTCGATGGGTCCGGGAGGGAGAACCGATGAGCGACGAGGGCAAGGACCTCAGGGCACAGGGTCTCGGTCTGATCGCCAAGGGTTTGACCGACGCGCTCGGTGAGCTGAAGGAGCTGGGCATGGTCGGTGAGGCCGGCGCCGGTCGCGGCTTCGGGGACGTGTCCCTCTCCGGAATGGAACTGGGCCACGAAGGGCTGGTCGGCGTCTTCACCTCGTTCTGCGAGCGCTGGGAATGGGGCGTCCGCTCCCTCATCAATGAAGGCAACGGGTTCGCGGTGAAGACCGGCCTGTCCGCCGGCACGTACTACGAGACCGAGCAGTACGTCGAGGGCAGTTTCAAGGTTGTCGCCAACGCCGCGATCGGCAACCCCTACGCCTCCGAGGAGGAGGTCACCCGACAGGGCTGGGGCGACATCGCGACATCCGGCGCTTTCGGCGGTGCCGACTACAGCCAGGAGTCGTTCGACCTGGCCGGGGAGAACATCAAACAGGGCTGGAAGGACGCGAGCCGCGATGTGATGACTTCGCGCACCATCGGACCGGTGGGACTCAACCCCGCAAACCTGCACAGCAGCTTCGGCGTATCCGATGCCGAGTACGACCGGACGCTGGATGACACCTTCGGCCCGTCTCCGGAGGAACGCGCCGCGGCGGCTCAGCAGCAACAGGGCAATGGTGAAGGCTGATGGGCGTCTTCGGCGACATAGGCAATGACCTCAAAGGCCTGGGCCGCGACATCAAAGATGGTGTCAACGACGGCTTGGGCGCCATCGAGGACGGCGTCGACGAGGGCAAGCGGCTCGTCGGGGTGGGCGTCGACTGGGGCACCGACAAGGTAGGGGACGGCCTGGACAAGGTCGGCCTGCATGGTGCCGCCGACGCTGTCGAGGACTGGGGCGACGACCTCGCGTCCGATCTCGGTGCGACCCCGGGCGAGCAGCAACTCGGTCAGACTGAGGATCCGGACGAGCTGCTCCACGGCAAACCCGCCAAGATCCGTGCGAGTGCGCAACACCTCAGAGACTTCCACGGAGCCTTCGACAAGGTCGGCCAGGGGATGCGGAAACTCGACTCCTCGCACTGGCGGGGCGAAGGGGGTGACACCTTTCGCCAGAAGTTCGAGCTGCACCCCACGAAGTGGCTCCGGGTGTCGGACGCCTGCGTGACGGCGGCAAGCGCCCTTGACGGTTACGCCGATACCGTCAAGTGGGCTCAGGGGCAGGCCAAGGACGCCATTGACCTGTACAAGAAGGGCAAGAAGGCCTCTGAAGAGGCCGTGCGCGCGTACAACAAGCGCATCGACGCGTACAACGCGAAGGTCAGAGCCGACCAGGATCCGGGGCCGGTGCCCGAACCCTTCAAGGATCCAGGCAGGGCCGACATCCAGGCGGCCCGGGAGAAGCTTGCCGAGGCCCGGCAGCAGCGCAACACGGCAGCCGCGATCGCTCAGGGCAAGATCAAAGCAGCATTGGAACACGCTCCCGCCGAACCACCGCCTCTCGACCGCCTCGGGGGCAACCTCATCGACGGCTACCAGGCCATCGACGTGGAACTCACCCATGTCGTCGGCGGCGCCCTCAAAGGCGGCGCAGGCCTCGTCAACTTCGTCCGCGGACTCAACCCCACCGATCCCTACAACCTGACCCATCCCGCCGAGTACCTCCAGAACGTCAACATGACGCTGACCGGGTTGGTGTCCACAGCCGCACATCCCGAACGGGCCGTCCAGGCGGCGGTGGAGGGATTCAAGAAGGACCCTTCCGAATTTTTCGGCCGTCTCATTCCGGAGGCCATCGGAACGAAGGGGGCAGGCCTCGCCCGCAGTGGCATACGCCTCGGCCTGAAGGAGGGGGTGGAAGCCACTGCGTCGAAGGGCCTCAAATACGGCGACGAGGCGACCGGAGCCGCACCGTCGAGCTGGAGCGACCTGGCTCGCAGCACCCAGCATGTCAAAGAGAAGGCAATTCACTACGACTCGGTGGATCCGAAACAGGCACAGGAGTTCCTGGACGCCGAGTATCCCTGGCTGAAGGACGTGAACAACACCGGGCAGCCCGGATATACGCTGAACTGCAGCCACAACACTGTCACAGTGGACCGCCGACTGGACGGCATCGACGTGAGCGCCGCCCCCAGGCAGGCCGGCGACCACATTCCACCGGAGCAGCTCGGCATGAAGGACAGAGCAAAAGGCCACTATGACATGGTGAACGGATACGACGACATCATCCGTGATCTGCAGGGGCGGGGTCAGGGCTCTCGAAGCGCTGTCTACATCTCCCGCCCGGACGGCACGGCCCATGTCTTCAACGCTGTGAACACTCCCCACGGCGTTGTCTTCCTGGACGGCCAGAGCGGGACACTGGGCATGCTGGAGAAGAACGTCTCTTCCATCGGACACATCCCGTATCGCAATGGAGTTCCCTAGATGCTGACCAAGAATGAAGCAGTGGCCGCGGCCACTGGCTTCTTGAAGAACCTCGCCTTTCCGGACAGGACCAATTCCGTAGTAGTACTCCCGGAAACGGCGATCGAATTTCCATACGGCTGGACCATTCGCTTCGATTTCAAGGAACACATCGAGACGGGGGACCCTGCGCAGGCTCCGTTCACCTCTGTTGTCGTCGTGCCGCATGACGGCACCACTGTCCACTTCGCCCCGACATTCCCTGCGGCAGCGGAATACATGACTCTCCAGGCCGCAGGAAACTGGCCCCCCAAGAAGGGGCACTGACATGCCCAGCCCCGAACGGCAGGCCACGGAATGGCTCCAGCACACTTACCGGGGTCTCGTCGAACTGGCTGATGCCCAGCCGGTGCACGAGTCGGCAACCGCCTGGCTCATGGGGTGCCGGACCGTGCAACAGCCGGGCTACCCGCAGACACCCATGCTTGCTGCATCGGTCGTACTCCCCAAAGACAACAGCTCCCCCTTCCACCCGTCGCCCAGCGACCCTCTCGGCGATCTGGAAGCGGCCTCCTCGCTCGATGCGGCCATCGCCCGCGTAGAGAACCAGGCGCGGCGGATCAATGCGCGCGGTTGTGTCGTCGCCCTGCATTCGGCGATCAACAAGAGTCCGTCGTCCCCTCTGGCCTGGCAGCCGTCGGACGAGGCTCCGGGCTGGTGGAGCAGGCTCGTCCGGAGGTACTTCCCGGAGTTCGAGCGGACACGCGCCGGCAGCTGGGACGAGATCGTCAAGGCGGTCGATGAGACCGGGCCCGACACCCGGGGCCTCGTATGGGTACGTCGTGAGATCAACGGCCAGGAAGCGACGGGCAACCTGGTCTATGCCCACAACAACAAGGGCCAGGTCGTCTTCCTCGATGGCCTGACTTCGTCACTTGCCCGACTCGATACCCAGTACGTGCGCGAGCTCGTGTTCGTCCGGGCCACTCCACAGGGGATCAGCCAGCGGCGTCGGCCCTGGGAACGAGAGGCCTACGACTTCGACTCGGCGCTGGCAAAGGGCCGGCTGTGGCTGGAGAGCACGTACGGAGGCCAGGTCGAGCTAGTAGCGCCCCAGGCGGAGGACGAGACCCGTCGAGGCTGGGTGTTCTCCTGCGACACCCGGCGGCACCTGCGGGAGGGCCATTGGCAGGACACCATGTTGGACGCGACGCTGGTCGTTCCCAAGGACACGGCCCCCCCCTTTGGTCTGCCGAATTCCGATCCATGGAACTGGCTGGCCCTCTGGGATGCCGGCGGAACTCCGGGCACTGGACCGTTCCCGCCGACGCCGGCGCCCGGCCGTGCCCGCTGGTTCGAGCCGACACTCGCCGAACTCGGGCCCGTCCTGTCGACCTCGGACCACGACGACTGGCAGTCGGCAGTCGGTGAACTCTCTGCATTGCCGGTGGGGTCTCGCGCCCTGATCTGGGTCCGCCGCACCGACGGCCGTGGCCGTGAGGCCGTGGGATGGCTGCTGAATGGGCTCACTACAGCGACGGGGGTCATGCTGTTCGACGGCTCCTCCGACCAGCCCGTGTCGTTCGACCCAACCGGCGTCCGCGCGCTGCACGTGATCCGGTACCGCTGAGGCAGACCGGAGCCGAGGCCTGCCGGTCGGAGATCAGTTTCCGCCGTACGTCGGTACTGCGCGCTGCCGCGGTTGGCGCCGTACCTCAGTCATCCGGATGCGGGCCGTCGGAGTTTGCGGGCCGTGACGGCCACCGCGGCCCCGCCAAGACACATCGCGACACCAACGCCGAGGCTGATCCGGAGGACGCCGTTGCTGCCATCGCCCTGGGCGGCGGCAGTAAAGGCATGGCCCTGCCGGGGAGCCTTGGCACCGTCGGCCTCGGACGCATGCGCAGGCGGGGACGTCCATGCCGCTGCGGCAAGATGTGGCAGCGGATGGACGTCCGCCGGGCCCGGGTCGCCGGGCCGCGCGGGCAACCACCACGTCACCCACCGCTCGCTCGCCGGACGGCAGAAGCCCTCCGAAGAGCCGCCGCGGCGGGCCCGGCAGGGAAATCATCGGCGGGACGGCCCGGCCCCTCGGTTCGGAGCCGGGGAAGCCGTCCGGTCGGCCTCGATGTCGAACTTGATCTGCTCGTCATCGACAGACGTGACGGTGACGGTCACACCCAAGGTGCTGCCGTCGCCCGCGGTCAGCTTGCAACGGGTGGTGGTGCCGACCTTCCCGACCAGGTCCTCAGGGCAATCGATGTCAGGCCTCGGCTGCCCGGTCGTGACAGCAAGCTGCTTCGCGACCTCAGCGGACAACTTGTCGGCGGACAGCTCGGGCTCGGACGCACCCACATCGACCGAGGCCGAACACCCGACGAGCAGCAGACCTGCGGCTGCGGCTGCGGCGGAGAGGCTCCGGAGCGCGAGGGGACGAACGGGGCGTGGCATCAGGGATCCCTTCGGGATGGCCGGTGACCGGCTCTGGGTGTAGGGCCGTTTCCGCTGTGGTGCAGTGCCGACCACCCTGCGGCGGGCCGTCGGCGCTTCCGGGCCGTCACCACCGCGGCGGTAACGGCGAGACAGACCCCGGCACCGATAATCAGGCGCTCCTGTAGTTGTCGCACCGACACGGCGGGGCTGGTGAAACGGAGTTCCTCCGAGCCGACGATCTTCCTCATCGACGCCATCCCCTTGGCGCCGAACAGGTCGTCGCAGGTCTTCCACTGGACTGGCGACTCGTCCTCCAACGAAGGCTCGCCGGAGGAGCAGCCCACCAGGAAGACCAGAGCCGCTGTCCCCGCACCCACGGCAAGCCGGTTACGTATCACACCCATGAGTCAGCTCACCGTATCCAGATCGCCGGCCAGCGATCTGCCGTCGTAGTACGAGCTCGGTAGCGCAAACCGGGACTTGCCGTATCGACGTCGATCGCCGAGTCCATCCGCCGGCCCCACCGGGGCCGTTGAGCGTCCGTACCCATGTATCGCCGTCCTGCTCGCCCCCAGCAGCAGGGGCTGGGCAGGCCCGCTGCGACGCCATCCCACTCGGCCACGCGACCGCCGGAATCCCCTCCGGCGGTCCGTCAGCAACTCTAACGGCCGGAGGTGACAGCTGACACTCGCCCCGTCGCAGCGAGCGATTGCGACCCAGGATCCCGCCGAAGCCCGCGAGGAAACGCAAAGAGGCCCGCACGACCGAAGTCGTGCGGGCCCCTTCAAGGAGCTCACGCTGGAGCTACCAGGCGTTCAAGCCCAACAGGTAAGTGAGTGCTTACTTGTTGATCTTGGTGACCTGGCCGGCGCCGACGGTCCGGCCACCCTCACGGATGGCGAACTTGAGGCCCTCCTCCATGGCGACGGGCTGGATGAGTTCGACCTTCATCTCAGTGTTGTCGCCCGGCATGACCATCTCCGTGCCCTCGGGGAGGGTCACAACACCGGTCACGTCAGTCGTACGGAAGTAGAACTGCGGACGGTAGTTGTTGAAGAACGGCGTGTGGCGGCCACCCTCGTCCTTGGACAGGATGTAGGCCTGCGCCTCGAACTCGGTGTGCGGGGTGACCGAGCCCGGCTTGATGATGACCTGGCCGCGCTCGACGTCCTCGCGCTTGATGCCACGGAGGAGCAGACCGACGTTCTCACCGGCCTGGCCCTCGTCGAGCAGCTTGCGGAACATCTCGATGCCCGTGACCGTGGTGGTGGTCTTGTCCTGCTTGATGCCCACGATGTCAACGGTCTCGTTGACCTTGAGGACACCACGCTCGATACGGCCGGTGACGACCGTACCGCGACCGGTGATCGTGAAGACGTCCTCGATCGGCATGAGGAACGGCTTGTCGACGTCACGCTCGGGCTGCGGGATGTTCTCGTCGACGGCCTTCATCAGGTCGAGGACGGACTGGCCCCACTCCTTGTCGCCCTCAAGGGCCTTGAGCGCCGAGACCTTGACGACCGGCAGGTCGTCGCCCGGGAACTCGTACTCGGAGAGGAGCTCACGAACCTCGAGCTCGACGAGCTCCAGGATCTCCTCGTCGTCCACCATGTCGGCCTTGTTCAGGGCGACGACGATGTAGGGAACACC
Source organism: Streptomyces sp. GLSS-08 (assembly GCF_056387915.1). NCBI lineage: Bacteria > Bacillati > Actinomycetota > Actinomycetes > Kitasatosporales > Streptomycetaceae > Streptomyces > Streptomyces sp. GLSS-08. The sequence continues at coordinate 92,604 of NZ_JBWJAQ010000011.1, forward strand.
GACCTGGCGGGCCAGGAGCACGTGCTCCTTGGTCTGCGGCATCGGGCCGTCGGTGGCGGCGACCACGAGGATGGCGCCGTCCATCTGCGCCGCACCCGTGATCATGTTCTTGATGTAGTCCGCGTGACCGGGGCAGTCGACGTGGGCGTAGTGACGCGTCTCGGTCTGGTACTCGACGTGCGCGATCGAGATGGTGATACCGCGCTGGCGCTCCTCGGGAGCCTTGTCGATCTGGTCGAAGGCCGAGGCCTCGTTCAGGTCCGGGTACGCGTCGTGCAGCACCTTGGTAATGGCGGCCGTGAGGGTCGTCTTACCGTGGTCAATGTGACCGATGGTGCCGATGTTGACGTGCGGCTTAGTCCGCTCGAACTTTGCCTTCGCCACTGAATCCTCCTGCGGAGTGGTTCTGGTACGCCTTACTCATCGGCGCCAGGTGATCTTTGCTGGGATGCCGCCCGCCGGGGTTCTCCCTTACCGGGGTGATCCCCGACGGTCGGTGTCAAGCCTAAAGCGTGCAAACGGGGTGCGTTACTCGCCCTTGGCCTTCGCGATGATCTCCTCGGCGACGTTCCGGGGAACCTCGGCGTAGGAGTCGAACTGCATCGAGTAGCTTGCGCGACCCGAAGTCTTGCTGCGGAGGTCGCCGACGTAGCCGAACATCTCCGAGAGGGGCACGAGGCCCTTCACGACGCGCGCACCGGCACGCTCCTCCATGGCCTGAATCTGGCCACGGCGGGAGTTGATGTCGCCGATGACCTCACCCATGTAGTCCTCGGGCGTGGTGACCTCGACGGCCATCATCGGCTCGAGCAGCACGGGGCTGGCCTTGCGCGCGGCCTCCTTGAAGGCCTGCGAACCGGCGATCTTGAACGCGAGCTCCGAGGAGTCGACCTCGTGGTAGGCACCGTCGAGAAGCGTGACGCGGACGCCCGTCATCTCGTACCCGGCGAGGATGCCGAACTGCATGGCCTCCTGCGCACCGGCGTCGACCGAAGGGATGTACTCCTTCGGGATACGACCACCGGTCACCTTGTTCACGAACTCGTACGAGGCGTCGCCGCCCTCGATGGGCTCGATCGCGATCTGCACCTTGGCGAACTGACCGGTACCACCGGTCTGCTTCTTGTGGGTGTAGTCCACACGCTCGACGGCCTTGCGGATCGTCTCACGGTAGGCGACCTGCGGCTTACCAACGTTGGCCTCGACCTTGAACTCACGGCGCATACGGTCGACCAGCACCTCGAGGTGCAGCTCGCCCATACCGCCGATGATGGTCTGGCCGGTCTCCTCGTCCGAGTGGACCTGGAAGGAGGGGTCCTCCTCCGCGAGACGCTGGATGGCGACACCCAGCTTCTCCTGGTCACCCTTGGACTTGGGCTCGATGGCGACCTGAATGACCGGCGCCGGGAAGTCCATGGACTCCAGGATGACCGGGTTCTTGTCGTCCGAAAGCGTCTCACCGGTGGTGGTCTGCTTCAGGCCCATGACGGCGACGATGTCGCCGGCGCCCACCGACTCGATCTCCTCACGCTTGTTCGCGTGCATGCGGTAGATCTTGCCGATGCGCTCCTTCTTGCCCTTGACGGAGTTCAGCACCGCGGTGCCGGACTCCAGGCGGCCCGAGTACACCCGGACGAAGGTGAGCTTGCCCAGGTGCGGGTCGCTCATGATCTTGAACGCGAGGGCGGACAGCGGCTCGTCCTCGGACGGCTTGCGCTTGACGACCAGCTCCGGGTCCTTCACGTCGTGGCCCTCGATGGCCTCGACGTCCAGGGGAGTCGGCAGGTAGCGCACGACCGCGTCGAGCAGGGGCTGAACGCCCTTGTTCTTGAACGCGGTGCCACAGAACACGGGCGTGACGGTGACGCCGTCACCCTTGCCGGACGCGATGGTAATGCGACGGATCGCGGCGTACAGCTGCTCCTCGGTGGGCTCCTGGCCCTCCAGGAACAGCTCCATGATCTCGTCGTCGTTCTCCGCGACGGTCTCGACCAGCTTGCCGCGGTACTCCTCGGCAGCCTCGGCGTGCGTGGCGGGGATGTCGACGACGTCGTACATCTCGCCCTTCGCCGCCTCGGCGGACCACACGAGCGCCTTCATGCGGACCAGGTCCACAACGCCCTTGAAGTCCATCTCGGCACCGATCGGCAGCTGCATGATGATCGGAACGGCACCGAGCCGGTCCTTGATCATGTCCACACAGCGGTGGAACTCGGCGCCGGTACGGTCCAGCTTGTTCACGAAGCAGATACGCGGCACGCCGTAACGGTCGGCCTGACGCCACACCGTCTCGGACTGCGGCTCGACACCCGCGACACCGTCGAACACCGTGACGGCACCGTCGAGGACGCGCAGCGAGCGCTCTACCTCGACCGTGAAGTCGACGTGCCCCGGGGTGTCGATGATGTTGATCGTGTAGTCGTTGTCCTCGAGCGGCCAGTGACAGGTGGTCGCAGCAGAGGTGATCGTGATGCCACGCTCCTGCTCCTGCTCCATCCAGTCCATGGTGGCAGCGCCGTCGTGGACCTCACCGATCTTGTAGCTGACGCCGGTGTAGAAGAGGATCCGCTCGGTGGTGGTCGTCTTGCCCGCGTCGATATGGGCCATGATCCCGATGTTGCGGACCTTGGCCAGGTCAAGTGAAGTGGTAGCCATAAGGCTTCAGTCTTCTCTCGGTCTCGATGTGGGTTGCGACTACCAGCGGTAGTGCGCGAAGGCCTTGTTGGACTCGGCCATCTTGTGGGTGTCCTCGCGCTTCTTCACAGCGGCACCAAGGCCGTTGGAGGCGTCGAGAAGCTCGTTGAGCAGACGCTCGGTCATGGTCTTCTCGCGACGGGCGCGGGAGTAACCGACCAGCCAGCGCAGCGCGAGCGTGTTGGCGCGACCGGGCTTGACCTCGATCGGAACCTGGTACGTCGCACCGCCGACACGGCGGGACTTGACCTCGAGGGTCGGCTTGATGTTCTCGAGAGCGCGCTTCAGCGTGATGACCGGGTCGCTGCCGGTCTTCTCGCGCAGACCCTCCATGGCGCCGTACACGATGCGCTCGGCGGTGGAGCGCTTGCCGTTCAGCAGCACCTTGTTGATCAGGGAGGTGACAAGAGGAGAACCGTAGACCGGGTCGATGATGACCGGGCGCTTCGGGGCGGGGCCCTTACGAGGCATTCTTACTTCTCCTTCTTGGCGCCGTAGCGGCTGCGGGCCTGCTTGCGGTTCTTGACACCCTGGGTGTCGAGCGAACCGCGGATGATCTTGTAACGAACACCAGGCAGGTCCTTCACACGGCCGCCGCGCACGAGCACGATGGAGTGCTCCTGCAGGTTGTGTCCCTCACCCGGAATGTAAGCGGTGACCTCGATCCCGCTGGTCAGACGCACACGCGCGACCTTACGCAGGGCCGAGTTCGGCTTCTTCGGGGTGGTCGTGAACACACGCGTGCAGACGCCGCGACGCTGGGGCGAACCCTCGAGTGCGGGCGTCTTGTTCTTCTCGACCTTGTCCTGCCGGCCCTTCCGGACCAGCTGCTGGATCGTAGGCACTACTTCTCCGGTTTCTGTGTGCCGAATGGTGAAGCTAACCTGGAACGCCACCGACCCACGCGGTCGGGTGTGTCGAATACTGCAGACTCCCGCCGCAAGGCGAGAAGGGCGCAGATTGCGGTGGCCGCTGACGGCTCCCCTTGCGGTTTGAAGGCACGCACGGGAGCCAGGGCACACCCCAGGCACAGGTCTGAGCGTACCTATCGCATCCACTCCGGTCAAAACAAATGGTCTCGCGCGGGACACGCCGGGGTCGCCACACGATCGGCACACCGCCGCAACACCTCCGAGCCGCGGCCCGCGTACGGCCCTGAGCAGCCCCAGAAGCCCCCCAGGGGACCGCAGGTCCGCGACGCACGCGGGGGTGCAACCGGACGACCGCACGGCCCCCAGCAGCCTGCCGAGCGCTCGTCACGCGCGGGTCGGCACCCCGGCCCCCGCCCCCCAGCGGGCCCGCTCCACTCCCCCGCACAGCGCGCCGCCCAGGCACCCCGCACACGCCGGCGGGCGGCCACCCCCGCAGGGATGGCCGCCCGCCGACAGACGTACGCCTTACTGGTTGTACGGACCGTAGTCGTAGTCCTCCAGCGGGACGGCCTGGCCGGAGCCCGTGCCGAACGGCGAGTAGTCGATGTCGTCGTAGCCGACGGCCGAGTACATCGCGGCCTTGGCCTCCTCGGTCGGCTCGACCCGGATGTTGCGGTAGCGGGACAGGCCCGTACCGGCCGGGATGAGCTTACCGATGATGACGTTCTCCTTGAGGCCGATCAGGGAGTCGGACTTGGCGTTGATCGCCGCGTCCGTCAGAACCCTGGTCGTCTCTTGGAAGGACGCCGCCGACAGCCACGACTCGGTGGCGAGCGAGGCCTTGGTGATACCCATCAACTGCGGACGGCCGGAGGCCGGGTGGCCGCCTTCCTGGACCACACGACGGTTCTCGGTCTCGAACTTGCCGCGCTCGACCAGCTCGCCCGGCAGCAGCTCCGCGTCGCCGGACTCGATGATCGTCACCCGGCGGAGCATCTGCCGGATGATGATCTCGATGTGCTTGTCGTGGATCGACACACCCTGCGAGTTGTAGACCTTCTGGACTTCGCCGACCAGGTGGACCTGGACCGCGCGCTGACCGAGGATCCGCAGCACGTCGTGCGGGTTGGTGGCACCCACGGTGAGCTTCTGGCCCACTCCGACGTGGTCGCCCTCGCCCACCAGCAGACGGGCACGCTTCGAGATCGGGAACGCCGTCTCGTCGCTGCCGTCGTCGGGAGTGATGACGATCTTCTTGGTCTTCTCCGTCTCCTCGATGCGGACACGGCCGTCCGCCTCGGAGATCGGGGCGACACCCTTCGGCGTACGAGCCTCGAAGAGCTCGACGACACGGGGCAGACCCTGGGTGATGTCGTCACCGGCCACACCACCGGTGTGGAAGGTACGCATCGTCAGCTGGGTACCGGGCTCACCGATGGACTGGGCGGCGATGATGCCGACCGCCTCACCGATGTCGACCAGCTTGCCGGTGGCCAGCGAGCGGCCGTAGCACATGGCGCAGGTACCGACGGCGGACTCGCAGGTCAGGACCGAGCGGGTCTTGACCTCCTCGATGCCGTGCTTGACCAGCTCGTCGATGAGGACGTCGCCCAGGTCGGTGTTGGCCGGGGCCAGCACCACGCCGTCGACGACGATGTCCTCGGCCAGCGCACGTGCGTACACGCTGGTCTCGACGTTGTCCGCCTTGCGCAGGACGCCGTCGGCGCCGCGCTCGGCGATCGCCAGGCGCAGACCGCGGTCGGTGCCGCAGTCCTCCTCGCGGATGATGACGTCCTGCGAGACGTCGACCAGACGACGGGTGAGGTAACCCGAGTCGGCGGTACGCAGAGCCGTGTCGGCCAGACCCTTACGGGCACCGTGCGTGGAGATGAAGTACTCCAGCACGGACAGGCCCTCACGGAAGGACGCCTTGATGGGACGCGGGATCGTCTCGTTCTTGGCGTTCGACACCAGACCACGCATACCGGCGATCTGACGCATCTGCATCATGTTTCCGCGGGCACCCGAGTCGACCATCATGAAGATGGGGTTCGTCTTCGGGAAGTTCGCGTTCATCGCCTCGGCGACCTCGTTGGTCGCCTTGGTCCAGATCGCGATGAGCTCCTGCGTGCGCTCGTCCTTGGTGATCAGACCGCGCTCGTACTGCTTCTGGACCTTCTCGTCCTGCGCCTCGTAGCCCTTGACGATCTCCTTCTTCGCCTCGGGAACGACGATGTCGGAGATGGCGACGGTGACGCCGGAGCGGGTCGCCCAGAAGAAGCCGGCCGCCTTCAGGTTGTCGAGCGTCGCCGCCACGATGACCTTGGGGTAGCGCTCGGCGAGGTCGTTGACGATCTCGGAGAGCTGCTTCTTGCCGACCTCGTAGTCGACGAACGGGTAGTCCTCGGGCAGCAGCTCGTTGAAGAGCGCGCGGCCCAGGGTCGTCCGCAGCCGGAAGGTGTCACCCTGCTGCCACTCGGGCTCGCCCTCCTCGCGGGCCGGCGGGGTCCAGCCGCGCGGCGGGATGGTGCCCACCGGGAAGCGGATGTCCACGCGGGACTGCAGCGAGAGCTCGCCGGCGTCGAACGCCATGATCGCCTCGGCGACGGACGCGAAGGAGCGCTCCTCGCCCTTGACGTCGCGCAGCTCGCCGTCCGTGGTCAGGAAGAACAGACCGAGGACCATGTCCTGGGTCGGCATCGTGACCGGGCGGCCGTCGGCGGGCTTGAGGATGTTGTTCGAGGACAGCATCAGGATGCGGGCCTCGGCCTGCGCCTCCGCGGAGAGCGGCAGGTGCACGGCCATCTGGTCACCGTCGAAGTCCGCGTTGAACGCGGTGCAGACGAGCGGGTGGATCTGGATGGCCTTGCCCTCGACCAGCTGCGGCTCGAAGGCCTGGATGCCGAGGCGGTGCAGCGTCGGCGCACGGTTCAGCAGAACCGGGTGCTCGGCGATGACCTCTTCCAGGACGTCGTACACGACCGTGCGGCCGCGCTCGACCATCCGCTTGGCGCTCTTGATGTTCTGCGCGTGGTTCAGGTCGACCAGGCGCTTCATCACGAACGGCTTGAAGAGCTCCAGCGCCATGGCCTTCGGCAGACCGCACTGGTGCAGCTTCAGCTGCGGACCGACGACGATGACGGAACGCGCGGAGTAGTCCACACGCTTGCCGAGCAGGTTCTGACGGAATCGGCCCTGCTTGCCCTTCAGCATGTCGCTGAGGGACTTCAGCGGGCGGTTACCGGGACCGGTGACCGGGCGACCACGACGACCGTTGTCGAACAGGGCGTCGACGGCCTCCTGGAGCATGCGCTTCTCGTTGTTCACGATGATCTCGGGGGCGCCGAGGTCGAGAAGCCGCTTCAGGCGGTTGTTGCGGTTGATCACGCGGCGGTACAGGTCGTTCAGGTCGGAGGTCGCGAAGCGGCCACCGTCCAGCTGCACCATCGGACGCAGGTCCGGCGGGATGACCGGCACGCAGTCGAGGACCATGCCCTTGGGGCTGTTGGAGGTCTGCAGGAAGGCAGACACCACCTTCAGCCGCTTCAGCGCACGGGTCTTCTTCTGGCCCTTGCCGGTGCGGATGATCTCGCGGAGGCGCTCGGCCTCCTCGTCCAGGTCGAAGGACTCCAGGCGCTTCTGCAGCGCCGCGGCACCCATCGAACCGTCGAAGTACGTGCCGAAGCGGTCACGCAGCTCGCGGTAGAGGAGCTCGTCGCCCTCCAGGTCCTGGACCTTGAGGTTCTTGAACCGGGTCCACACCTCGTCGAGACGGTCGATCTCGCGCTGCGCACGGTCGCGCAGCTGCTTCATCTCGCGCTCGGCGCCCTCGCGCACCTTGCGGCGCACGTCGGCCTTCGCACCCTCGGCCTCGAGCTCGGCCAGGTCGGTCTCGAGCTTCTTGGCGCGGGCCTCGAGGTCGGCGTCGCGACGGTTCTCGACCTGCTGACGCTCGACGGAGACGTGCGCCTCCAGCGAGGGCAGGTCACGCGTGCGGCGCTCCTCGTCCACGTACGTGATCATGTACGCGGCGAAGTAGATGACCTTCTCGAGGTCCTTCGGGGCCAGGTCGAGCAGGTAGCCCAGGCGCGACGGGACGCCCTTGAAGTACCAGATGTGGGTGACGGGAGCGGCAAGCTCGATGTGGCCCATCCGCTCACGACGCACCTTGGCGCGAGTGACCTCGACGCCGCAGCGCTCACAGATGATGCCCTTGAAGCGGACGCGCTTGTACTTGCCGCAGTAGCACTCCCAGTCCCGGGTCGGACCGAAGATCTTCTCGCAGAAGAGTCCGTCCTTCTCGGGCTTGAGCGTGCGGTAGTTGATGGTCTCGGGCTTCTTGACCTCGCCGTGGCTCCACTGACGGATGTCGTCAGCGGTTGCCAGACCGATCCGGAGCTCATCGAAGAAGTTGACGTCGAGCACTATGCGTCAATCCCTCTCAGGGTTGTAAGTCTTAGGGGTCTGAAACGGGGGTCCTGGGGCCGGCCGGGGCTCATCGCTGAGCCCCGGGCCGGACTCCCGTCAGACCTCTTCGACGCTGCTCGGCTCGCGCCGGGACAGGTCGATGCCGAGCTCTTCCGCAGCGCGGAAGACGTCCTCGTCGGTGTCGCGCATCTCGATGGACATGCCGTCCGAGGACAGCACCTCCACGTTGAGGCACAGGGACTGCATCTCCTTGATGAGCACCTTGAAGGACTCGGGGATGCCGGGCTCGGGGATGTTCTCGCCCTTGACGATGGCCTCGTAGACCTTCACGCGGCCGGTCACGTCGTCGGACTTGATGGTCAGCAGTTCCTGGAGGGCGTACGCGGCGCCGTATGCCTCCAGCGCCCACACCTCCATCTCACCGAAGCGCTGGCCACCGAACTGGGCCTTACCACCCAGCGGCTGCTGGGTGATCATCGAGTACGGACCGGTCGACCGGGCGTGCAGCTTGTCGTCGACCAGGTGGTGGAGCTTGAGGATGTACATGTAGCCGACCGAGATCGGCTCCGGGAACGGCTCGCCGGAGCGGCCGTCGAACAGCCTCGCCTTGCCGGACGGGAGCACCATGCGCTCGCCGTCGCGGTTCGGGATGGTGTGCTGCAGCAGACCCGCGAGCTCGTCCTCGCGCGCACCGTCGAAGACGGGGGTCGCGACGTTCGTGCCCGGGTCGACCTGGTCGGCACCGATGGCCTGCAGGCGCTGCGCCCACTCCTCGCCGAGCCCGGAGACGTCCCAGCCGCGGCTGGCGAGCCAGCCGAGGTGGATCTCCAGGACCTGTCCCGGGTTCATTCGGGACGGGACACCCAGCGGGTTGAGGATGATGTCGACCGGGGTGCCGTCCTCCAGGAACGGCATGTCCTCGATCGGCAGGATCTTGGAGATGACGCCCTTGTTGCCGTGACGGCCGGCGAGCTTGTCACCGTCGGTGATCTTGCGCTTCTGCGCCACGTACACGCGCACCAGCTGGTTCACACCGGGGGGAAGCTCGTCGCCCTCCTCGCGGTCGAAGACGCGGACGCCGATGACCTTGCCGATCTCGCCGTGCGGCACCTTCAGCGAGGTGTCGCGCACCTCGCGCGCCTTCTCACCGAAGATCGCGCGGAGCAGGCGCTCCTCGGGGGTCAGCTCGGTCTCGCCCTTGGGCGTGACCTTGCCGACGAGGATGTCGCCGGCGACGACCTCGGCACCGATACGGATGATGCCGCGCTCGTCGAGGTCGGCGAGGACCTCCTCGGAGACGTTCGGGATGTCCCGGGTGATCTCCTCGGGGCCGAGCTTGGTGTCACGGGCGTCGACCTCGTGCTCCTCGATGTGGATCGAGGAGAGGACGTCGTCCTGCACGAGGCGCTGCGACAGGATGATCGCGTCCTCGTAGTTGTGACCCTCCCACGGCATGAACGCCACGAGCAGGTTCTTGCCGAGCGCCATCTCGCCGTTCTCGGTCGCCGGGCCGTCGGCCAGGACCTGTCCGGCGATGATCCGGGCGCCCTCGTCCACGACAACCTTCTGGTTGACCGAGGTGCCCTGGTTCGAGCGCGAGAACTTCGCGAGGCGGTACGTGGTGTACGTGCCGTCGTCGTTGGCGGTGGTGATGTAGTCCGCGGAGACCTCCTGGACCACACCGTCCTTCTCCGACTTCAGGACGTCACCGGCGTCGACCGCGCAGCGGTACTCCATGCCGGTGCCGACCAGCGGCGCCTCGGACTTGATCAGCGGTACGGCCTGACGCATCATGTTCGCGCCCATGAGGGCACGGTTGGCGTCGTCGTGCTCGAGGAACGGGATCATGGCGGTCGCGACCGACACCATCTGGCGCGGCGAGACGTCCATGTAGTCGACGTCGTCGCCCGGGATGTAGTCGATCTCGCCGCCACGGCGGCGGACGAGGACGCGGGACTCCTCGAAGCGCATGTCATCGGAGAGGATCGCGTTCGCCTGGGCGATGACGAAGCGGTCTTCCTCGTCGGCGGTCAGGTAGTCGACGTCGTCGGTGACGACACCCTCGACGACCTTGCGGTACGGGGTCTCGACGAACCCGAACGCGTTGACCCGGCCGTAGGAGGCGAGCGAGCCGATCAGACCGATGTTCGGGCCTTCGGGGGTCTCGATCGGGCACATGCGGCCGTAGTGCGAGGGGTGCACGTCACGGACCTCGAAGCCGGCCCGCTCACGCGACAGACCACCGGGACCCAGAGCCGAGAGACGACGCTTGTGCGTCAGACCCGACAGCGGGTTGTTCTGGTCCATGAACTGCGAGAGCTGGCTGGTGCCGAAGAACTCCTTGATGGAGGCGACGACCGGCCGGATGTTGATCAGGGTCTGGGGCGTGATCGCCTCGACGTCCTGGGTGGTCATCCGCTCGCGGACGACGCGCTCCATACGAGCCAGACCCGTGCGGACCTGGTTCTGGATGAGCTCGCCGACGTTGCGCAGACGACGGTTGCCGAAGTGGTCGATGTCGTCGGTCTCGACGACGATCGAGGTGCCGTTGTCACCGACGGTCTCGGTCTCACCGGCGTGCAGCTTCACCAGGTACTTGATCGTCGAGATGATGTCCTCGACGGTCAGGACGCCGGCGTCCAGCGGGGCTTCGCCGCCGAGCTTCTTGTTCACCTTGTAGCGGCCGACCTTGGCGAGGTCGTAGCGCTTGGGGTTGAAGTAGAGGTTCTCGAGCAGGGTCTGCGCGGCCTCACGGGTCGGCGGCTCGCCCGGACGCAGCTTGCGGTAGATGTCCAGGAGCGCGTCGTCCTGGCCCTGGGTGTGGTCCTTCTCCAGGGTGGCGCGCATGGACTCGTACTCGCCGAACTCCTCGAGGATCTGCTCGGTCGTCCAGCCGAGAGCCTTCAGGAGAACGGTCACGGACTGCTTGCGCTTGCGGTCGATGCGGACACCGACCATGTCGCGCTTGTCGATCTCCATCTCCAGCCAGGCACCCCGGGAGGGGATCACCTTGGCCGAGAAGATGTCCTTGTCGGACGTCTTGTCGATGGAGGAGTCGAAGTAGACACCCGGCGAGCGGACCAGCTGGGACACCACGACACGCTCGGTGCCGTTGATGACGAAGGTGCCCTTGTTGGTCATGAGCGGGAAGTCGCCCATGAAGACCGTCTGGGACTTGATCTCGCCGGTCTCGTTGTTGGTGAACTCGGCGGTGACGAAGAGCGGGGCCGCGAACGTGAAGTCGCGCTCCTTGCACTCGTCGATGGAGTTCTTGGGAGGCTCGAAGCGGTGGTCGCGGAAGGTCAGCGACATCGACCCGGAGAAGTCCTCGATCGGGGAGATCTCCTCGAAGATCTCCTCCAGACCGGACTTGGTGGGGACGTCCTGTCCGTTGTCCAGAGCCGCCTCGACACGAGCCTTCCACGCGTCGTTGCCGAGCAGCCAGTCGAAGCTCTCGGTTTGCAGCGCAAGAAGGTTCGGAACCTCGAGGGGCTCCTTGATCTTTGCAAAGGAGATGCGCAGCGGGGCGGTGCTGGCGCCGTTGTTCGTATTCGCGGTCGAGGCAGTGCGCGAGGCGGCCAAGAGGGGGTCCTTCCGAGGGCTCGGACTCACTACGCGCGTACCGGTCCCCGGCTGGTGCACCGGGACGGACCTTCCTCATTCGGCTGGGAGACCAGCTCAGAGGTGATTCGATCATCGGTGCTCAAGCGAGGGCATGCCCCTGGTGACGGGCAGGGGGCAGCTAACAGGCAGCGCAAAGGGTCAGTGTAGCCACTAGGCTCACTGATGTCCAGTGCGGGTTTTTGAAGACCCTCGTTGCTCTCAACCCCTGCTGCAAGCCATGCCCTCGATGCACATCGATACTGCCCTCTTCGCCGTCGATCCATGCCTCGGATCCGGATCGTTGTGACGACGCGTCCTGAGAATTGCGCGCTCCGTGCGGTTCGTCAAGGCCCCCCAGGCCCGAACAGGGTGCTGCCCACGTCACTCGCCGCCCGCCCCTGGGTCCGCCGGAGGCACGACGAAGATCACCATACTCGTCGCGACCGGCGGCGCAAGGCAGCCGCTCGGGGACCCCCCTGAACGCCGAAGAGCGACCACCCAAGTGGGTGATCGCTCTTCGGTGCGTCGGCGTTACAGCGCTACGTGAGCGGCTGTGTCGGCGCGCGTGACCCCCTCGCGGGACTCGTGGTGTTACTTGACCTCGACGGAGGCGCCGGCGCCCTTGAGGGACTCGGCGGCCTTCTCGGCGGCGTCCTTGGCGACCTTCTCGAGGACCGGCTTCGGAGCACCGTCCACGAGGTCCTTGGCCTCCTTCAGACCCAGGGAGGTCAGCTCACGCACGACCTTGATGACCTGGATCTTCTTCTCGCCGGCACCCGTGAGGATGACGTCGAACTCGTCCTGCTCGGCCTCGGCCTCGGCCGGGGCGCCGGCAACCGGGCCACCGGCGACGGCGACCGGGGCGGCGGCGGTGACGTCGAACTTCTCCTCGAAGGCCTTCACGAACTCGGCGAGCTCGATGAGGGTGAGGTTCTCGAACTGCGCGAGCAGCTCTTCCTGGGACAGCTTCGCCATGATGGCGTCCTTCCACTAATTCGGCAGGTGCCGGATGTACTGGTGAGGCGGGCGTACGTTCGGCCCGCTGCGACCGTCGCCCTCAGGCGGCGGTCAATGCGCGAGCCGAATTACTCGGCACCGCCCTGCTCGGCCTGCTTGGCACGAAGCGCCTCCGCGGTGCGGACGAACTTCGAGGGAAGCGCCTGGAAGAGCGCGGCAGTCTGGGACTGCTTGCCCTTCATGGCACCCGCCAGCTTGGCGAGCAGAACCTCGCGGGACTCGAGGTCCGCAAGCTTCTTGATCTCGTCGGCGGACAGCGCCTTGCCGTCAAGGACACCGCCCTTGATGACGAGGTTGGGGTTGTCCTTGGCGAAGTCACGAAGACCCTTCGCCGACGTCACCGGGTCACCGGTGATGAAGGCAACCGCCGTCGGACCGTTGAACAGGTCGTCGAGCTGGTTGATCCCGGCCTCGTTGGCCGCGATCTTGGTCAGCGTGTTCTTCACCACGGCGTACTGGGCGTCTTCACCGAGCGAACGACGCAGCGTCTTGAGCTGCGCCACGGTGAGACCCCGGTACTCGGTCAGCACGGCGGCATTCGAGCTGCGGAACTGGTCCGCGAGCTCGGCTACCGCGGCAGCCTTGTCGGGCCTTGCCATAAGCGTGGCCTCCTTCCGGGTGATGAGGACCGCTCAGAAGAGGCCGACAAAACAAAACGCCCCGGCGCAGGCGCAGGGGCGTGGCTCTACCTTTTGTCCGCAAGCGAACTCCGGGGAGCACATCCACAGTCACCTACGCGGGTCGTCCGCAGTTTCAGCGGATCCTTCGGCCACCGCACTCCCTCACGAGCGCACGGCAACGACCAGCGGTCTTTGGCTTCTCCGGAAGAGTACGCGAACGGATCGCCGTCGAGCAAATCCGCCCGGAAGGCCCCCGTCCGGGCTCCGGTGTCCCCGCTTCCGCGAGGGTTCCGGTTCGCCCGGCACGGGTGCTCCGCAGGCGCGTGACCTGGCGCTCAGCCCTCCTGGGCGTCCCGCAGGGTCTCGGCCAGGTCGACCGTGTCCCCGGCGGCCGGTGCGCGCACCGTCACCGGCTTGTCGAAGTCGAGGAAGGTGATCGTCATGTCGAGCGGGCCCTTGTCGGCGGCGCCCCGCATCCGGAACTGCTTGGTGTGCTCGTCCGGGTCGACCCACATGTCCATCGTGAGCTTGTCGATGCCCATGGCCTCGTACTGCTCAAGGCTCTTCTCCCGCGACTTGCGGGTGGCCTTGTCCTCGCCCTTGAGGGAGTCACGGAACTCGTCGAGGGTGACCGTGCCCTTGTAGTGGGTGGTCTCGACGCCGTCCACCTTCTCGGTGCCGACCTTCTTCACGTCCTTCGAGCCGGTCAGGAAGGTCGACTCCTGGGCCGGGTTCTTCTTGACCTGGTCCTCCATGCCGGAGGCGTTGACACCGGAGGAGCCGCCGTTCTTGTCCAGGCCGCCGAACTTGATCCAGTGCTTGCCGTCCATCTCCTTGGCGGCAGCGGCACCCCCGCCCATGTACAGCGCGCCGTCGACGAACCGGAGCTCCACCTTCCCGGTGTCGGTCCCCGCGTCGAGCGCCGACATCTTCATGCTCATGGCCATCGGCTTCATGCTCATCGACGCCTCGGCCTCGACCCGGCCCTGCTCCGGGACCTTGCCGGTCATCCGGTACCGCAGGGACGTGATGTCCTCGGTGTTCTTCGCGGCCTCGGCCACGGCGGCCGCGGGCGCCATCGACGGCGACTGCCCGGCCTGGCTGTCGCTCTTGGAACAGGCGACGGCGCTCGTGCCGAACGCGAGGACGGCGAGCGCCACGCCCAGCGTCCGACGTCGTGCGGCTGTGCGTACAGCGGTCTTCATAATTCCCCCAGGAAACGTCGAGCAGGTTCACAGCAAGGTCGTGAGCCTATCCCGGCCACTCACGGCGGTCCCGCGAGTTCTCAGGGGGTCTCGGGGTCGACCAGGTCCGCGAAGTCGACGGTGTCGTCGGCGGGCGGCGGCTCGGGAGTGGCGACGCGGGTGCCGTAGTCCGCGTAGTACGCCGTGGTCACCAGGGCGCCCGAGGAGGTCTCCCCGCGCTCGGACCGCTTCACCAGCAGGCCTCCGGCGTCGACCCAGATGTCGACCCTCTCCTCGCGGACGCCGGCCTCGGTGAACCACTTCTCGAGGCCGGCGACCTCGGCACGGGTGAGCCCCGGGCGGGGGGCGCCCAGTGCGGCGACGGTCACCGTGCCCGAGTAGTGCGTGGTGCGGGTGCCGCGGACCTGCTCCGTGCCGACCTCGCGGGTGTCGGGAGCCGCCAGCAGCAGCTCGACCGACTGCGCCGGGGTGAAGTTCGCGGAGGCGTCGTAGCCGTACTTGATCCAGTGCCTGCCGCGGCCGGAGACGGTGGCGAACCTGTCGCTCATCTTCGCGTAGTAGGTGTCGGAGACGAAGCGGGCCGGGGTGGACACGTTGCCCATCTCCCGCATGGTCGTGGCCCAGCTGCCCCCGGTGTACGTGATGGTCAGGGTGCCGGAGAGGCCGTCGGACCAGCCGAGGACGCCCTTGGACCGCGT
Organism: Streptomyces sp. GLSS-08; assembly: GCF_056387915.1. NCBI lineage: Bacteria > Bacillati > Actinomycetota > Actinomycetes > Kitasatosporales > Streptomycetaceae > Streptomyces > Streptomyces sp. GLSS-08. The sequence continues at coordinate 107,741 of NZ_JBWJAQ010000011.1, forward strand.
GGCGACCATGTCTCCCCGGGTCGCCGAGCAGTCGACGCGCGCCGAACCCGCCTCGCGGGTGCGGCTGCGGACCTCGCTCAGCGTCCTGGTGACGGCGGTGCGGGCCGCGGCCTCCCGGGGGTCGTCCGTGCGCGGGGGCTTCCTCCCCGCGGGGTCCGCCGGACCGCACCCGCTCAGCGCGCCGCTCAGCACACCGATCACGGCCAACGGCAGGCCCGCGCGCCGCAGTACGGTGCTGATCATGTCCCCCACCCCTGAGCGATGACTGTGATCCGCACGCTAGCGCAGCCCACCGGCACAGATGCCCTGATCGCGTGTCCCGGGGGGCGGCCGCGGGGACGGAAGACGGACGGGCCCCGCACCTCGAAAGGTGCGGGGCCCGTCCTTGGTTCGCGTGCGCGACGCGGCTACCGGAGTGAGCGGGAGGCTCAGACGGAGGCCGGGTCCTCCTCGACGAGGAGGTTGCGGGTGCGGTTCGGGTCGATGGGAACGCCGGGGCCGATCGTGGTGCTGATCGCGGCCTTCTTGATGTAGCGACCCTTGGCGGCCGACGGCTTCAGACGAAGGATCTCGTCCAGCGCGGCGCCGTAGTTCTCCACCAGCTGGGTGTCGTCGAAGGACGCCTTGCCGATGATGAAGTGCAGGTTCGAGTGCTTGTCGACGCGGAACTCGATCTTGCCGCCCTTGATCTCGGTCACGGCCTTGGCCACGTCCGGGGTCACGGTGCCGGTCTTCGGGTTCGGCATCAGACCACGCGGGCCGAGGACACGGCCCAGGCGGCCGACCTTGCCCATGAGGTCGGGGGTGGCGACGACGGCGTCGAAGTCCAGACGGCCCTTCGCCACCTCGTCGATGAGCTCGTCGGAGCCGACGATGTCGGCGCCCGCGGCAGTCGCGGCCTCGGCACGGTCACCGGTCGCGAAGACCAGGACCCGGGCGGTCTTACCGGTGCCGTGCGGGAGGTTCACGGTGCCACGGACCATCTGGTCGGCCTTGCGCGGGTCGACACCCAGGCGGAAGGCGACCTCGACGGTGCCGTCGAACTTGCTCGTGGAGGTCTCCTTGGCGAGACGGACGGCCTCGAGCGGGGCGTAGAGCTTGTCCCGGTCGATCTTGGCGTCCGCAGCGCGGAGAGACTTGCTGCGCTTGCTCACTACTGCTCCTGTGTTCTCTGAGGAGTCGTGGTCCGGGCCGAGCAGGCCCTTCCACGGTTCAAGACTTACGAGGTGGGGTTCAGCCCTCGACCGTGATGCCCATGGAACGGGCGGTGCCGGCGATGATCTTCGACGCGGCGTCCAGGTCGTTGGCGTTCAGGTCGGGCATCTTCGTGGTGGCGATCTCGCGGACCTGCGCCTGGGTGATCTTGGCGACCTTGGTCTTGTGCGGCTCGCCGGAGCCCTTCTCCACGCCCGCGGCCTTGAGGATCATCTTCGCGGCCGGCGGCGTCTTGGTGATGAAGGTGAAGGAGCGGTCTTCGTAGACCGTGATCTCCACCGGGATCACCCAGCCACGCTGCGACTCGGTCGCGGCGTTGTAGGCCTTGCAGAACTCCATGATGTTGACGCCGTGCTGGCCCAGCGCGGGGCCGACAGGCGGAGCCGGGTTGGCGGCGCCGGCCTGGATCTGGAGCTTGATGAGCCCCGTGACCTTCTTCTTCTTGGGAGGCATTCCGGGTCCTCTTTCGTTTTCGCCTTCCTACGTCCGAGTCGCCCCAGACGGCTGCCTCGACCGGACCAATGATCCGTATGGAGGCATACCGCACAACGATAACGGGTATCTGTGCGCGGCCAAAAACCGAGCAGGTCAGACCGGCTGCGAGCGCCTGTCTGACCTGGTCGGAGGCATCTGTTCCAGAAGGGCTAGTTCTTCTGGATCTGGTCGAAGGAGAGCTCGACCGGGGTCTCGCGACCGAAGATCTCGACGAGGCCCTTGACCTTCTTCGAGTCGGCGTTGATCTCGTTGATCGTCGCCTGCAGCGTCGCGAACGGGCCGTCGGTGACCGTGACCGAGTCGCCGACCTCGAAGTCCAGCACCTGGACTTCGAGCTTGCGGGCCGGAGCCGGCTTGCCCTCGGCCTCGGCGGCCTCGCGGGCGGCCTTCTCCTCCGCCTCCGGGGCGAGCATCTTGACGATCTCGTCCAGGGTCAGCGGGTACGGGTCGTAGGCGTTGCCCACGAAGCCGGTGACGCCGGGGGTGTTGCGGACGACGCCCCAGGACTCGTTCGTCAGGTCCATGCGCACCAGCACGTAGCCGGGGAGCTTGTTCTGACGGATGGTCTTGCGCTCGCCGTTCTTGATCTGCGCGACCTCTTCCTGCGGCACCTCGGCCTGGAAGATGAAGTCCTCGACGTTCAGCGAGACGGCGCGCTGCTCGAGGTTGGTCTTCACGCGGTTCTCGTAACCGGCGTACGTGTGGATGACGTACCACTCGCCGGGCAGGGCGCGGAGTTCCTCACGCAGAGCGGTGACGGGGTCGACCGGCTCGGCCTCTTCCTCGGCGTCCTCGGTGACGGCCTCGTCGGAGGCGGCGTCGTCCTCGTTGGACTCGTCGTCCGCGGCGGGCTCGTCGTCCGCGGCGGGCTCGTCGTCCGCGGCGGGCTCGTCGTCCGCGGTGGACTCGTCGGAATCGTCCTCGACGCTCAGAGCCGCTTCCTCGGCGGGCTCGCCCGCCTCGGCGTCGGCAGCCTCGGCCTGGTCCGGGTCCTCGGCGTCCGCCGCCTCAACGATGTCGAGCTCGTCCTCAGCGGACTCGACCGACTCGGTGGCGTCGTTCAGGTTCGGGTCAGACACGGTGGCTGCTTCTTCCTGGATACATGGGGGTGGAACACGCGAAAGGGGCGCCGGTGACGGCGCCCTTCGCTCTTGGCTCAGCCGAAGACGTACTTGGCGGCGTGATCGAGTCCATAGTCAATCACGGTGACCAGACCGATCATGATGATGACGAAGACGATCACTACGGTCGTGTACGTCGTCAGCTGATGGCGGGACGGCCAGACGACCTTGCGGAGCTCCGCGACGATCTGGCGGTAGAAGAGGGCAAGGCGCTTCAGCGGGCCCTTCTTGGCACGCTTTCCGCCCTTGCGGGTCTTCTTCTTGGACTCCGGCGCCTCGTCCTGGGCATCAGGCATGTCGATGGAGCCCACGGCGTCCGTCACTCGTCCTCACCTGATTCCGGGTCGTGGCCGCGCCGCGCCCGGTTGAGCCGCACGGCGGTGCAAAGCAGTACGTACATGCGCACACATCCTGGCGAAGGAGTGTGTAGCAGGGCCGGAGGGACTTGAACCCCCAACCGCTGGTTTTGGAGACCAGTGCTCTACCAATTGAGCTACGACCCTTTGGTTCCCCCAACGTACCGCATCCGCCCGGGTGCTCGGTGTGCACCTGGAGGGCGCGGCCGGTGAAGGCCAACGAGGTGAGAGTGTACGTGCTCGGCGGCCGGTCGTCGAACAGAAGGTGTCCGTACGGGCTTTGTCCGTGGTCGATCCGCGGGTGTTCAGTCTGTGAAACCCGCGTACCCGGGACGTTTCCGGTCTGAAACTATGGGCGCCATGAGCGCTGCAACCCCTCCCACCGAGCGCCGGGTCTCCGCCCGGATCGGTGCGATCTCCGAGTCCGCCACCCTCGCCGTGGACGCCAAGGCGAAGGCCCTCAAGGCCGCCGGGCGTCCGGTGATCGGCTTCGGCGCCGGTGAGCCCGACTTCCCGACCCCGGACTACATCGTCGAAGCCGCCGTCGAGGCGTGCAAGAACCCGAAGTACCACCGCTACACGCCGGCGGGCGGTCTGCCCGAGCTGAAGGCCGCGATCGCCGCGAAGACGCTGCGCGACTCCGGCTACGAGCCGGACGTCTCCGAGGTCCTCGTGACCAACGGCGGCAAGCAGGCCATCTACGAGGCCTTCGCCGCGATCCTCGACCCGGGCGACGAGGTCATCGTCCCGGCGCCGTACTGGACGACCTACCCGGAGTCGATCCGGCTCGCAGGTGGCGTGCCGGTCGAGGTGGTCGCCGACGAGACCACCGGCTACCGCGTCTCGGTCGAGCAGCTGGAGGCCGCCCGCACGGAGAAGACCAAGGTCGTCCTCTTCGTCTCGCCCTCGAACCCCACCGGCGCGGTCTACACCGAGGCCGAGACCGAGGCCATCGGCCGCTGGGCCGTCGAGCACGGCCTGTGGGTGCTCACCGACGAGATCTACGAGCACCTGGTCTACGGGGACGCGGTCTCCGTGTCGCTGCCGGCCCTGCTGCCGGAGCTGCGCGACAAGTGCATCGTCGTCAACGGCGTCGCCAAGACCTACGCGATGACCGGCTGGCGCGTGGGCTGGATCATCGGCCCCAAGGACGTCGTCAAGGCCGCGACCAACCTGCAGTCGCACGCCACGTCGAATGTCTCCAACGTGGCCCAGGTCGCCGCGCTGGCCGCCGTGTCGGGCGACCTGGAGGCGGTCGCGAAGATGCGTGAGGCCTTCGACCGGCGCCGCAAGACCATCGTGCGCATGCTGAACGAGATCCACGGCGTGCTCTGCCCGGTGCCGGAGGGTGCTTTCTACGCGTACCCGTCGGTGAAGGCGCTGCTCGGCAAGGAGATCCGCGGCAGGCGCCCCCGGAACACGGTCGAGCTGGCCGCGCTCATCCTGGAGGAGGCGGAGGTCGCGGTCGTCCCGGGCGAGGCCTTCGGCACCCCGGGTTACCTGCGTCTGTCGTACGCGCTGGGTGACGACGACCTGGCCGAGGGTGTCTCGCGGATCCAGAAGCTGCTGGCGGAGGCTCGCGACTGACACGGTCGTACGCCGTCAGGGGCGTCGTTCTCCTTTTCGCGCTCCACGCGCGTGTGCGGGCCGTCCTCCTCCGGGAGGGCGGTCCGCTTCTTCGTTCGGGCAAGACCACGATCAGGGAAAACGCTACCGGCGGGGCATTCCCGTGCGGCAGGATCCTGGGATGGAGCGTGTACGTGATCTCTCTGAACTGCCCAAGGCCCATCTGCACCTGCACTTCACGGGGTCCATGCGCCCCAGCACGTTGCTCGAGCTGGCCGACAGGCACGGTGTCCGGCTGCCGGACGCGCTGACCGGCGCGGAGCCGCCGCAGCTGCGGGCGACCGACGAGCGGGGCTGGTTCCGTTTCCAGCGGCTGTACGACGCGGCCCGGTCGTGCCTGCAGGATCCCGAGGACATCCGGCGTCTGGTGCGCGAGGCCGCCGAGGAGGACCTGAAGGACGGCTCGGGGTGGCTGGAGATCCAGGTCGACCCGACGTCGTACGCGCCTCGCCTGGGCGGGCTCATCCCGGCCATGGAGGTCATCCTGGACGCGGTGGACTCGGCCGTGCGGGAGACCGGCCTCGGGATGCGGGTCGTGGTGGCCGCGAACCGGATGAAGCACCCGCTGGACGCCCGCACGCTGGCCCGCCTGGCGGTGCGGTACGCGGACCGCGGCATCGTCGGCTTCGGGCTCTCCAACGACGAACGGCGAGGCATGGCGCGGGACTTCGACCGGGCCTTCGCGATCGCGCGCGAGGGCGGGCTGCTGTCGGCGCCGCACGGCGGCGAGCTCGCCGGGCCCTCGTCGGTGCGGGACTGCCTGGACGACCTGCACGCCACGCGGATCGGGCACGGGGTGCGGGCCGCCGACGACCCTCGGCTGATGAAGCGGCTGGCGGACCGCCAGGTGACCTGCGAGGTCTGCCCGGCGTCCAACGTCGCCCTCGGTGTCTACGAGAAGCCCGAGGACGTACCCCTGAGGACTCTGTTCGAAGCCGGGGTCCCGATGGCCCTCGGGGCGGACGACCCGCTCCTGTTCGGCTCGCGTCTCGCCGCGCAGTACGAGATCGCCCGCCGCCACCACGGCTTCAGCGACGCGGAACTGGCCGAGCTGGCCCGGCAGTCCATCCGCGCCTCGGCCGCCCCGGAGGACGTCCGCGCGAAGCTGCTGTCCGGCGTCGACGACTGGCTCGCCTCGTGAGGCCCTTCGGCCCGGTCGGACGGCTTCGCCGTCTCAGAGGCTGACGCCCACCGTCACCGGCTCGTTGACCAGCGTGATCCCGAAGGCGTCGCGCACGCCTTCGACGACCTCGCGGGCGAGCGCGAGCAGGTCGTCGGTGGTGGCCCCGCCGCGGTTGGTGAGCGCCAGGGTGTGCTTGGTGGAGATCCGGGCGGGCCCGGTGCCGTAGCCCTTGGTGAAGCCGGCCTTGTCGATCAGCCAGGCCGCGGAGGTCTTGGTGTGGCTGTCCCCGGCCGGGTACGCCGGTGCCATGGCGTCGTCGCCGAGCCGCTCCCGCACGCGCGCGTGGAACGCCGCGAACTCCTCGTGCGTGAGGATCGGGTTGGTGAAGAACGATCCGGCCGACCAGGTGTCGTGGTCCTCGGGGTCGAGGACCATCCCCTTGCCCGACCGCAGCTTCAGGACGGTCTCCCGGGCGGCGGCGAGGGGCACGCGGTCGCCCGGCTCGACGCCGAGGGCGCGCGCCGTCTCGGCGTACTTGACCGGCGCGGAGAGCCCGGCCGCGTCCTCGAGCGCGAAGCGGACGCGCAGGACGACGTAGCGCTCGGGGTCCGCCTTGAAGCGGCTGTGGCGGTACGAGAAGGCGCAGTCGGCGTTGGCGAGGGTGACCGTCTCACGCGTGACGCGGTCGTACGCGACCACCTCGGTGATGGCCGACGACACTTCCTGGCCGTACGCGCCGACGTTCTGGATGGGTGTCGCGCCCGCCGAGCCGGGGATGCCGGCGAGGCACTCGACGCCGGCGAGTCCGGCTTCGACGGTGCGGGCGACCGCGTCCGTCCACACCTCGCCGGCGGCCAGCTCCAGCCGCGTGCCGTCGAGTTCGACGCCGGTCGTGGCGATGCGCAGGGCCGTCCCGGCGAAGCCCTTGTCGCCGATGACCAGATTCGATCCGCCGCCGATGAGCAGCAGCGGTGTCCCGCTGTCGTCGGCCTCGCGGACGGCGGCGATCACCTCGGCGTCGGTCGTCGCGGTGATCAGCCGGTCGGCGGGCCCGCCGAGCCGGAAGGTGGTCAGGGGGGCGAGCGGAGCGTCGTGGAGTTCCTGCACGGGCTCAAGAGTACGAGAGAGCGGTGGAGCGTCCACCCATCGGTGGGGCCCGGCACATGCCCGGCCGCTCCGGGAGCCCTGATACGGCAGGCACGCCGAAGGGGGCGGTCCGGCCCGTCGGGCCGGAGCGCCCCCTTCCGGGCACTGGATGCTCAGGTGGCGACGGCTTCCTTGGCCGGCTCCCCGGACGGGGCGGGGGTGCCGGGGCCGGCGGGCGGTGCCGAGCGCCGTGCGGACGGGACGGCCAGGGCCGCCATCGCCGCGACGGCCACCACGGCGGCCCCCACCCACAGCGCGGGCCGCAGCCCGTCCACGAAGCTCTGCGCGGACTCGTAACCGCCCTGGGCGGCGAAGATCGAGGACATCACGGCGATGCCGAGGGCGCCGCCGACCTCGCGGAGGGCGTTGTTGGCGCCGGAGGCGATGCCCTGCTCCTCGGGGTGGACGCTGGACATGACCAGGGCCGCGGCCGGGGCGAAGTACAGGGCCATTCCGATGCCGCTGAGGATCAGGCCGGGCAGCTGTCCCGAGTAGGAGACGTCGGCGGTGACGACGGCGGCGAGGTAGGCGAGCCCGGCGGCCTGCAGGAAGAGCCCGGCGGCGACGACCGGGCGGCCGCCGATGCGGTCGGAGAGGTAGCCGGCGACCGGTGCGACGAGCATCGGCATCCCGGTCCAGGGCAGCATCCGCAGTCCGGCCTCGGTGGGCGAGTAGCCGAGGACGCCCTGCATGTACTGGCTGAGCAGGAAGATCGAGCCGAACATCCCGAGGAACATGAGCAGGCTCGCGGCGTTGATCCCGGCGAAGGCGGGCGAGCGGAAGAGCCGCATCGGCAGCATCGGGGCCCTGGCGTGGATGCCGTGGTGGACGAATCCGCCCAGCAGCGCGGTGCCCGCGACGAGAGCGAACAGGACGAATCCGCTGGTCCAGCCGTCGACGGGCCCGCGGACCAGCCCGTACACGATCCCGAAGAGGCCGCCGCTGGCGAGGACCGTGCCGGTGATGTCGAGCGGGGCGCCGCTGCCGTACGACTCGGCCAGGCGCAGCCGGGCGAGCGGCAGCAGCGCCAGACCCAGCGGAACGTTCAGCCAGAAGATCCAGTGCCAGGACACGTGTTCGGTGAGACTGCCGCCGATGAGAGGTCCGGAGGCGACTGCGAGGCCGTTCACGGCCCCCCAGATCCCGTACACCATCCCGCGCCTGGCGGCCGGGACCGCGGCCGTCAGCAGGGTCAGCGTCAGCGGCATCATGATCGCGGCTCCGACGCCCTGGACCGCGCGGGCGGCGATCAGGGAGTCGATGCCGGGTGCCATGGCCGCGGCGGCGGAGGAGGCGGTGAAGACGGTGAGCCCGACGAGGAACAGCCGGCGGCGGCCGAACCGGTCACCCAGCGCCGCGCCGAACATCAGCAGCACGGCGAAGGTGAGCGTGTACGCGCTCACGGTCCATTCGAGGTCGTCCAGCGCTCCCCCGAGGTCCTCGCGGATGGAGGGCAGGGCGGTGGTGACGACGAGGTTGTCCAGGGCCGCCATGAAGCCGGCGACGCTGGTGATGACGAGGGCCCAGGCGGTTCCCCCGCGACGGGCGTTCTGCTGCGACATCTCTCCCCCAGAGGATGTTCGATCTTTCCGGTTAGTTATTGATGACTAACTTTTCTGTGCAGAGAGGAGCGCCCAGGGCGACCCGTTCCGTCTACTTCTCCAGTCGGCCGTCGGCCCGCGCCGACGGGTAGATCCCTTCCCAGACCCGATGATCCGGCGGGAAACCCATGGCGTTCAAGCAGTTGATGAGCATCCCGTATGCCATGAACGCCGTCGTGTCGTCGACGTCGGCGCCGAGCGAGAGATGGACGGTGTCCCACAGCCGCATCCAGCCGGCCCGCACCGCCTCCCCGAACTCGTGCTCGCCGGCCTGTTCGGCCGCGGCCACCGCCAGATACATCTGCATCTGCATCATCAGCCGCTCCGGCTGCTCGGCGATGACCCTGCTGTACGCGTTCCCCATGGCCAGCCGGGCCTCTTCGCCCTGGAGTCCCGCGGAGGCCTCCTCGAAGGTGCGGATCGTGTCCTCCACGCACCGCTCGGCGGCCGCGAGGAAGATCGCCTTCTTGCTGGGGAAGAGCCGGAAGAGATACGGCTGCGAGACGCCGACGCGCCTGGCGATCGCCTCGGTCGACGTGCCGTAGTAACCACCGCGGGCGAACTCGCTCGTCGCCGCGCGGATGACGCTCTCGCGCCTCTCCTCCGCGCTCATCCTGACCATGCGAGAAAGTTAGTACTCAATCACTAACTGCGTCAAGAGGGTCGGCGCCCTCTCCGGAACGCCCGACGGCCGACGAGCGTTGGTGCAGGCAGGGGGCCAGACGCCCGTAAGGGGCGCCCCGCCGTGGAGGACGCCCCTTACATCGCGTGGACTCACAGCGGCCCCGGTGCTCGGGCGGCGTCAGGTCGGCGCGCGGGCCCCGACACCCGGCGCCAGGGTTGGCACTCGGTCGGGGCGCGGGCTGACGTCCGGCGCTCATACCGGGGCCTCGCCTGCGCCCGGTGCTTTCGCCCGGGTCCGCCGGCGCTCACGCCAGTCGTACGACTGCCCGTGACATCCCCAGCACCTTCTGTCCGGCGCTCGTCGCCGTGAGGTCGACGCGGACGGTGTTGTCGTCGAGCTTGGCCGCGACCTTGGCGCTGACCTCGATCGTCGCGCCGTGATCGTCGTTCGGGACGACGACGGGCCTGGTGAAGCGGACGCCGTACTCGACGACCGCGCCCGGGTCGCCCGCCCAGTCGGTGACGACGCGGACGGCCTCGGCCATCGTGAACATGCCGTGCGCGATGACGTCGGGGAGACCGACCTCGACCGCGAACTTCTCGTTCCAGTGGATCGGGTTGAAGTCCCCGGAGGCGCCCGCGTACCGCACGAGCGTGGCACGCGTCACGGGGAAGACCTGGGCCGGCAGCTCGGTGCCGACCTCGACGTCCGCGTAAGAGATCTTCGCCGTCATGTCAGCTCTCCTCCGCCGCACGCGCGACGAGCTTCGTGAAGGCCGTCACCACGTGCTCGCCCGTCTCGTCGTGGACCTCGCCGCGGATGTCCACGACGTCGTTGCCCGCGAGGGACTTGATCGACTCGATGGTCGAGGTGACCGTGAGCCGGTCGCCCGCGCGCACCGGCCGGGTGTAGGCGAACTTCTGGTCGCCGTGCACCACGCGGTTGTAGTCGAGGCCCAGTTGGGGGTCCTGGACGACCTGCCCCGCGGCCTTGAAGGTGATCGCGAAGACGAAGGTCGGCGGGGCGATCACATCGGCGTACCCGAGCGCCTTGGCGGCGTCGGGGTCCGTGTACGCGGGGTTGGCGTCCCCCACGGCCTCCGCGAACTCGCGGATCTTCTCCCGGCCGACCTCATAGGGGTCGGTGGGCGGGTAGGACCGCCCCACGAAGGACTGGTCGAGCGCCATGGACTCGGCACCTCCTGGTTTCAGCCGGACCAACGAGTCTCAGCCGAGGCCCACGGGTGGGACGCTCGGCGGGTGAACGACGCGAGGCCGCCCCCGTTGCTGGGGACGGCCTCGTGTACGAGCCTGAAACTATCGCGTTTCGCGGTGCGCGGTGTGCGCGTTGCAACGCGGGCAGTGCTTCTTCATCTCCAGTCGGTCCGGGTTGTTACGCCGGTTCTTCTTGGTGATGTAGTTCCGCTCCTTGCACTCCACGCAGGCCAGCGTGATCTTCGGGCGGACGTCGGTGGCAGCCACAGGAGTGCTCCTTGACGAACGGATGGGACGATTAACGCATAGAAGAGTAGCCGATCGAAGGACCGACCCAACAATCGGCTACTGTCAGTAGCGGTGACCGGACTTGAACCGGTGACACAGCGATTATGAGCCGCTTGCTCTACCGACTGAGCTACACCGCTGAGATGCGATCGGGCCCCGCCTTGCGACGGGAACCTCACACACCAGAGCCCCAATACGGAATCGAACCGTAGACCTTCTCCTTACCATGGAGACGCTCTGCCGACTGAGCTATTGGGGCGAGCGATGAAGACATTACACGGTCGGCCGCCGATCGCCCAAATCCGTTTCGCGGCACCTGCCCCAGGGTGTCTCCCACCCGTCACTCAGGGCGTCCGGCGGCCGTATTCCGGGCGTTCGGCGGGGTGAGTCGCGGCCGTACTCCGGGGGTTCCGCGGCCACCGCGAGCGGCCTCTGAGAAGGGCGGATCGGCGCGGGTGGCGCACGGTCGCCGCCGCGGAGGGCGCGCAGTCGCCACCCGGCGATGCTCGTGGGGTGGACGGCAGTGACTCCTGAGGCGCGGGAGGCCACGCGGGGCTCTGAAGGCACGTCGTTCCGGCAGTCGGATCGCGTCCTTTCCGCCTGATCGAAGCCTCCCCTCCGGCCCGTTCGTCGTATCCGGTCAACACGAGGACCACACCGGTACGACTATTTCGCTCCTCCCGGATACCGGCGGGTCACGACCCTAGGCTCGACTCACTCTGCGTGACCTTGCGTCCCTGCCGCGCAGACGTCCCCGAGCCACCAGGAGCGCGATGCACGACAGCCAGCCGCAGCCGCCCCCCTCGTCCTCGTCCTCCTCGGGACATGCGGACGCTGCCGCCCTGCTGCTGTGCGGAGCTCGGCTCACCGACGGCAGGACCGTGGACGTGCGGCTCGTCGGCGGCCGCATCGAGGCCGTCGGCACCGCGGGAAGCCTCGCCCCGGGCGGAAGTCCCGCCCACGGCACGCGTGTGGACCTCGACGGCTACCTGCTGCTGCCGGCCCCCGCCGAGGCGCACGCGCACGGCGACACGGCGTTCACGGCCGACGAGGACGGACCGGTCCCGTCCGGCTCCGAGCAAATCCAGCGCCGGGCCACCGAGGCGGCGCTGCTCCAACTCGGGCACGGCGCGACGGCGTTGCGCTCGCACGTGCACGTCGGTGCCGTGCAGGGACTCGGCGCGCTGACGGCGGTGCTCCGGGCACGCCGAACGCTGCGCGGTCTCACCGAGCTGTCGACGGTCGCGATGCCCCGGCTGCTGACCGGGGTGGCCGGGGCCGACGGTCTCGCGATGCTGCGGGACGCGGTGAAGATGGGCGCTTCGGCGGTGGGCGGCTGCCCGGACACGGACCCGGACCCGACGGGGTACGTGGAGGCGGTGCTGGAGATCGCCTCGGAGCACGGCTGTCCGGTCGACCTGCACACGGACGGCGCCGATCCGGCCCGGCTGGCCCGCCTGGCGGTGATGGCGGGCGGCCTGCGCCCCGGAGTGACCCTCGGTCCGTGCGGCGGCCTCGGGCGGCTGCCCAGCGAGGTGGCGGCGCGTGCGGCGGACCAGCTCGCGGCGGCCGGAGTGACGGTGGTGTGCGTCCCGCAGGGCGGCTGTGGCGGTGTCGACCGGCCCGGGACGGCTCCGGTACGGCTGCTGCGCTCGGCCGGTGTGCGGGTTGCGGCGGGCAGCGGCGCCCTGCGCGACGTCTCGAACCCGGTGGGCCGGGGAGACCCGCTGGAGGCGGCGTACCTGCTCGCCTCGCGCTACGGGCTACGGCCCGAGGACGCCTACGGCACGGTCAGTTCCGCCGCCAGGGCCGCCCTCGGCCTGCCCGAGGTGCGCGTGGAGGCCGGTTTCCCCGCGGAGCTGCTCGCGGTGCGCGGGGACCGGCTCGCCGGGGCGCTGTCGCTGGCGTACAGCCGGATCGTCGTACACGGCGGGCGCGTGGTGGCGCGGACGAGTGCGGTGCGGGAGTACTGCGGTTCGGCCGTGACGGCGGCGCTGGATCTGCCCCGGCAGGGGCGGGGGGAGCCGTCGTAGCGGTCTCCCCGGCGGGGGCGGGGAGGGCCGTCGTAGCGGTCTCCCCGGCAGGGGCGGGGAGGGCCGTCGTAGCGGTCTCCCCGGCGGGGGCGGGGAGGGCCGTCGTAGCGGTCTCCCCGGCAGGGGCGGGGAGGGCCGTCGCAGCGGTCTCCCCGGCAGGGGCGGGGAGGGCCGTCGCAGCGGTCTCCCCGGCAGGGGCGGGGAGGGCCGTCGCAGCGGTCCCCCCGGCAGGGGCGGGGAGGACCGTCGTAGCGGTCCCCGCCCCTGCCGGTGCGCCGGATCGGCGTTCGAAGCCGGCCGGCGGGCGGGTCAGAGCATGCCGCCGCCCAGCATGCCGCCGGCGAAGGGGCTGCCGGGGCCCTGGAGTTCGTCCGCGGGGAGCTCCGTGGCACCCTTCGGGGCACTCACGTCGCCCGCCTCGCTGAACTTCAGGACCAGGGGCAGCTTCGTGCCGTTCGGCTTGTCGGCGAGGACGGCCAGGTCGACCTTGACCTGTTCGAGGTCACCGTCCTTCAGCTTGAAGTCGACGGCGACCTTCTTGTCCGGGGCGTCCTTGAGGTCCTTGGCCGTGGGGAGTTCGGCACCCGCCGGGAGGTCCCCCTGCAGCGGACGGAGCCTGTCGAAGAGTCCGGTGAGCAGGTCGCGGAAGCCGGCCTTGGCGACGACGTGTTCGGCACCGTCGCTGCCGCCCTCGTTGCGGAAGGTCACTTCGTCCGTGATGACTCCGCGGACGGCCTTCATGACCTTCTGCTGGGTCTTTGCGTCGACCTCGTCGCGGGACCCCTTCGTGCCCCTGCCCGGCTTCTCGAGCTGGCGGGCGTCGACCTTGGCCCACTCGCCTTCCAGGATCTTCTTGAACCCCTTCTCCTCTTCCGGGAGTTCGTCGGCGGTCGGGAAGGGGAAGCCCATCGCGTCGCCGAGGGCCTTCATGTCGGCGCGGTAGTACATGAAGTCGCCGACGACCCGGTACTCGACGAGGACGCCCTTGGCACCCGCGACCCTGACGCTCGTACCGAGGAGATCCTTCTCTCCCGAATCCGCGAGCTTCCTGCGGGACTTGACCGAGACGTCGACGTGCAGCCCGGCGATCAAGTCGGTGAACTCCTCGGGCATCTCCTCGCCCGGATCGGTGTCACCCGCCAGCGAGGCCAGCGCCTCGGGGGTCGCGTCCAGGCTCAAGCCGAAGGCGAGCGACTTCTGTTCGCCGAGCCGGTCGACGGCGTGGTCGACGTTCTGTCCGGCGGTGAGGTTCTCGACCGTGCCACAGGCGGCCGCCGTGGCGAACAGGACGGCGGCACAGCCGGCCACGGTGACGGTCTTGCGTAGGGCGGTGATGGGGGTCTCCTAACGAGGCCGCACGTCGCCGCACGGCCCCCGGGGCGTCGTACGGCGTGGACAGCGACCTCTGATTCGCAGTGATCACCGCTATGACTCGCAAGTCGTCCACAGGGTTGTGCGGCGAACCCGCCCGGCCGGGCGTACGGTCGGAATCATGCGCATTGTCATTGCTGGAGGTCACGGTCAGATCGCGCTGCGGCTGGAGCGCCTGCTCGCCGCGCGCGGCGACGAGGCGGCGGGCATCATCCGCCGCGCGGAGCAGGGCGACGATCTGCGGGAGGCCGGTGCCGAGCCGATCCTGTGCGATCTGGAGACGGCCTCGGTCGAGGAGGTCGCCGGGCACCTGCGGGGCGCGGACGCGGCCGTCTTCGCGGCGGGCGCCGGTCCGGGCAGCAGCGTCGCCCGCAAGGACACAGTGGACCGGGCCGCGGCGGTCCTGTTCGCGGACGCGGCGGAGCTGGCGGGTGTACGGCGGCACGTCGTCGTCTCGTCCATGGGCGCGGATGCCGCGCACCAGGGCCACGAGATCTTCGACGCGTACCTGCGCGCCAAGGGCGAGGCCGACGAGTACGTACGCGGCCGGGAGTCCCTGGACTGGACGATCCTGCGTCCCGGCGCCCTGACGGACGACGCGGGGACGGGCCTCGTCCGCCTGGAGGCCTCCACCGGGCGCGGTTCGGTCCCCCGTGAGGATGTCGCGGCGGTGCTGGCGGAGCTGGTGGACACCCCGGCGACGGCCGGCCTCACCCTGGAGCTGATCAGCGGGTCGGCACCGGTCTCGGTGGCGGTGAAGTCGGTGGCCGGGAACTAGGGCCGCGGAACCTGTGCCCCCGGCCTGGTGTGGCGGGGCGGCCGGTCAGCGGCCGCCTCCCGGGCGATGGACGCTCAGGTCGCCGTAGGCGGACAGAGCGCCGGTCACGTCGCCCGGTCGGTGACGCAGCGTGGAGTCCAGGAAGGCGAGAGAGGCCGCGGCGACGACACGCGGGCTCTCGGTGCGGCCCAGGGACCCGACCAGTGAGGGCACCGGGGGCAGGTAGAGGGGGCCGTCCATGAAGGTGATGTGTGCGGCGCCGGGGATGGTGAGCCGGTAGCTCGTCGCGGTGCTGAGCTTGAGGACCTTGCCGAGGCGAGGCAGGTAACGCGGGTCGGTCTCCTGGGTGATGGCCTGGGTCAGCGCGAGCACCGGCTGGTCGAAGGAGCCCGGGGCGGGGTCGTGGGGGTAGCCGTCCAGATCGATGACGGCGTCGAACCTGTGGTCCTGGCGGGCGGCCTGCAGGGCGGCACCGCCACCCATGGAGTGGCCGGTCGCCGCGACCCGGCCGGTGTCCAGGCGTCCGGTCAGAGAACCCGCGATCTCACCTCGGTCCAGACGGCCCAGCTGGGTGAGGACGAAGCTGAGGTCGGCGGCCCGTATCCCCGACGTCTCGGCGGACCGCTTCTCGTCTTCGTCCGGGTCACCGGCGGAGGCGATCCTGGTGGTGATCGTCCGGCCGTCGGTGAGGACGACGGCGGCCGAATCGTACGGATGGTCCAGGGCGGCGACCACATAGCCGTGGCTGGCCAGTTCCTCCGCCCAGGCCGTGTTCTGGGTGCGCACTCCCCCGAGGCCGGGGGAGAACAGCACGACCGGGAACCTTCCGCCCCCGCCGGCCACGGGGGCGTCGAAGACCGCATGGGTGTGGGCGCGCGGGACGCCGTCGACCAGGAAGCCGGGCAGGCCGATGTAGCGTGCGAGCGCCTCGGAGACGATGCGCGCCTCGTGCTCTGTGCGCCCGAGGTACTGGGCCCGTTGCGCGCCCGCGGGACTCCGCCGCGCGGGGTACCAGAGCTGGACCACGACCGTGCGCCGGTCTCCGCGTTCAACAGTGGCCGTCTCGGGGCGGTGCGGGTCGGTCCACTGCGTCACGCGCGTGCCGACCGCGAAGTGGCCCGACGGCTCGGGGAACACGGGTACGGGAAAGGCCCAGGCGGCCGCCGGGCCTGCGCTGATCAGGCCGACGCAGACCAGCGATCCCGGCAACGCCAGCCACCAGCGGGCCCGCCTCGTCGGCCGGCCCGTACGTCGTCGCAGCAGCGGAGACACGGCGAACGGCAACGCGAGGGCAGCGCCTGCCAGTACCGGCAGCATCTGCCAGCGGATCCCCACCGCGCTCAGCACGACCGCGGACAGCACGAAGACCGCTCCCGCCGCGATCGTGACGAGTGGACGGGCGGCGGGAGGAAGCCAACGCGCCAGCACCAGCGCGACGGCACCCGGCAAGGCAAGGAGTTCCAGGGGGGACATGTGCAGTCCCGTGATGATCTCGGTCACCCGGCCATCCTCGGCGCGGGGTAGGCGCTGTTGCATCGGTCCAGGGTCGCGATCGTGTGCAACCGGAGTCGCATCCGGGGCATGTCGCCAGTACGACCGGAGTCGCACCCAGGGCCCACTGCTCCCCCGCGTCCACGCCCACGGGTTCCGCCCGCCGCCGAGGGGAGCGAAGGCGACCGTCTGATCACCGCCTCACACAGGCCCGGCGCCGGCAGCTCGGCCCGCCCAGGACGCCGCCGACAGGGGGCGGGTCCCCGGCACCGGGGCCGCCGCTCGACGGACGGGTCGGAAGATCCCCCGCACCGGGCCCGCCGCCTCGACGGACAAGTCAGAAGATCCCCAGCACCGGGCCCGCCGCCTCGACGGACGGTCAGAAGAGGGGCAGCTGACCGGGGAACCCGGGCACGACGTACCCGTCGAGCGTGGGCTGGGCCGCGCCGAGTTCCGCCGGTCTGCGTGACCCGGGGCACGACACGAGCTCACCGCTCCCCCGGGCTCCGGCCGGGTCGTGCCGCGCGAACCGGCCCGCGACGACGGCGATCTCACGACGGCACTCGGGACACTTTCTGCGGCGGGACGACATGCTGTCCAGTGTGCCCGGCGGCCGACGGACCGGGCGGCGGGACCGGCCGGGCAGCTGCGGGTCCCGGCGTCCCATCGGGGATTTGAGGTCACACCGGGCTCCGCCCACCACGCCACAGCGCGGGGCGGCACGCCGGTCTTCCCGGCGCATGACCAAGGGCCCGTGACCTGCTGTGAGGCAGGTCACGGGCCCTTGGTTCCCGTGTGGCGGCGCCAGGATTCGAACCTGGGAAGGCTAAGCCGGCAGATTTACAGTCTGCTCCCTTTGGCCGCTCGGGCACACCGCCGGGGTTTGCTGCCGTGAGGACCGCTTTTCGGCGGTGCTCCGTGGCAACGACGTAAACGATACCCGATGCCCGGGGGTGCTTCGCCACCCGATTGATCAGTACTCCGCGGGGAGCGGGTGGCTAGGCTTATGCGGATGCGGCGCGGGGCTGATGCCGGTTCTGCTGCCGCCCTCACGCACCCCGATACAAGGAGCCACAGGACATGGCCGACTCCAGTTTCGACATCGTCTCGAAGGTCGAGCGGCAGGAGGTCGACAACGCCCTCAACCAGGCCGCCAAGGAGATCTCGCAGCGCTACGACTTCAAGAACGTGGGCGCCTCCATCTCCTGGTCCGGCGAGAAGATCCTCATGGAGGCGAACTCCGAGGAGCGGGTCAAGGCCATCCTCGATGTGTTCGAGACCAAGCTGATCAAGCGCGGGATCTCGCTGAAGTCGCTGGACGCCGGTGAGCCCCAGCTCTCCGGCAAGGAGTACAAGATCTTCGCGTCCATCGAGGAGGGCATCTCCCAGGAGAACGCGAAGAAGGTCGCGAAGATCATTCGTGACGAGGGCCCGAAGGGCGTGAAGGCTCAGGTGCAGGGCGACGAGCTGCGCGTCAGCTCGAAGAGCCGGGACGACCTGCAGGCCGTGCAGGCGCTGCTCAAGGGCAAGGACTTCGACTTCGCGCTGCAGTTCGTGAACTACCGGTAGAGGATTCGGCGCGGGTACGAGCAAGGGTGGGCGCCCCGGTGCCCACCCTTCCTGCCTCCGGCCGCGGGTCAGGGGTGCGCGCTCAGCGCCGTGAGTCCCCGAACAGGATCCGGTAGACCACCAGCAGGACGAACGAGCCGCCGATCGCGGCGGCCCAGGTGGCGCCGTCGTAGAAGTCCTTGGTGATCGGGTGGTCCAGCCAGCGGGCGGATATCCAGCCGCCGATGAAGGCGCCCGCGACGCCGATGAGGGTCGTCCCGACGAAACCGCCCGGGTCGCGTCCCGGCAGCAGGAACTTGGCGATGGCCCCGGCCAGCAGCCCCAGAATGATCCAGCTGATGATGCCCATGCCCTGAACCTGCCTCTCCGCGCTGCGCCCGGACTGTGTTCCTGCGTCGGCCAGGCTGTGTTCCGGCGGCCGAGCCGCCGGTCACGCTCATGTTGATGTTCCGTTGCCGGGGATGACGCCTGCACGGCGCCGGCCGGTTGCACTGATCAGTAGGGTGCGGGTCATGACACGACAGGGGGCCGACGGTCCGGGTGCCGGTGTTGGTGCCGGTGCCGGGCTGCGGCGGACCCTCGGTGTCGGGGACGCGGTCGTCATCGGTCTGGGCTCGATGGTGGGTGCCGGAATCTTCGCCGCGCTCGCCCCCGCCGCCCGGGTGGCCGGCTCCGGGCTGCTGATCGGGCTGGCGGTGGCGGCCGTCGTCGCCTACTGCAACGCGATGTCCTCCGCTCGGCTGGCTGCCCTTTATCCCGCCTCGGGCGGCACGTACGTGTACGGACGCGAGCGGCTCGGGGACTTCTGGGGCTATCTCGCGGGCTGGTCGTTCGTGGTCGGGAAGACGGCCTCCTGTGCGGCGATGGCGCTCACCGTGGGCGCGTACGTCTGGCCGGGGCAGGCGCACGCGGTGGCGGTCGGCGCCGTGGTCGCGCTGACCGCGGTGAACTACGGCGGGGTGCGGAAGTCGGCCCGGCTGACCCGGGTGATCGTGACGGTGGTCCTCGCGGTCCTCGCTTCCGTGGTGGTCGTCTGTCTCGGCTCCGGTGCCTCCGACACGGGGCGGCTGGACGTCGGGGTCTCCGACGGCATGGGCGGAGTGCTTCAGGCGGCCGGTCTGCTGTTCTTCGCGTTCGCCGGGTACGCGCGGATCGCGACCCTCGGCGAGGAGGTACGGGATCCGGCGCGCACGATCCCGCGCGCCGTCCCGCTGGCGCTCGGTATCGCGCTTGTGGTGTACGTGGCCGTGGCCGTGTCGGTGCTGACCGTGCTCGGTACGGACGGGCTGGGCTCGGCCTCCGCTCCACTGGCCGATGCCGTACGGGCGGCGGGGGTGCCGGGGCTCGTGCCGGTGGTGCGGATGGGTGCGGCCGTGGCCGCGCTCGGGTCGCTCCTCGCGCTGATACTGGGCGTCTCGCGCACCGCGCTGGCCATGGCACGTGACCGGCACCTCCCGGGTCCTCTGGCCGTCGTCCATCCGCGCTTCCAGGTGCCGCACCGGGCGGAACTGGCCGTGGGTACGGTCGTCGCGGCGCTGGCCGCGACGGTGGATGTGCGGGGTGCCATCGGTTTCTCCTCCTTCGGGGTGCTGGCGTACTACGCGGTCGCCAACGCGTCCGCCTGGACGCTCGGTTCGGCTCTCTCCCGGCGGGTCCTGCCGGCGGTGGGGCTCGTCGGGTGCGCGACGCTGGCGTTCGCGCTGCCGGGTGTCTCGGTCGTCGTGGGAACGGCCGTGCTGGTGGCGGGGGCCGCGGCCTACGGAGTCCGGCGGTGGGCGGCCTCGCGATAGTCCGTGGGTGCGGACCGGTCAGGGAGCCGGAGCCGTGCGTATGCGGAAGCCGGGCCAGGGCGCCATGTCCGCGCCGTCGCTCGCCTCTTCGTACCAGCCGGTGCCGTCCAGCCAGGCGCGCAGCCAGTCCTCGAGGCTTGCCGAGTCCACGTACCAGGCGTCTTCGGCACGGTCGGCGTTCGGCTCGAAGAACAGGACCGTGCCGTCCGGGTCCTGGCAGTCCACGCAGGCGTACATTCCGCAGCCCCAGTGGGATATCGGCAGGACACCCTCGGGCCAGGGCCAGTCGGGGTCCTCGACGCCCTCGGCTCGGTTGGCGACGTACTGCGGGACGGCCGCGGGCTCGCCGGACGGCGAACTGTCCAGCAGCGGCAACAGGCCGTACTCCGGGCCGAATCCGCCGTCGCCTATCCGCAGGTAGAGCGCGGCGAGCAGCGCCGGCAGCGGGAAGCCCAGGGCGGACTCCGCACGGGCGATCGCGGACGGGGCCACGGGCTCGGGGAGCGAGGGCCAGCCCCAGGGGCGGGTGTCGCGGGCATGCTGGGCAACCCGTGCCAGCAGCTGCTCGATTTCGGTCATGGGCTCATGATGCAACGCGCCGCTGACAGCCGGGCGGGCCTGTGGACAACCGCGGGCGAGGCGCGTTCGGGGCTGTGGACAACGGCAGTTGCGGGACGACTCCGGCCGGGCTGACCCGCCTTGGCGCCCGGTGCGGCAGTACAACCGGTCGTACCCCCGCAATCGGGCGTCAGCGCGTCGGGCGTCAGCGCGTCGCGAACGGCTGGTCCGAGCGGACGATCTCGCGTCCCAGCGGCAGCAGCGACACCGGCAGGAGCTTGAAGTTGGCGATGCCGAACGGGATGCCGATGATCGTGACGCACAGGGCGATGCCGGTCACGATGTGGGCGAGGGCGAGCCACCAGCCGGCGAGGACCAGCCACAGCACGTTGCCCACGCAGGACGGGGCGCCCGCGTCGCGGCGCTCCACCGTCGTATAGCCGAACGGCCACAGGGCGTACACGCCGATCCGGAACGCGGCGATGCCGAAGGGGATGCCGATGACGGTGAGGCAGAGCAGCGCGCCCGCGAGCAGGTACCCGAGGAACAGCCAGAAGCCGCTCAGGACGAGCCAGATGACGTTCAGGAGTGTTTTCACTGGTGGTGACCTGCCATCTTCTCGAGCCGGGCGATGCGCTCCGCCATCGGCGGGTGCGTGGAGAACATCTTGGAGAGTCCCTGGCCCGGACGGAACGGATTCGCGATCATCATGTGGCTGGCGGTCTCGATGCGCGGCTCCGGGGGCAGCGGCAGCTGCTTGGTGCCGGCGTCGAGCTTGCGCAGGGCACTCGCGAGGGCGAGCGGGTCCCCGGTGAGCCGGGACCCGGAGGCGTCCGCCTCGTACTCCCGGGAGCGGCTGACGGCGAGCTGGATGAGGGACGCGGCGAGCGGGCCGAGGAGCATGATCAGCAGCATGCCGAGGAGTCCGGGGCCGTCGTCGTCGTTCGAGCGGCCGACCGGGATCAGCCAGGCGAAGTTCACCAGGAACATGATCACGGAGGCGAGGGCGCCGGCGACGGACGAGATCAGGATGTCGCGGTTGTACACGTGACTGAGTTCGTGGCCGATGACGCCGCGCAGTTCACGCTCGTCGAGGATCCGCAGAATGCCGTCGGTGCAGCACACGGCGGCGTTGCGTGGGTTGCGGCCGGTCGCGAACGCGTTCGGCGCCTCGGTGGGCGAGATGTACAGGCGGGGCATGGGCTGGCGGGCCTCGGTGGAGAGTTCGCGGACCATGCGGTAGAGGGCCGGGGCCTCGAATTCGCTGACCGGGCGGGCACGCATCGCGCGTAGCGCAAGTTTGTCGCTGTTCCAGTACGCGTACGCGTTGGTGCCGACGGCGATCACGAGGGCGACGACCAGGCCCACCCGCCCGAAGAAGCTGCCGATGACGATGATGAGTGCGGACAGTCCCCCGAGGAGGACGGCGGTCCTGAGCCCGTTGTGCCGGCGGTGCACGGTACGCCCTCCAAGTGGTGCGGCAGGGGAACCCTTGCTTGCTGATGCTGCTGCGTGCGTCCACTGCTCAGTGGACCCTCCCGTACTGGTCAACGCCAGGCGGGAGGCACTAGTTCCCTTGTGCCCGGGATGGTGGGCGTGGGCCGACCGGGTGACGGGGAGCGGCGGCGCAGGCGCGCGTGGGGGCGTTCAGGGGCGTACGCCGGGCACGGGTGTGGACGTGGGCGTGGAGGCGGGTCCACGCGCGCGTGGCGGGAGGCGGTCCCCGGTGGGCGGTCGGTCAGAAGAGGGAGGTGTCCGAGAAGCGCAGGACCACTTGGGGTGCTCCGGAGAGGGCGATCCCGAGGACGGCCGTGAGGGCGATGGCCGCGGTGAGCGGGGCCGGTACCCGGTGCTCGGCGGTTTCGCCCTCGGGGGCGCGGAAGAGCAGCGTCGTCCACTGGAGGTAGTAGAAGAGCGCGATCACCACGTTGACGGCCATGACCACGGCCAGCCAGCCGAGCCCGGCGTCGACGACCGCCGAGAAGACGGTGACCTTCGCGAAGAGGCCGATGATGCCCGGTGGCAGTCCCGCGAGGCACAGCAGGAAGAACCCGAGGAGCAGCGCCGAGAGGGGGCTGGCGGCATACAGACCTCGGTAGTCGCTGACACGGTTCAGGGGGCTCGTACGGGCGACGAGGGCGGCCACGGCGAAGGCGCCCAGGTTCACGGCGGCGTACATCAGGGCGTACGCGACGGTGGAGCCGATGGCCTTCTCGGCGTCCTTGGAGTAGGCGGCCGCCGCGATCGGCACCAGGAGGTAGCCGGCCTGACCGACGGAGGACCAGGCGAGCAGCCGGACCGCGCTGTACGCGCGCGTGGTGCGCTGGCGCAGGGCGCCGACGTTGCCGACGGTCATGGTCAGGGCGGCCAGTGCCGCGAGTGCGGGGCCCCAGATGTCCGCGTACGACGGGAAGGCGACGACGGTGACGAGGATCAGGCCTGAGAAGCCGACCGCCTTGCCGACGACCGACAGGTAGGCGGCGATGGGCAGGGGCGCGCCCACGTAGGTGTCGGGCACCCAGAAGTGGAAGGGCACCGCGGCCGTCTTGAAGGCGAAGCCGATGAGGGTGAGGACGACGCCGGTCTGGGCGAGGGTGGCGAACTGCCCGTCGACGTGCTGGATCCTGTCCGCGATCTTTGTCAGGTACAGGGTGCCGGTCGTGGCGTAGACGAAGCTGACGCCCATGAGGCTGACGGCGGTCGCCGTGACCGAGGACAGGAAGAACTTCAGGGCCGCCTCGGAGGACTTGCGGTCGCCGCGTTTGATGCCGACCAGGGCGAAGGCGGGCAGGGAGGCGACTTCCAGGGCGACGATGAGGGTCGCGAGGTCCCGTGAGGCGGGCAGCAGGGCGGCGCCTGCGGCCGAGGAGAGCAGCAGGAACCAGTACTCCCCCTCGGGGAGTTCCTTGTCGGCGTCCTTCAGGGCGGTCACCGAGAGCAGGGCGGCGAGGAGTGCTCCGCCGAGGACCAGGAGCTGGATGACGAGGGTGAACCGGTCCGCGGTGTAGCTGCACACGTCGGCGTCGCCGGTCAGGCAGAAGGTGGCGCGGTCCCCGTCCAGGAGCGGCAGCAGGAGCAGCGCGGACGCGGCGAGGCCGGCCACCGAGAGCCAGCCGAGCAGTGACTTCCTGGCGTCGCCGACGAAGAGGTCTGCGACGAGCACGACGAGTCCGACGGCCGCGGCGAGGGTGGGCGGCGCGATCGCGAGCCAGTCGACGGACTGGACCAGGGAGCTCATCGGGTGCCTCCTGCGAGCAGTTGCTGCACGGCCGGGTCGGTCAGACCGAGGAGGGCCCTCGGCCAGAGTCCGGCGATGACGGTGAGGGCGACGAGCGGGGCCCAGGCCGCGAACTCGTAGCTCTGGACGTCGGCGAGCCGCGGAGCGTCCCGCTGGGGCGCGGCACCCATGCACACACGGCGGACCACGATGAGCATGTACGCGGCGGTGAGCAGGGTGCCGAAGGCGGCGACCGCCATGAAGGTGAGGAAGGCGGGACGGCTGAGGCCTTCGGCGGGGTTGAACGCGCCGAAGAGCGCCAGCATCTCGCCCCAGAACCCGGCGAGGCCGGGCAGTCCGAGCGAGGCGACGGCACCGAAGGCGAGCAGGCCGCCGAGGCGGGGTGCCTTGCCGTAGAGGGCGGCGCCGGTCTCCTGGGCGAGGGTGTCGAGGTCGGTGGTGCCCGTGCGGTCCTTGAGGCCGCCGACCAGGAAGAACAGGAGGCCGGTGATGAGGCCGTGGGCGACGTTGGCGAACAGCGCGCCGTTCACGCCGGTGGGGGTCATCGTCGCGATGCCGAGCAGGACGAAGCCCATGTGGCCCACGGAGGAGTACGCGATGAGGCGCTTGAGGTCGCCCTTGGCGCCCTGCTTGGCGAGGGCGAGGCAGGCCAGCGATCCGTAGATGATTCCGGCCACCGCGAGGGCGGCGAGGCAGGGCGCGAAGGTGTGCATGCCGTCGGGCGCGACGGGGAGCAGGATGCGGACGAATCCGTACGTGCCCATCTTCAGCAGTACGCCCGCCAGCAGGACCGAGCCGACGGTGGGTGCGGCGGTGTGGGCGTCGGGCAGCCAGCTGTAGAGCGGCCACATCGGCGTCTTGACGGCAAGTCCGATCCCGACCGCCAGAACCGCGATGACCTGCACGGATGTGGTCAGCTCGCGGCCGTTGTCAGTGGCGAGTGCCACCATGTCGAATGTGCCCGCCTTGATCCCGATCAGGAGCAGGCCGAGCAGCATGACGACGGAACCGAGCAGCGTGTAGAGGATGAACTTCCAGGCGGCGGCCTGCCGTCCGGCACCGCCCCACCGGGCGATGAGGAAGTACATCGGGATGAGCACCATCTCGAACGCGAGGAAGAACAGCAGCAGATCGAGGACGGCGAAGGTCGCGAGGGTGCCGGACTCGAGGACGAGGACGAGCGCGACGAAGGCCTTCGGGGTGGGGCCCGCGGGCATCTTGAAGTAGCTGTACAGCGCGCAGAGGAAGGTCAGCAGCGCGGTCAGGACGAGAAGGGGGAGGGAGATGCCGTCGATGCCGAGGTGGATGCGCACGTCGAGTGCGGGGATCCAGCTGATGTCCGTCGTGGCCTGCATCCGCTGGGCCTTGGCCGGGGTGTCGTGGTCGAAGCCCATTGCCAGGACGATCGCGGCGATGAGGACCACACCGGTGACCAGCACGCCGTGCCGCAGCACGGCCTGTTCGGGCGACTTCCCCTTCAGTCCGGGCGGGGCCGGCAGGAGAGCCGTGGCGGCCCCGATGAGCGGGCCCACGACGATCAATGCGAGAAGGATCTGCATCACGGATTCACTGATATCGATCACGTCTGCTCACGCTCCCGTGGCGACGAGGAGGACGGCGACCGTCAGGACGACGGTGCCGGCGAGCAGCGCGCTCACATAGGTCTGCACATTGCCGGTCTGGGCGCGCCGTGCGGCCTCGCCGAGCCAGCGGGGAAGGGCGCCCGCACCGCGTACGTAGGTGTCGACGACCTCGCGGTCGAGGAAGCGGACGAGGGTGGCTCCGGCCTGCACGGGGCGGACGAACAGCGTCGCGTACACGGCGTCGAGGTGGAAGCCGGCGGCCGCGTGGCGGTGCAGCGGGCCGAGCAGGAGACGGCCCGGGTCCGCCGGGTCCGGTGCGGATGCGATGTCTCCGTAGGCGGGCGTGTGGCTGGCGATGGCCTCGGCCTCGACCAGTCCGGCGTCGCCTTCGGGGTGGGCCGCGACCGCGCCCAGGGGTACGGGGGCGGCCATGGCGGTGGTGTGCCGCCAGGCGCCGTAGGTGACGAGACCGCCGACGAGGGCGAGTCCGGTGGCCAGGACGGAGGTGGTGAGGACCGGCGTCAGGTCGCGGCCGTCGAACCAGTCGGGCAGCGGACCGTATGCCAGTCCGAAGGCGAGCGACGGGACGGCGAGCACCCACAGCACCACGGTCATGCTCAGCGGCTGCCTGCCGTGGTCGGGGGCCTCGGTTCCCCGGCCGTTGAAGGCGAGCAGCCACAGGCGGGTCGCGTACGCGGCGGTGAGCACGGCGGTGACCAGGCCGGCGACGAGGACGATCCAGCCCGCGGCGCCGGGGGCGTGCTCGGTGTGGCCGGTGGCGACGTGCTCGGCGGCCCCGAGGACGGCTTCCTTGGAGAAGAAGCCGCTGAAGGGCGGGATCGCGGCGAGCGCGAGCAGCGCCACGGTCATCGTCCAGTAGGCGTCGGGGATGCGGACGCGCAGGTCCTTCATGCGGGACATGGCGGCCAGCGAGTTGGTGCCGGAGGCGTGGATGATCACGCCGGCGGCGAGGAACAGCAGCGCCTTGAAGGCGCCGTGCGACAGGAGGTGGAAGACGGCGGCCCCGCGGTCGGCGACGGCGAGGGCGCCGGTCAGGTAACCGAGCTGGCCGATCGTCGAGTACGCGAGGACGCGCTTGATGTCGTCCTGGGCGAGGGCGGCGAGTGCCGAGCCGGTCATGGTGACCGCGGCCATCACGGCGAGGACGACCATCGCGGTCGTGGAGGCCTCGAAGACCGGGAGGAGCCGGGCGACGAAGTAGACACCGGCGGCGACCATGGTCGCGGCGTGGATGAGTGCGGAGACGGGCGTGGGGCCGGCCATCGCGTCGGGCAGCCAGGTGTGCAGCGGGAACTGCGCCGACTTGCCCGCCACGCCCGCGAGGAGCAGCAGGGCGATCAGGGTCGGGTGGTCGAGTCCGCCGCTCGCGACGGTGCCGAGGACCTTCGTGATGCGGAAGGACCCGGCGTCGGTGGCGAGTGCGAACAGGCCGATCAGGAAGGGGACGTCGCCGAGCTTGGTGACCAGGAAGGCCTTGAGGGAGGCGGCGCGCGCCTCGGGGGTCTCCCAGTAGTGGCCGACCAGGAAGTACGAGCAGATGCCCATGATCTCCCAGCCGACCAGCAGCACGATCAGGTCGCCGGAGTAGACGACGAGCAGCATCGCGGAGGTGAAGAGGGAGACGAGGGCGGCGTACGAGGGGTAGCGGGGGTCGTCGCGCAGATAGCCCGTCGAGTAGATCTGCACGCAGGACGCGACGAGGCCGACCAGCACGGCGACGAGGGCGGCGAAACCGTCGATGTCCAGGGCCAGCTCGATGGGGACCGAGCCGGTGGGCGTGAGTTCGGTGACGGCTTCCACGGCCTGGTCGCCGCCCTGGCGCACGGCGACCAGCACGGCGACGACGAGCGCCGCGAGGGTCGGGAGCACGGCGAGGGGGCGTACGAAACCGGGGGCCGTCCGGCCGAGGAACAGGCCGGCCGCGGCACCCAGGAACGGGAGGAGGGGGACGAGGACGGCGAGGGTGGTCGTGGTCACGCGGTGGCCTCAGCCTTCTCGGCCGTGGTCGGCGCGGCGGTTTCGGGGCCGCCGCCTTCGGGGCCGTCGCCGGTCTCGGCGGTGTCGCGGAGCCTGTCGATGTCGGAGGTGCCGCGGTTGCGGTACACGGCGAGGACGATCGCCAGTCCGATGCCGATCTCGGCGGCGGCGACGGCGATGACGAACAGGGTCAGTGCCTGGCCGGAGTGCAGGGTGTCGCGGGCGGTCTTGGAGAGCCAGACGTCGAAGGCGACGAGGTTCAGGTTGACGGCGTTGAGCATCAGCTCGACGGACATCAGGACCAGGATCGCGTTGCGGCGCGCGAGGACTCCGTACAGGCCCGTGCAGAACAGGAGGGCGGAGAGCACGGCGGGATAGGCGAGGTGCATCAGCGGTTCCCTTCCTTGCCGGAGGACCGCTCGCCGGCCGTCGTCGGGCCGGGGGCCGGGCGGCTCGGGGGGAGTGTGCCGGAGGGCCGGGGTGCGCCGGGCTTCGGGCGGGCGGAAAGCGCCTCTTCGGCGGCGGTCTTGCGGGAGAGCACGATCGCGCCGACGAGGGCGGCGAGGAGCAGGACGGAGAGGGCCTCGAAGGGAAGCACCCAGTTCTGGAAGAGGCTCTCGCCCGTCGTTTCCGTGGAGCCCTCGGCGGCGCCGTCCAGGTCCATCCAGGTGGTGCGGAAGGCGTCGACGACGATCCAGACCAGGGCGCCGGCCGCGGCGACGGCCACGGCCAGGGCGGCCCAGCGGTTGCCGGAGTCGGCGTCCGGTGAGCGGCCGATGGGGGCCCTGGTGAGCATCAGACCGAACAGGAGCAGGACGACGACCGACCCGACGTAGATGAGGACCTGCACCCAGGCGATGAACTCGGCCGTGAGGAGGAGGTATTCGACGGCGAGGCCGCCGAGCGCGACCACCAGCCAGAGGGCGGCGTGCACCAGCTGCCGGGTGGTGACGGTCACGATCGCGGCGCCGAAGGTGACGAGGCCGACGAGGAGGAAGGCGATCTCGACGCCGGTCGGGGAGAGGAAACCGTGGCTGCCGGCGGCGGTCGTGGCGCGTGCTGTGGCGGCGGCCGTGGCTGCTGCGAGGCTCACGACTGGGCCTCCCCGGGGTCCGTGGGTCCGGCCGTCCGGTCGGGGGCGGCTCGGTCGGCCTGCGGGGCCGGCTCCGTCTGCCCGGCCTGCCCGGCGCGTCCGGCCTGACCGGTCCGCTCGGCCGGCTCGGTCTGCTGAGCCTGCTCCGCGGGTCCGGCCTGCTCGGCGGCGAGTTTGTCGGCGGTCTTGCGGGCCGCGGTGATCTCCTTCGGTTCCTCGGCGGCGGGGTCGAGGGCGGGCGGGGCCGGGACCGTCCACATCCACTCGCGGAGTTTGTCGCGTTCGTGGGTGAGTTCGTGGATGTCGGTCTCGGCGTACTCGAACTCCGGGGACCAGAACAGCGCGTCGAAAGGACAGACCTCGATGCAGATGCCGCAGTACATGCACAGGGCGAAGTCGATGGCGAAGCGGTCGAGGACGTTGCGGCTGCGCTCACGGCCGCCGGGGGCGGCGGGCGGGACCGTCTCCTTGTGGGAGTCGATGTAGATGCACCAGTCGGGGCACTCGCGGGCGCACAGCATGCAGACCGTGCAGTTCTCCTCGAAGAGGCCGATGACGCCGCGGGTGCGGGGCGGGAGTTCGGGCTGGGCGTCCGGGTACTGCTCGGTGACGGTCTTCTTCGTCATCGTGCGGAGGGTGACGGCGAGGCCCTTGGCGAGGCCGGCGCCGGGAATGGGGGCCACTAGGAGATCACCACCTTGACGACGCCGGTGAGGGCGATCTGGGCGAGGGCGAGCGGGACGAGGAGGGTCCAGGCGAGCTTCTGGAGCTGGTCCTCACGGAGACGGGGGTAGGTGACGCGCAGCCAGATGACGACGAAGGCGAGGATCGCGGTCTTCAGCAGGGTCCAGATCCAGCCGAGTCCGTCGGCACCCCACGGGCCGTGCCAGCCGCCCAGGAAGAGGACGGTGGTCAGGCCGCACAGGACGACGATCCCGGCGTACTCGGCGAGGAGGAACAGCGCGAAGCGCAGGCCGGTGTACTCGGTGTACGCGCCGAAGATGATCTCCGAGTCGGCGACGGGCATGTCGAAGGGCGGGCGCTGGAGTTCGGCGAGACCGGCGACGAAGAAGACGATCGCGCCGACGATCTGCCAGGGCAGCCACCACCATTCGAAGGCGTCGACGATACCGGGGAGCGAGACGGTGCCCGCCGCCATCGCGACGGAGGCCGCGGTGAGCAGCATGGGCAGTTCGTACGCGAGGAGCTGGGCAGCCGTGCGCAGACCGCCGAGCAGGGAGAACTTGTTGGCCGACGCCCAGCCCGCCATGAGCGAACCGAGGACGCCCACGCCCATGACGGCCAGGACGAAGAAGATGCCCGCGTCGACGGCCTCGCCGACGGCTCCTTCTCCCGGGCCGACCGGGATGGCCAGGAGGACGAGGAGGTACGGGAGGAGGGCGACGGCGGGCGCGAGCTGGAAGACGCGGCGGTCCGCCCCGGCCGGGACGACGTCTTCCTTCTGGGCGAACTTCACGCCGTCCGCGACCAGTTGGGCCCAGCCGTGGAAGCCGCCGGCGTACATCGGGCCCAGGCGGCCCTGCATGTGGGCCATCACCTTGTGCTCGGTCTGACCCACGATCAGCGGGAAGGTCAGGAACACGACGAAGACGACGAGGAGTCGCAGGGCGACGTCGAGAGCGTCGTTCACTGCGTGCCTCCTGCGGGGTCGTCCTTGGCGGGGGTTGCTCGTCGGGGGGACTCCGGACCGGGTTCCGGCTCGGGCTCGGGCTCGGGCTCGGGCTCGGGCTCGGTACGTGCGCCGGAGCCGGGCCCGTCACCGGTACGTGCGCCGGGTTCAGCCTTCGGACCGGACTCGGGCGTCGGCTCCGTTTCCGGCGTCGTCTCCGGTTCCGGTTCCGGCCTCATGCCCGGCTCCCGTTCCGGCTCCGGGCCCGGCTCGGGCTCCGGCTTCGGTCCCGGTTCGGACGGCTTCGGTCCCGGCTTCGGGCCCAGCTCCGGCTCCGGGCCCGGCTCGGACTCCGGCTTCGGTCCCGGCCCCGGCTCCCGTTCCGGCTTGGGGCCCGGCTCGGACTCGGCATCCGTCCTCACGTCGGCGTCGGCGTCCTTGTCGGCGCCGGACGGACGGTCCGGCTCACCCTGCGGCGGGGCCCCGGCAGGCGTCACAGCCTCGGTGCCGGTGCCGGTGCCGGTGCTGGTGCTGGTACCGGCACCGGGCTCGGTACCGGGCTCGGTACCGGCACCCGAGTCGCTGAAGGCCGGTCGGGCGTGGTGCCACGGGGCGTCCGCGCTGCGCGGGGCTCTCGCGGGCCTCGGCGCGGCAGGGAGCGACGGCGGCGTCCCCTCCCCGGGGAGCTTCCCCGCGTCCCCGGGGAGCTTCCCCGCCTCCGCGGCCGTATCCGCGGCGGGCCGACCCGCGGCGGCCGGGCCACCGGCACCCGCCGGGCCACCTGCACCCGCCGGGCCACCGGCACCGGCGCCTGAATCTCCGGCACCGGCCGTTCCGGCACCGGGCTCGGTACCGGGCACAGCCGGAGCCTGCTGGCTCGCCGACCCGCCGCTCGCGCTGCGCGCCCTCCGTGGCGCGGGCGAAGGCCCGGCGGTGGACGGCGTCGGGGCCGCGGCGGACTGGCTCGCCGAGCCCTCGTCCGTCGTGCGGGTGCGGCGGGCCGGCCGGTCTCCCGCCGCGCGGGCGGCGCCCCGGGCGGGGCGGGCCGGGGCGGGCGGGAGCTGGCCCTTGAGGGGGCCCCACTCGTTGGGGTCGGGGACGCCGGGCGGCAGCATCTGGCGCCGCTTGGGGCCGCCGTGGTCCGACTCCCCGGGCTCCTTCGCGCCGGGCCAGGCCTTGGCGACCCGCGCGGCGAGCACGAAGTCCTTGCGCAGGGGGTGGCCCTCGAAGCCCTCCGGGAGCAGGAGCGGGTCCAGGCCGGGGTGGCCCTCGAAGTCCACACCGAACATTTCGTGGGTCTCGCGCTCGTGCCAGCCGGCGCCCGCGTAGACGGCAACCGCGGACGGCAGGACCGGCGCGGTGTGCGGGACGGTCGTACGGACGAGCAGGCGGCGTACCGGGGACAGCGCCACGACGTGGGCCGAGACGCGGAAGCCCGTGCCGGGTTCGTCGACGGCGCTGAGCCAGTCGAAGTACGTGCACCCCAGTGTGTCGCGGGCCGTCAGGAGGGCGGCGGTCCAGGACGCGGGCGGCACGTCGACGGTGAGGAGCGCGTACGACTCCTCGGCCGTGGCGTCGGGGCCGAACAGGTCCTCGACCGGGGCGGGGAGCCAGCCGGCGGTCATCGGGATCGGCCCTCCCCCGCGGCCGGCGGCCGCACCGGACCGCTCTGGAGCGCGGCCGTGGAGGGACGGCCCGTGCCGTACCGCTCGCTCAGCGACTCGCGGGCGATCTTCTCCTGGAGCTTCAGGATCCCCTGGAGCAGGGCCTCGGGACGCGGCGGGCACCCGGGGACGTACACGTCGACGGGGATGATCTGGTCGACGCCCTTCGTCACGGAGTACGAGTCCCAGTACGGGCCGCCGCAGTTGGAGCAGGCGCCGAAGGAGATGACGTACTTGGGCTCGGGCATCTGTTCGTACAGACGTTTGACGGCCGGGGCCATCTTGTCGGTGACCGTGCCGGAGACGACCATCAGGTCTGCCTGGCGGGGGCCTGGCGCGAAGGGGATCACGCCGAGGCGGATGAAGTCGTGCCGGGCCATCGACGCGGCGATGAACTCGATCGCGCAGCAGGCGAGGCCGAAGTTGAAGACCCACAGGCTGTAGCGGCGGCCCCAGTTGAGGACCACCTTCATCGGCTCGGGGGCCAGCCGGGCGAGGGCGCCCAGCCTCTTCGGCTCGGGCAGCAGTACCGGCTGGGCCGGCTCCGGGGTCACGTCCATGTGAGGACGCCCTTCTTGTATGCGTACAGCAGGCCCACGGCGAGGAAGCCGAGGAAGAGGAACATCTCCACGAGCGTCGCCGCGCCGAAGCCGGGACGGGCGAAGACGGTCGCCCACGGGAACAGGAAGATCGAGTCCACCGCGAAGATCACGTACAGGAAGGCGTACACGTAGTAGCGGACCTGGGTGTGGGCCCAGCCCTCGCCCACGGGGTCGACGCCGCACTCGTACGTCAGGAGTTTCTCGGGGGTCGGCACGACGGGCCGCAGCAGTCGTCCGGCGCCGAACGCGACGGCGACGAACAGCACGCCGACGATCGTGAGCAGTCCGACGACCGAATAGGACTGGAAATAGTCCGACGCGACCACGGTCGCGGTCTCCACGCCCCCGGTCCCGGCGGCAACGGTCGGTTCCGGCACGTCCGCCCCTCGCTCTCTGACCTCGTGGTCCTTCGTGAACCTCGCGTTCGACGATCTGTACGCACGGGAGTCTAGGGCCTGCTAAAGAACCCGTAAGCAGCCCGTCACGCCTTGGCATGGGCAGGACGGCTCCCGGCGAACCGCCCGGGGTGGGGTTTTCCCCCGTGGATCGTGGCGGCCCACCTCATGGCGCCGGGGCGCGCGGCCGGGCACGCTGGCGCATATGACCGAACGCATCACGACCACCGGCGCCCCGGACGGGCCTACGTCCGACGACGGGCTGCTGCCGCCCGCACGCCTCGCCCTGCACCGGCAGACGTGGAAGGAGATGGCGCATCTCCTGGCCGATCTGCCGGTCTCGATCCTCGGCTTCACGTACGTCGTGACCGTGATGTCGGTCGCCGCGGGCCTCACCGTGACGGTCGTCGGGCTGCCGCTGCTGGCGGGCGGGCTGATGGGCGCGCGACTGCTGGGCCGGGCCGAGCGGGCGCGGGCACGGGCGCTGCTCGGTGTGCGGATCGACGAGCCGAGCCCCCTTCCGGTCGCCGGGTCCGGGTTCTTCGGCCGGCTCTGGTCGGCGCTGAAGGACCCGGTGGGCTGGCGGACGACGTTGTACGAGTTCATCCGGCTGCCCTGGGGCATCGCGACGTTCACGATCACGGTGGTCTCCTTCTTCGTGCTGTGGCCGGTGCTGCCGTTCATCACGCGGGCGCTGACCAACGTCGACCGGGCGATGGTGCGCGGGCTGCTGTCCCCGTCGGACGAGCTGGAGCGGCGCATCGCCGAGCTGGAGTCGGACCGCGGGGTGGTGGTCGACACGGCGGCGGCCGACCTGCGGCGCATCGAGCGCGACCTGCACGACGGGGCGCAGGCCCGGCTGGTCAACCTCGCGATGGGGCTGGGTCTGGCGAAGGAGAAGCTGCTGGAGGGGCAGGCCGACGAGAGTGTCGCGGTGATGGTCGAGGAGGCGCACGGCGAGGTGAAGCTGGCCCTGCAGGAGCTGCGCGACCTGGCCCGCGGGATCCATCCGGCGGTGCTGACGGACCGGGGCCTGGACGCGGCGCTGTCCTCGATAGCCTCGCGGTGCACGGTGCCGGTGAAGGTGACGGCCGACCTGATGGAGCGGCCCGCCGCGGCCATCGAGGGCATCGCCTACTTCACGGTCTCCGAGCTGCTGCAGAACGTGAGCAAGCACAGCGCGGCGCGTTCGGCGTCGGTCGACGTGTGGCGGGCGGACGAGCGGCTGCTGATCCAGGTGTGGGACGACGGGCGCGGCGGGGCCCGCCTCGACGGCGGTACGGGCATGGCGGGCCTCGCGGACCGGCTGGGCGCGGTGGACGGGCTGTTCCTCATCGACTCGCCGGAGGGCGGTCCGACCACGGTCACGGCCGAGCTGCCGTGGCGCGACCGGGAGCCCGGCGCGTACCGAGGGTGACCACGCCCCGCCGCGGACGTTCTCCCGGCTCCGCCGGCGTGGCCGCCGGAGCCGGGAGAGACGGCGGCGCGAGAGTCCGCTGCGACCGACCGGGTCCGCCGGGACCCGGCACGCGCAGGCCAGCCTTCGAGACGCCCGTCTTCGACGTGGCCGCGGTGACCGCGCCCGTCGAAGACCCGGCACGCGCAGGCCAGCCTTCGACCTTCGAGACGCCCGTCCTCGACGTGGCCGCGGTGACCGCGCCCGTCGGTGAAGCGGCCGCGGAGACCGCCGCCGCAGGCGGGCGGACGTGCCCCGGCGGTGAGCACCCGCGCCGCCGAGGCCCGGTCACCGCCGGGGCCGAGGTGGGGAAAACCCCCGGCCCAAGACGCCGATGGCCTCCATGGCCCGTGGACCCGCGGCCGAGCAGGGTGGAGGTACGACAGGGACAGAGCCCCTCAGCCCACTGACCGGACGAGCAGAACCGGACGAGTAGAAACGGACGAAGCCGATGGCCACGGACTACGGACAGGGATACGGACCGCACAGCGGGCCCGGATTCCACGGGGCGGGTACCGAGGGCCGGCCGCATCGGCTTCCGGTGGCGGTGCGGGCCCCCGTCGAGGCGCGCAGCCTGCGCGAGTTCGGGTATCTGATGCTGAGCCTGCCGATCGCGATCGCCGGCTTCGTCTGGACGGTCACGATGGTCTCGCTCGGCGCGGGCCTGCTGATCACCTTCCTGGGTGTCCCGGTGCTGGCGGCGGCGCTGGCCGGGGGCCGCGGGTTCGGGGCGCTGGAGCGGGCCCGGGCGCGGGCGCTGCTCGGCCTGAAGATCGCCGACCCCGAGCCGCTGCGCCGGGGCGGCAAGGGGCCGATGGCGGCGATGGGGGCGCTGCTGAGGAGCGGCACGTCCTGGCGGCACCTGCTGTACACGCTGCTGCACTTCCCGTGGGCGGTCTTCGCGTTCTCGGTGGCGCTGTCGTTCTGGGCGTACGGGTGGGCGATGCTCACGTACCCGCTGTGGTTCTGGCTCTTCCCGCTGTACGGCGGGCAGGGCGGGCTCCAGCTCTACGGGGACGAGGGACACCGCGTCTATCTGGACAACCCGTTCGAGATCGGGGTGACGGCGCTGGTGGGGCTGCTCTTCACGCTGGCCACGCCCTGGATCGTGCGGGCGCTGACGACCGTGGACCGGCTGATGGTGCTGGGGCTGCTGGGCCCGTCGAAGCTGGCGACCCGGGTGGTGGAGCTGGAGTCGGACCGGGGCGTGGTCGTGGACACGGCCGCGGCGGACCTGCGGCGCATCGAGCGCGACCTGCACGACGGGGCGCAGGCCCGGCTGGTGGCGCTGGCCATGGATCTGGGGCTGGCCAAGGAGAAGCTGTCCGAGGACCCGAGGGAGGCGGCGCGGATGGTGGACGAGGCGCACGGCGAGGTGAAGACGGCGCTCCAGGAGCTGCGGGATCTGGCGCGCGGCATCCACCCGGCGGTGCTGACGGACCGCGGGCTGGACGCGGCGCTGTCGGCGGTCGCCTCGCGGTGCACGGTGCCGGTGCGGGTGGAGGTGGATCTGCCGTCCCGGCCGGCCCCCGCGATCGAGGGGATCGCGTACTTCACGGTCTCGGAGCTGCTGCAGAACATCAGCAAGCACGCGCGGGCGACCGGGGCCACGGTCGACGTGTGGCGGGTGGAGAACCGGCTGATGCTCCAGGTCTCGGACAACGGCGCGGGCGGTGCGGAGCCGTCCGTGGGGTCGGGGCTCGCGGGGCTGGCGGAGCGGCTCGACGCGGTGGACGGGATCCTGGTGGTCGACTCGCCCGTGGGCGGGCCGACCCGCGTCACCGCGGAGCTGCCCTGGCGGGGACAGCGGCCCTCCTGAGCGGCACCTCCCGTCGCCAGGGCTCACGGCGCCGGGCTCACGGCGCCGGGGCACCAGGTGCCCGCTGGCGTCCCGGCAGGGCGGACAGCACGGCAGGCCCGGCATCGACGCCGGGCCTGCCGTCGTTCGCCCGTGCCGGGCCGGCGTCGGTACCGGGATCCGGCCGGGTTCGGCCGGGCCTGCCGTCGTTCGCCCGTGCCGGGCCGGCGTCGGTACCGGGATCCGGCCGGGTTCGAACGGCACAGGGTGGCCCTCTCCCTGTTCCGGGTGCGGATTCGGTGGCTCGGGCGCGGCCCGGTTCGAATGCTGGAATGCTGGGGCCTGTCGTACGAGGGACGGACGGGCCGGGGCGCGAGGCGACCGGCGCGTGCGGGGTGGAGAGAACCGGCGTGGGCCGGGCACAGGCTGTGGGGGGCCGAAGAACAGTGGAGGACAGGGTGCGGGTGGTCATCGCCGAGGATTCAGTGCTGCTCAGGGAGGGCCTGACCCGGTTGCTGACCGACCGCGGGCACGACGTGGTGGCCGGTGTGGGCGACGCGGAGGCGCTGATCAGGACGATCACCGAGTTCGCGGACCGGGGCAAGCTGCCCGACGTGGTGGTGGCCGACGTGCGGATGCCGCCGACGCACACCGACGAGGGCGTACGGGCGGCCGTGCAGCTGCGCAAGCGGTATCCGGGGCTCGGCGTGCTGGTGCTGTCCCAGTACGTGGAGGAGCAGTACGCCACCGAGCTGCTGGCCGGTTCCAGCCGTGGTGTGGGCTATCTGCTCAAGGACCGGGTAGCCGAGGTGCGCGAGTTCGTGGACGCGGTGGTGCGGGTGGCCCGAGGGGGCACCGCGCTGGACCCGGAGGTGGTGGCGCAGCTGCTCGGGCGCAGCCGCAAGCAGGACGTGCTGGCGGGGCTCACGCCGAGGGAGAGGGAGGTCCTGGGGCTGATGGCGGAGGGGCGCACGAACTCGGCCGTCGCGCGGCAGCTGGTGGTCAGCGACGGCGCCGTGGAGAAGCACGTCAGCAACATCTTCCTGAAGCTCGGACTGTCGCCGAGCAACGGCGATCACCGGCGTGTGCTCGCGGTCCTCACCTATCTGAACACCTGACCGGCTGACACTGTGTCAGTTGTCCAGCGCCGGTCGAGCCTGCGGGTGTCCAGTACGAAGCCGGGCGTCCGCGACCCGCACGAGCACGAGAACCGAAGGACGGCAGGGAACTTCCTCACGTAGAGCGCCGGGGGGCGAGCAGACCATGGCACAACAGGGCGTCCGGGAATTCCGGAGTCGAGACCATCATGCGAATGGCCGAGGGAAGGCGACCCTTACAGACGTAGGGTTGATCCTGGGAGGGTCGGCGGGACGACCGTTCCCAGACAGCCGCCTCGAGGGAGGTCCAGTTCAGTGACCAGCCAGGTCAGCAGTCCAGCGGAACAGGCCGACGAAACCGTCGTGGGAGAGCAGCGCAAACCGGCGGGCGCCAAGGACGTACGCCGGCTCGATCGCGTCATCATCCGCTTCGCGGGCGACTCCGGTGACGGTATGCAGCTCACCGGCGACCGCTTCACCTCGGAGACGGCGTCCTTCGGCAACGACCTGTCGACGCTGCCGAACTTCCCGGCCGAGATCCGCGCCCCCGCGGGGACGCTGCCGGGCGTCTCGTCCTTCCAGTTGCACTTCGCCGACCACGACATCCTGACCCCCGGCGACGCGCCGAACGTGCTGGTGGCGATGAACCCGGCCGCGCTGAAGGCGAACATCGCCGACGTGCCGCGCGGCGCGGAGATCATCGTCAACACCGACGAGTTCACCAAGCGGGCGATGGCCAAGGTCGGCTACGTGACGAGTCCGCTCGAGGACGGCTCCCTGGACGGTTACAGCGTCCACCCCGTCCCGCTGACGACGCTCACGGTCGAGGCGCTCAAGGAGTTCGACCTGTCCCGCAAGGAGGCCGAGCGCTCGAAGAACATGTTCGCGCTGGGCCTGCTGAGCTGGATGTACCACCGGCCGACCGAGGGCACGGAGAAGTTCCTCCGGACCAAGTTCGCGAAGAAGCCCGAGATCGCCGCGGCCAACATCGCCGCGTACCACGCGGGCTGGAACTTCGGCGAGACCACCGAGGACTTCGCGGTCTCCTACGAGGTCGCCCCGGCGGCGCAGGCGTTCCCGACGGGCACCTACCGGAACATCTCCGGGAACCTGGCGCTGTCGTACGGGCTGATCGCGGCCTCGCGCCAGGCGGACCTGCCGTTGTACCTGGGCTCGTACCCGATCACGCCCGCCTCGGACATCCTTCACGAGCTGAGCCGGCACAAGAACTTCGGCGTGCGCACCTTCCAGGCCGAGGACGAGATCGCGGGCATCGGCGCGGCGCTGGGGGCGGCCTTCGGCGGTTCGCTGGCGGTGACCACGACGTCCGGGCCGGGCGTGGCGCTGAAGTCCGAGACGATCGGGCTGGCCGTGTCCCTCGAACTGCCGCTGCTGGTCGTGGACATCCAGCGCGGTGGCCCCTCGACGGGGCTGCCGACCAAGACCGAGCAGGCCGACCTGCTCCAGGCGATGTACGGGCGCAACGGCGAGGCCCCGGTGCCGGTCGTCGCCCCGAGGACGCCCGCCGACTGCTTCGAAGCCGCCATCGAGGCCGCCCGGATCGCGCTGACCTACCGCACCCCGGTCTTCCTGCTCTCCGACGGCTACCTCGCCAACGGCAGCGAACCCTGGCGCATCCCCGACACCGACGAACTGCCCGACCTGCGCGTGCAGTTCACGCAGGGGCCGAACCACACCCTGGACGACGGCACCGAGGTGTTCTGGCCCTACAAGCGTGACCCGCAGACCCTCGCCCGGCCCTGGGCGGTTCCCGGCACGCCCGGTCTGGAGCACCGCATCGGCGGCATCGAGAAGCAGGACGGCTCGGGCAACATCTCCTACGACCCGGCCAACCACGAGTTCATGGTCCGCACCCGGCAGGCCAAGATCGACGGCATCGACGTCCCCGACCTCGACGTCGACGACCCCGGTGACAGCGCCGACACCCTGGTGCTGGGCTGGGGTTCGACCTACGGGCCCATCACCGCCGCGGTCCGGCGCCTGCGCACGGCCGGTGAGAGCATCGCCCAGGCCCACCTGCGCCACCTCAACCCGTTCCCGCGGAATCTCGGCACCGTCCTGCGGCGTTACGACAAGGTGGTGGTCCCCGAGATGAACCTCGGTCAGCTCGCCACGCTCGTCCGGGCGAAGTACCTGGTCGACGCGCACTCGTACACCCAGGTGAACGGCATGCCGTTCAAGGCCGAACAGCTCGCCACGGCGCTCAAGGAGGCCATCGATGGCTGAGACGTCCACGGAAGGCACGGGCACGATCGAGGCGCTCTCCCTCGTGCCGAAGGCCGAGGCCAGGCAGTCCATGAAGGACTTCAAGTCCGATCAGGAAGTGCGCTGGTGCCCGGGCTGCGGCGACTACGCGATCCTGGCCGCCGTGCAGGGCTTCATGCCCGAACTCGGCCTGGCCAAGGAGAACATCGTCTTCGTCTCCGGTATCGGCTGCTCCTCGCGTTTCCCGTACTACATGAACACCTACGGGATGCACTCCATCCACGGCCGCGCCCCCGCCATCGCCACCGGGCTCGCCTCCTCCCGCCAGGACCTCAGTGTCTGGGTCGTCACCGGCGACGGCGACGCGCTGTCCATCGGCGGCAACCACCTCATCCACGCCCTGCGCCGCAACGTCAACCTCAAGATCCTGCTGTTCAACAACCGGATCTACGGACTGACCAAGGGCCAGTACTCGCCCACCTCCGAGGTCGGCAAGATCACCAAGTCGACCCCGATGGGCTCGCTCGACGCGCCCTTCAACCCCGTCTCCCTCGCCATCGGCGCGGAGGCGTCCTTCGTGGCACGGACCGTGGACTCCGACCGCAAGCACCTCACCGAGGTGCTGCGCCAGGCCGCCGCCCACCCCGGCACGGCGCTGGTGGAGATCTACCAGAACTGCAACATCTTCAACGACGGCGCCTTCGAAGCCCTCAAGGACAAGCAGCAGGCCGAGGAAGCGGTGATCCGCCTGGAGCACGGCAAGCCGGTCCGCTTCGGTGCGGACGGCGCGAAGGGCGTCGTACGGGACCGGCTCACCGGTGACCTGCGCGTCGTCACCGTCACCCCCGAGAACGAGTCGATGATCCTGGTCCACGACGCGCACGCGGCGTCCCCGACCACGGCCTTCGCGCTCTCCCGCCTCGCCGACCCCGACACCCTGCACCACACCCCCATCGGGGTGCTGCGTTCCGTGGACCGGCCGGTCTACGACACGCTGATGGCCGAGCAGCTCGAGACCGCCGTCGAGCAGAACGGCAAGGGCGACCTGTCGGCGCTGCTCGCGGGCGGCGACACCTGGACGGTCGTCGGCTGATCCACGCGGTGCGGTACGTCCCAGCAGGCCCGGGCCCTTGAGGTCCGGGCCTGTCCGTTCCCCCGGCCGGCGGAGCGCCGGCACGCTTCGGACCCGACACGGGCCCCGCACACTCCGGACCGGACCGGGCCCGGCCGTCCGCTCAGGCCGAGGCCCAGCCGTCCGCTCAGGCCGAGGCCCAGCCGTCCGCTCAGGCCGAGGCCCGGCCGCCCGCCCCGGCCCGCGCTTCGTCGTACGCCCGCCGGGCGTCGAGGACCGCGTCCATGCGGCGCTCGGTCCACCCGGCCAGGGCGGCCACCTGCTCGGCGGCCTCGCGGCCGAGGCCGGTGAGCGAGTAGTCGACGCGCGGGGGGATCACGGGCTTGGCGTCCCGGTGCACCAGACCGTCGCGCTCCAGGGTCTGCAGGGTCTGGGTGAGCATCTTCTCGCTGACGCGGCCGATGGCCCGG
Organism: Streptomyces sp. GLSS-08; assembly: GCF_056387915.1. Classification (NCBI taxonomy): domain Bacteria; kingdom Bacillati; phylum Actinomycetota; class Actinomycetes; order Kitasatosporales; family Streptomycetaceae; genus Streptomyces; species Streptomyces sp. GLSS-08. Next base: position 148,463 of record NZ_JBWJAQ010000011.1, read on the forward strand.
CGCAGCTCGCTGAAGCGGTACGGGCGCTCGCGCAGCGCGATGAGGACGAGGACGCCCCACCGGCTGGTGACGTGTTCCAGGACGAGGCGGTAGGGGCACATCGCCTCACCATCCGCCCTCGGTTCGCTTACGGCCATGCCAGTACCTTACTTCAAAGTGGGTACTTTCACTTAGTTAGTGCACCTCCTAGGGTTAGTGGAGTACCCACCCCACAAGGAGTTGTTTCCGCATGAGCATCGTCGTCACCGGAGCCACCGGCCACCTCGGCCGTCTCGTCATCGACGGGCTGCTGGCAAAGATCCCGGCCGCCGAGGTCGTCGCCGTCGTCCGCGACAAGGACAAGGCCACGGGCCTGGCCGCCCGCGGCGTCGAGCTGCGCGTGGCCGACTACAACGCCCCCGAGACCCTGGCGAACGCCTTCGCCGCGGGCGACAGGGTGCTGCTGATCTCCGGCAGCGAGGTCGGGCAGCGTGTCGCCCAGCACCGGGCCGTGATCGACGCCGCGAAGGGGGCGGGGGTCGCGCTGCTGGCGTACACCGGCGTCCTGGGCGGCCCGGACGCCGACTTCCGGCTGGCCGCCGAGCACAAGGTGACCGAGCAGGCGATCCTCGACTCCGGGCTGCCGTACACCTTCCTGCGCAACGGCTGGTACCACGAGAACTACACCGAGAACCTGGCCCCCGTCCTGGCGCACGGTGCCGTCGTGCAGAGCGCCGGCGACGGCCGGATCGCCTCGGCCTCGCGCGCCGACTACGCGGCGGCGGCCGTCGCCGTACTGACCGGCGAGGGACACGAGAACACGGCGTACGAACTCAGCGGCGACACCGCCTGGAGCTACGCGGAGTACGCGGCAGAGCTGAGCCGGCAGACCGGCAGGGACATCACGTACGACAACGTGTCCGCCGAGACGCACCAGAGCATTCTCACCGGCGCCGGGCTGCCCGAGCCCTTCGCCGCGATCCTGGTGGACGTGGACCGCGCCATCGGGCGCGGGCTGCTCGCCCGCACCAGCGGTGACCTGGCCCGCCTGATCGGACGCCCGGCCACGCCGGTCGCGGACGCCATCGCGGCGGCCCTCAAGGCCTGACGGGCGCGGCAACCGCGCCACCCTCGGCGCCCCCACCCCTGTCATGACCGTATGGCGATACGGGCATGACAGGCGAGGGGGCCCGGCGCTACCGTCGGGGAGGCTGCACGGAGGCAGCCGCGCAAGAGGGAGGTACCGGTGGCCGGGCAGTCGAGGGGCGAGCAGCGGACGGGCCTGTTCAACGGTTTCGCGGCGTACGGCATGTGGGGGCTCGTCCCCCTCTTCTGGCCGCTGCTGAAGCCCGCGGGGGCGGCCGAGATCCTGGCCCACCGGATGGTGTGGTCCCTCGCCGTGGTCGGGGTCGCGCTGCTGGTGATGCGGCGCTGGGCCTGGCTCGGCGAACTGCTGAGGCAGCCCCGCAGGCTCGGCCTGGTCACGGTCGCCGCGACGGTCATCACCGTCAACTGGGGCGTCTACATCTGGGCGGTGAACGCCGGCCACGTGGTGGAATCCTCGCTCGGCTACTTCATCAACCCGCTCGTCACCATCGCGCTGGGCGTCCTGGTCCTCAAGGAGCGGATGCGGCCGGCGCAGTGGGCCGCGGTCGGCATCGCCCTCGTGGCGGTGCTGGTACTGACCGTCGGATACGGCCGCCCGCCCTGGATCTCGCTCTGCCTCGCCTTCTCCTTCGGGACGTACGGTTTGGTGAAGAAGAAGGTCGACCTAGGGGGCATCGAGTCCCTGGCCGCGGAGACGGCGATCCAGTTCCTGCCCGCGCTGGCCTATCTGGCGTGGCTGGGTGCCCGCGGCGACGCGACGTTCGCGACGCAGGGCACCGGGCACGCGGCGCTCCTCGCCTCGACCGGCATCGTGACCGCGATCCCTCTCGTCTGCTTCGGCGCGGCCGCGATCCGGGTCCCCCTGTCCACCCTGGGCCTGCTGCAGTACCTGGCGCCCGTCTTCCAGTTCCTGCTCGGCATCCTCTACTTCCACGAGGCCATGCCGCCCGAGCGCTGGGCGGGCTTCGCGCTGGTCTGGGTCGCGCTGTCGCTGCTCACCTTCGACGCGCTGCGCACCGCACGCCGTTCGGCGCGCGCGAGGGCCGCGATCCACGCCCGCGGGAACGCCGTCACGCCGGAGACGGTCGACGTCACCGAGCCGTCTCCGGTATACGAACGTCCGTGACCGAATACCGCTCTTGACGCTCAGTCAGTCCCAGCTTCACCATCCAGGCACCCCATTCACCGTGGAGTCCCCGGACGCCGCACGCTCCCCTCGTGGCGCCCCGTGGGATCTCCCTGGAATTCGGAGCCCCCCACATGAAGCTCTCCATTCCCGGGCGTGCCTCGGCGGCCTCGGTCGTCGCCGTCGCCTCACTGCTCGTCGGCGGATCCATAGCCGGGGCGGCCCCCGCCCCCGTGGCAGCGGCCGCCGCACCCGACATCCCCGTGGCCAACGTCAAGGCCCACCTCACCCAGCTCCAGTCCATCGCCACCGCCAACGGCGGCAACCGCGCGCACGGCCGTACCGGCTACAAGGCCTCCCTCGACTACGTCAAGGCCAAGCTGGACGCGGCCGGATTCACCACGACCGTCCAGCAGTTCACCTCCGGTGGCCGCACGGGCTACAACCTGATCGCCGACTGGCCCGGCGGCGACACCGGCCGGGTCGTCATGGCCGGGTCCCACCTGGACAGCGTGACATCGGGCCCCGGCATCAACGACAACGGCTCCGGCTCGGCGGCCGTCCTGGAGACCGCGCTCGCCGTCGCCCGCACGAACTACCAGCCCACGAAGCATCTGCGGTTCGCCTGGTGGGGCGCCGAGGAGCTGGGCATGGTCGGCTCGCGGTACTACGTCAACAGCCTCTCCACCACGAACCGTTCGAGGATCAGCGGCTACCTGAACTTCGACATGATCGGCTCGCCGAACCCCGGGTACTTCGTCTATGACGACGACCCCGCCATTGAGAAGACCTTCAAGACCTACTTCACGGGGATCGGCGTCCCCACGGAGATCGAGACCGAGGGCGACGGCCGCTCGGACCACGCGCCCTTCAAGAACGCGGGCATTCCGGTCGGCGGCCTCTTCAGCGGCGCCGACTACATCAAGACCTCCGCGCAGGCCACGAAGTGGGGCGGTACGGCGGGCCGGGCGTTCGACGCCTGCTACCACTCGTCCTGCGACACGTCGTCGAACATCAACGACACGGCGCTGAACCGGCACTCGGACGCGCTGGCGTACGCGGTGTGGGAGTTGTCCGCGTAGGCACTCCGTGCGGCCTCCGGGCCGCCGGGACGAGTCGGGCGGGAGCGCGGGGCCGCGGACGGGCGGACTCACCGGGCCGGGGGCCGCGGTCCGCGGGTGTACGGGTTGTCCGGCAGCGAGCGGGCGCGCTCCGCGAGACGGCCCATGCGGTCACGGGCGCTCTCCAGTTGTTCCAGGTCGTCCGCGGCGGGGCCCTCGTCGGCCGTGAGCTCCGCCCACACGGCGAGCAGATCGCGTCCGAGGTGCAGGCCCTGCAAGGGGTCGCGGACGGCCCGCCAGGCCGCGGCGGCGCTCTGCACGTTGCCGTACGCGGCACCCGGGTCGCCCTGTCGCCTGCGGAGCCGCGCCAGGTCGAGGGACAGGTGGAACGACCGGAGCGGGTCGCCCGCCAAGTACGCGATGTACGAGGTCAGTTCGCGCAGTTTCAGCACCTCGGGGTGTTCCGGTCCCCAGGTCGCCGACGCCTTTGCGACGGTGCGCTCGGCCAGGCCGGCGGCGTCCTCTATCCGGCCCTGCCTCACGGCCTCGTTGATCCGCGTCACGGACGCGGCGAACGGGGACGGGGGCGTCGCGTCCGCCGTACCGGCCTCCGTGGCGGGCGCCAGTACCGCTTCGGCCACGGCGTCGAACCCCCGGGCGGGCGTGGGCTTGGGATCGTGCTCCGGCTCGGGCTCCAGCGCGGGCAGGCGCGCGGGGGCCGGGCGGGGCACTGGGTTCCGGCGGAAGTCGGGCGCCCGGCGGGGCTCGGGGGCCGCGGCGGGTGCGGGGTCCTGCGGGGGCACGGGAGTTCCGCCGCGGGTCGGGGTCGCCTGCCACCCGGGGGCCGGCCGGGGCTCGGGTTCGGTCTCCGTCTCCACCATCGGGATGAGCCCGGAAGAGGGGATCACCTTCCACTCGGGTGCGAAGTAGGGCTCGTTCTCCCGCTCGAAGGGGGTGAGGGGGGTGGCCGGGCCGGGGGTGGAGGGCGGGAGCGGGCCGGTGCCGTGGGCGTTGTCCGGTTCCTGGGACAGCGGCCGGGCGGACGGGGCTTTCGGGCCGGGCGCGGGGGCCGGGCCGAACTCGCCCGTCGGCGCGGAGACGGTACCCGGGGCGGGCACGGGCCTGTCATCTCCGGCCGGTCCCGGCTCGGCGGCTCCCGGCAGCGGCTGCGCGGGGCCCGTCGCTTTCGGGACGGGACCGACGGCATCCGTGGCGGACTCCGGGAGCGCCCGCAGGACGTAGGTCGCCACGGTCCCGCCGGCCCCCGGATCCGGCGCCGATGCCGGCTCGGGCTCCGGCTCCGGCTCGGGCGGCTCGGAGGCCGCGGGCGCGGACGACGCCTGGGGCTTTGGTTCGGGTACGGCCCGCAGCGGGAACGTCGGTGCGTTCGTGACGCTCGCGGCGGGTGCGGGCTCCGGCTCCTGGTCGGCGGCGGCGGGCGGGGCCGTCGGGTTCGCGGGGCGCTTGCCGGGCACCGCGGGCGCCGGCGGTATGAGGTCACCGGCGACGGGGCCCGCGGACGCAGGCGAGGGCGGAGAGGACGGTACGGGTGGGGCCGGGGTCCGGGACGCGTCCGACGCGGAGGAAACCGGGGCAGGCGTCTCGGCCGGCCTGGACGGCTCGGAGGGGCTCGACCCGGCCGGCCTGGACGGAGCCGATGTCCTCGGCGCGGGGGTGCCCGGCGCCGGTGAGCCGGGGGTGCGTCCGCCGATGTCCGGGGCCTGCGGGGCGGACGTGGCCGCAGACGTGGGCGCTCCCGACACCGGCTCCGGAAGCGCCCGCAGGAGGTGGGTCGCCTTGTCCCTGGTGGGGGACGGCGGGGCGGAGTCGGAGGCGCCGGGCGCGGCGGCCTCCGGCGGAACGGGAGCTGACGGGGGCGCGGGGCTCGGCGCGGGCGCGGGGTTGGACGGGGGCGCGGATGGGGGGCTGGACGCGGGCGCGGGGTGCGGCGCGGGTCCAAAGTTCGACGCGGGCGCGGGGCTCGGGGCCGGCGTGGGCGCAGGGCTGGACGCGGGCGCGGGGTGCGGCGCGGCGCTGGACGCAGGCCCGGAGTCCGGCGCCGACGCGGGCGCCGAAACGGCAGTGCGCGGGGGTGAGGCACTCCGGTCGTCCCCCCTGCCGGACGCAGGGCCGAAGCCCGGCGTGGCCGCAGGGGCCTGTGCGGGTACTCGGGGTACTCGGGGTACTCCGGGTGTCGCGGTTGCCGGGGCAGGCGGCGGGGGGCCCAGACGGACCGGGTTGCCCGCGTACTCGCTGGAGCCGTCGACGTACACCTGGAGCGGGACGACGTACCCGATGGTCTCGTCGTGGACCATGGTGAGCACGGGATGGCCCGTGGCGAGGGCGATGCGGTGGAGGTAGTTCAGCACGGCGTCCTGGACGGTCTCGCCGGGGCTCGCGACTACCGGCATCCCGCCGACCGTCGCGCCCGGAACCCCGGCCGGGGCACTCCCCGGCACCGCCCCGGCACTCCCGGACACCGCCACGGCACCCGCGGGCACCGCCTCCGCGCCGCCCCCACCGGAGACGCCCGCGTCGGTGCGTACTGTCACGCGGACCTCGATCGGCGTCACGCCCGCGCCGGACCTCGCCCCCGGAACCGACGTCGCGGGCGCCTGCCGTCCCCGCTTGGGTTCCCGCTTGTGTTCGCGGCTGAATCGAGACATCGGTTCCCTCACTCGGGTCGGTCAGTGGAGGAAGGGGTGGCGGACGGGGCGGGCGAGGGCGCGGACGGCGAGGTCGCTGCCTCCGCCCGCGTCACCTCCGTCACGCGCCTCGGCTTGCCCGTACCCGAACGCACCAGTTCCAAAAAGCCACCGGCCCGTCGGCCGGTCCGGGCGGCGGACGGGCCCGGCACCCGCGCGTGAGCGGCCGGTCCCATGTTCGTACGCATCAACGCCCCCCTTCTCACCTTCACTTGGGCCGCGGCGAGACCTGCGGAAGGATCCGTTTCGCCCGCCTCGGGCCCTCTGCCCGACTGGACGCCGGTCGCCGGTGCGCGGTTGTGCGCCGTCGGGAACCGGTCGCCACGAGGCCCGATCGCGTACCTGTGGTTGAGTCTCCCGGCTCACTCCCGTTTCCTGGGTCACCAGGGCGTCACAGGCTCGTCCCAGGACCCCGCGCCGCGACTCCGGGGCCACCCCGGGTGACGGGAGGACCGACGGACGACGATGGAGGGAATGGCGATGCAGGGGATCGCAGGGCAGGTGCCGCAGGGCCCCGAGGTGTGGATACGCGGGCCGGTCGCCGGACCGGACCAGGAGCTGCCGCAGCCCGCCCAAGGCTCCGTCACCGCACGCCGGTTCGCCTGGGTGGCCACCCACGGCGGGGCGGGCGCCAGCACGCTCGCCACCGTCTTCGGCGGCCATGACGCGGGCCGCAACTGGCCGCGGCCCGAGCAGGGCGACCCGGCTTCGCTGCTCCTCGTGGCGCGTACGCATGCCACGGGACTGCGGGCCGTCTCGCACACCCTGGACACCCTCCGGCGCGGAGACGTGCCGCCGGGACTCGACCTCGACGCCGTCGTCCTGGTCGCCGACGCGCCGGGCCGCCTGCCCCGCCAACTCGCCCAGCACGTAAAGGAGATCGGTGCGACGATCGACGTCTACCAGGTGCCGTGGGTGCCGGCGTGGCGGGTGGGCGACCTCGGCGGGGAACCGCCGCGCGAGTGCGAAGCGCTGGCCCGTCTGACCGGCGCGGCACCCCCGTCCTCCGGCAGACGGGGCCCCCGCTGACCCCCACAGCCCGGAACACCGGAACACCATCAGACCCACCAACCCACCAACACTCCGGACGAGCAGCCCGGGAGAAGACCCGCAGACCGGCCAACCCGCAGACCCGCAGACCGAGGGAGTCCGTCCCCCGACAGCCCATGGAAATCGACACGTACCGTTCCCTGTCGGCCGAGGACATCGCCACGGCCGTACGAGCGCGTGCCGTGAGCGCCGTCGAGGTGGTCACCGCCTGCCTCGCGCGGCTGGAGGCGGTGGAGCCGGTGCTGTGCGCGTTCACCGAGGTGTGGGGCACGCAGGCGCTCCGCCGGGCCCGCGAGGTGGACGCCCGGGTCGCCGCGGGCGAGCGGCCGGCCCTCGCGGGCGTCCCGATCGGGGTGAAGGGGCGCCACGGGCTGCGTACGGCGGCCGCGCTGGTCGCCGCCGGGTGCGTACCCGTGGGGGCGACGTCGGTGCCGGGTCCGGGGACGCCCTGGCAGACATGGGGGCTCGGGGCGCACGGGCGGACCGTCAACCCCTGGCGGCCCGATCGGACGCCGGGCGGTTCTTCGGCCGGGTCGGCGGCGGCGGTGGCCGCGGGCGTGGTGCCGATGGCGACCGGCAGCGACGGCGCCGGGTCGGTCCGTATCCCCGCCGCGTGGTGCGGTGTCCTCGGCCTCAAGACCACCAACGGCCGCCTCCCGTCGGCGGATCGTACGGGGCTCACGGCGGTCGGCGTCCTCACCCGGCACGCGTCCGACCTGGCGGCGTACTGGCGGGTCGTGTCCGCCGCCCCCGCACAGTCCGGCCCCGGGGACCACACCTCGCCCCCGCACCTCTTTCCGCCGGCCGACACGGCGGACCCGCCCCCGCGCCCCTCCTCCGAACGCCGTGCGGCATATCCGCGCCCACTCCCCGAAGCCCGAGCCGCACACCCGCGCCGACGCACGGATTCGGCCAACCTTCCCGCCACCGAGCCGCCCCGCGGGCCGGCGGGAGGCCCCGATGCCCCGGCTCCCGTCACCGCCGTCTGGTCCCCCGGTCTCGGTTTCGGCGGCACCGGCGCGGAGGCGGGCACCCTCGCGGCCGTCGCGTACGGGGCGGTGGAACGGCTCGTCCGCGCCGGGGTCGTACGGCTCGTGCCCGGGGACGTACGGCTGGTGGATCCCGGTCCCGCCTGGCTGGCGCTGCGCACGCCCGGAGCCGGTCCTGACGTCGCGCGGCCGGTCCGGGAGGAGAACGACCGGCGGCTCGCCGGGGTCTTCGCCCGGGTCGAGCTGCTGCTGACCCCGGTCACCCCGAACGCGCCGCACAGCCACGACGGTCCGGGCGACCGCTACTCCACCGCCCTCACCTGGGCGTTCAACCTCAGCGGTCACCCCGCGACGAGCGTTCCGGCGGGTTTCGGTCCCGACGGCTGCCCGGCCGGCCTTCAGCTGGTGGCCCGGCACGGCGGCGAGCCCCTGCTGCTGGCCGTCGCGCGTGCCGCCGCGAGCCGGGCCGGCCTCCGCTCCCCCGTGCCCCCGTCCGGAATCACGATCCCGGACGCCTGACCGTCAACGGCACGCGCGGCACGCGCACCCACCGGCCCGGTGCCGACAATCAGCGACAGCATTGTCTGCACGTGCATATACTGCGTACGCATGTGTCTGTCGTACGCATGTAATTGTCGTACGCCGAACATCCGGAGGGCCGCCCCATGTCCCGCTCCTTCCTCTTCCTTCTGGGCAGCAGCCGCCGCGACGGCAACACCGAACTGCTGGCCCGCCGCGCCGCCGAGCAACTGCCCGCCGACGTGGAGCAGCGCTGGCTGAGCCTCGCCGACCATCCGCTCCCCGACTTCGAGGACCTGCGTCACGACAGCGATCACGTCCGGCCCACCGAGGGCGCGGCGGGCCTGCTCCTCGACGCCACCCTCGCGGCGACCGACATCGTCATCGCCTCGCCGCTGTACTGGTACACGCTGTCCGCACCGGTCAAGCGCTACCTGGACCACTGGTCGGGCTGGCTGCGCACGCCGGGCGCCGACTTCAAGAAGACGCTGACCGGCCGCACCCTGTGGGGTGTCACGGCGCTGGCGCACACGGAGGAGGTGGTGGCCGACCCGCTGGTCGGCGCGCTGAACAACTCGGCCGCGTACCTGGGCATGCGCTTCGGCGGGGTCCTCCTCGGGAACGGCAGCAAGCCCGGTGACGTACTGAACGACTCCGCGGCGCTGGCCCGCGCGAAGACGTTCTTCGCGCGGGAGGCCCCGCTCGCCCGCTTCCCCTACGAGGAGCCCGGGGAAACGGCCGCCTGATGAGGGCGGGTCCGGCCTGCGCCGTGATGCCATTCGCCGTGAAGTCCTGTCCTTCGCCGTGATGCCCTACGCCGTGAAGTCCTGTCCTTCGCCGTGATGCCCTACGCCGTGATGTCCTTCGCCGCGAACCGCGCCCAGGCCGCGGAGCCGAACACGGCCGCGTACAGGGCCTGCAGTTCGAGATTGCGGACCATGTCCTGCCAGTACACCGGCTCCCGCATGAGGTCGGCGAAGGACAGCCAGTAGTGGGGGAAGAAGTACGGCTGGAGGGCGTGCAGCTGGGGGATCTGGTCGAGGATCTGGACGGTGACGAGAAGGCCGACCGTCGTCGCCATCGCCGCGATGCCGCTGTTGGTCAGCGTCGAGACGAACAGGCCGAGCGCCGCCGTTCCGGTCAGTGAGGCGGCGACGGCCAGCGCGATGAGCAGGGCCCTGCCGAAGCCCTCGGCGAGGCTGATCCGGGTCCCGGAGATCGTCGTCAGCTCCCCGAGCGGGAAGAGGAGGGCGCCCGCCGCGAGCGCCGATACGGTCACCACGAGGGTCGCGGCCAGGCAGAACGTCAGCACCGTCGCGTACTTGGTGACCAGCAGGCGGGTGCGGCCCGCGGGGGCGACCAGCAGATAGCGCAGGGTGCCCGCGTTCGCCTCGCCGGCGACGGCGTCGCCCGCGACGACACCGACCGCCATCGGCAGGAAGAAGGGGAGCGTCGCGGCGAGCGCCGTGAACACCAGGAACAGGCCGTTGTTGGTGATCTGCGAGATGAACGCCGGGCCCTCGCCGCCCCCGCCGCCCGCCGCCGAGCCGTCACTGGTCTCGATCTTCACGGCGACACCGATGAGGACGGGCACGGCCGCCAGCACGGCCAGCAGCGCGATCGTCCGCCAGCGCCGGAAGGTGGTGACCAGCTCGCTGCGGAACAGTCCGAGCGTCCACAGCGGACCCGGTTTCCGTACGGTGCGGTCGCCGGCCGCAGGTGCCGCCGCCTCAGCCCGCGACATCGAAGCCCTCTCCCGTCAGCGCCACGAACGCGTCCTCCAGGGACGCCCGCTCCACCCCGAAGCCGCGCACCCGCACGCCCGCCGTGACCAACGCGGCGTTCAGTTCGGCCGGTTCACGCTCCGGCGGCTCCGCGCTCACCCCTGTCTCCGTCACCACGAGATCGGTGACGCCCTGTTCCTTCAGCACCCGCGCCGCCTCGCCGGTGTCGGGGGTGGTCACCACGAGGCGCCCTCGCGCACCCGCCGCCAGCTCCGCCACCGGCCCCTGGATGATCAGCCGGCCCCGGGCCATCACGGCCGCGTGCGTGCACACCTGCTCGATCTCGTCGAGGAGGTGCGAGGACAGGAAGACGGTGGCGCCGTCGGACGCCAGCTCCCGTACCAGGGAGCGGATCTCGCGCATGCCCTGCGGGTCCAGGCCGTTGGTCGGCTCGTCGAGGACGAGCAGCCGCCGGGGCGTCAGGAGCGCGGCGGCGAGTCCCAGCCGCTGCTTCATGCCCAGGGAGTACGCCTTCGCCTTCTTGCCCGCGGCGGCGGTGAGGCCCACCCGGTCGAGCGCGGCCGCGACGCGGGTGCGCCGGGTGCGCGGGTCGGCGGTCGGGTCGGCGGCGTCGTACCGCAGGAGGTTGTCGCGCCCGGACAGGAACCCGTACAGGGCCGGGCCCTCGATGAGGGCGCCCACCTGCGGGAGCACGGCGCGCGCGGCGCGGGGCATCGGCTGCCCCAGCACGCGCGCCGTGCCGGACGTCGGGGCGATCAGGCCCATCAGCATGCGGATGGTGGTGGTCTTGCCCGAGCCGTTCGGCCCGAGGAAGCCGAAGACACTGCCCGCCGGGACGCTCAGATCGAGACCGTCGACGGCGAGCTGTCCGCCGCGGTAGCGCTTGGTGAGCGCGCGGGTGGCGATCACCGCGTCCACCAGCCCGGGCTCCGCGGCGGACGGCTCCTCCATGCGTTCCCTCGATTCGTCGGTCCCCGGCCCGCGGGACGCGGACCTACTTCGCGGCGGCGTCGGCCGCCTTCACCAGCGCTTCCTTGGTGACGGCACCGGCGTACACCTGGCCGTCGTCCGTGATCAGCGCGTTGACCAGCCGGGTCGAGAAGACCGTGCCCGAGCCGAACTTCCCGCTGACGTGGTCGCCGAGGGAGTTCAGGAAGCCGGAGACGTCACCGTTGCCGGAGGACTCCGACGGCATGCCCTGACCGCCCGTGTCGAACCGGGCGATCGTGGTCCAGCCCTCGCCGATGGTCTTCAGTCCGTCGAGTCCCTCGGCGAGGTCCTCGTCGGACTTCGGGGAGGACTTCGGGGAGGACTGCGGGGAGGACTGCGGGGAGGACTTCGGCGCGGAATGCGGCGCGGACTTCGGCCCCTTCGAGCCGGCCCCGGCGTCGCCCTCGGTGACCTTCGCGCCCTTCGGCGGGGTGAAGTCGAAGGTCGACGCGGCCGGCTTCGCGAAGTCGACCTGGGTGAAGCCGGCGTCCACGACCGCCGAGCCGCCGCTCGCCGGGGTGAGCGTGAACTTCAGCGGCGTACCGGTCTTCGCGTCGACGGCGACGGTGATCGCGCCGACCGTGGAACCGGACTGCTTCGGCTTGACGACCAGCCGGTACGCGTCCCGGCCGGCGACCTGCGCGGTGCCGTCGACGGTCACCGACGTGGTCTTGTCGACCGCCTTAAGCGCCTCCTCGGCCAGGTCCTGGGGCGTGGCCGGGACGTCCTCGGGCGCCTCGGACCTCTTCGCGCCCTCCGGAGCGGTCGAGTGGTAGACCTCGTTCGACTTGCTGTCGTAGGCCCAGACGTCCGCGCCGTTGTGGATGACGCTGTACTCGGCCGCCTTGTCCAGCAGCGACACCTTGCCCTTGTCGGGGCCGTCGGCCGCGACGCGCAGGGTGTGCGTGCCGGAGGCCAGCTCCATGAGCTTGGACGACGGGTCGGCGGAGGAGCCACCGCCCTTGCCGGCCGCCCCCGGGGCGAAGCTGCTCTCCAGACCGCCCAGATCGGGCAGCCCGAGGTCGGTGCTGATCTTCACCGTGCCGGACAGCCGCTGGGTGTCCGACTTGGCGATCTTCTCGATGAGTTGCTGAGCGGTGATCTTCGGCAGGTCGGGGTCGCCGGAGTCGGCGAGCGCCGGGACGAGCCCGATGGTCGCCGCCGCCACCCCCACCACCGCGACCGGGACGACGTACCGCGCGGCCTTGCGCCGGCCCGCGCTCACGTCGTCGGCCTCGTGGGCCAACGGGTCCTCGGATGCGTACGGTGTCATGTGTGCCTTTACCTCCGTCATCGGCGGCGGCCTTCAGTCACTGTCCTCGTCCACCCCTGCGCCGCCATTCTCACCCGAATTGATGAGGAGTGGTGCTTTCCATCTGACCAAATCCGCCGGGAAGAAGCGTCAGACCCCGGGCTCAACTCCGTGTACTGCTGCGGTATGACACGCAGGGGCGGTGCCTCCCCCGACCCGTAGGGGTCGTGTGGGGCAGACACCGCCCGCGGGACCGGGACTCGCTGTCAGCGCTGCACGAACACGTAGTCGGCCCGGTAGGGGACCCGCGCGATCGCGCCCGGTGTGCAGGACCCGGCCGGGGCCACTCCGCCCACCGTGTTGAGGCGCAGGATCTCGGCGGTGCCGGCCAGCAGCCCGCGCGGCTTTCCGGACGGGGTGGCCTTCAGGTCCAGTTCCGGGATGTTCCCGGCGCCGTTCGGCGTCCTGGCGAGCACCGCCCCGGTGACCGCGCTGCCGTCGGGCGCGACCCACTGCGGCGTACCGGAGTCGGGCGCCACGAACGAGTGCGCGATACGGCCGCCGAGCACGGCGCTGACGTCCCGTTGGGCGAAGGCGTGGCCGCCGCCCTCGACCGGCTTGCACGCGTAGATCTGCTCGCCCCTGACCACCGTCGCCTGGAAGCTGTCGAACGCGTGGCGGAAGTCGAAGGCGGTGGTGACGCGGTGGAGCTGACCGCGGAGTGCGCCGCCCGGGAACTCGGCGGTGTGCAGATCGGCGTAGAACGCGCCCGGGTCGCCGGTCAGCCGCTGGAGCAGGGCGGTGTCCTCGACCACGGCGGTGCCGGTGGCGCGGTGCCGCCCGCTCCTGCCCAGCCGCTCGGTGAAGTCCACCCGCACGTCGCCGTGGGTGCCCCTGGCTCCCTGGTGGAGGTGGAGGCGGGTCGGTCTGCCGGTGCCGCGCCAGGTCACGGCGACGGACACTCGGTCGCCGTCGACCTTGATGAATTCCAGGGCCGCGCCTTCCTCGTCGCGGGCGGCGGGACCGTCCGCCGCCGGCACCTCGTCGGCGCCGCGCAGACTGGCGGCGAGGATCGTGCCGCCGTCCGTCGGGACGGCTGTGCTGTCGGCGACCGCGGGATCGGCCGCGGCGGCGAGCGCGGCGGCCGAGGCCACCGCGACACCGGCCAGGGCAAGGCGCCTGCGGCGCGCCGCAGCTGTGACGTTCGATCCCATGATTCGTCGTCTCCCCGTGTCCCGGCCGCGCCCCCTGGCGTCGGCCTACAAAACGGGACTACGGAGCGGAAGGAGGTCCGCACTCAAAGTGATCACGTGACCCACGTCACAGACGCTCGGGTGCGTCCGGCGCACAGGGGCTCCGGGTGCGTCCGGCGCACAGGGGCTCCGGGTGCGTCCGGCGCGCAAGGACGACCGTGAAGAGTGGCACGAGGGCACAGCCCGAGGCGAGGGGCGGGGCCCGACGCGGGGAGCGGGACCCTCACCGGTCCGTCCACCGGCGGGCGGGCCGGTCAGCCGGCCCGGTGCACCACCGCGTCGCACAGCTCCAGGAGCGCCGCCTTGGCATCGCACTCCACCAGCGGCGCCAGCGCGGCCCGCGCGTCCTCGGCGTACCGCACGGTGTCCCGGCGGGCCTGCTCCAGCGCGGGATGTGCCCGCAGGCGGGTCAGCGCCTCGGCGTGCCGGGCGTCGTCCGTGAGGTCGGAGTCGAGCAGCTCGCACAGGGCGATGTCCTCGGCGAGCCCGAGGCGCTCCACCCGCTCGCGCAGCCGCAGCACCGGCAGCGTGGGGATCCCCTCGCGGAGGTCGGTCCCCGGCGTCTTGCCCGACTCGTGCGAGTCGGACGCGATGTCCAGGACGTCGTCGGCGAGCTGGAAGGCGACGCCGAGCCGCTCGCCGTACTGGGTGAGCACGTCCACGACCGTGTCGTCGGCGCCCGACATCATCGCGCCGAAACGGCAGGCCACGGCGACCAGCGAGCCGGTCTTGCCGCTGAGCACGTCGAGGTAGTGGTCGATCGGGTCGCGCTCGTCACGGGGGCCGGCGGTCTCCAGGATCTGGCCGGTGACCAGGCGTTCGAACGCCTCGGCCTGGACCCGGACGGCCTCCGGGCCGAGGTCGGCCAGGATGTGGGAGGCGCGGGCGAAGAGGAAGTCGCCGGTGAGGACGGCGATCGAGTTGTCCCAGCGGGTGTTGGCGCTGGGCACCCCGCGGCGCACCTCCGCCTCGTCCATCACGTCGTCGTGGTACAGCGTCGCGAGGTGGGTGAGCTCGACGACCACGGCCGAAGGCACGATGCCCGGCGCGTAGGGGTCCCCGAACTGGGCGGCGAGCATCACGAGCAGCGGCCTGAACCGCTTTCCGCCGGCCCGCACGAGGTGCTGGGCGGCCTCCGTGATGAAGGGGACCTCGCTCTTGGTGGCTTCGAGCAAGCCCTCTTCGACAGCCGTCAATCCTGCCTGGACATCGGCTTCGAGAGCCTGGTCCCGCACGCTCAGCCCGAAAGGCCCGACGACGGTCACGAGAGGTTCTCCTGTCTGCTGACGATCACATGGCGAACTCGGTCGATCATTCGGTCGATGACACGGTTTGTCGATGTGTCGCTGCCATCACTCAAGTCAGCGTATCCGGTCACGTTTCGATCACCACGAGCGCCCACCGCCCCCGTCCACGACTTCCCTCCCCCAGCGGGCGCAGTCGTGCCCGGGCGATACGGCATCACGGGCGGTATGTTCTTGATCACCCGATACGTCCTGACCTGTACCGAACCCACCGGAAGGCTCTCGTGCCGCGACGCGCCGCCGCCACCCGGCACGCCACGCGGCCCGGGGCACTCCACTCCCCGAGGTCACCGCGATGAGCACGCACATCCGTACGTCGTTCCCCTACGAGACGGCGCACGAGGACGTCCTGATCCCGCTGCCGGACGGGACACGCCTGTACGCGCGCGTGTGGCGCCCGGTCACCGACGAGCCCGTCCCGGCGCTCCTCGAATACCTCCCGTACCGCCTGACGGACTGGACCGCGCCCCGCGACTGGCAGCGCCACCCCTGGTACGCGGGGCACGGCTACGCCTCGGTCCGGGTGGACGTGCGCGGGCACGGCAACTCGGAGGGCCTGCCGGCGGACGAGCACGCGCAGGTGGAGGCGGCCGACGGGGTCGAGGTCGTCCACTGGCTCGCGGCACAGCCGTGGTGCACCGGGCGGGTCGGCATGTTCGGCCTCTCCCGGGGCGGCTTCGACTCCCTCCGGGTCGCGGCCCTCGCGCCCGAACCGCTCGAGGCCGTGGTCGCGGTCTGCTCGACGGACGACCGCTACGACAACGACCGGCACTACCTGGGTGGTTCCGTCCTGGCCTGCGACCTGCACGGCCGGGCGGCGGCCATGCTCGCCTTCGCCTCCCGCCCGCCGGACCCGCGCTACGTCGGTCAGGTGATGTGGCGCGACATGTGGGTGAGACGGCTGGAGGCCGTGACCCCCTTCGTCCACACCTGGCTGGAGCACCAGACGCGGGACGCCTACTGGCGGCGCGGCAGCGTGCGCGAGGACTACGGGTCGGTCAGGGCCGCGGTGCTCGCGGTCGGCGGCTGGCACGACCCGTACCGGGACACCGTCCTGCGCCTGGTCGAGCACCTTCCGGCGGACCGCGTACGCGGGCTGATCGGCCCCTGGTCGCACCAGTACCCAGACCGGGGGCTGCCGCCAGGCCCGGCGATCGGCTTCCTCCAGGAGACGCTGCGCTGGTGGGACCACTGGCTGAAACCCGGCCCCGACGGGGGTGCCACCCCGGCCGGGGGCGCCACCGGTGTCCTGTCCGAACCGCTCCTGCGCGCGTACATCAGCGACTCGCACGTCCCGGCCACGGTGTACCCGGCCCTGCCCGGCCGTTGGGTCGGGGAGGACGCCTGGCCCTCGCCGTCGGTGACACCGGTGTCGTACGCGCTGCGGGGCGCGCCCGTGCCGGTGCGCTCGCCGCTGCACACCGGGCTGGACGCCGGCCGCTTCCTGCCCCTCGGCAATGACGCCGACCTGCCGCCGGACCAGCGGGACGAGGACGCGAAGTCGGCGTGCTTCGAGTTCGAGGTGCGGGAGGAGACCTGGGTGCTGGGGCGGCCGAGGGTCTGTCTGCGGCTGACCTCGCCGGTGCCGCGCGGGCAGGTGGTCGCGCGGCTCTGCGACGTGTTCCCGGACGGGGCGTCGACGCTCGTCACGCGCGGCGTGCTGAACCTCTCCGCCCGCGAGGGCTCGGACCGGGCGGTGGAGTGGCCGCCCGGCGCGACCCGGGACGTGATGTTCGAGCTGAGCGGCATCGGTCACGCCTTCCCGCCGGGGCACCGCATCCGGCTCGCGGTCTCCTCGGCGTACTGGCCCTGGGTCTGGCCCCAGCCGGGCTCGGACGCCGGCTTCACGCTGCACCCGGACGGCAGTTCGCTCGAACTGCCCGTACGCGCGCGGGAGTCGGACCCCTCGATCACCTTCGAGGAGCCTGAGGAGTCGGCGCCGCTGGGCGCGGTCGTCCCGGCGACTCTGGACGAACCCCGCCCGCAACGGCTGGTCGTGCGGGATGTCGCCGCGGGCACCTGGCGACTGGAGGTGGACCCGGGCCTCGGCGGCACCCGGGTGTACCCCGACGGCCTCGAGGTCACGGAGGACGCCCTGGAGACGTACACGACCGGCCAGCGGGATCCCCTGTCCGCCCGCACCCGCTCGGACTGGTCGATCCGGTTCCACCGGCCGGACACCTCCTGGGACGCGCGCGTGGAGACCCACTCCCAAATCACCTGTGAGGCAGATGAGTTCATCACCTCGGACGAGGTGATCTGCCGGGACGGGGACGAGGTCGTCTTCCACCGGACGTGGGAGAGGCGCATCCCGCGCACGGCGGGTTAGGACGACCCGTCTGACAGTTCCCGTCGCCGCCCGGCGGGACTCGGCCCGGCACGCAGCGTCTCCCTCGGCGGCCTGCCCGCCCCCTCCCGGCGGCCCACCCGCTCCCACTCGCGGCAGCCCGCCCGGCCGCCGGGCCGCCGGGCCGCCGGGCCGCCGCGCCACCGGGCCTCCCCACCTTCGAGCCGCCGCCGGTAATGCCCGAGTTGCCTGCCTTAAATCCCCTTTCATGGCGCTTGTTGGCGTGAAATGGGTCACGCGCAAATCGATCTTTTCGCCAGTCCGGCCGGACAAGTATCCCTTTGCTAAAGGCAAGTTGAGTTTCACGTTCCGGTCTAATCGGACCATTTCTCCCCTGGCCAGAGGTAGATCAAATGCCTTGGCAGGGGAAATCGGGCCTTGTTTCGGACATGTGCTCTCGCATACGTTCACGTCGATCCGAGCGGACCCGCCTAATCCTGCCGCCGCTCGGTGACCCCACCCACCCACGCACGGCAGGAGCGGGGGACCCAGGTAAGCCGCCGGTCCGGATCAACGGAACGGCTCGGGGTTAAGTCGCATGTCACCGTGCGGCCGGGCACCTCCCAGCCCGAACCCGACAGCTCACCTCGCAGGCATCGGAGAGGAAGAGTTTCGTCATGGCCGTTCGAGGCAAGCACCGTCGTCCCGGAAACAACGCCCTCACCCGCGGGCTCATCGCCGCCGGAACGGGCGGAGCCGCACTCGCGCTCCCCCTCGTGGGCGCCACCGTTGCGCAGGCAGCGCAGCCGACGCAGGCCGTCCGGTCCGTGCCGGCCGCGGTCCCGCAGGTCCAGCTCGTCACCTACAAGGTGGCCCTGGGCGACACCCTGGCCAAGATCGCGCGTGAGCACACCGAGAACAGCGACTGGAAGAAGCTGTACGAGGCCAACCGCGCGGTCATCGGCAGCGACCCGTCACTGATCCGCCCGGGCCTGAAGCTGACGGTCGGCACGAAGACCGTCAAGGGCGCCGCGACCGGAACCACCACGGCCGCCAAGTCCGCCGTCACCCCCGCGTCCGTGAAGACGTACGCGAACAACCTGGACGGCTGGATCAGGGAAGCCCTGGACATCATGTCCCAGAAGGGCATCCCGGGCAGCTACGACGGCATCCACCGCAACATCATGCGCGAGTCGTCGGGCAACCCGCAGGCCATCAACAACTGGGACTCCAACGCGGTGGCCGGCACCCCGTCCAAGGGTCTCCTCCAGGTCATCGACCCGACCTTCGCCGCGTACCACGTGGACGGCACCTCGATGGACCCGTACGACCCCGTCGCGAACATCACGGCGGCCTGCAACTACGCGGCCGACAAGTACGGTTCGATCGACAACGTCTTCGGCGCGTACTGATCACCGTGCGGGGCCCCGCGCACTGATCACTCGTGCGGGCCCCCGCGCACTGATTCCCGCGCGGGGCCCCGCCTACCGGGCCCCGTGCAGGACCGCGCCGGGTGCTCGCCGCCCGACGGCGTCCGCCGTTCCCCGGTCCCCAGGGCCGGGGAACAGCCGTTCCAGGACGACCGCGATGCCGTCCTCCTCGTTCGAGAGAGTGATCTCGTCCGCCACCGCCCTGAGTTCGGGATGGGCGTTGGCCATGGCGACACCATGGGCGGCCCAGTCGAACATGGGGATGTCGTTCGGCATGTCACCGAAGGCGATCGTGGCCGACGCCGACAGACCGAGGTGCCCGGCGGCGAGCGCGAGGCCCGTCGCCTTCGTCACGCCGCATGGCTGGAGTTCGACGGTGCCGGGTCCCGACATGGTGACGGTCGCCAGGGAACCGACCGTCGCCCTGGCCGCCGACGCCAACTCGTCGTCGGACAGGAAGGGATGACGGAGCAGCACCTTGCTGATCGGCTCCGCCCAGAGGTCGTCGCGCCGTAGCACCCGCACCGCGGGCAGCGTCGGGTGCGGCATGAGGTAGCCCGGTTCGATGAGCGTGAGCCCGTCCACCCCGTCCTGGTCCACGGCGGCGAAGACCTGCCCGACCTCGGCCTCGATCTTGCCGAGCGCGGTCTCGGCCAGCTCCCGGTCCAGGGTCACCGACCACAGCAGACGGCCGGCCCCGGCGTCGTACAGCTGCGCGCCCTGGCCGCACACCGCGAGCCCCCCGCCGCCGAGTTCGTCGAGCAGCGGGCGCACCCTCGGCGCCGGGCGTCCGGTCACCACGAGATGCCGGCCGCCCGCCTCGGCCACCCTCGCCAACGCGGCCCGCGACCGGTCGGAGAGCGTGTCGTCGCCGCGCAGCAGCGTTCCGTCCAGGTCAGTGGCGATGAGTGAATATGCAGTCGGAGCGGCCATGATCCGAAGAATACGGATCCCGCGCCCCAACGGCCCGGCGGGAACCGGACGACGTCCGGTATCCCGGCAGCAACGCCGGTCCCCCGCAAGGGATCACGCGCCGCGCATCACCGGGTCCGTACGAAGCGGCCGCCGCGGGTGCCCGCGCCGGAAGGCGGCGATCGGCCCGCCGGCACGGCTCGACCGGACATTGCGAACTCTTCGGACGCGGTGCGCGGTCCGTCACGGGACCTGCCTCCGCTCGCCTCTCCCACGTAACGTGTGCCGCGACCACCTGGAACGCGTGGAACACATGGATCGACGCGTGACACACATGGATCACTGGCGAGCACGAAAGCGAGGCAGCACCCGATGCCCCCCTTCGACGTCCCCGAGGGCGACCCCTTCGGTCCGCACAATCTTCCGTACGGCGTGTTCTCCCCAGCGGGTTCCGGCAGCTCCGCGGAGGGGTCAGGCCGTGCTCCGTCCTCCGGCGCGCGACGGGTGGGCGTCCGGCTCGGCGACCGCGTGCTCGACGCGGGCGCCGCGGCACGGGCGCTCGGCTCCCCCTACGAGACCCTGCTCGCGCGGCCGACCCTCAACCCCCTGCTCGCCGCGGGCCGCACCGCCTGGTCGGACGTGCGGCGCGCGCTCACCGCGTGGGTGACGGTCCCGGCGCACCGGGAGACGATCGAGCCGCTGCTGTACCCGCTGTCCGAGGTCACCCTGCACCTGCCCTTCGAGGTGGCGGACTACGTCGACTTCTACGCCTCCGAGAACCACGCCCGCAACGTAGGACAGATCTTCCGCCCGGACGCGGAGGACTCCCTCACCCCCAACTGGAAGCACCTCCCGATCGGTTATCACGGGCGGTCCGGCACGGTCGTCGTGTCGGGGACCGACGTGATCCGTCCGTCGGGCCAGCGCAAGGCACCCGCGGACGCCGCGCCGGTCTTCGGTCCGTCCGTCCGCCTGGACATCGAGGCGGAGGTCGGCTTCGTCGTCGGGGCGCCCTCCGAACCGGGCACCTCCGTCCCCCTGTCGGCGTTCCGCGACCACGTCTTCGGCCTCTGCCTCCTCAACGACTGGTCGGCGCGCGACATCCAGGCCTGGGAGTACGTGCCGCTCGGCCCCTTCCTCGGCAAGTCGTTCGCCACCTCGGTGTCGGCGTGGATCACCCCGCTCGACGCGCTGGAGGACGCGCGGGTGGCACCGCCGGAGCGCACGCACCCGCTGCTGCCCTACCTGGACGACGCCTCGGAGGACCCCGGCGGCTACGACCTGCGGATCTCCGTCGCGATCAACGGCCACCAGGTCTCCGAGCCGCCGTTCTCCAGCATGTACTGGACGGCGGCGCAGCAGCTGACGCACATGACGGTCAACGGGGCGTCCCTGCGGACCGGCGACCTGTACGGCTCCGGGACGGTGAGCGGTCCCGCGGAAGGCGAGCGCGGTTCCCTGCTGGAGCTGACCTGGAACGGCCGCGACGCCCTCGAAGTCCCCGACGGCAACCGGACGTTCCTCCAGGACGGCGACGAGGTGACCCTCACGGCCTGGGCGCCGGGGCCGGGCGGGACCCGGGTGGGCCTCGGCGAGGTGACCGGCAGGGTCGTACCGAGGAACTGACCCGGGCCGGTCGCGGTGGGGCGCGTCCTGCCCCGCCCGCCGCCGCTACATCCAGTCCTCCGGCTCGGGCTCGAACCCCTCGTCCATCTCGGGCCAGTCCGGGTCGGGGGCACCGGCGGAACCGGAGCCCCGGCCGGAGTCAGGGCCCGGCGCGGAACCGGAGCGCCGGCCGGAGTCCGGGCCGGGTTCCGAACCGGAGTCCGGGCCCGGTTCGGCAGCGGCGGCCGTCGCACCCGGGCCGGGTTCGGCGGCCGGAGCACCGCTCACGGACGCGAGCGCCGCGAGGACTCCCTCCCCGTACGTCGCCAGCTTCTTCTCGCCGACGCCGCTGATCCCGCCCAGCTCCGCGACCGAGGCCGGCGCCGCGGTGGCGATCTCCCGGAGGGTGGCGTCGTGGAAGATGACGTACGCCGGGACGCCCTGCTCCTTCGCCTGGGCCGCGCGCCAGGAGCGCAGCGCCTCGAAGACGGGGACCAGCTCGGCGGGCAGCTCGGCCACCGCGGCCTTGGACTTCCTCTCCCCCCGGCCCGACCCGGACCGGGACGTGACCGGCTTCGGCGCCTCCTTGCGCAACGGCACCTGGCGCTCGCGCCGCAGCACCGTCCCGCTGGCCTCGGTCAGCACCAGCGTGCCGTAGTCCCCCTCGACCGCGAGCAGGCCCTGGGCCAGCAACTGCCGGACGACACCGCGCCATTCGGACTCCGAGAGATCCTCGCCGATGCCGAACACGGACAGCTGGTCGTGGTCGAACTGGATCACCTTGGCCGTCCGCCGGCCCAGCAGGATGTCGACGATCTGGACCGCCCCGAACTTCTGCCCCCGCTCCCGCTGCAACCGGACGATCGTCGAGAGGAGCTTCTGCGCGGCGACCGTCCCGTCCCAGGTCTCCGGCGGGGCCAGGCAGGTGTCGCAGTTGCCGCAGCGGTCCGCCTGGGGGTCCTGGCCGAAGTAGGCGAGGAGCTGGGAGCGCCGGCACTGGACGGTCTCGCACAGCGCCAGCATCGAGTCCAGGTGGGCGGCCGCCCGGCGGCGGAACGCCTCGTCGCCCTCGCTGCCCTGGATGAGCTTGCGCTGCTGCACCACGTCCTGCAGCCCGTACGCCATCCAGGCCGTGGACGGCAGTCCGTCGCGGCCCGCGCGGCCCGTCTCCTGGTAGTACCCCTCGACGGACTTGGGGAGGTCGAGGTGGGCGACGAACCGCACGTCCGGCTTGTCGATGCCCATGCCGAATGCGATGGTCGCGACGACGACGAGCCCCTCCTCCCGGAGGAAACGCGACTGGTGCGCCGCGCGGGTGCCCGCGTCGAGCCCCGCGTGATAGGGCACCGCCTCGATGCCGTTGCGCGAGAGGAACTCGGCCGTCTTGTCGACCGAGTTGCGCGAGAGGCAGTAGACGATGCCCGCGTCGCCCGCGTGCTCCTCGCGCAGGAAGGACAGCAGCTGCTTCTTGGGGTCGGCCTTGGGGACGATGCGGTACTGGATGTTGGGCCGGTCGAAGCTCGCCACGAAGTGACGGGCGTCCGGCATGCCCAGACGCTGGGTGATCTCGCGGTGCGTCGCGTCGGTGGCCGTCGCGGTCAGCGCGATGCGGGGGACGTCGGGCCAGCGCTCGCCCAGCAGGGAGAGGGCCAGGTAGTCGGGGCGGAAGTCGTGACCCCACTGGGCCACGCAGTGCGCCTCGTCGATCGCGAAGACCGAGATCTTGGCACGCGACAGCAGATCCAGCGTGCCCTGCAGTCGCAGCCGCTCCGGAGCCAGATAGAGCAGGTCCAGCTCTCCGGCCAGGAACTCCGCCTCGACGACGCGCCGCTCGTCGAAGTCCTGCGTGGAGTTCATGAACCCGGCCCGCACGCCGAGCGCCCGCAGCGCGTCCACCTGGTCCTGCATCAGCGCGATGAGGGGGGAGACGACGACCCCCGTGCCCGGTCTGACCAGGGCCGGGATCTGGTAGCACAGGGACTTGCCGCCGCCGGTCGGCATGAGGACGACGGCGTCACCGCCGTCGACCACGTGGTCGATGACGGCGCCCTGCTCGCCGCGGAAGGCCTCGTACCCGAAGACCCGGTGGAGCGTGGCCAGTGCCTCGCTCGCCGCCGGTCCCGCCGTCACGTCCGCTCCGGTCACCACAGCTGTCCCGCCCATCCCGCTCATCGCCCGTCGTCCCCCGTATGTCGTGCTTCGCCCACGACAGCCACCATAGGGCTACGCACCGACAGCCCCGGGAGTTGTCCACAGGCTGCGACCGTTCCGTTCCGTTGCGCCACGCACATGTGTTCCACGAACACCGCGGCGCGGCGCGCGCGGGCGGCTCCGGTCCTCCGTCCTTCCGTACGCACGCGGGCGGGGCAACCCGTACGCCGCGCGGGCCCCGGTCCTCCGTACGCGCGCGGGCCCCGGTTCTCCGGGGGGAGGCCGGGGCCCGGCACGTACGCGGTCGCTCTAGCGGACGAAGACTCCCGCCTGGCCCGCCAGGTCCAGGAAGTACTGGGGCGCCACACCCAGCACCAGCGTGACCGCCACGCCGACCGCGATCGCCGTCGTGGTCAGCGGCGACGGCACGGCGACCGTCGGGCCCTCCGGGCGCGGCTCGCTGAAGAACATGAGCACGATCACCCGGATGTAGAAGAAGGCCGCGATCGCCGACGAGATCACACCGACCACGACGAGCGCGCCCGCGCCGCCTTCCGCCGCCGCCTTGAACACGGCGAACTTCCCGGCGAACCCGGAGGTCAGCGGGATACCGGCGAAGGCCAGCAGGAAGACCGCGAACACGGCCGCCACCAGTGGGGACCTGCGTCCGAGGCCCGCCCACTTGGACAGGTGTGTGGCCTCGCCGCCCGCGTCCCTGACCAGGGTGACGACCGCGAAGGCACCGATCGTCACGAACGAGTACGCGCCCAGGTAGAAGAGCACGGACGAGACACCGTCGGGCGTCGTCGCGATGACACCCGCGAGGATGAAGCCCGCGTGCGCGATGGACGAGTACGCGAGGAGCCGCTTGATGTCGGTCTGGGTGATCGCGACGATCGCGCCGCCCAGCATGGTGACGACCGCGACGCCCCACATGACCGGCCGCCAGTCCCAGCGCAGGCCCGGCAGGACCACGTACAGGAGGCGGAGCAGGGCGCCGAACGCGGCCACCTTGGTCGCCGCCGCCATGAAGCCGGTGACCGGGGTGGGCGCGCCCTGGTAGACGTCCGGGGTCCACATGTGGAACGGCACCGCGCCGACCTTGAACAGCAGTCCCATGACGACCATCGCGACGCCGATGAGCAGCAGCGTGTCGTTGCCCATGGTGCCGGCGAGCGCGGGATCGACGTTCTGCACGGTGCCGTCGACGACCTGCGCGACGGTCGCGTACGACACCGAGCCCGCGTAGCCGTACAGCAGGGCGATGCCGAACAGGGTGAACGCGGAGGCGAAGGCGCCGAGCAGGAAGTACTTGACCGCGGCCTCCTGCGACAGGAGCCGCTTGCGGCGGGCCAGGGCGCACAGCAGGTACAGCGGGAGCGAGAAGACCTCCAGGGCGACGAACAGCGTCAGCAGGTCGTTCGCCGCCGGGAAGACCAGCATGCCGCCGATCGCGAAGAGCAGGAGCGGGAACACCTCGGTGGTGGTGAACCCGGCCTTCACGGCGGCCTTCTCGCTGTCGCTGCCGGGCACGGACGCGGCCTGCGCGGCGAAGGAGTCGACGCGGTTGCCGTGCGCCTCGGGGTCGAGCCGCCGCTCGGCGAAGGTGAAGACGCCGAGCAGTCCGGCCAGCAGGATCGTGCCCTGCAGGAAGAGGGCGGGGCCGTCGACGGCGACCGCGCCCATGGCGGCGATGTGCGCCTTCGTCGTGCCGTACCCGCCGGCCGCGAGCGCCACGACCGCGGCGAAGGCGGCGGCGAGCGCGACGACGGACAGGAACACCTGCGCGTAGTAGCGGGACTTGCGAGGCACGAACGCCTCGATCAGGACCCCGGCGACAGCCGCCCCGATGACGATCAGGGTGGGGGACAGCTGCCCGTATTCGATCTTCGGCGCGTCGATCTTCGAGATCGGGTCGGCCGCGGTTGTCCACAGGCTGTGGACGGCTACTGCGCTCACTTGGCCGCCTCCACCTCGGGCTTGGGGTCCTTCTTGTGTACATCTGACATGGTCTGCTGCACCGCCGGGTTCACGATGTCGGTGAGCGGCTTCGGGTAGACGCCCAGGAAGATCAGCAGCGCGATCAGCGGGGCGACGACCAGGAGCTCACGCACCCTGAGGTCGGGCATCTCGGCGACCTCCGCCTTCACCGGGCCCGTCATCGTCCGCTGGTAGAGGACGAGCGTGTAGAGCGCGGCGAGGACGATGCCGAGGGTGGCGATGATGCCGATGACCGGGTAGCGCGAGAACGTGCCGACCAGGACCAGGAACTCGCTCACGAAGGGCGCGAGTCCGGGCAGCGAGAGGGTCGCCAGGCCACCGATCAGGAACGTGCCCGCGAGCACCGGGGCGACCTTCTGCACTCCCCCGTAGTCGGCGATCAGGCGCGAACCGCGCCGCGAGATCAGGAATCCGGCCACCAGCATCAGGGCGGCGGTCGAGATCCCGTGGTTGACCATGTAGAGCGTCGCACCGGACTGGCCCTGGCTGGTCATCGCGAAGATGCCGAGGATGATGAAGCCGAAGTGCGAGATCGACGCGTACGCCACCAGCCGCTTGATGTCCCGCTGGCCGACCGCGAGCAGCGCCCCGTAGATGATGCTGATCAGCGCCAGTACGAGGATGACGGGCGTCGCCCACTTCGAGGCCTCCGGGAACAGCTGGAGGCAGAAGCGCAGCATCGCGAACGTGCCGACCTTGTCGACCACCGCGGTGATCAGCACGGCGACCGGGGCCGTGGCCTCGCCCATGGCGTTCGGCAGCCAGGTGTGCAGCGGCCACAGGGGCGCCTTCACCGCGAACGCGAAGAAGAAGCCGAGGAACAGCCACCGCTCGGTGTTCGTCGCCATGTCCAGCGTGCCGGCGGCCCGGGCCTCGGCGATCTCCTGGAGCGAGAAGTTCCCGGCTACCACGTACAGACCGATGACGGCGGCCAGCATGATCAGGCCGCCGACCAGGTTGTAGAGGAGGAACTTCACGGCGGCGTACGAGCGCTGCGTGGCCGCCGCCGCGTCGCCGTGCTCGTGGGCCCGGTCCCCGAAGCCGCCGATGAGGAAGTACATCGGGATCAGCATGGCTTCGAAGAAGATGTAGAAGAGGAAGACGTCGGTGGCCTCGAAGGAGAGGATCACCATCGCCTCGACGGCCAGGATCAGGGCGAAGAAACCCTGGGTCGGCCGCCAGCGGCTGCTTCCGGTCTCCTGCGGGTCGGCGTCGTGCCAGCCGGCCAGGATCACGAACGGGATCAGCAGGGCGGTCAGCGCGACGAGCGCCACCCCGATGCCGTCCACACCCAGCTCGTACCTGACCCCGAAGTCGGCGATCCAGGAATGGGACTCGGTGAGCTGGTACCGGTCGCCGCCGGGTTCGAAACGGACCAGGACGACCGCGGCCAGGACGAGCGTGACGAGCGAGACGAACAGCGCCAGCCACTTGGCCGCGACGCGACGCGCGGCCGGCACCGCGGCCGTGGCGATCGCCCCGAGGGCCGGGAGCGCCGCCGTCGCTGTCAGCAGGGGGAAGACTGTGTTGGATCCAGACATTCGGTATCAGACCGCCCTCATCAGCAGGGTCGCGGCGATGAGGACCGCCGCACCGCCGAACATCGAGACCGCGTACGAGCGCGCGTAGCCGTTCTGCAGCTTGCGCAGCCGTCCGGAGAGGCCGCCGACCGAAGCCGCCGTGCCGTTGACGACGCCGTCGACCAGGGTGTGGTCGACGTACACCAGGGAGCGCGTGAGGTGCTCCCCGCCGCGCACCAGCACGACGTGGTTGAAGTCGTCCTGGAGCAGGTCGCGCCGGGCCGCCCGGGTGAGCAGGGACCCGCGCGGGGCGACCGCCGGGACGGGCCGGCGCCCGTACTGCGCGTACGCGACGGCGACGCCGACGACGAGCACGGCCATCGTGGCGAGGGTGACCGTCAGGGCGCTGACCGGGGAATCGCCGTGGTCGTGCCCGGTGACCGGCTCCAGCCAGTGCAGGAAGCGGTCGCCGATGCTGAAGAAGCCGCCCGCGAAGACCGACCCGAAGGCCAGCACG
This sequence comes from Streptomyces sp. GLSS-08, assembly GCF_056387915.1. Taxonomy (NCBI): domain Bacteria; kingdom Bacillati; phylum Actinomycetota; class Actinomycetes; order Kitasatosporales; family Streptomycetaceae; genus Streptomyces; species Streptomyces sp. GLSS-08. The sequence goes on from NZ_JBWJAQ010000011.1 coordinate 175,966, forward strand.
ATCATGGGGATCGTCATGGACTTCGGCGACTCGTGCGGGTGGGGTGCACCCGTCGCGGCAGCGGCATGACCGGAAGCGGCCTCGCCGCTGTGCTCCGCCACGGGTTCCACGCTCGGCTCGGCCGGGGACGGCGTCGGCGCGTCGCGCCAGCGCTCTTCACCGAAGAACGTCATCAGCATCACGCGCGTCATGTAGTACGCGGTGATGGCCGCGCCCAGCAGGGCCGCGCCGCCGAGGATCCAGCCCTCGGTGCCGCCCTTGGCGAACGCCGCTTCGATGATCTTGTCCTTGGAGAAGAAGCCGGACAGGCCGGGGAAGCCGATGATGGCGAGGTAACCGAGGCCGAACGTGATGAAGGTGACCGGCATGTACTTGCGGAGGCCGCCGTACCTGCGCATGTCGACCTCGTCGTTCATGCCGTGCATGACCGAACCGGCACCGAGGAAGAGCCCGGCCTTGAAGAAGCCGTGCGTCACCAGGTGCATGATCGCCCAGACGTAGCCGATGGGGCCGAGGCCCGCGGCCAGCACCATGTAGCCGATCTGCGACATGGTCGAGCCGGCCAGCGCCTTCTTGATGTCGTCCTTCGCGCAACCGACGATCGCACCGAACAGGAGCGTGACGGCACCGACGACGGTGACGACCAGCTGCGCGTCCGGCGCGGCGTTGAAGATCTCTCCGGAGCGGACGATCAGATAGACGCCCGCGGTCACCATGGTCGCGGCGTGGATGAGGGCGGAGACCGGGGTCGGGCCCTCCATCGCGTCGCCCAGCCAGGACTGGAGCGGCACCTGGGCGGACTTGCCGCAGGCGGCGAGCAGCAGCATCAGGCCGATGGCCGTCAGTTTCCCCTCACCGGAGTCGTCCACGCTGTTGAGCACCGGCCCGAAGGCGAAGGTCCCGAAGGTCGTGAACATCAGCATGATGGCGATCGACAGGCCCACGTCACCGACGCGGTTGACCAGGAAGGCCTTCTTCGCGGCGGTGGCGGCGCTGGGCTTGTGCTGCCAGAAACCGATCAGCAGGTACGAGGCGAGGCCGACGCCCTCCCAGCCGACGTACAGCAGGAGGTAGTTGTCGGCGAGGACGAGCAGCAGCATCGCCGCGAGGAACAGGTTCAGATAGCCGAAGAAGCGGCGGCGGCGCTCGTCGTGCTCCATGTACCCGATCGAGTACAGGTGGATCAGCGAGCCGACACCGGTGATCAGCAGCACGAACGTCATCGACAGCTGGTCGAGCTGGAAGGCGACGTCCGCCTGGAAGCCCTCGACGGGCACCCAGCTGAACAGGTGCTGGGCCATGGCCCGGTGCTCCTCGTCCTGCCCCAGCATGTCGGCGAAGAGGACCGCGCCGATCACGAAGGAGGCGGCCGCGAGGGCCGTGCCGATCCAGTGCCCGACGGCGTCCAGCCGCCGGCCGCCGCACAGCAGGACGGCCGCTCCGAGCAGCGGCGCCGCTACCAGCAGCGCAATCAGATTCTCAGCGTTAGACACGGTTCAGCGACCCCTTACAGCTTCATCAGGCTGGCGTCGTCGACCGAGGCCGAGTGGCGGGAACGGAACAGCGACACGATGATCGCGAGCCCGACCACGACCTCCGCGGCGGCGACGACCATCGTGAAGAAGGCGATGATCTGGCCGTCGAGATTGCCGTGCAGCCGGGAGAAGGCGACGAACGCGAGGTTGCAGGCGTTGAGCATCAGCTCGACGCACATGAACACCACGATCGCGTTGCGCCTGATGAGCACGCCGGTGGCGCCGATCGTGAACAACAGGGCGGCGAGATACAGGTAGTTGACCGGGTTCACTTGGGCCCCTCCCCTGTCTTCGTGCGCTCCAGGCGCTCTTCGGCACGCTGCTCCAGGGCCTTCAGGTCGTTCAGCGCGTCGGTCGACACGTCCCGGATCTGGCCGCGGTCCCGCAGCGTCTTGTTGACCGTCAGCTCGGACGGGGTGCCGTCGGGCAGCAGGCCCGCGATGTCCACCGCGTTGTGCCGGGCGTAGACACCGGGCGCCGGCAGCGGCGGCAGGTGCTTGCCCGCGCGGACGCGCTCCTCGGACATCTCGCGCTGGGTCCTGGCCCGCTCGGTGCGCTCGCGGTGCGTGAGCACCATGGCGCCGATGGTGGCCGTGATGAGCAGCGCGCCGGTGATCTCGAAGGCGAACACGTACTTCGTGAAGATGAGGGAGGCGAGGCCTTCCACGTTGCCGTTCGCGTTGGCCTCGGCGAGGCCGTTGAAGTCCTTGACGGAGGCGTTCCCGATGCCCGCGAAGAGCAGGATGCCGAAGCCGAGGCCGCACATCAGGGCCAGCCAGCGCTGGCCCTTGATGGTCTCCTTCACAGAGTCCGCCGCGGTGACACCGACGAGCATGACCACGAAGAGGAACAGCATCATGATCGCGCCGGTGTAGACGACGATCTGCACGACGCCCAGGAAGTACGCCCCGTTGGCGAGGTAGAACACCGCCAGGATGATCATGGTCCCGGCGAGGCAGAGCGCGCTGTGCACGGCCTTCTTCATGAAGACGGTGCACAGGGCGCCGAGCACGGCGACGGTGCCCAGCACCCAGAACTGGAAGGCCTCTCCGGTGGAGGTGGAGTAGGCGGCGAGAGGCATCATGGGCGGATCACCTTCTCCGACGCCGGCTCGTCCGCGCCGAAGGTGGAGGCGGCCTCCTGCGGCACCTCGCCGCGGGAGACGGCCACCTGGCGCTCCGTACCGGGTGCGGCCTCGGTGACCAGTCCCCGGTAGTAGTCCTGCTCGTCCGTGCCGGGGAAGATCGAGTGCGGGCTGTCGACCATGCCCTCCTCGAGTCCGGCGAGCAGCTGCTCCTTGGTGTAGATGAGGTTGGCGCGGCTGCTGTCGGCCAGCTCGAACTCGTTCGTCATCGTCAGCGCGCGCGTGGGGCACGCCTCGATGCACAGGCCGCACAGGATGCAGCGGGCGTAGTTGATCTGGTAGACGCGGCCGTACCGCTCGCCCGGCGAGTAGCGCTCCTCGTCGGTGTTGTCGGCGCCTTCCACGTAGATGGCGTCGGCGGGGCAGGCCCAGGCGCACAGCTCGCAGCCGACGCACTTCTCCAGGCCGTCCGGATGGCGGTTGAGCTGGTGCCGGCCGTGGAACCGCGGAGCGGTGGTCTTCGGCTGCTCCGGATACTGCTCGGTCAGCCGCTTCTTGAACATGGCCTTGAACGTCACGCCGAAGCCGGCGACGGGGTTCTGGAAACCGGGTTTGGTCTCCTTCGGCTCCTCAGCCATCGGACCCCTCCTTTCCGTCACGAGTCCCGCCAAGTGATCCGTCACTCGCAGTATCGGACCCACCACTGACAATCAACTCCCGCTGGCGCGGGCGGCGCCGCGGAACCGGCGGCAGTTCCTGGCCGGGCAGCGGCGGCACGGGGAATCCGCCGGCCATCGGGTCGAAGGCGACGGGCTCGGCCTTCGCCTCCTGCTCCTCGGCGCCCCGGTCGCGGAAGACGTCCGCCACGAACGAGAGCAGCAGCAGGACAAGGACACCGCCGCCCACGTACAGGGCGATGTCGGCGAAGTCGTAGTTCTCGTTGCGCAGGGTCCGTACGGTCGCGACGAGCATCAGCCAGACCACGGAGACCGGGATCAGGACCTTCCAGCCGAGCTTCATCAGCTGGTCGTAGCGCACCCGCGGGAGGGTGCCGCGCAGCCAGATGAAGAAGAACAGCAGCAGCTGCACCTTCACCGTGAACCAGAGCATCGGCCACCAGCCGTGGTTGGCGCCCTCCCAGAAGGTGCTGACCGGCCAGGGGGCCCGCCAGCCGCCCAGGAACAGCGTCGCGGTGACGGCCGAGACCGTCACCATGTTCACGTACTCGGCGAGCATGAACATCGCGAACTTGATCGACGAGTACTCGGTGTTGAAGCCGCCGACCAGGTCGCCCTCGGACTCCGGCATGTCGAACGGGGCCCGGTTGGTCTCACCGATCATCGTCACGACGTAGATCACGAAGGAGACCGGCAGCAGCACGATGAACCAGCGGTCGTGCTGCTGTTCGACGATCGTCGACGTCGACATCGAACCGGAGTACAGGAAGACCGAGGCGAACGCGGCGCCCATGGCGATCTCGTACGAGATCATCTGGGCGCACGAACGCAGACCGCCGAGCAGCGGATACGTCGATCCCGAGGACCACCCCGCGAGCACGATCCCGTAGATGCCCACCGAGGCGACCGCGAGGATGTAGAGCATCGCGATCGGCAGGTCGGTGAGCTGCATCGTGGTGCGTTGGCCGAAGATCGAGATCTCGTTGCCCGCGGGCCCGAAGGGGATCACCGCGATCGCCATGAACGCCGGGATGGCGGCGACGACCGGCGCGAGGACGTAGACCACCTTGTCCGCGCGTTTGACGACGAGGTCTTCCTTGAGCATCAGCTTGATGCCGTCGGCGAGCGACTGGAGCATGCCCCAGGGGCCGTGCCGGTTGGGGCCGATGCGCAGCTGCATCCAGGCGACGACCTTGCGCTCCCACACGATGGAGAAGAGCACGGTGATCATCAGGAAGGCGAAGCAGAAGACCGCCTTGACGACGACCAGCCACCAGGGGTCGCGGCCGAACATCGACAGGTCTTCAGCGGCGAGGTACGGAGTCATGCCTCCACCTCCTTGGGGGCCTCGGCGGCGAGCGTCGCCGGGCCGATGTGGACGAGTGCGCCGGGCAGCGCCCCGGTGTCGGAGGCGACGCCCCCGCCGGTGGAGTTCAGCGGGAGCCAGACCACACGGTCGGGCATCTCGGTCATCCGCAGCGGGAGTTCCACGACTCCGGAGGGTCCGGTGACGGCGAGGAGGCCGCCCTCCGCGACGCCCGCCTCGGCGGCCGTCGCGGCCGACACACGCGCGTGTGCGGCGTGCCGGGTCCCGGCGAGCGCCTCGTCGCCCTCCTGGAGGCGGCCCAGGTCGAGCAGCAGCCGGTGGCCCGCGAGCACGGCCTCCCCGGCGGCGGGCCGCGGCAGCAGGGCCGCCGTCTCCAGCGGGTCGGTGGCCCGCGGCCCGTCCCAGGCGCCGAGCCGGTCCAGCTCGGCGCGCGCGGTGCGCAGGTCCGGCAGCCCGAGGTGGACGTCCATGGCGTCGGCCAGCATCTGCAGGACGCGCGCGTCGGTGGGCGCCAGCCGGCGGGTCATCTGGTCGGGCTTGAGCGCCGCCTCGAAGAGCCGGGCCCTGCCCTCCCAGTTGAGGAACGTGCCCGCCTTCTCGGCGACCGCCGCGACCGGCAGGACGACGTCCGCGTGGTCGGTGACCTCGCTCGGGCGCAGTTCGAGCGACACCAGGAAGCGCACCTCGGCGAGTGCCGCACGCGCGCGTACCGGGTCCGGGAGGTCGTTGACCTCGACGCCGGCCACCAGCAGGGCCTGCAGCTCACCGCCGGCCGCGGCGTCGACGATCTGCCCCGTGTCACGGCCATGGCGGTGCGGGAGCTCGGCGACGCCCCAGGCGGCCGCGACCTCGTCCCGCGCGCGCGGGTCGGTGGCCGGCCGGCCGCCCGGCAGCAGCGACGGCAGCGCGCCCGCCTCGATCGCGCCGCGCTCCCCGGCCCGGCGCGGGATCCACACCAGCCGGGCGCCGGTCGCGGCCGCGGCCCGGACGGCCGCGGTGAGGCCGCCCGCGACGGCGGCGAGCCGCTCGCCGACCGCGATGACCGCGCCCTCGGTGCGCAGCGCCTCGGCGGCCAGTGCGCCGTCGCCCTCGAGGCCGGAGCCGTCGGCGAGGGCGTCGAGCCACTCGGTCTCGGTGCCGGGCGCGGCGGGCAGCAGCGTGCCGCCCGCCTTCTCCAGGCCGCGGGTGGCGTGCGTGGCGAGCGCGAAGGTCCGCTGGCCGTGTCCCCGCCAGGCCTTGCGCAGCCGCAGGAAGACGCCGGGTGCCTCCTCCTCGGACTCGAAGCCCGCGAGCAGGACGGCGGGTGCCTTCTCCAGCGAGGTGTAGGTGACACCCGTGCCGTCGAGATCCCGCCCGCGTCCGGCGACGCGGGCCGCCAGGAAGTCGGCTTCCTCGCCGCTGTGCACGCGCGCGCGGAAGTCGATGTCGTTCGTGTCGAGGGCCACGCGCGCGAACTTGCTGTACGCGTAGGCGTCCTCGACGGTGAGCCGGCCGCCGGTCAGCACGCCGGCCCGGCCCCGGGCGGCCGACAGTCCGCGCGCCGCCGCCTCCAGCGCCTCCGGCCAGGACGCGGGCTCCAGCTCGCCGGAGGCGCCGCGCACCAGGGGGGTGGTGATGCGGTCGGGCCGCTGCGCGTACCGGAATCCGAACCGGCCCTTGTCGCAGATCCACTCCTCGTTGACCTCGGGGTCGTCGGCGGCCAGGCGCCGCATGACCTTGCCGCGCCGGTGGTCGGTGCGCGTCGCGCAGCCGCCGGAGCAGTGCTCGCACACGGACGGCGAGGAGATCAGGTCGAAGGGGCGGGAGCGGAAGCGGTAGGCGGCCGACGTCAGCGCGCCCACCGGGCAGATCTGGATCGTGTTCCCGGAGAAGTACGACTCGAAGGGGTCGCCGTCGCCGGTGCCGACCTGCTGGAGCGCGCCCCGCTCGATCAGCTCGATCATCGGGTCGCCCGCGATCTGGTTGGAGAAGCGGGTGCAGCGCGCGCACAGCACGCACCGCTCGCGGTCGAGCAGCACCTGGGTGGAGATCGGGACCGGCTTCTCGTACGTCCGCTTCCTGCCCTCGAAGCGGGACTCGGCCTGTCCGTGGGACATGGCCTGGTTCTGCAGCGGGCACTCGCCGCCCTTGTCGCAGACCGGGCAGTCCAGCGGGTGGTTGATGAGCAGCAGCTCCATCACCCCGTGCTGGGCCTTCTCGGCGACGGGCGAGGTGAGGTGCGTCTTGACGACCATCCCGTCGGTGCAGGTGATCGTGCAGGACGCCATGGGCTTGCGCTGGCCCTCTACCTCGACGATGCACTGGCGGCAGGCGCCGGCCGGGGCGAGGAGGGGGTGGTCGCAGAACCGGGGGATCTCGATGCCGAGCTGTTCGGCGGCCCGGATGACCAGGGTGCCCTTGGGCACGCTGATCTCCACGCCGTCGATGGTCAGGGAGACCAGGTCCTCCGGCGGGATCGCCGCCTCGCCGCCTCCGGAGGGAGCGCTGGTGGTCACTGTCATGCGTTCACCTCCGTGTGCTTGTCCGCCCAGGCGGTCGACTTGGCCGGGTCGAAGGGGCAGCCCCGGCCGGTGATGTGCTGCTCGTACTCCTCGCGGAAGTACTTGAGCGAGGAGAAGATCGGTGAGGCGGCGCCGTCGCCGAGGGCGCAGAAGGACTTGCCGTTGATGTTGTCGGCGATGTCGTTCAGCTTGTCGAGGTCGGACATGGCGCCCTTGCCGGCCTCGATGTCGCGCAGCAACTGCACGAGCCAGTACGTGCCCTCCCGGCACGGGGTGCACTTGCCGCAGGACTCATGGGCGTAGAACTCGGTCCAGCGGGTGACGGCCCGGACGACGCAGGTGGTCTCGTCGAAGCACTGGAGCGCCTTGGTGCCGAGCATGGAGCCGGCGGCGCCGACGCCCTCGTAGTCCAGTGGGACGTCGAGGTGCTCGTCGGTGAACATCGGGGTCGAGGAGCCGCCCGGTGTCCAGAACTTCAGCCGGTGTCCGGGGCGCATCCCGCCGCTCATGTCGAGGAGCTGGCGCAGGGTGATGCCGAGCGGCGCCTCGTACTGGCCGGGGCTCGCGACGTGGCCGCTGAGCGAGTACAGCGTGAAGCCCGGGGACTTCTCGCTGCCCATCGACCGGAACCACTCCTTGCCCTTGTGCAGGATGGCGGGAACCGACGCGATCGACTCGACGTTGTTCACGACGGTGGGGCACGCGTAGAGACCCGCGACGGCCGGGAAGGGGGGACGCAGTCGCGGCTGGCCGCGGCGGCCTTCGAGCGAGTCGAGCAGCGCGGTCTCCTCACCGCAGATGTACGCGCCCGCGCCCGCGTGGACGGTGAGTTCGAGGTCGAGTCCGCTGCCCAGGATGTTCTCGCCGAGGTACCCGGCGGCGTAGGCCTCGCGGACGGCCTCGTGCAGCCGCCGCAGCACGGGGACGACCTCGCCGCGCAGATAGATGAAGGCGTGCGAGGACCGGATCGCGTAGCAGGCGATGACGATGCCCTCGATGAGGCTGTGCGGGTTCGCGTACAGGAGCGGGATGTCCTTGCAGGTCCCCGGCTCCGACTCGTCGGCGTTGACGACCAGGTAGTGCGGCTTGCCGTCCCCCTGGGGGATGAACTGCCACTTCATCCCGGTGGGGAATCCGGCGCCGCCGCGGCCGCGCAGACCGGAGTCCTTGACGTACGCGATGAGGTCGTCCGGGGACATGGCGAGCGCCTTGCGCAGCCCCTCGTACCCGTCGTGCCGGCGGTAGACGTCCAGCGTCCAGGACTTCTCCTCGTCCCAGAAGGCCGACAGCACGGGGGCGAGGAGCTTCTCGGGGCTGCTCCCGCCGCCTGCCTCGGGCTGGGAGGTGCCTCCGTACTGAGTGGACAAGGTCATCACTCCCCCTCCTCGGCGACAGGACCCGCCGGGTGGGCCGGGTCGGAGGCCGACGTGTCCTGCGGCGCGTCGTGCGAGCTGAGGTGTTCGGACGGCGACGGCTCGTGCGGGGTTCCGTCCTGGGGTCCGCCGGATCCGCCGGAGCCCCGCGGGTGCACCACGCGGGCGGCGCCGGTCTCGCCCTTGGCCAGCCGCAGGCCGGTCAGTGACGCGGGGCCCGCGCTGCCGCCGGCCTCCACGGCGCCGTCCCGCTCGTCGGGGAAGCCCGCCAGGATCCGGGCGGTGTCCTTGAACGTGCAGAGGGGGGCGCCGCGGGTGGGCTCGACCTGTGCTCCGGTGCGCAGGTCGTCGACGAGGCGCTTGGCGGAGGCGACGGTCTGGTTGTCGAAGAACTCCCAGTTGACCATCACGACCGGGGCGAAGTCGCAGGCCGCGTTGCACTCGATGTGCTCCAGGGTGACCTTGCCGTCGTCGGTGGTCCCGCCGTTGCCGACGCCCAGGTGGTCCTGGAGGGCCTCGAAGATCGCGTCACCGCCCATCACCGCGCACAGGGTGTTGGTGCAGACGCCCACCTGGTAGTCGCCGCTCGGCTTGCGGCGGTACATGGAGTAGAAGGTGGCGACCGCGGTGACCTCGGCGGTGGTCAGGCCGAGCACGTCGGCGCAGAACCGCTGTCCGGTACGCGTGACGTGGCCCTCCTCCGACTGCACGAGGTGCAGCAGCGGCAGGAGCGCGGACCGGGAGTCCGGGTAGCGGGCGATGATCTCTCGCGCGTCGGTCTCGAGCCGGGCCCGGACGTCGTCCGGGTAGTCGGGCGCGGGCAGTTGCGGCATGCCCAGGCTGACGCCCTCGGGAGTGGTGGTCACCGGTCGACGCCTCCCATCACGGGGTCGATGGACGCGACGGCGACGATGACGTCGGCGACCTGGCCGCCCTCGCACATCGCCGCCATGGCCTGGAGGTTGGTGAAGGACGGGTCGCGGTAGTGGACCCGGTAGGGGCGGGTGCCTCCGTCGGACACGGCGTGCACGCCCAGCTCGCCCCTGGGCGACTCGACGGCCGCGTACGTCTGTCCCGGCGGGACGCGGAAGCCCTCGGTCACCAGCTTGAAGTGGTGGATGAGGGCCTCCATGGAGGTGCCCATGATCTTCTTGATGTGGTCGAGCGAGTTGCCGAGACCGTCGGGGCCGAGCGCGAGCTGGGCGGGCCAGGCGATCTTCTTGTCGGCGACCATGACCGGGCCGGGCTGGAGCCGGTCCAGGCACTGCTCGACGATCCGCAGGGACTGGCGCATCTCCTCGAGGCGGATCAGGAACCGCCCGTAGGAGTCGCAGGTGTCGGCGGTCGGGACCTCGAAGTCGTAGGTCTCGTAGCCGCAGTACGGCTGGGCCTTGCGCTGGTCGTGCGGCAGGCCCGCCGAGCGCAGCACCGGGCCGGTGACGCCGAGGGCCATGCAGCCGGCCAGGTCGAGATAGCCGACGTCCTGCATACGGGCCTTGAAGATGGGGTTCCCGGTGGCGAGCTTGTCGTACTCGGGAAGGTTCCTGTGCATCTTCTTCACGAACTCACGGATCTGGTCCACCGCGCCGGGCGGCAGGTCCTGGGCGAGTCCGCCGGGGCGGATGTACGCGTGGTTCATCCGCAGGCCGGTGATCAGCTCGTAGATGTCGAGGATGAGTTCGCGGTCACGGAAGCCGTAGATCATGATCGTGGTCGCGCCCAGCTCCATGCCGCCGGTGGCGATGCACACCAGGTGGGAGGAGATCCGGTTCAGCTCCATCAGGAGCACCCGGATGACCGAGGCGCGGTCGGGGATCTGGTCCTCGATGCCGAGGAGCTTCTCGACCGCCAGGCAGTACGCCGTCTCGTTGAAGAACGGCGTCAGGTAGTCCATGCGCGTCACGAACGTGGTGCCCTGCGTCCACGTCCGGTACTCGAGGTTCTTCTCGATGCCGGTGTGCAGGTAGCCGATGCCGCAGCGGGCCTCGGTGACCGTCTCGCCGTCGATCTCCAGGATGAGCCGGAGCACGCCGTGCGTGGAGGGGTGCTGCGGCCCCATGTTGACGATGATGCGCTCGTCGTCGGACTTGGCCGCGGCCCGGGCGATCTCGTCCCAGTCCCCGCCGGTGACCGTGTAGACGGTCCCCTCGGTGGTTTCGCGGGGGGAGGCGGCTGATGCCCCGGAAGGGGTCTGCGTGCTCACGAGTACGACCTCCGCTGGTCCGGAGCCGGGATCTGGGCGCCCTTGTACTCGACGGGGATGCCGCCGAGGGGATAGTCCTTGCGCTGCGGGAAGCCCGGCCAGTCGTCCGGCATCATGATCCGCGTCAGCGCCGGGTGACCGTCGAAGACCAGCCCGAAGAAGTCGTACGTCTCGCGCTCGTGCCAGTCGTTCGTCGGGTAGACGGAGACCAGCGAGGGGACGTGCGGATCGGCGTCCGGGGCGCTGACTTCGAGGCGGATCAGCCGGTTGTGGGTGATCGAGCGCAGGTGGTAGACGGCGTGCAGCTCGCGGCCCTTGTCCTCGGGGTAGTGCACGCCACAGACGCCGGTGCACAGCTCGAAGCGCAGGGCCGGGTCGTCGCGCAGGGTCCGGGCCACGCGCAGCAGGTGCTCGCGCTCGATGTGGAAGGTCAGCTCACCCCGGTCGACGACCGTGCTGCCGATCGCGTTCTCGGGGACGAGTCCCTGTTCCTCCAGGGCGCCCTCCAGCTCGTCGGCGACCTCGTCGAACCAGCCGCCGTAGGGGCGGGTGGCCGGGCCGGGCAGCCGGATCGAGCGGACCAGCCCGCCGTAGCCGGAGGTGTCGCCGCCGTTGTTCGCGCCGAACATGCCGCGCTGGACGCGGATCTCCTCGCCCTGGTCGCCGCGCTGACCGGGCAGGTTGGACGCGCCGAGGTCCTTCTCCGGGTTCACGCCGTTGCCGGCGCCGTTCGCGTCGCTCACCTCAGCAGGCCCTTCATCTCGATGGTGGGAAGCGCCTTCAGTGCCGCTTCCTCCGCCTCGCGGGCCGCCTCCTCGGCGTTCACGCCGAGCTTGGAGGTCTGGATCTTCTGGTGGAGCTTGAGGATCGCGTCCATCAGCATCTCGGGCCGCGGCGGGCAGCCGGGCAGATAGATGTCGACCGGGACGATGTGGTCGACGCCCTGCACGATGGCGTAGTTGTTGAACATGCCGCCCGACGAGGCGCAGACCCCCATGGAGATCACCCACTTCGGGTTCGGCATCTGGTCGTAGACCTGCCGCAGCACCGGCGCCATCTTCTGGCTGACCCGTCCGGCGACGATCATCAGGTCGGCCTGGCGCGGTGATCCGCGGAAGACCTCCATGCCGAAGCGGGCCAGGTCGTAGCGGCCCGCGCCGGTCGTCATCATCTCGATGGCGCAGCAGGCGAGTCCGAACGTGGCCGGGAAGACGGACGACTTGCGCACCCAGCCCGCGGCCTGCTCGACGGTGGTCAGCAGGAAGCCGCTCGGCAGCTTTTCTTCGAGTCCCATGGCTTAAGGCCCCTCAGTCCCATTCCAAGCCGCCGCGCCGCCATACGTACGCGTACGCGACAAAGACGGTGAGCACGAAGAGCAGCATCTCCACGAGCCCGAAAACACCCAGGGCGTCGAAGGTGACGGCCCAGGGGTAGAGGAAGACGATCTCGATGTCGAAGACGATGAAGAGCATCGCCGTCAGGTAGTACTTGATGGGGAAGCGCCCGCCGCCGGCCGGCGTGGGGGTCGGCTCGATGCCGCACTCGTATGCCTCGAGCTTGGCGCGGTTGTACCGCTTCGGACCGATCAGCGTGGCCATGACCACGGAGAAGATCGCAAAGCCTGCCCCGAGGGCTCCCAGTACGAGGATGGGCGCATACGCGTTCACCGCTCCTCGCTCCTCTCAGTCGGCACTGACTGCTGGCGGTTGCGTCGGACGAGCCTCCCGCCCCACCTGTCCCACGAACCCCGTGCGTCCCGACGAAGATCGCGTACATGTGAAGCAGGTCACAAGCCCAACTGCCCCGCATCTTATGCCTGCCGGTCTGTGATCTGCGACACGGGGGTCACCAAGTACTTTGTGATCTCCACCACCAGGCGAAGGATCATGAAGTCGGATGAGCGGTGATCTTCGTACGCGAAGCAGTCGAGTGATCACCAAGAGGTGACATTTTCACTCGTCACCGCTGGTCGGAGCGTTGGCGCATTATCAAGCCACGGGCGTGGCGGGCAAATTGGCGCTGGACCAGATCCCTTGATAAAGGGGCCCGTTCACACATCAGGGGGACCGGGGCGGACGGATGTGGACACGTGCACCCGTTCACGAGCCGGAGGCCGTCGCGACTCCCGCGCGGGACGCGCTCGCCGAGGCCGCCGTTCCGTGACGTGCGCCACACCGGGGCAGGCTCCGAAAAAGCGGGGCTTGGCCACTGGCCTCAACCAGTGGTAGGCGCGGGGCAATTCGGGCGTAATTCGGATAACCCATGATCACAGCTGTGATCAACTTCGCCCACAATGCCCGTTACGGCGTCAATAGGCGGCGACGCGCCCGAGATTCGGGCTCCCATTGAACAACTGTGGCGCACCACACGTTTCTTGAAGGTATGGAGGAGCCCCTGGTACCGGTTGTACCCATGTCCCACACCGCTCACATACGCAGCCACCGGAAGCCCCGCCGCAACGCGTCGAGTCTCGCGATGCGCGCCGGAGTTGCCGGTGGCGTTCTCAGCACCCTGGCCGTGGCCGGGGCGTCGGGTGCGGCGCAGGCCGCCGAGCCCGTGACGCAGACCCTCGAACTGCCGACCCTGACGGCCGATCTGGCCACCCAGGTCGCGCAGTCCGCGGACGCCACCCAGCAGGCCGCGGCGAACTACGAGCTGCAGGCGGAGCGCGACGCGGCCGCAGCCAAGGCGGCCAAGCAGGCCAAGGCCGACCTGGCCGAGGCCAAGAAGAAGGCGGAGGCCAGGAAGAAGGCGGAGGCCGAGCGCAAGGCCGCCGCCACCCAGGCGGCCTCGCGGTCGTCCCAGCGCACCACCCTCGCGGCGCCCGCGACCGCGGACGCCCCCGTTCCGGCGGCCAGTGGCAGTGTCGGCACGGTCATCGCCTTCCTGAAGGCGCAGGTCGGTGACGCCTACGTCATGGGCGGCACCGGCCCCAACGCCTGGGACTGCTCCGGGCTCGTCCAGGCCGCGTTCAAGCAGGTCGGCGTCGACCTGCCGCGCGTCTCGGAGGCCCAGTCGACCGCAGGTACGCCCGTCCCGCTCTCCAGCGTGCAGGTGGGGGACATCCTGTACTGGGGTTCGGCCGGCTCGGCGTACCACGTCGGCGTGTACATCGGCAACGGCCAGTACCTGGACGCCGCCAACCCCTCCAAGGGCGTGGTGATCCAGGACCTTTCGGGCTACCCGGCCACCGGAGCGGTGCGGGTGCTGTAACCCGATCACGCGTGCGCCGAGGGCCACCTTCCGGGCGGGAGGGTGGCCCTCGCGCGCGTCCGCCCCGCCCGGCACAGCCGCCTCATGGGCCTCAGACGGCCCTCAGCGGGCCCTCAGCCGCTCCCGGAGCCGACGAAGGGGACGGGTGCCCTCCCGGGCGTACACCGTCCCCTGGGCCCTGTGGGCGGCCCGCGCCCGCAGCCGCCCCGGCTCAGCCCTGCGTCACGCCTTCGGCGCGACCTTCGACAGGCCGTTGATGATCCGGTCCATCGCGTCGCCGCCCGTCGGGTCGGTGAGGTTGGCCAGCATCTTGAGCGTGAACTTCATCAGCATCGGGTGGCTGAGGCCGCGCTGGGTCGCGATCTTCATGACCTTCGGGTTGCCGATGAGCTTCACGAAGGCGCGGCCCAGGGTGTAGTAGCCGCCGTAGGTGTCCTTCAGGACGCGCGGGTAGCGCTGGAGCGCCAGTTCGCGCTGGGCCGGGGTCGACCGCGCGTGCGCCTGGACGATGACGTCGGCGGCGATCTGGCCGGACTCCATGGCGTAGGCGATGCCCTCGCCGTTGAACGGGTTCACCAGGCCGCCCGCGTCACCGACGAGCAGCAGGCCCTTGGTGTAGTGGGGCTGGCGGTTGAAGGCCATGGGGAGGGCGGCGCCGCGGATCGGGCCGGTCATGTTCTCCGGGGTGTAGCCCCAGTCCTCCGGCATCGAGGCGCACCACGCCTTCAGGACCTCGCGCCAGTCCAGCTCCTTGAAGGAGTCGGAGGTGTTCAGGACGCCGAGGCCGACATTGGAGGTGCCGTCGCCCATGCCGAAGATCCAGCCGTAGCCCGGCAGCAGGCGGTCCTCGGCGCCCCGGCGGTCCCACAGCTCCAGCCAGGACTCCAGGTAGTCGTCCTCGTGCCGGGGGCTGGTGAAGTACGTACGGACGGCGACGCCCATCGGGCGGTCCTCGCGGCGGTGCAGGCCCATCGCGAGGGACAGCCGGGTGGAGTTGCCGTCGGCCGCGACGACCAGCGGTGCGTGGAAGGTGACCTCGCGCTTCTCCTCGCCGAGCCTGGCGTGCACGCCCGTGATGCGGCCCGTGCGGTCGTCGAGGACCGGGGCACCGACGTTGCAGCGCTCGTACAGCCGCGCTCCCGCCTTCTGCGCCTGCCGGGCCAGCTGCTCGTCGAAGTCGTCCCGCTTGCGGACGAGTCCGTAGTCGGGGAAGGAGGCGAGATCCGGCCAGTCGAGCTGGAGCCGGACCCCGCCGCCGATGATGCGGAGGCCCTTGTTCCGCAGCCAGCCGGCTTCTTCCGAGATGTCGATGCCCATCGACACGAGCTGCTTGGTGGCACGCGGGGTCAGACCGTCACCGCACACCTTCTCCCGCGGGAACGCGGTCTTCTCGAGCAGCAGGACGTCGAGTCCGGCCTTCGCCAGGTGGTACGCCGTCGCGGAACCGGCTGGCCCGGCCCCGACGACGATGACATCGGCGGTGTTTTCGGAGAGGGGCTCGGTCACGGCGGGTTCTCCCCAAGGTTCGGAATCTGCGTGCTGACGGGCATGGGACATGGGCAGTCTATGCAGCGGTACTGATCACCCGGATGAAGGGCTGCCCCCCGTGAACCGAGCTCTCCCCGCAGTGCAGCTGCGCGTGCCCACCGACGAGGACGCCTTCGCCTGGCACCGGATCTTCGCCGACCCGGAGGTGATGGAGTTCCACGGAGGCGGAGCGGCCGAACTGTCGGTGTACGAGGAGCTCACCGCGCGGCAGCGCCGGCACGACGCCGAACACGGCTTCTGTCTGTGGACGGTGACCGGCGCCGACGGCGAGGTGCTCGGCTTCACCGGCGCCCAGCCGTGGCCGCACCCGTGGGGACCGGCGGGGGAGATCGAGATCGGCTGGCGGCTCGGCCGGCGGCACTGGGGGCAGGGGTACGTCACCGCCGCGGCGCGCACCACGCTCGACCGGCTGCGCGCGGCGGGCGTACCGGGCGTGGTCGCCCTGGTCCACGCCCGCAACGAGCGGTCCATCGCGGTGACCGGCCGCCTGGGCATGGAACTCGCCGAGCGGTTCACGACCCCGCGCTCGCGGCAGGAGGCCCACTGCTACCGGCTGGCCCTGTGACGGTCACCGTGCGGTGACCGCCACCGCACGGTGCGCGAACGGGACGGACCGGGCGTCCCGTTCGCGGCGACGCTCAGGCGAGTTCCCAGGACTCGAGGGCGACCTGGAAGGTCTTGGCGAGGTCGCCCTCCCACAGCTCGTCGTGGCCGACGATCATGATCGCGTACTCCGTGCCGTCGTCGGCGACGTAGCCCTGGTCCTTCGCGTGGACCGTCCGGCCGGACTCGTCCGTGTACGTGTACTCCCAGACCGCGCCCGCGCGCCCCTGGAAGGTGTTCCGCTCCAGCTTGATCCGGTGGTAGCCGGTGTCCTTCCGCTTCGCCGTCTTCTCCAGGGTCACGAAGTTGTCGTACGAGGTGTAACCGGCGTTCGCGATCACGCCGACCTGGAGGTGCTCGATGCCGGTCGATCCCGCGTACGTCACCTGCGTGCCGTTCTTGACGCCCTCGCGTGCCCACACGTCCGGGACGGCGAAGGAGAAGCCCATCGGGTCGGCCAGCCGGTGGTAGCCGTCCGGGAGTCCGGAGGCCGCCGCGGCCCCTTCCGTGGGTCCACCGGACGGCTCCGGGTCGCCGGTGACCCCAGGGGACGGAGTGCGGCCGTCGGCCGTCGGTGAGGATGCGGGCGTGGGCGTCGCCCTGCTCCGTGCCTTGTTCGACGTGCCGTCCGACTCCATGTCCTGCCAGGCCAGCACTCCGGCCGCGGCCCCGCCCCCGACGGCGAACGCGGCCACGAGCGTGACCACCCAGACGATCGCCCGGCTCCGGGGCTTCGCGGTGACGGCCGGGGCGGCGGGGCTGTACGCGGGCGCGAGGGCGGGGGCGTACGGCGGTGCGGGGACGGGGGACGAGTCCGGAGCGTGCGGAGGGGCGGCGGGAGCGTGCGCGGGGGCGGCCGGTGCCTCGTGTCCGAGCCGCACGGTGTGGGGGTCGCCGGCGGCGGACGCGTGCGGCCGGGGAGCCGGATGTCCGGCGGGGGTGTTCGGCATAGGCGGGACCGGCGGTGCGATCACCGCCGTCCGCGCCCCGGCCAGCTGGAGGAGGTATGGCGCGAGAAGCGCCGCGGCGAAGATCCACAGCAGCCCGAGGAGCAGCGCGTCAGGGACGCTCACCCCGATGCCGAAGCTGCCGGTGAGGGCGTCCCCGGAGCCGGAGCCGAACCCGTGGCCGGACCCCTCGGACGGGCCGCCCGCCACCTCGAAACGAAAGCCGCCGGTCCCGGCCAGCAGCAGGAACAGCCCGAAGAAGATCCCCGCCGCCAGCAGCCGCTCGCGCCGGTCGGCCGAGCGCCGTGCGGCCGACAGCCCCAGGGTGAGCGCGCAGACCAGGCCGAGGGCCAGCGCGCCCACGACCGCCCAGGAGTCGGCGGCGTCGCCGAGTTCGGAGAGGCCGAAGGCCTGGTGCTCGTACCCGCCGCCGTAGGGCGTGCTTCCGCGGGCCTCCACCTCGACGGGTGCGCCCCAGGACAGGCCGAGGGCCAGCACCGCCAGGTTGGGCAGCAGGAGCAGCACGATCAGGAAGGGCGACACTCCGGAAGCGTCCAGGTCGGAGGTGTCACCGCGATCGTCGCCCAGCGCGTAGCAGACGAGGACGACGAGGGCGCAGAGCACCAGGACGACGGCGAGCGCACGCAGCGCGGTGCCCGTCGCCCGTACGCAGGCCCGCGCGCCCGGCCGGGCGGCGAGCCACTGGCTCAGACCGTCGCGGTGCAGCACCCCGCAGGCGACGGCGAGGCCGAGCAGCAGCGCGCCGAGCGCGGCGAGCCACGGCGAGGTCGAGATCTCGACCTCGTCCGCGACGGTCGGCTGCGCGAACAGCCCCGTCACGAACACGGCGCCGGTCATCAGCAGCGCGACCCGCACGGCCGCTTCGAGGCCCGCGGTCGTGCCGTGCGGTGCCCGCGGGGCCGACCGGGTGCGCAGCATCCGTACGCCGGCGTAGCACGCGGCGATCCACAGCGCGGTGACGGTCAGCGGGATCAGCGACAGCTGTCCGCCGCCGCCGAACTCGGAGGCGAAGCCGCCGCCGTCCCCTCCCCCGAACACCGAGTCGGACGCCTCCTTCACCTCGAAGCCGCCGCCGAGCGCCTGGAGCAGCACCGCCAGGGCGATCCGCATCCGGTCGGCGAAGCCGACGACCACCTCGTCGTCCTGCCCGTAGGACGGGATCGCCAGCGCCACGGCCGTGACCAGCAGCAGTCCGACCGGCCAGAGCGCGGCCTTCGCGGCCCCGGCCCAGTCGCCCCGGAAGGTGCGGCCGAGGAAGGCGCCGAAGGGGGACGGCCCGGCGGGCACGGGCGCGTGGACGGGCGGGGGCGGCGGCCCCGGCGGCAGGGCTCCCGGCGGCGGAGTGCCGGGCGCGGTCACCGGCGCCGGGGCGGGCGGGGCGGGCGGCGGCTGCGGGGGCCTTCCCGGCAGGGCCGGTTGCCCCGGTGCGGCGCCGGGGGCGGCCGGGCCCTCCGGAGCCGATGGGACCTCGGCGGCGGGCGCCGGGACCCGTTCCCGGCCGCACGTCATGCAGAAGCGCGCCTCGTCGGGGGCGGGGGCTCCGCAGTGCGGGCAGTACGACGCCATGGGAACGCTCCGTCAATGAGAGAACTCGTGCCGTGACCGGACGAAGTCAGGCGTAAGGAACGGACACGAGTTTCCCATTGACCGGTTCCGGACAACGCCCCCTTCGTACGGGTGAATTGGCGCGCTGCCGGCCGGCCGGGCGTGTCAGCCCTGCTTGCGGCCCCGGTGCAGGGCCACGACGCCGCCGGTCAGGTTCCGCCAGGCGACCTTCGACCAGCCAGCCTTCTGCAGGCGTTCGGCGAGGGCGGGCTGGTCGGGCCAGGCGCGGATGGACTCGGCGAGATAGACGTACGCGTCGGGGTTGGAGGACACCGAGCGGGCGACCGGCGGCAGCGCCCGCATCAGGTACTCGGTGTACACCGTCCGGAAGGGCGCCCAGGTGGGATGCGAGAACTCGCAGATCACGACCCGGCCGCCGGGCTTGGTGACCCGGTACAGCTCGCTCAGTGCCGCGTCCGTGTCCTGCACGTTGCGCAGCCCGAAGGAGATCGTCACCGCGTCGAAGGTGTCGTCCTTGAAGGGCAGCTTCGTCGCGTCGCCCGCCGTCAGCGGCAGCCAGGGATTGCGCCGCTTGCCGACCTGGAGCATGCCGAGCGAGAAGTCGCAGGGCACCACGTAGGCGCCGGTGCGGGCGAAGGGGAGGGAGGAGGTGGCGGTGCCGGCGGCCAGGTCCAGGATCTTCTGGGCGGGCCGGGCGTCGACCGCCTTCGCGACCTCCTTGCGCCAGAGCCGGGCCTGGCCGAGTGACAGCACGTCGTTCGTCAGGTCGTACCGTTCCGCCACGTCGTCGAACATCGAGGCGACTTCGTGCGGCTGCTTGTCCAGGGATGCGCGGGTCACGGTCCCATTGTGGCAGTACGGGCCGGGCTCGTGCCGGGCGCCCGGCCCCGTACACCGGTCAAGAGGCCGCCGCTCAGGGCAGCAGCTTCGGTTTCTTCTTCGCCGCCATGTCCTCCACCCACCCCGCGAGCGGGAGCGCGATCCAGACCAGCACCCAGCCGACGGCGAACATGAACCACTGGCTCTGAAGCGGCAGATACGCCTCGAAGGCGGGCACCTTCCAGAACTGGTCGATCAGCGGGACCGCCAGCACCAGCGCGATCTCGTGCCAGAGATAGATCGTCACCGCCCGCCCGTTGAAGACCGTCACGATCCGGTCGAGCCGCCTGAACCGGGCGAGCCGGGCGAAGTCGACGCCGTAGTACGCCTTGAAGTACATCAGCAGGGTCACGAACCCGGCCGACCAGAAGGCCTGGGCGAGCGGGATGTCGTCCAGGTCGTACGTACCGGTCTCCGCCTGGTGCGCGAGGGCGTACCAGCCGCCGTACACCAGGGCGGCCAGTGACAGCAGGACCACCGCGGCCGGTTTCAGCCGCTGGAGGACGCCCTCGCGGTGCGCGAAGCCGCACAGCCAGCAGAACGAATAGGTGGCGAGGTCCGTCAGCGCGGCGCCGAACCGGTCGCCCGGCGGCTGCCAGGCGTACTGGAACACGACGATCGGCGCGAGGGACAGGAGCAGCACCGCGACGGGCGCCGTGCGGAAGATCCGCAGCAGCACCGGCGACAGGAGGACGAACCAGAGGTACGTGCGCAGGTACCAGAGGATCTCCCAGGCCTGCTGCCCCCAGGCGTTGCCCGGCGGGTCGCCGAGGGGTACCACCCAGAACACGATCTGCCAGCCCGGCATCCAGCCGTGGACGAGCATCGCCACCACGACGAACGCGCCCCAGAACCAGAACGGCGGCAGCAGCCGTCGCACCCGGCTCCTGACGACCTGGAGCGCGGGCCGTTCCAGGGACTTGGCCATCAGGGTGCCGGCGAGCGCGAACATCACGCCCATGGACGGGAACACCATGCCCGCCCAGGCCCAGCCGAAGGTGTGGTACGTCACGACGCGGACCAGCGCGACGGCCCGCAGCGTGTCGAAGTACCGGTCCCGGCCGCCGGCCGCCGCCGGTCCGGACCCCCGGTTCTCCGCGGGCGGGGCCGCGACCGGGCCGGGCTCCGGCGGCGCGGTGGCCGGCGCGGACGTCGGCTCCCCGGGAGCGGGATGCCCCGGGTACCCCGGCTCCTGCGGGTACTCCCAAGGCCGCTGCGCGTACGCATCCGGCGGCTCGGGGTGCGCGTACGGCTCGGGCGGCTCGGGCGGCTCGGGCGGCGCGTACTGATCCGGCGGCACAGGCGGCGCGTACGGCTCGGGCGGCGCGAACTGATCCGGCGGTGCGGGCTGCGCGTACGGCTCGGGCGGCGCGTACTGATCCGGCGGCACAGGCGGCGCGTACGGCTGCGGCGGCGCGTACGGCCCGGGCTGCGGGTACCCGTGGTCGTACCCGTGGCCCTGCTGCTCCGGGCCCCAGCTCATCGGCCCGCTCCCGTCGGGGTGCCGACCTCACCGGTGCGCTTGAGCTTCTGCCAGCGGAGGCGGCCGCCGGTGAGGGCCGTGACGCAGGAGTGGATCAGGACCAGGTACATCATCTGGCGGTACGCGAGCTGCTGGAGGGGCAGCATCGCGAGGTAGCGGTACTTCTCCCGGTCCAGCCGGAACGCGTACGCCGCGCAGACGAGCTGGACGGCGAGGACGGCCAGCCAGGCGAGCAGCGCCGCCCAGAAGTCCACGAAGAGCATCGAGTAGACGGTGAACACGTCGATGAGCGGGGCGAAGACCGGCGTGAAGACCTGGAAGAGCACGACCAGCGGCATGCCCACGCGGCCGAAGCGGCCCGAAGGCCCCTTGTCCGTCAGGGACTTGCGGTGCTTCCACAGCGCCTGCATGGTGCCGTAGCTCCAGCGGTAGCGCTGGCTCCACAGCTGCTTGAGCGAGCCGGGCGCCTCCGTCCACGCCCTGGCGTGCTCCTGGTAGACGACCCGCCGGCCCGCCCGGTGCATCGCGATGGTGATGTCGGTGTCCTCGGCGAGCGTGTCCTCGCTCATGCCGCCGACCTCCAGCACCGCGTCCCTGCGGAACGCGCCGATCGCGCCAGGGATGGTGGGCATGCAGCGCAGCAGGTCGTACATACGGCGGTCGAGGTTGAAGCCCATCACGTACTCGATGTGCTGCCAGGCGCCGATCAGGGTGTCGCGGTTGCCGACCTTGGCGTTGCCGGCGACGGCGCCGATCTCCGGGTCGGCGAACGGCTGCACGAGCTGGTGCACGGCGTCCGGTTCGAAGACGGTGTCGCCGTCCATCATCACGACGATGTCGTGACGGGCGTTGCGCACACCGTTGTTGAGCGCGGCCGGCTTGCCCGCGTTCTCCTGCCGGATGACGCGGACGTTCGGCATGCCGAGCGACTCGGCGATCTCGGAGGTGTTGTCGGTCGAGCCGTCGTCGACGACGACGATCTCGATCGGATGGGTGCTTCTCGCCAGTGATTTCAGGGTGTTGGCGATGCATTCCTTCTCGTTGTAGGCGGGCACGATCACGGTCACCGGCCGGGTGACCGCAGGACCCCAGCTGAACTTCCCGCCCCTGCCGCGTTTCCTGTTGCGCTGCCTGTGATGGCGGCGGGCGAGGACGAGCATCATTCCGAAACGTCCCAGGACGGCGACGCCCACGACGGCCAGGAACCAGGCGAGGCCGGGCACCACCCACTCGGCCACCGCGACCGCCGCGACGAGGGCCCTGCCCTCGTAGAGCACGGCGCCGGAGGCCGTGCGGTGGGCCGCCTGTTCCGCGTTCGCGGCGGCCGTTTCGCCCGCGCCCGGGTTCTGCTGCCCCTGCGGAGCGCCGGACGGCTGCGGTCCGGTCCCGGCCGCGCCGGTCTGCCCGGTGTCCTTCTGCGCGTTCTGCCGGGCGAGTTCGGCCCGGGCGCCGCTGACCGTGGTGAAGGTGTAGCCCTTCGCCTTCATCTTCTTGATGTACGTGTCCAGCGCCTCGACCGTCTGCGCGCGGTCGCCGCCCGCGTCGTGCATGAGGACGACGGCGCCCTTGTTCTTCTTCGGCGTCGCCCACTGGACGATCTTCGAGACGCCCGGCTTCTTCCAGTCGTCGCTGTCGGTGTCGACGAAGACGCTGGTGTAGCCCAGGCCGCCGACCTCCTTGTAGACGGGCCAGCTGTAGTTGTCGACGGCGTTGATCTCCGAGGAGTACGGGGCGCGGAACAGGGTCGTGGTGATCCCGGCCGCGCCCGCCAGCGCGAGCTGCGTCTGCTGGAGCTCGCGCCGGAGCCGGGCGGTGCTCTGGTAGGAGAGGTCGACGTGGGTGAAGGTGTGGATGCCGACCTCGTTGCCCTGGTCGACGAGGTCGTCCACGACACCCGGGTAGCGGGTGACCATCGAGCCGACCACGAAGAAGGTGCCCTCGACGTCGTTGTCCTGCAGCACCTTCAGAATCTCGGGCGTCCAGGTCGGGGTAGGGCCGTCGTCGAAGGTGAGCGCGATGGTCTTCTCCGGCATCGACCGGGTCGTCGCCCTGCCGCCGTCGAAGGTGAGCAGGGGTCCGCCGTCGAGGATCTTCTGGGGGACCTTGTCGTAGGCCGCGCCGTCGCGCACCCGTGCGTCGTTGCCGATCTCGGAGCGCAGATAGCCGTCGAGCAGCATCACGCTGATGAGGCCCAGCAGGATCAGCAGGGCGAGGATCACGCGGGGTTTCTGGAGGGCCGCGGCCTTGCCGGCCGCCCGCTCCATCCTGGTGGGGGCGCGTCGGCGACCGCGCGAGGACGTCGTCGTAGTCATGAGGGTGGGTGTGTTCCGTCAGTTGGCGCCGGTGGAGGCGGACACGGAGGGGGACGGGGACGCGCCGGTGGCGGTGGGCGTAGCCCCGCCGGGCAGCGCGGGCGGGGTGCCGAGGCCGCCCTCGGGGCGGGCGCCGCCGGGGCCGGAGTTCCGGGTGCCGGCCGGGCCGCCGCCGAAGGGCAGCAGCGAGGACGGGGTCAGCGAGGTGCCCCAGCCCATGAAGGCCATGCCGAGCACGACCGCGTACCCGAGACAGACGACACCGACGAGCATGCCGATCCGGCGCAGCAGGCGTGCTCTGCGCCCGGAGCTGTCAACGAACACGGGGCCCTCGGCGGGCCCGTCGCCGCTCTTGCGGCGGCGGGCGCGCGAGGAAGTGCGGTTTTCGATGGCGGACTCGGATTGCATTCCCCGGACATTAGAACTTCTCCATGTGCCGAGAACTCGGTTTCTCATGTGAGGACCCCATGAGAACGCGCCGACCCTGTCCTTTCCCTGAGAGAATTCCGGCCCGCCCGTCGCACGAACCGCCACCGCTTGTGGGACGTTCGTCCCGAATTCGTGACCGATTGGCCCGATTCGTGAACCGCAAGGCCGTCGTGTCTGTGGATCCGCTGTATTCAGGATTCACGACCCGGTGTGCCACATTCCTCCGCGGGAAGTCAATTCAGTTCCCCTTCCGAGACGGACATCACGAGAGCGGGTGCACGGGCAATGCGGAGTTTCCTGAAGCGGGGTGCCGGACTCGTCTGTCTGGCGGCACTGGCCTGCGCCGGCTGTTCCTCGGGCGGGGACGGCACGCCGGACGCGCCGCCGGGAGCCGGCACGCCGACGGCCTCCTCCACCGCGCGGGCACGGACGTCGGGCACCGCCTACGAGCCGTACGTGAGCGCCACGACCGCCGCGGCCGGCCTGGACACCGCCGGCTCACCGTCGGCGTACAACCTGGCGTTCGTGATCTCCGACGGCAGCGACTGCACGCCGAGGTGGAACGGGACGCACGCCCTCGGCGACTCGGCGGTGAAGTCCCGCATATCCGCCCTCACGGACACCGGTGCGGCGGTCCGCGTCTCCTTCGGCGGCGCCTCCGGCAAGGAGCTGGCGGCCACCTGCGACAGCGCCTCCGGACTGGCCAGGGCCTACGGCGCCGCGCTGGACGCGGCGGGGGCGACCCGGGCCGACTTCGACATCGAGGGCGACGAGCTGACGGACTCCGCCTCGGTCACCCTGCGCTCCGAGGCCATCGCACTGCTCCAGAAGGAACGCACCGGCCTGGAGGTCTCCTTCACCCTGCCGGTGATGCCCTCCGGCCTGGACGCCGACGCGCTGGCGCTCCTGGAGTCCGCGAACGACCACGCCGTGAAGGTCTCCAGCGTCAACATCATGACGATGAATTACGGCAGCTCGTACGCCGGTGACATGGGCGACTACGCCAGGACGTCGGCCGAGGCCGCGCACGACCAGCTGGCGGACGTCTTCGGTCTCTCGTCGACAGCGGCCTGGCAGGGACTCGCGCTCACCTCGATGATCGGCGTCAACGACGTCGACAACGAGACGTTCACCCTCGCCGACGCGGCCGAGGTCCGCTCGTTCGCCGAGAGGAAGGGCGTCGCCTGGGTGTCCATGTGGTCCACCTTCCGCGACCGGAGCTGCGAGGACGGCGACTCGGCGTCCGACGACGCGGCCACCGACTGCAGTGGCGTGAAACAGAGTTCGGGCGCCTTCGCCGAGGCCTTCACCGGCTGAGCGGGCGGTGCGGGCCGTGCGGGCCGTGCGGGCGGTGCCGGCGGCACCGCTCAGCGGCGCCGGTGGACCAGGCGGCCCGCGCAGACGGTGGCCACGCAGACGCCGTCCGGGGTGAACACGGCCAGGTCGGCCCGTCCGCTCTCGCGGACGGTGCCGGGCCGCGCGTGCGGGAGCACGACGACGTCGTTGCGGGCCGCCGCGGCACGCAGGTCCGCGCTGTCGGCGTACTCCGCGAGGACCGCGGTGCCGCCCGACTTCAGCACCGCGTGGATCCGCTCACGGGGCGAGGGCGCCTCGGGCAGCGGGCCCTCGTGCACGAGCGCAGGCCCGAGCCCCCCGGGCCACCGCCGCACACGCGCCCCAGGGAAGCGCTCCAGCAGCTCCCCGAGCGGACCCGCCCCGGCGACGCGGTCACCCTCGACGGCGACCGCGCCGTCCTGCACGGGCTCCGCGTCCGGGCCGGTGCGCAGCTCGTCCGCGGCGTGGATCGTCAGCACCGGCGCGTCAGTTGGAGGCGAGCAGCTTCAGCTCGGGGTGAGCCGTGCCGCCCTCGATCGCGGTGGACGAGATGTGCGAGACGACGCGCTCGTCGACGGGGTCGTCCGCCGGGTCGTCGTGCACCACGATGTGCTCGTACGTCGTGGTCCGCTGCGCCGGGACGCGGTCCGCCCTGCGGATCAGGTCGATGATCTCCATGCGGTTGGAGCGGTGCCTGGCACCGGCGGAGGAGACCACGTTCTCCTCCAGCATGATCGAGCCGAGGTCGTCGGCGCCGTAGTGCAGCGACAGCTGGCCGACCTCCTTGCCGGTGGTGAGCCAGGAGCCCTGGATGTGCGCGACGTTGTCGAGGAACAGCCGGGCGATGGCGATCATCCGCAGGTACTCGAAGAGCGTGGCCTGCGTCTGGCCCTTCAGGTGGTTGTTCTCGGGCTGGTAGGTGTACGGGATGAACGCGCGGAAGCCGCCGGTGCGGTCCTGCACGTCACGGATCATCCGCAGGTGCTCGATGCGCTCGGCGTTCGTCTCGCCCGTGCCCATGAGCATGGTGGAGGTGGACTCGACGCCCAGGTTGTGGGCGGTCTCCATGATCTCCAGCCAGCGCTCGCCGCTCTCCTTCAGCGGGGCGATGGCCTTGCGCGGGCGCGCCGGGAGCAGCTCCGCGCCGGCGCCCGCGAAGGAGTCCAGCCCGGCGGCGTGGATGCGCTGGATGGCCTCCTCCACCGACACCTTGGAGATGCGGGCCATGTGCTCGACCTCGGAGGCGCCGAGGGAGTGGATGACCAGCTGCGGGAACGCCTGCTTGATCGCGCCGAAGTGCTTCTCGTAGTACTCGACGCCGTAGTCCGGGTGGTGCCCGCCCTGGAACATGATCTGCGTGCCGCCGAGCTCGACCGTCTCCGCGCAGCGGCGCAGGATGTCGTCGAGGTCGCGCGTCCAGCCCTTGGCGGTGTCCTTGGGGGCCGCGTAGAACGCGCAGAACCTGCACGCCGTGACGCACACGTTCGTGTAGTTGATGTTGCGTTCGATGATGTACGTCGCGATGTGCTCGGTGCCCGCGTACCGGCGGCGGCGCACCGCGTCGGCGGCGGCGCCCAGCGCGTGCAGCGGGGCGTCGCGGTAGAGGTCGAGTGCCTCTTCGGGAGTGATCCGCCCACCCTCGGCGGCACGGTCGAGGACGGACTGGAGGTCGGCCTTCTCGGTCACCGGGTGTGTCCCTTTCATAAGGGTGTGGACAGACCCGACCACCCTACGCCAGCCCCCTCGGGAGCCCGACGTCAGGCCGCGTACGCCCCGATCAGCAGGCCCACGAAGGCTCCCGCGATCAGGAACGGGCCGAAGGGCATCGACGTCCTGCGTCCGGCGCGCCGCACGACCACGAGCGCCAGCCCGTACAGCCCCCCGAACAGGAACCCGGCGAACGTCCCGAGGAACAGCACGCTCCACCCGTACCAGCCGAGCACGGCGCCGAGTCCCAGCGCGAGCTTCACGTCCCCGAACCCCATGCCCTGGGGGCTGATGAGGAAGAGCACGAAGTACGCGCCGCCGAGCGCGAGCGAGCCAGACAGCGCGGTCGGCCAGTCGCCCGCGTGCCCGGGTGCCAGGGCGGCCCCGCCGAGCAGGGCGAGGGCGGCGCCCGCGAGCGGCAGGGTGAGCGCGTCGGGCAGCCGCTGCACCCGGAAGTCCACGACGGCCAGCAGCACGGCGAGGGGGGCGAGGAGCAGCCAGACGACGAGTTCCGGCCGGATCCCGGTGGCCGGCGCGAGAGCGGCGCAGACGAGGGCGGTGGCGAGGCAGACTGCGGGGGTGCCGGGCCCGTACCGGTCGCCTTCCGCGCAGCGCGCCCGGCCGAACCAGCCGCCCGCGGCACCGGTGATCGCGTGTCCGGCGGGGCAGCGGTCCCGCCGGGGCTCGTCCGGGTCGACGGCGAGACGGTAGGCGGCCCTCGGCACCAGCAGCCCGGCGGCCGCA
This sequence comes from Streptomyces sp. GLSS-08, assembly GCF_056387915.1. Classification (NCBI taxonomy): domain Bacteria; kingdom Bacillati; phylum Actinomycetota; class Actinomycetes; order Kitasatosporales; family Streptomycetaceae; genus Streptomyces; species Streptomyces sp. GLSS-08. Next base: position 203,453 of record NZ_JBWJAQ010000011.1, read on the forward strand.
CCCCACCCGGCGGCGACGGCGGTCAGCACCCCCACGTCGAGATCCACGCACACACCCTACGCAGGCGGGCCGCCCGGCGGCAGTGAGAAGGTGTTCGCCTACGCGGGGCGGCAGTTGACACGACGAGGGGGGCGGCCGGCGTGAGCGGATCGGCCAGGCCGAAGCGGCGCAGGGCGGCGGCGCCGGGGCTGCGGTACCGCCGTTCCCCCGGGCGCGGGACCCGGGCGCCGGTACGCACGAACCGGCGGGACACGGCCCTCGGCTGTCTCGTCGTGGCGGCCGTCGCAGCGGCACTGATCGCCTTCGCCCTCGCGGTGTCCTCGTGGGGAAGGGCGGTCTGGGGCGGCGCCGCTCCCGGCTGGCCCGGCGGCGGCTACGGATTCGCGGTCACCGTCGGTGCGGCGCTGCCCTGGGCGGCGGCTGCCGCGATCGCGCCGCTGACGCACGTGAACTGGCGCCGCGACAAGGCGCGTTCGCTGGCCTGGGCCTCGGCGTCCCTGCCCGGCGCGGCGGGGACGGTACTGCTGCTGCTCGTCGTCTTCGGGTCGCTGACACCCAAGAGGCGTCACCGCTACGGCAGTTGCGGCACCGAGGGCGGCCCCTGCTGGGTCCAGGCGCAGTATCCGTACGTCTGGGCCGTGGGCCTGGCCGCGACGCTCGCCGGCGCGGCGCTGCTCGTCGCCGTACTCGTCCGGTACCTCCCGCGGAGGAACCCCGGTGGCTCCCCTTCGTCACCTGCCTGACCCTGGACGTCCCTCACTTCACCTTGGACATCCGCGCGGTCGGGTTGCCCGCCGCCTGGTTGTCCGTCTCGTAGGACAGGTCGTCCCCGACCGGTGTCAGGCGCACCGCGTGTCTGCCCGTCGTGCACTGCGAGCCGTTGCTCTTCCTGGCCACGCTGGTGGCGACGAGCTGCTTCGGTGTGACCTTCTTCAGGATCAGGACGTCGTCGCAGACACCGCCGATCTGGTCGGTCTGCCGGAACGTGCCGAACTCCTCGCCGGGCTCCGCCTGGCGGACGGTGACGCGGATGGTGCCGGCTGGGAGGGCGCCGTCGAGCGCGAGAGCCTTCCCCTCCCAGGTGCCGAGGTAGGAGGCGGGGATGCCGGACGCGTCGCTCCCGGCGTCGGGCGCGCTCCCCGAGGCCGACGGGCTCCCGCCCGCCGTGTCGTTCCCGCCCGAGCCGCCGCCCTGCATCAGCTGGAACAGGAACACGGTACCCACCGTCACCGCGGCCAGCGCCCCGGCGACCGCCAGCGCGACCGTGCAACTCAGCTTCCGGCCGCGCCCGTTCGCGCCGGGCGCGGAGGCCGCGGCCACGCTCACGGACAGCCTGCCCGGCGTCGGCCCGGCGGCCGCCCCGTCCGGGTGCGCGTCCTGGGGCGGCGCGGTGCCCTCGGCTCCCGCGGTGTGCTCCGGCCGCGACCGGGGGACACGCGGCACGGCCGGATACGCGGACGCCGGCATCACGGGCGCCGGTCCGAACGCCCCCGCCGGCGGCGGTCCGAACGCCCCGTCGCCCGCCGGACTTGCGCCGTCAAAGGGCCCGGCATCCCGGACGGACCCCGCTTGCGCCGACGGTCCCGGCCCCGCGCCGGACACCGCTCCCGACGTCCCGGGCACCGACGGGCTGGTGAACCCCACGAGCCCCGAGGGCGCCGTCCCCGCGGCCTCCAGGTTCAGCAGCTGGACGGCGCTGCGGCTGACCTGTTCCACGAGCGGTCCAGGCAGCCAGCCCGCCGCCACCAGACGGGCCGCCCCGTGCGGGGCCAGCCGCCCGGCGACCTCCCGCGGGGCGGGGCGGTCGCCGGGGTCCTTCGCCAGGCAGCGGGCCGCCAGTTCCCGCAGTTCGCCCGCCAGTTCGCCGAGCACCGGCTCCTCGTGCACCACCTTGTAGAGGAGGGAGGCGGACGAGTCGCCGGGGAAGGGCGGCTGCCCGGTCGCCGCGTACGCCAGTACCGCGCCCAGCGAGAAGACGTCCGCGGCGGCCGTGACCCGCCTGCCGAGGATCTGTTCGGGCGACATGTAGCCGGGCGAGCCGACCGACACCCCCGTCGAGGTCAGGGAGGCCGTGCCGTCCGTGGCCCGGGCGATGCCGAAGTCGATCAGCAGCGGGCCGTCGAGGGTCAGCAGGACGTTGGACGGTTTGACGTCACGGTGGACGAGGTCCAGGGCGTGCACGGCTTCGAGCGCCTCGGCCAGGCCGGCGCCCAGGACCCGTACGGAGTGCTCCGGCAGCGCGCCGCGCTCCGCGACCGCGCCCGAGAGCGAGGGCCCCGCCGCGTACCCGGTGGCCACCCAGGGCACGGGTGCCTCCGGGTCGGCGTCCAGTACCGGGGCCGTCCAGGCGCCCCCGACCCGGCGCGCGGCGTCCACCTCGCGCCGGAACCGGGCGCGGAACTCCTCGTCGAGCGCGAAGTGCGGGTGCACCATCTTGACCGCGACCGTACGGCCGCCCGCGCTGCGGCCCAGATAGACCCGGCCCATACCGCCCGAGCCGAGCCGGCCGAGCAGCCGGTAGGGCCCCACGACGGTGGGCTCGCCCACATCCAGCGGCCGCATGGCCCCCACCCCTCCCCCGTACGCTGTGCGTTCCCCAGCAGGGTAGTGCCGCCGGGCCCGGGAGCCTCAGGGCCTCAGCAGCTCCACCGTCACGTCCGCCGGGAACCCGGTCGTGGGTCCGACCCGGCGGGCGAACTCCGCGACGGCCTCCAGCTGCGGGCCGCCGAAGCGGAAGTCGAGCGTCGTGAAGTACTGCTCCAGGACCCGCTCGTCGAAGGCCTCCCAGCGGGCCGCCTGCTCGGCGACCTTGCCGACCTCGTCGAGAGAGAGGTCCCGGGAGGCGAGGAAGGCCTCGTGGACCTTGCGGGTGACGGCGGGCTCACGCTCCAGGTAGTCGCGCCGGGCCGCCCACACGGCGAAGACGAACGGCAGGCCCGTCCACTCCTTCCACAGGGCGCCCAGGTCGTGCACCTCAAGGCCGAATTTCGGGCCGTCGAGGAGGTTGGCGCGCAGCGCCGCGTCGCCGATGAGGACGGCGGCGTCGGCCTCCTGCATCATCAGGCTGAGATCGGGCGGGCACGTGTAGTACGACGGCTCGACGCCGACCTTCTCGGCCAGCAGCAGCTGGGCGAGGCGGACGGACGTGCGCGAGGTGGAACCGAGGGCGACCCGGGCGCCGTCCAGTTGCTCCAGCGGAACCTGCGAGACGATCACGCACGACATCACCGGGCCGTCGCAGCCGACCGCGATGTCGGGGAAGGCAACCAGTTCGTCGGCGTGCCGGAGGAATTCGACGAGCGTGATCGGCCCGATGTCGAGGTCGCCCCGCACCAGCTTCTCGCTGAGCTTCTCCGGGGTGTCCTTCGTGAGCTCGAAGTCGAGGAGCGTGCCGGTTCTCGCGAGCCCCCAGTACAGGGGCAGGCAGTTCAGGAACTGGATGTGGCCGACGCGCGGCCGGGTGCGAGAATTGTCCACATCGCGAGGCTAGCCCCCATGCGGTACGGTGCAGGCTCCGGGTCCCCGAGTGGTGTGTGAAACCCTCCCGACCTCTTGTGTCAACCCTCGCGACAGCGAGTCGGCACCGCGACGTCAACCCAGACCGGACAGCGGTCAAACATCCGGGTGACGTGATCTTCACCTCTGTTGCTTTCGGCTGCCCGCGTGCTAGGCTCGCCGCACGTTGCAGTTTGGTTTCCCTTGCAGTACAGAGCCTGCGGAGCATGTGACCGCGGGCTCTCGTCTTATTCAGATAAATGCAGTTGTTAACACGCAGTTGTTTACACCTTGCAGGTTCTGGAGCAGGGCAACCCTTTGGGCCCAAGGAGGGCTTATGGCTACCGGAACCGTGAAGTGGTTCAACGCCGAAAAGGGCTTTGGCTTCATTGCCCAAGAAGGCGGCGGCCCGGACGTCTTCGTCCACTACTCCGCCATCAATGCGAACGGCTTCCGTTCTCTCGAAGAGAACCAGGCCGTTTCCTTCGACGTCACGCAGGGCCCGAAGGGTCCGCAGGCGGAGAACGTCACCCCGATGTAAGCCTTCGGCTCCCAGAGCCGATGCTTTGATCCGGAACGAAGAGCAGTACCCAAGGAGCCCCGCACCGGCCTGGTGCGGGGCTCCTGCCTCTGTCCGGCCCGCCGGTCACTGCGCGTACATCGCCTCCACCTGCCGGGAGAAGTCCCGCAGGATCGCCTCGCGGCGCAGTTTCATCGACGGCGTCAGATGTCCGGCCTCCTCCGTGAACGCGCCGGGCAGGACGGCGTAGCGGCGGATCGACTCCGGGCGGGAGACGAGTCTGTTGGCCTCGTCGACCGCGCGCTGGAGCACGGCTTGCAGGTCCGGGTCGTCCAGCAGGAGTTCCGGCGGGACGCCGTGCTTGCCGTTCATCCGGCGCCAGTGGGTGATGCCCTCGGGGTCCAGGGTGATGAGGGCGGTGACGTAGGGGCGGCGGTCGCCGAGGACCAGGCACTGGGCGATCAGGGGATGCGCGCGCAGCCAGTCCTGGAGCGGGGCCGGGGCCACGTTCTTGCCGCCGGCCGTGATCAGGATCTCCTTCTTGCGGCCGGTGATCGTCAGATAGCCGTCGTCGTCCAGTTCGCCGATGTCGCCCGTGGCGAACCAGCCGTCCGGAGCAGCGGGGACGACCCCGCCCGCGTGCGGGTCCCAGTAGCCCCGGAACAGCTGCCCGCCGCTCAGCAGCACCTCGCCGTCGCCCGCGATGCGCACCCGGGTGCCGGGCATCGGCCGGCCGACGGTGCCGAGCCGGGGTTTGAGCGGCGGGGTCACGGTGGCGGCCGCGGTGCTCTCGGTCAGGCCGTACCCCTCGTAGATCTCGATGCCGGCGCCGGCGTAGAAGGCGGCCAGGCGGCGGCCGAGCGGGGAGCCGCCGCAGATCGCGTGCCGGACCCGGCCGCCCAGGGCGTTGCGGATGCGGCGGTAGACGAGCGGGTCGTACAGGGCGCGGGCCGCGCGCAGACTCCGGTCGGGGCCGGGACCCGTGCCGTGCTGCCGGGCCTCCAGGGCCTCGCCGTAGCGGCACGCGATGCGCGTTGCCCGGTCGAAGGAGGAGCCGCGGCCCAGTTTCTCGGCGGTCGCGCGGCCGGTGTTGAAGACCTTCTCCAGGACGTACGGGATGGCCAGCAGGAAGGTGGGCCGGAAGCTCGCCAGGTCGGCGAGGAGATCCTCCGTGCGCAGGCTCGGGGCGTGGCCCAGTCTCACCCGCGCCCGCAGGCAGGCGATCGCGACCATCCGGCCGAAAACGTGCGAGAGGGGCAGGAAGAGCAGGGTGGAGGCGGCCTCCGAGGTCTTCGCCTTGAAGATGGGGTGGAGCATCTCGATCGCGTTGTCGATCTCGGCGAAGAAGTTGCCGTGCGTGAGGACGCAGCCCTTGGGGCGGCCGGTGGTGCCCGAGGTGTAGATGAGGGTGGCGAGGGTGTCGGGCCCCAGCACCCCCCGGCGTACGGCGACCTCCTGGTCCGGCACGTCCCGGCCCCGTTCGGCGAGCCGGTCCAGGTGGCCCTTGTCGAAGACCCACATGTGTCGCAGGTCGGGTATCCGGTCGCGCTCGGGGCCGAGGGCGGCGGCCTGGGTGACGGACTCCACGGCGAGGGCGACGGCTCCCGAGTCCTGAAGGATCCAGCGGGTCTGGAAGGCGGAGGAGGTCGGGTAGACGGGGACGGTGACCAGGCCGGCCGCCCAGGCGGCGAAGTCGAGGAGCGTCCACTCGTACGTCGTCCGCGCCATGATGGCGATGCGGTCGCCCGGTGCCAGACCCTCGGCTATCAGGCCCTTCGCGACCGCGAGCACCTGGGCCGCGAAGTCGGCCGCGCTCACGTCGCGCCAGCCGCCGTCCGCGTCCTTGCGGCTGAGGACGGCGTCCCCGGGGGCCGCGCTCGCGTTGTCGAACGGGATGTCCGCGAGCGAACCGTGGGTGACGGGGGTTACGAGCGGCGGCAGGAACACCTCGCGCACGACGCCGTCCAGCCGCTTGATCTCCGGTTCCGGCAGCGGGGACGGGGACGCGTACGGGCTGGACACGGGGCGGCTCCTTGACTGCGGGGACCCGGGCCGGGCGAGGGTCGTGCGTTCTCATACGGCGCTGGGGAGCGGGGAGTTCAGGCGGGCGGGGCGGCGTCGGCCACCGGGTGAGACGGGGATCGTACGGGGCCCGCGTGTGGGGTGTGTGGGGCTCCGGGGCGGGCGACGTGCGGGTTACCGCCGGTAGGTGTGGGCGGCCGGAGAGGGCGGAACGGTCTCCGGCCGGCCCCGGGGCGTCACGGGCGCTCCAGGATCGCCGTCACCCCCTGGCCGCCGGCCGCGCAGACGGAGATCAGGCCGCGGCCAGGGGTGCCCCGTTCCGCCAGGAGGGCGGCGAGGGTCGCGACGATGCGGGCACCGGTCGCGGCGAAGGGGTGGCCGGTGGCCAGGGACGAGCCGGCGACGTTGAGGCGGGCGCGGTCCACGGGGGCGAGCCCGCGTTTCTCCCAGGCGGCCAGCGTCGCGAGGACCTGGGAGGCGAACGCCTCGTGGATCTCGACGAAGTCGAAGTCCCCGATGCCGAGCCCGGCCCGCTCCAGCATGCGCGGCACCGCGTACGCGGGGGCCATCAGCAGTCCGTCCGCACCGCCCGCCACGTCACCGTCACCGCCGGCGAAGTCGACCGCGGCACTCTCGTACGCCGTCAGGTACGCGAGCGGCTCCAGCTCCCGCGCCGCCGCCCACTCCTCGCTCGCCAGCAGGACGACGGCCGCGCCGTCCGTGAGGGGTGTCGAGTTGCCCGCCGTCATCGTCGGACCGGGAGCGTCGGTACCGAACACCGGCTTCAGGGTGGCGAGTTTCTCGACCGTGGACCCGGGCCGCAGGTTCTGGTCGCGGGCGAGGCCCCGGAACGGCACCACCAGGTCCTGGAAGAGGCCGCGTTCGTACGCCGCCGCCAGCCGCCGGTGGCTCGTCGCGGCGAGTTCGTCCTGCGCCTCGCGGGTCACCCCCCAGGCGCGGGCGGTGACGGCGGCGTGCTCACCCATCGACAGGCCGGTGCGCGGCTCGGCGTTGCGGGGGATGTCCGGGACGAGGTGGGCGGGCCGGATCCGGGCCAGCGCCTTCAGCCGCGCCCCCGCCGACTTCGCGCGCCGTGCCTCCAGGAGGATGCGGCGCAGCCCGTCGTTGACGCCGAGAGGCGCGTCGCTCGCCGTGTCGGCGCCGCCCGCGACGGCGGACTCCGTCTGCCCGAGGGCGATCTTGTTGGCGGCGGCGATCACCGCCTGGAGACCGGTGCCGCAGGCCTGCTGGATGTCGTACGCGGGAGTGCGGGCGTCCAGGGCCGAGCCGAGCACGGTCTCGCGGGCGAGGTTGAAGTCGCGGCTGTGCTTGAGGACGGCGCCGGCGACCAACTCTCCCACCGCGCCGGGCTCCTGAAGCCCGAACCGCTCCGCCAGACCGTCGACGGCCGCGGTCAGCATCTCCTGGTTGGAGGCCGTCGCGTACGGGCCGTCGGAGCGGGCGAAGGGGATGCGGCAACCGCCGATCACCGCGACGGGGCGCGGGGTCGCCGCACCGGGGTGCGCCGTTGCCGGACCGAGGGGGTTCATCTCGACCTTCTCCTGACCCTGCCGTAGCCTTACCATCGGTAACCTTACTCTGGAGTAAAGTAACGTCCCCGCTGGGAGTTGGACAATGGCCGACCGCTATCTGGGCTTCGCCGGCACCGCGCCGGGCCGCTTCCTGACCCGCAGGCTCGGACTGCCGCAGCCCGCCGCACTGCACCGCTGGTCGGCCGGACGGCCCACACTCGAGGGGCCGTTGCTGCACCTGACGGCGGGCAAACCGGTGCTCGACCCGGCAGACGTGCCGGCCCGCACGGGTCTGCGGGTGCGGACCGACGCCGAACGGCCCGCTGCCGTGCTCCTCGACGCCACCGGTGTCACCGACGTCGGCACGCTCGCCGAGGTCCACGCGGCACTGCACCCCGTGGTCCGCTCGGTCGCCGCCAGTGGACGGATCGTGGTCCTCGGAGCACCGCTCGACCCCGCCGACCACCATCAGGCCGCCGCCCAGCAGGCGCTGGAGGGGTTCGTGCGCTCGCTGGCCAAGGAGATCGGCCGGGGCCGCACGGTCACGCTGGTCCGCGTCCACGGCACGGCGACGGCCCCCGCCCTCGAATCGACGCTCCGCTTCCTCCTCTCCCCCAGGTCCGCCTACGTCAGCGGACAGGTGATCGAGGTCGGCGCGGGCGAGGTGACCGCGCCCGGGGACTGGACGCGGCCCCTCGCCGGACGGACCGCGCTCGTCACGGGAGCCGCGCGCGGCATCGGCGAGGCGGTCGCCGCGACCCTGGCCCGCGACGGAGCCGCGGTGGTGTGCCTGGACGTGCCCTCGGCACAGGCGGAGCTGACCTCGGTCGCGGAGCGGCTCGGCGGGAGGGCGCTCGCGCTCGACATCACCGCCGGTGACGCGGTCGCCCGGATCGCGGACGCGCTGCCCGACGGGCTCGACGTCCTCGTCCACAACGCGGGGATCACCAGGGACCGGCGGCTCGCCAACATGTCCGCCGAGCGCTGGAGTTCGGTGCTCGACGTGAACCTCGCGAGTGTGCTCCGCACGACGGACTCGCTGCTGGCCGCCGGGGTGCTGCGGCACGGCGGCCGGATCGTGGCCACGGCGTCCATCGCGGGGATCGCCGGGAACGCGGGTCAGACGAACTACGCCGCGAGCAAGGCCGGGATCGTCGGGCTGGTACGGTCGCTGGCGCCGCGTGCCCTTGCCGAGCACGGGGTCACGGTGAACGCGGTCGCCCCCGGGTTCATCGAGACCCGGATGACGGCCGCCGTTCCCCTTCTCATCCGTGAGGCGGGCCGCCGGATGAACTCCCTCGGGCAGGGGGGACTTCCGGTGGACGTCGCCGAGGCGACGGGCTATCTCGCCCATCCCGCGTCCGGCGGGGTGAACGGGCAGGTGCTCCGGGTGTGCGGGCAGAGCCTGCTCGGAGCGTAGGGCTTACGCGCCCGGCCCGCCGGAACGCCTGGCCCGGGGTCGGCCGGGTGCCGTCGGGGTGGGCGCACCACCCTCTGCGCATCAGCACCGGGCGCGGCAGCTGGGGCCGGGTGGAACGGCGAGCCCGGCGCCGACGGGCTGCCCGCACCTGGAGCGGCCCGGGCCCGCCCGGCACGCCTGCCCGCACCGCAACCGGTACGGTCCGCACCCGCCCTCCCGCCGAAGGGGCCGTGCCGGTACGTCAGATGCCCGTTGCAGGCCGGGCGGACATCCCGGCGCTCGTGCAACGCGGCTGGTCGCCCGGCATGCAACGGGCGGATGCACCGGCACGGCCCCGACCCACCCACCGGACCGACCGCGCGCCCGGCAGCAAGCCGGCCCAACCCCCTGGAGCCCCCGTGCAGACCCGGACCGTCCTCGACGCGCCGCCCGCCCTCACCCCCCTCCTCGCCCGCGGCGCCGCCCTCTCCCCGGTGAAGCGGCGCCCCCGCCCCGGGGCCACCGCCCCCCGGACCCGCCTCGTCCTGCCGGGCGTCCGCATCGACCTCGCCCGGCTGGCCGCGTACGAGCGGGTGTGCGGCTTCGCGACCGGCGTCGACGCGCTGCCGGTCACGTACCCGCACGTCCTCGGCTTCCCGCTCGCCATGCGGCTCATGGCGGCCCGCGCGTTCCCGCTCCCGCTCCTCGGCCTGGTCCACACGTCGATCGAGATCACCCGCCACGAGGCGCTCAGCACCACGGGCGAATACCAACTGGACGTACACGTGGCCGAGTTGCGGCCGCACCGCCGCGGCACCGAGGCGTTCGTGGTCACCGAGGCCAGGACCGCCGACGACACCGTCGCCTGGGAGTCCCGCAGCACCTACCTCGCCCGGCACCGCACGGTGACACCACCGGCCCCGCCCGGGCAGCCCGCTCCCGGACCCAGGCCGCCCGCGTCACCCGGCCGGGAAGACCTGCCCGCGACGGCCGCCTGGCGCCTCACCGCCGGCCTCGGCCGCCGCTACGCCGCCGTCTCCGGCGACCGCAACCCGATCCACCTGCACCCCCTGACCGCACGCCTCTTCGGTTTCCCCCGGGCCATCGCGCACGGCATGTGGACGGTCGCCCGCTGCCTGGCGGAACGCCCCGCGGACGGCCCGGTGCGTGTGCGCGCCGAGTTCAGGGCCCCCGTCCTGCTCCCGGGCACGGTGACGTACGCGTCGAAGGGCCCCGCCTTCGAACTACGCGGAGACGAGGGCCTGCACCTCACAGGAGAGGTGCACCTCCTCGACCGCTAATGCTCGGGCGGCGACCAGGGGTGCCCTTCCATGAGTTCGCCGAGGCCCGCCCAGGCGAAGTTCATGAGGGTCGCCGCCGCCTGCTTGGCGGAGACGCCCGGCGTGGCGTTGGCCCAGGCCGCGAGCGACTCGGCGGCACCGACGAGGGCTTCCGCGAGCCCGGCGACCTCCCGCTCGGCGAGCGAGGGATCCCGGTGCGCCTCCCGCGCGGCGATGACGATCAACTGGGTGACGAACGCGACGAGCTCCTCCCGCATCGCGGTGACCTCTGCGGCGAACGGTTCCCCGTGCGTACGGGCCTGCCGGTGCAGCACGGACCAGCCGTCGGGGTTCTGCGCGGTGTGCGTGAAGAACGCCCGCAGTCCCTCCCAGAGTTGACGGTCGGCGGCCAGCCCCGGCCGCACCCCCGCGCGCACCGCCTCGGTCAACGCCTTGGCCTCACGCCGGATGCACGCCGTGAACAGGTCTTCCTTGGAGTTCAGGTAGAGGTAGACCAACGGTTTGGACACGCCCGCCAGATCGGCGATCTCGTCCATCGACGCGGCCCGGTACCCCCGCTGACCGAAGGTCCGTACGGCGGCGTCGAGCATCTGCCGCTCCCGCACCGCACGCGGCATCCGCTTGTTCTTCACAGCACCCATACGGGCAAGCGTACGATCGGCCGCGCACGGCCGGGTGACGCGGAACGGAACGTCAGGAAGTGTGGCCCTGCGCGCCCCGGGCGGCGTCGTCGACGACGTCCTCCTGGTTGCGGTTGCGCTCCAGGTTGGCCTTGGCGCGGTCGACCCGGGCCACGACCTGCGCAGAGGCGCGGTCGCGCTCGCCGCGGAGCACGACGAAGCTGATGGGCGCGGAGATCACCAGGGCGAGCAGGACGACCCACATGTAGTTGGAGTCGCCGAGGCCGCGCGGCGCGATGCCGGAGTGGACGAGGCCCCAGACGACCACGAAGCAGCCCGCGAAGATCCCAAGGCGCATCAGTGTGTAGCGGAGCATCTCAATCCACTCTTCCGTTCCGTGGGGCTCCCCCAGTTCGGCGGAGCCGAGAGAGCGGGGAAGTTCCCAAAGGGCATTCTCCAGTGAAGCACGGCCGAAAGCGGATCTTTCGCCGGGGGCTCAGTTCCCGGAGAGGGCCAGCGGCAGCAGCATCGTGATGTCGTCCCGGTCGTCGCCGGACGCGACCCGGATCGCGCCCGGCACCCGCCCGACCTCCTTGTAGCCGCAGGAGGCGTAGAAGTGCTCCAGGCCCTCGCCGCCGCGGCAGGTGAGCCGGATCGCCTCGATCCCGGGAAGGGACGCGGCGGCCTCCTCGGCGGCGGCCAGCAGATCGCGGCCGTACCCCCTGCCCTGGTGGCGGGGGTGCACCATCACCGTGCAGAGCCACAGCCAGTGCCTCATCAGCCGGTGCGTGTTGAGGGCGAGGAAGGCGGTGGCGGCGACGGCACCGTCCTCGTCGTGGCCGACGAGGAGACGGGTGCGCCGCTCGGTCATCGCGGCGAGGTGCTTGAGCCACTCGGGCCGGATGTCCTCGGCCGTCACGGGCGGTACGAAGCCCACGGAGCCGCCCGCGTTGGAGACGTCCGTCCACAGCGCGAGCACGCCGTCACGGAGTTCCGGGCCCACGGGCGGGTCCAGGCGGAAGGTCAGCGCCATCGCAGGGTCAGACCCGCATCGGCTGGGGGGACTCGCGGCGCGCCGGGTCGGGACCGTCGTACTCGCGGATGATCTCGTAGCGCGTGTTGCGCTCGACCGGGCGGAAGCCGGCGTCGCGGATCAGGTCGAGCAGGTCCTCGCGGGTCAGCTTGTTCGGCGTGCCGTAGTTGTCCGCGTCGTGCGTGATCTTGTACTCGACGACCGAGCCGTCCATGTCGTCGGCGCCGTGCTGGAGGGCGAGCTGGGCGGTCTGCACGCCGTGCATGACCCAGAACACCTTCACGTGCGGCACGTTGTCGAAGAGGAGCCGGGAGACCGCGAAGGTCTTGAGGGCCTCGGCGCCGGTCGCCATCCGCGTGCGCGCCTGGAGCCGGTTGCGGACCTTGCCGTCCTTGACGTCCACGAAGTCGTGCTGGTAGCGCAGCGGGATGAAGACCTGGAAGCCGCCGGTCTCGTCCTGGAGTTCACGCAGGCGCAGCACGTGGTCCACGCGGTGGCGGGGCTCCTCGATGTGGCCGTACAGCATCGTGCACGGGGTCTTGAGACCCTTCTCGTGCGCGAGGCGGTGGATGCGCGACCAGTCCTCCCAGTGGGTGCGGTGGTCCACGATGTGCCGGCGGACCTCCCAGTCGAAGATCTCGGCGCCGCCGCCGGTCAGCGACTCGAGACCGGCGTCGATCAGCTCGTCGAGGATCTCGGAGGCCGACAGCCCGGAGATGGTCTCGAAGTGGTGGATCTCCGTCGCCGTGAAGGCCTTCAGGGAGACCTCCGGGAGGGCCTTCTTCAGCTCGCTCAGGGAGCGCGGGTAGTAGCGCCACGGCAGGTTCGGGTGCAGGCCGTTGACGATGTGCAGCTCGGTGAGGTTCTCGCCCCGCATCGCCGTGGCGAGACGGACGGCCTCCTCGATGCGCATCGTGTACGCGTCCTTCTCGCCCGGCTTGCGCTGGAACGAGCAGTACGCGCACGAGGCGGTGCACACGTTCGTCATGTTCAGGTGGCGGTTGACGTTGAAGTGGACGACGTCGCCGTTCTTCCGCGTCCGCACCTCGTGCGCGAGGCCGCCGAGCCAGGCCAGGTCGTCCGACTCGTACAGCGCGATGCCGTCCTCGCGGGTCAGCCGCTCACCGGCCCGGACCTTGTCCTCCAGCTCGCGCTTGAGCCCGACATCCATGCGTGCACCTCTCCCTGTGACGAACCGTGTCCACGGTACTCCCCCGCACTTCGCGGGCGAGCGGCCCCCGTCAGGCGCTTCGCGCCCTACTCCTCCTCGGGCAGTTCGCCGACGCGGTTCTCCCACTTCGTGGAGAGCACGATGGTCGTACGGGTCCGGGAGACGCCCCTGGTGCCGGACAGCCGGCGGATGGTCTTCTCCAGACCGTCCACGTCGCTGGAGCGCACCTTGAGCATGAACGAGTCGTCGCCGGCGATGAACCAGCAGTCCTCGATCTCCGTGAGGTCCTTGAGCCGGCGCGCCACGTCCTCGTGGTCGGCGGCGTCGGAGAGCGAGATGCCGATCAGGGCGGTGACGCCGAGGCCGAGCGAGGCGGAGTCGACCGTCGCGCGGTAGCCGGTGATGACACCGGCGGCCTCCAGCCGGTTGATGCGGTCGGTGACGCTGGGCCCCGAGAGTCCGACGAGGCGTCCCAGCTCCGCGTAGGAGGCCCGGCCGTTCTCCCGCAGGGCCTGGATGAGCTGTCTGTCCACCGCGTCCATGCGATCGATAGCCTTCCGCTGAAGAGATCCTGAAAGTTGATGACGTGCTGTGCTCAGGTGGTGGAGCGGGAACCGCCGCCGAGTTCGCCCTCCCAGCGGCGGTAGAGCCCGTGCTCGACGCCCGCCGCGTCGAGGACCCGTCCCGCGACGAAGTCCACCAGGTCCTGGATGTGCGTGGCGCCCGCGTAGAACGCCGGTGAGGCGGGGACCACGGCCGCGCCCGCGTCGTCCAGCGTGACGAGATGCCGCAGTGTCTGCCCGTTCAGCGGGGTCTCGCGGACGGCGACCACCAGCCTGCGTCCCTCTTTGAGGGTCACGCTCGCCGCCCGCTGGAGCAGGTCCTTGGAGAGGCCGAGGGCGACTCCGGCGACGCAGGCGGTGGACGCCGGCACGATGATCATGCCCTTGGAGGCGTACGAGCCGGAGGACGGTCCGGCCGCCAGGTCACCGGCGCTCCAGTGCCGCACGGCGTCGAGGCGGTCCTCGAAGGCGTCGAAGGTGCCGGGCTTGCCGTCGGCTCCCCGCGCCAGCCAGGACCGCAGGTCGTCCCGCCAGTGCGCGTCCCGGAAGGCGAGGCCCGTCTCGTCGAGCAGGGTGAGCCGGGAGGCCCGGGACACCACCAGGTCGACGCTCTCCCCCGCCGCCAGCAGCGCACGCAGCACGGCGGCGGCGTACGGCGTACCGGAAGCGCCCGACACCCCCACGATCCAAGGCCGGCGCTGCGTCTGTCCTGGCTTCATGATGTCGAGCCTATCCGCCGGGCGCCGGTAATCAGACCGTGAGCCCGCGCATCAGCAGGTCCAGCAGGGCGCAGACGAACAGCGCGATGCCGATGAAACCGTTGACTTGGAAGAACGCGCGGTCGAGCCGGGACAGGTCGTGCGGGCGCACGATGGAGTGCTCGTAGAGGAACGCGCCCGCCACGATCACCAGGCCGAGCCAGAAGAAGACACCGGCGCCGGTGGCCGCCCCGTACCAGACGAAGAGGGCGGTGGTGACGGCGTGACAGGCACGGGCCCCCCGGATCGCGGCCGGGATGCCGAAGCGGGCCGGCACCGACTTCACGCCCACCTCGCGGTCCGTCTCGACGTCCTGGCAGGCGTAGATCAGGTCGAAGCCGCCGATCCAGACGCCGACGGCCAGGCCCAGGATCACCGCGTCCCAGGACCACTCGCCGGTGACGGCCAGCCAGCCGCCGATCGGGCCCATCGCCTGGGCGACACCGAGGATGGCCTGCGGGAAGTTCGTGAACCGCTTGCCGTACGGATAGACCACCATCGGGACGACCGCGACGGGGGCGAGCGCCAGGCACAGCGGGTTGAGCAGCGCCGCGGCGCCCAGGAAGAGGACGAGGGCGACCAGCGCGCCGGTCCAGGCGTGCTTCACCGACATGGCGCCGGTGACCAGTTCGCGGTGGGCGGTGCGGGGGTTGCGGGCGTCGATCTCGCGGTCGATGATCCGGTTCGCGGCCATGGCGAACGTCCGCAGCCCGACCATCGCGACGGTGACGAGCAGCAGCCGCACCCAGTGGATGTTCTCGTCCAGGCCGTACATCGCCGTCAGCGCCGCGATGTAGGCGAAGGGCAGGGCGAAGACGGAGTGCTCGATCATGACGAGGCGCAGGAACGCCTTGGTGCGCCCCGGCTGCGGGAGCGCCGCTGATGCGCTGCTCACGAGAGTCCGTACTCCTTCCAGCGGCGGTCGACCTTCGCCGCCGTCTCCGGGTCGGACAGCACCATCTCGGGCCAGCCGCCGTCCCGGGTGTAGCCCTCCTCGGGCCACTTCCGCGTCGCGTCGATGCCCGCCTTGCCGCCCCAGAACTGCTGGTACGAGGCGTGGTCGAGGTGGTCGACCGGTCCCTCGACGACGGTGAGGTCACGGGCGTAGTCCGTGTTTCCGAGGGCGCGCCAGGCGACCTCGTGCAGATCGTGGACGTCGCAGTCGGAGTCGACGATCACGATCAGTTTGGTGAGGGACATCATGTGGGCGCCCCAGACGGCGTGCATCACCTTCTGGGCGTGCTTCGGGTACTTCTTGTCGATCGAGACGATCGCGCAGTTGTGGAAGCCGCCCGCCTCGGGGAGGTGGTAGTCCACGATGTCCGGGACGATGATCTTGAGGAGCGGCAGGAAGAAGCGCTCCGTGGCCCGGCCGAGCGGCCCGTCCTCGGTCGGCGGCCGGCCGACCACGATCGACTGGAGCAGCGGCCTCCTGCGCATGGTGACGCAGTCGATCGTCAGCGCCGGGAAGGGCTCCTGCGGGGTGTAGAACCCGGTGTGGTCGCCGAACGGCCCCTCGGGGAGCATCTCGCCGGGCTCCAGCCATCCTTCGAGCACGACCTCGGCCTGCGCCGGCACCTGGAGCGGCACCGTCCTGCAGTCGACCATCTCGATCCGCTTGCCCTGCACGAACCCGGCGAACAGGTACTCGTCGATGTCACCGGGCAGCGGGGCGGTCGAGGCGTACGTCACGGCGGGCGGGCAGCCGAAGGCGATCGCGACCGGCAGGCGCTCGCCGCGCCGGGCCGCCACCTGGTAGTGGTTGCGGCTGTCCTTGTGGATCTGCCAGTGCATGCCGATGGTGCGCCTGTCGTGGCGCTGGAGGCGGTAGAGCCCGAGGTTGCGGATGCCGCTCTCGGGGTCCTTGGTGTGGGTGAGCCCGAGGTTGAAGAACGAGCCGCCGTCCTGTGGCCAGGTGAAGAGGGCGGGCAGCGCGTCGAGGTCGACGTCGTCGCCGCGCAGGACGACCTCCTGGACGGGAGCGTCCTTCACCTTCTTCGGCGGTACGTGGGTCATCGCGCCGAGCTTGCCGAACGCCTCGCGCACCCCGACGAAGCCGTGCGGGAGCTCGGGCCTGAGCAGTCCGCCGATCTTGTCGCTGATGTCGGCGTACGACTTCAGGCCGAGGGCCTTGAGGAGGCGGCGGTCGGTGCCGAAGACGTTCATCGCGAGCGGCATCGCGGAGCCGCGCACGTTCTCGAAGAGGAGTGCAGGGCCCTGGGCCTTCTGGACCCGGTCGACGATCTCCCCGACCTCCAGATACGGGTCGACCTCGGCCTTGATGCGCTTGAGGTCGCCCTCGCGCTCCAGCGCCCGGAGCAGGGAGCGAAGATCGTCGTAAGCCATGCGTCCCAGTATCGCCGAGGCCTCTCCGCTCCCCGCGCGCGCCCCACCCGGCGCGGGCGGGCACGCCCGCTCGGCCCGGGACAGCGCGCCCGGTCAGGCCCGGGACAGCGCGCCGGGGCGGGCCTACGCACCCGCTACCCTGTGGCCGTCACCGGGGCCCCGCGTCGCCCCGCCGCCGTTCAGTGGGGGATCGTCCGGTCATGCTGAGGTATCTGCCGTTCCTGTTGGTTCTGGCGCTGTGGATCTACGCGTTCGTCGACTGCCTTAACACGCCGGAGGAAGAGGTCCGCGGGCTGCCGAAGGTCGTCTGGGTCATCATCATCCTGCTCTTCGGCGAGGTACTGGTCGGCCCGGTCGCCTGGCTCGTGGCCGGCAAGGTGCGCCACGCCCCCGCGAACGGCTCCACCCCCTCCCGGTGGCACCGCGACCACCGCACCCGGCAGCTCGCGCCCGACGACGACCCCGAGTTCCTGGACTCCCTGAAGGCCGGCGGGAAGCAGGACGAGGCACTCCTCAAGGACTGGGAGGCCGACCTGCGACGCCGCGAGGAGGAGCTGCGGCGGCGCGAGCGGGACGGGGACGCCAGGGAGTGACGCCCCCGCGGGAGGTGACCCGGCCGCTCGCTCCCGCCGCGCGCTGCTGCTGCGGGTGAGCGGCTGAGACCGTGCTCCCCGCGCCGTAGGCAGTTGCGTGTTCAGCCCTTCGTCGGGGGTCCGTAGACCATCGGCGGACGCCCGGAAGGGGGGCCGTTTCCCAGACTGGGGCCACGACGACACGGGGAGGCGCGATGCGGGACATCGGTCGGGCACGGTTTCTGGGAATGGCGGCGGGGGCCTGCGCCGCGCTGGCACTGCCCACGGGTTCGGCGGCCGGAGCGGCGGACACCCGGCCGGCGGCCGACGGGGGGCCGCCGGGGCTGAGGTACCGGGGAGTGGCGTACGAGGTCGGGGAGGGCGAGACGCCCGGCACCGCCTGGAGCGCGGCGCGGATGCGCCGGGACATCCGGGCCGTCCGGCACGACCTGCACGCCGATTCCGTCAAGGTCACCGGGGACGGCGTCGAGCGGCTCACCGCCACCGCCGCCGAGGCGGCCGAACGCGGGCTGCACGTCTGGCTGGAGCCCACGACGGCCGACGTGCCGCAGCGGGAGATCCTCGACCGGCTGGCGGAGACCGGCCGGTTCGCCGAACAACTGCGGCGCCAGGGTGCCGACGTGCACCTGAGCGTCGGCTGCGAGTTCGTCCTGTTCGTGCCCGGCATCGTGCCCGGCGCGACCGTCCTGGAGCGCGTCGAGAACCTGCTCAGCGGCAACTTCGACCCCGTGCGTACGGCACGCCGGCTGCGCCGCTTCACCGCGCGGGCCGCGGCCGTCGGCCGGTCCGTCTTCCATGGGCGGCTGACCTACGCCGCCGCCCAGGACGAGGACGTCGACTGGGACCTCTTCGACATCGTCGGCATCGACTACTACAGCTTCTTCCGGCGCCGCCGCGACCACGTACGGGAGCTCGCCGGGTACACCCGGTTCGGCAAGCCGCTGGCCGTCATGGAGTTCGGCTGCTGCACCTTCGAGGGCGCACCGGAGCGGGGCGGCATGGGCTGGGACGTCGTCGACCGGTCGAAGGAACCCCCGGAGATCGAGGGCGGCCTGGTGCGCAGCGAGCGCACCCAGGCGGCGTATCTGACGGACGTGCTCCGGGTGTTCGAGTCGATGAACCTGTACGCGGCGCACGCGTACACCTTCGTCACCCCCGACGCCCCGCACCGGCGCGAACCGCGCCTGGACCTGGACATGGCGAGCTACAGCATCGTGAAGACGGTCGAGGACCGCCCCGGCGACCCGGCCTCCGATTGGCACTGGGAGCCGAAGGAGGCCTTCCACGCCCTGGCCCGCCAGTACGCAAGGGCGCGGCACCGCTGACACCTCTCTCCCCGCGGGGGAGAGTGGGCGGATGGAGCGCTTCGATCAGGCACAGGCCCGGGCGTGGCTCGCCACCGCGGTCGCGGAGGCCCGCGCCGGGCTCGCCGAGGGCGGCATCCCCGTCGGGGCGGCGCTGTACGGCGCGGACGGCGTCCTCCTCGGCCGCGGCCGCAACCGGCGCGTGCAGGAGGGCGACCCGTCGCTGCACGCGGAGACGGCGGCCTTCCGCGCCGCCGGGCGGCAGCGGTCGTACCGCGGCACGACGATGGTGACGACCCTGTCGCCGTGCTGGTACTGCAGCGGGCTGGTGCGCCAGTTCGGGATCTCCCGCGTCGTCGTCGGAGAGGCGGAGAACTTCCACGGCGGCCACGACTGGCTCGCGGAGCACGGCGTGCGGATCGTCCTCCTCGACGACCCCGAGTGCGTGGCCCTGATGCGCGGCTTCGTCCGCAGCAACCCGGCGCTGTGGCACGAGGACATCGGTGCCTGAGCGCCGGACCGGCTTTCCCGCGCGCCCCCGGGAGCGGCCGTACCCGGTCATTTCCGGCCGGCCGGCAAAAGCGTTGCGTCGTCCGACGGACATCGCGCGCCCGACTCCGAAGCAACTCCCCCGTTTGCGCCCCGCTGCTGATACACCTCACCTCAGCCATGACAGGGGCAGCGGCGGGACCGGCGGCGACCGGTGGGGCTGGTGCCGCGACGGGGGGAGACGCGGTGCACACAGGGCTGCACGGAGGGGCCGCGCTGTTCGGTACGGAGCCGCCCGGGCTCGCTCCACGCCTGGTCGGACTGCAGCCCCACCAGCACCGCTCGTCACCGCTGGAACACCCGCGCGAACTCCCGTTCGTGGTGCTGGCGGGCGGCCGGGGGCTCGGCAGGAGCGCGGTCCTGGACGAGCTGCGGGACTGCTACCGGGGCCACACGCCGGTCGCGCTGATCGATGGCGCGGAACGACGGCCCGGCGGGCGGCCATCGCAGCGGCCGCCCGCGTCCTGGTCGCCGGTCGCGGACGCCCTCACCACCGTCGCCGAGCAGCTCGCGGAGCCGGTGACGGGCGCGGGACGGATCATCTTCCCGCGCCTGGCGACCGGGCTCCTCGCCGTCGCGGCGGGCGGCTGGAGCGAGCGCGACGTGACGCGCGTCCGGCGGGAGGCCGAGCGGATCCTGCTGCTGAACGACTCCGCCTCCCGGCTCGCCGGGAGCTGGGTCGACAGGGTCGTCGCCCGGCTGACCGCCTCCCTGCCCGGCACCGGCCCGGTCCTGGAACCGGTCATCGAGGCGACCCTGGAGGCCTTCTCGGAAGGGGTCTCCCCCACCCGTCTGCGACTGCGCAAGGGCGCGACCTGGTACCGCGGCCATCCGGACGCGGGCGGCAGCCCCAGGCTCGGGCTGACCCTGCTCTCCGGCCGCTTCCGGGCGGGCGGCGACTCCCGCACCCACGCCGAGCGTCACCTCGTGCGGGCCCTGCTGGCCGACCTGGACGACGCGTACGCCGGACCGCTCCGGGGCACGAGGCGGATCGGTCGGCCCCTCGTCCTGATCGACAACGTGCAGGAGCCGCCGGGCCGCGGGCTCATGGAGGCGGTGCTGCGCGACCGCGCCGACGGCATCGCCGACCGCACCGCCTTCTTCGCCGCCCTGCGCGGCTCCGCGCACCCCGCGCTGCGAGGCGCCGTCCGCCGGACGCTCCCGGAGGTCGCCCGGCACAGCGGCTGGACGCCGGACACGTCCCCGTCCTCGCGCGCCCTGCTCGTCTCCCTGCCGTCGCTGTCACCCGGCGACGGGGACGGCGCCGGTGACTGGACGCCCGGGGATCAGACCCCGGCGTAGGAGTGCTTGCCAGTGACGAAGATGTTGACCCCGTAGTAGTTGAACAGCCAGCAGGCGAAGGCGATCAGCGCGATGTACGCGGCCTTGCGGCCCTTCCAGCCGGCCGTCGCCCGGGCGTGCAGGTAGGAGGCGTACGCGACCCAGGTGATGAACGACCAGGTCTCCTTGGGGTCCCAGCCCCAGTAGCGGCCCCACGCGTCACCCGCCCAGATCGCGCCCGCGATGATCGTGAACGTCCACAGCGGGAACACCGCGGCGTTGACCCGGTAGGAGAACTTGTCGAGCGAGGCCGCCGCGGGCAGCCGCTCCAGCACGGAGGTCGCGAACCGGCCGGGCTGCCCGCCGTTCGCCAGCTTGTTCTCGTACGAGTCCTTGAAGAGGTACAGCAGGGTGCCGACCGCGCCCACGTAGAAGACCGCGCCGCAGAAGATCGCGGTGGAGACGTGGATGTACAGCCAGTACGAGTGGAGCGCGGGGACCAGCTGGTCGCTAGCGGTGTACAGGACGGTGACGGCGAGCCCGAGGTCGAGGAGGACCGTCGTGACCAGCGGGAGGCCCAGCCAGCGGACGTTCTTCTTCAGCGCCAGCAGCGCCAGGTACACCCCGACGGCGACGGTGGAGAAGGTGATGTTGAACTCGTACATGTTGCCCCACGGCGCCCGCCCCACGGACAGCGCGCGGGCGAGCACACCCGCCGCCTCCACGGCGAAGGCGAGCACGGTGAGGGACACGGCGATCCGGCCGTACAGGTCGCCCTGCTCGTCGCCGCCGTGCGCGCCGGGGCCGTCCGGGACGTCCCGGGCACCGGCCGCCGAGCGGACGACGACCCGGGGCCGGTCCAGGACGGCGGTTCCGCCGGCCGACTGCACGGTGACCGCGGGCGCCTGCGCGCCGCTCTTCCGCGTCAGCGCGGCGGCCGTACGGCCGACCTTGCTGCGGCTGCCGAAGAGCCATTCGGCGATGTGGGCGAAGAAGGCCAGGGTGTAGACGGCCATCGCGGAGTAGATCAGCGTGTTGCTGACACTGGCGAGGTTCTCGTTCGTTGCGGCGGCGAGAGTCACTGCTTCTCAGCCCCTTCGGCGGCAGATACGGCGTGAGGTTCGGAGGTGTCCGGATCGGGCCCGGGGGTGGCGGGGCCGGGGGCGCTCGGCGCCCGGTCGTGCACGAGCGCCGCCAGATCGCCGAGTTCCTCGGGGAGCTTCGCGGACTCGCTGCGGCCGAGGCCGGCCATCTCGACGACGGTCACCCCGTCCGCCCCGGTGGTGGCGCGCACCCAGACGCGGCGGCGCTGGATGAACAGGGAGCCGGCGAGGCCGAGGATCGCGGTGACGGCACCGGCCAGCGCCCAGTCACTGCCGGGCTGCTGGGTGACCTGGAAGCCGGCCCACTCCTTGATCTCCTTGTCGAAGGTGATGGAACCGGCGCCGTCCGGGAGCTTCATGGTCTCGCCGGGCCGCAGCCGCTTCTTGAGGATCTGACCCTCGGAGTCCTTGAACTGCTTCAGCTTCGAGGTGTCGAGCTGGTACACGTTCTGCGGGACGCCCGAGTCGACGCCCAGACTGCCGTGGTAGCCGGACAGCGCGAGCACCGGGTAGTCCAGCGCCGGGAACTGGGAGAACATCGTGCCCTTGCCCGCACCGGCGAACGTCGGGACGAAGAAGGCGGAGAAGCCGAGCTGCTCGCTGACGCCCCGCGCGTTCCGGTAGCCGTCCATGACCTTGACCGCGCCCTGCGAGGTCACGTTGGAGTCGAGCGGCAGCAGCGGCACGGCCTGGTGGAAGACGACCTCGCCCCGGCCGTCCCGGACGGTGACCACCGGCGCGTAGCCGTGGCTGACCAGATAGACCTTCGAGCCGCCGATCTCCAGCGGCTCGTTGACCTTGACGGTGGTCCGCTTCTCCTTGCCGTAGGCGCCCTCGCGGTAGGTGATGTCCGCCTGGTAGGTGCGGGGAGTGCCCTTGTTGGGCCCGGTCCGCTCGTACGTGCCGGTGAACTTCTTCAGGTCGAAGCTGAACGGCGTCAGGTCGTCGTTGTCGAAGAGGCTGCCGGACTTGAAGTCGTCGTACTGCAGGAGCGTGTTGGCGAAGCCGTCGCCCTCGACGACCAGCTTGTTGCCCTCGGACTTGAAGAGCTGGCCGCAGGCGAAGGCGACCAGCATCACGATCAGCGCGATGTGGAAGAGCAGGTTGCCGGTCTCACGCAGATAGCCCTTCTCGGCGGCGACGGCGTCCCCGGCGACGTGCGCCCGGAAGCGCCGCTGCCGCAGCACCGTGAGCGCGGCCTCGCGGACCTGCTCGGGCCCTGCCTCGGTGCGCCAGGTGGTGTAGGCGGGCAGCCGGGTCAGCCGCCTGGGCGCGCCCGGCGGGCGGCTGCGCAGCTGCCCCACGAACTGCCAGGTGCGCGGCACGATGCAGCCGATCAGCGACACGAACAGCAGGATGTAGATCGCCGAGAACCACACCGAGCTGTAGACGTTGAAGAGGCCGAGCTTCTCGTAGAGGGGTCCGAGCGTGGCGTGCGCCTGCCGGAAGTCGGCGACCTTCGTCTCGTCGGACGTGGACTGCGGGATCAGCGAGCCGGGGATCGCCCCGAGCGACAGCAGGAAGAGCAGGATCAGGGCGACCCGCATCGAGGTCAGCTGACGCCAGAACCAGCGGGTCCAGCCGACCACCTCGCGGCCGGTCCAGGCGAGCCATCCGGCGGCGCCGGGGGCCCGGGTCCCGCCGAAGGAGCCGGGCACCACCGTCTCCGTGGGGGCGGTGGACAGCTGGGACCCGGCCGCGCCGAGGTCGCCCTCCGCGTCCGCGCCGCCGTCGGCGGCCCTGCCGGTGTCGGTCGTGCTCATGGCTCAGATCCCTACCGTGAAGCCGTCGGACCAGGTCTGCATCTCCTGCACGATGCTGTCCCACGCGCCGGTCAGCAGGAGCAGCCCGGTCACGATCATCATGCCGCCGCCGATCCGCATCACCCACGCGTAGTGGCGCTTGACCCACCCGAAGGCACCGAGCGCCTTGCGGAAGGCGACCGCGGCGAGGACGAAGGGGATACCGAGACCCAGGCAGTACGCCACGGTCAGTATCGCGCCCCGGCCGGCGCTCGCCTGGTTGATCGCCAGAGCCTGCACCGCGGCGAGCGTCGGACCGATGCAGGGCGTCCAGCCGATCCCGAACAGCGCGCCGAGCAGCGGGGCGCCCACCAGACCGGCCACCGGCCGCTGGTGGAAGCGGAATTCGCGCTGGGTCATCCAGGGCATCAGCCCCAGGAAGAAGACGCCCATCAGGACCATGAGTACGCCGAGCACCTTGGACAGCGTGCCCTGGTGCTCGTACAGGGTGGAGCCGAAGAACCCGAAGAGCGCGCCGCCGGAGACGAACACCACCGTGAAGCCGAGGACGAACAGGCCCGCGCCCGCGGCCATCCGTCCCCGTCTGGCCTCCGCCAGGTCAGTGCCGCTGACCCCGGTGACGTACGACAGGTAGCCGGGCACCAGCGGCAGCACGCACGGCGAGAAGAAGGAGACGAGGCCGCCGAGCACGGCGATCGGCAGGGCGGCCAGCAGCGCGCCGCTGTAGACGGTCTCGTTGCGGCCGGTGGCCTCGGCGAGAGTGGTGGCGAGGAGGGACACGTCGGATCACTTCTCCGCGAGGACCGGGGCGAGCATCTTGCGCAGCCTGTCCTCGCTGAGTGCCTGGAGCGTGCGGGCCGCGACCTTTCCGTCCCGGTCGACGACGAGCGTGGACGGGATCAGCTGCGGGTTCAGCGTGCCCTTCTTGAAGCGGAGCATCAGCCTGCCCGTCGGGTCGTACAGGCTGGGGTACGTGATCCCGTGTTCCTTCTCGAACGCCTCGGCGGCGGCGGTGCCGGGGTCGCGGGTGTTGATGCCGACGAACTGCACGCCCTGGCTCTTCGTGTCCTGGTAGACCTTCTCGAAGTTCTCGGCCTCGGCGCGGCAGGGTGCGCACCAGGAGCCCCAGATGTTCAGGACGACGACCTTTCCCCGGTAGTCGTCGACGTCGATCCGCTTGCCGTCGACGGTCTTGCCGGAGAGGTCGGGGACGGTGGCCCGCTCGCCCTTGGCCACGGTGTCGACGCCGTTCTTCCCCGCCACGAAGTTGGTGTTGCCCGAGCCCCCGTGCGTGCCCCCGGAGCCGCACGCGGTCAGGACGAGGGCCGCGACCGCCGCCCCGGCGGTGAGCAGGGCGGCTCGGCTACGGGCGCGGTTCGCGCGGGGGAAGCGCTGACGGACGCGGCAGGCGGCACTCATGTGAAAAGTTTCGCATGTCCGCTCCGGGGATCTTGCCCACCCCCCTTGCGGGCGGAAAACCGCATATCAGGCGGCCTTTCCGGCCCCCGCGGAGGACCCCTTGCCGGCCCTTTCGACGAGCCCCTTCCAGCCGTCGGCCGGCTTCTGTCCCACGTCCAGCGACTGCAGGCCGGCCAGCACCTCGGGCCGCTGCACGTCCAGCCAGTCGACGAACTGCCGGAAGGAGACGAGCCGCACGTCGCCGCCCTTCTCCTTCTCCCGCGCGATGTGCTTGAACGCCTTCTCGACGGCGTCCATGTAGATGCCGCCGTTCCACTCCTCGAAGTGGTTGCCGATGAAGAGGGGAGCCCGGTTCGTCTCGTACGCGCGCTGGAACCCCGCGATGTACGCCCCGGCGGACTGGGTGCGCCAGCCGGGATAGTTGTACGACGGCGCCTTCGTCGAGTTGACCGACTGGTTGGCGAGCATGTTGTAGTCCATCGACAGCACCTCGAAGCTGTGCCCCGGGAACGGGATCGCCTGCAGCGGCAGGTCCCACACGCCCTGGGTCTTGCGCGGCCAGCGCTGGCGGCCGCCGGGCGAGGAGGCGTCGTAGCGCCAGCCCAGCTCCCGGGCGGTGGGCAGCAGGTTGCTCTGGCCGAGCAGGCAGGGCGTGCGGCCGCCGACGAGCTCCTTGTCGTAGTCGAAGGGCAGTGACGGCAGGTCGGTCCAGCCCGTGTTGGTCCGCCACTCCTTCACGAAGGACTTCGCCTGGTGGATCTCGCTGCGCCACTGCTTGGGGGTCCAGTTGGCGACCGTGCCGTAGCCGGAGCAGAAGTGGCCGTTGAAGTGCGTGCCGATCTCGTGGCCGTCGAGCCAGGCGCGGCGGACGCCCTTGAGCGTCATCCTGATGTGCTCGTCGGTCAGGTAGCCGATGTCGGAGGCGCCCGGCGCGTTGTTCGGAGGCAGGTAGAGGCGCTTCTTCGACTCGGGCAGCAGATAGAGCCCCGACAGGAAGAACGTCATGTGGGCCTGGTGGGCCTCGGCGAGGTCGAGGAAGCGCTCGAAGAGACCGGTCCCGACCTCGCCGGCGCCGTCCCAGGAGAAGATCACGAACTGCGGCGGCGTCTCGCCGGGCTCCAGCGGCACGGGCCGGCCGGGCTGCCTGGGCTGCTTGCCGGTGAAGGCGGTCGACCCGTCACCCAGGGGGCGCGCGGGGATCTTGGGGGCACCGGGATCCCCGCTGTGGGAACCGCCGGGGGTGCTGCCGCCCTCTTCGTGAGCGGTACCGCAGGCACCAAGACCCAGCGCGGCCGCGGCACCCGCCCCCATTCCGATCATTCCGCGTCGGCTGACGTCCCGCATATCGTCCCCATTTCGTCGCACCCTCTCAGCCGGCTCTCAGCCGGCATCTCATGAGAGGGCGCGACGAAGACGGGGGTTCCGCCCTACACGCACATATTTATATTATTTTACGAACATCACCTCGAATGGTGTGATGATGCACGCTTTGTGACGGTGTGTACGCAACGCCCCCGCCGGGCCGGACGGCTCCAGGCCCCTCGGGCGTCCCCTTCTAGGCCCCGAAAGCCTTGCCCTGCCCCTGCACCGGCTTGGCCCCGGCGAGGAGATGAGCGGGCACCAGATCCCGCGCGGGCTCGCTGTAACCCACCGAGACGATCCTGTCGCCGCGGTAGGTGAAGGTCGTCAGCGAGGCCAGCGTGCACTGCCGCTTGCGCGGGTCGTGCCACAGCCGCCGCCGTTCCACGAAGGACCGCAGGATCCAGATCGGCAACTGGTGGGACACGCACACTGCTTCATGCCCGCGCGCCGCGTCCTTGGCGGCGTCCAGCGCCCCCATCATCCGCACGACCTGCTCCAGGTACGGCTCGCCCCAGGACGGCTTGAAGGGGTTGACCAGGTGCTTCCAGTTCTCCGGCCGGCGCAGCGCACCGTCCCCGACCCCGAAGGTCTTGCCCTGGAAGACGTTCTCCGCCTCGATCAGCCGCCCGTCGGTCGCCAGGTCCAGCCCGTGCGCCTTGGCGACGGGCGTCGCGGTCTCCTGCGCCCGCTCCAGCGGCGAGGCCACGACGTGCGTGACGTCCCGCGCGGACAGGTGCTCGGCGACCCGGTCGGCCATCCGCCGCCCGAGGTCCGACAGGTGGTAGCCGGCCAGCCGCCCGTACAGGACCCCGTCCGGGTTCTCGACCTCACCGTGCCGCATCACATGCACGACGGTGAGGTCACTGTTCTTCCGCTCGGCTCCCGTGCCGGTCATGCCGTGGCCTCCGCCGCTGCCCGTGCCGCCGCCGGAAGGGCGTCGGCGATCCGCTGAACCGCCCGCTCGTCGTGCGCCGTGGACACGAACCACGACTCGAACGACGAAGGCGGCAGATAGACGCCCTGCGCGAGCAACGAGTGGAAGAAGGCGGTGTACCGGAAGGACTCCTGCGTCTTCGCGTCCTCGTAGTTCCGCACCTCCCGCCCGGTGAAGAAGACCGAGAACATGCTGGACGCGTTCTGCAGCCGGTGCGCCACGCCCTCCTTGGTGAGCGCCTCGGTCACCAGCGTGCGGATCTGCAGGGACACCGCGTCGACCGTCTCGTACGCGGCGTCGTCCAGCAGCCGCAGCTGCGCGAGTCCGGCGGCGGTCGCCACCGGGTTGCCCGACAGCGTGCCCGCCTGGTAGACCGGCCCCGCCGGAGCGAGGTGGCCCATGACGTCCGCCCGCCCGCCGAACGCGGCGGCCGGGAACCCGCCGCCCATCACCTTGCCGAAGGTCATCAGGTCGGGGCGGACACCGTCCACCCCGTACCAGCCGGCCCTGCTGGTCCGGAACCCCGTCATGACCTCGTCGGAGATGTACAGCGCGCCGTTCTGCGCGCAGGCGTCCTTCAGCCCCTGGTTGAACCCGGGACCCGGCGGCACGACGCCCATGTTCCCGGGCGAGGCCTCCGTGATGACGCAGGCGATCTCACCCGGGTGCGCCCGGAAGGCGGCGTGCACGGCGTCGAGGTCGTTGTACGGCAGGACGATGGTGTCCCCGGCCTGCGCGCCGGTGACGCCCGGGGTGTCGGGGAGGGCGAACGTCGCCAGCCCGCTGCCCGCGGCGGCCAGCAGCGAGTCGACGTGCCCGTGGTAGCACCCGGCGAACTTGATCACCTTGGCGCGCCGGGTGAACCCGCGCGCCAGACGGATGGCGGACATCGTCGCCTCGGTCCCGCTGGAGACGAGGCGCACCTGCTCGACCGGCTCGACGCGCGCGACGATCTCCTCGGCCAGCTCGACCTCACCCTCCCCCGGCGTACCGAAGGAGGTGCCGCGCGAGACGGCCTCCTGGACCGCGGCGATCACCTCGGGACGGGCGTGCCCGAGAATCATCGGCCCCCAGGAACAAACGAGGTCGACGTACTCCCTCCCGTCGGCGTCGGTCAGATAGGGACCGCTCCCGGACACCATGAAACGGGGCGTACCGCCCACGGCGCGGAACGCGCGCACGGGCGAGTTCACACCGCCCGGTGTCACGGCAGCCGCACGGTCGAAAAGAGTCTGCGAAACTGGGGCTTCGTACTGATAGGTCACACAAGCCATGGTGTCAGAGGCCGCGAAGATCCTGCGGACAGGTGTTTCAGCCCACGTTTCGCCGAGCGGCCGTGGGGGAGGTCACTGACACGATGATCGGGTTGCGCGGCGGGGGTCGCGCGGCCTAGAAAAGCAGTCGGGTGGAGATATGCATCGCGGTGGCGGACTGGGCGAGGGGACCGATGACCTCGGTCCTCGGCGTGCCCGGCGGGGGAGGCACCGGCGCGAGGCGGAGGAAGCCGCCGAGTCACGGCAGGCACAGGCGCAGGGTTCACAGGGTTCGCAGGGCGAGCCTGAGCGGATCGAGCAGTCGGCCCGTATGGACGGTATGGACTACACGGACCGTGGAGCAGACCGGCTCAGGGCAGGGAGCGGGAATGGTGGCCGGGTGGGGGTGACGTACAAATACTTCGGCGCGCCCGACGGCGCGACGGCAGCGCGGGTCCCGATCTCGATGCGCCCCGAGGAACTCGGCGGGGACGAGCTCGGGATGAACGGCATGTTCACCAAGATCAAGCCGGAGACGATGGCCGCGATGGTCCTCACCGGCATCGAGGGCGTGCCCCTGCACAAGGTGCCTCCGCTGGAACTCGTCGTCCTCCACCCCGACTACGCCGTCGTCAAGCTCCCCATGACGGTCGTCGACCCGCTGCGCGGCATAGGCGAGGAAGCGGTGGGTGCGGCCGCCTTCATCTGGTCGACGGTCCCGGACCGCGGAGGCCCCCGCGACGCGTTCAACGTCTACCAACTGCTGCACGAGTGGCAGGACTTCAGCCACCGGTTGCATGAGGCGGGGCATCAGCCGTACTGCTTGGTGTGGCCCTGACCTGGAGCTTCGTGAGGTGCGGGCGGGGTTTTCGGACCCCGCCCTTTTCATGCGACGACACCGCGCTCGCGGATTTCCCGTCGGCGCACCGG
This sequence comes from Streptomyces sp. GLSS-08, assembly GCF_056387915.1. Taxonomy (NCBI): domain Bacteria; kingdom Bacillati; phylum Actinomycetota; class Actinomycetes; order Kitasatosporales; family Streptomycetaceae; genus Streptomyces; species Streptomyces sp. GLSS-08. The sequence continues at coordinate 232,704 of NZ_JBWJAQ010000011.1, forward strand.
TGATCCGGTCCGCCAACCCGCTGGAGCGGTTGCACGGGGAGCAGGACAGCATCCCGGGACGCGGGTCGGTGCAACTCGTCACGTTGGCCGGAACTTGACCTGCCTGTCATGACCACCGTCTGTGATGATCTTTGCCCATCCGCGGCCAAGGGGGTCGTGGCGAGGGAGGGACCAGCATGCGAGTTGCACGCATGGGCGCCGGAACAACAGTCGCCGTCACCGCCGTTCTCGGGCTGGGTCTGGGAACCGCCGGCCCCGCCGCGGCTGCGGACGGCGGCACCTGGCGTGCTTACGGCAACACCAATCCGATCACCTCCAGCTCCAGCACGTGGCGTTGCGCCGGCTCCAAGGAGGTCGCCGACGATGTGCACGCGCAGGTCTGTGCGATCAGGTCGTCAGGCGGAGGCGGCGTGCAGGCGGCAGTGATCGTGCGCAACGACCGGTCCAGCCTCTACAGTGCGGCAGCGCACATGGACCTGCGCACCTCCTCCGCCGGCCTGGGCAGTTGGACGTGCGCGTCATCGGGTGTCGGGGCGAACTCCTGGTCGGTGTGCTTCGGAAAGACCCTCACCCAGAGCAGCCCGGTGAACTCGGCAGGGTCCGCAGAGGCCATATCCCTCGGCGTGTCACCGACTGTCTGAACCTGAGCCCGTCGTTCGAAGGAACCGAGGGTCGCGGCGAACTCGGACGGGGCCCTGGGCGCGCATTGGCTCTGCAACCGGGCAGCCATCGGCGCGTTCACGAACCTCGACCGGCCACACCACTCGCCGGGTCACCGTCGGGCGAGCGCGGTCCGGGCGACGGTCACCGCCCGCGGGCGGGCGCTCCGCGGCCGGGCCGGGGCGCGTTCGCCCGGTCCGGCAGCCGTGACCGGCGCCTTCGGCCCGAAGGCTCCTCTTCGCGCCGACAATATCTGTGCCGGCGATATAAGAATTGGCCGTAACACGCCGTGAGGATTTCACGTCCGCCCGGCGGAAGGGAATTACTTAGCGTGCATGCCGGGGCTGGACGTGCTACTGTCGGTCAAAGTTGAAGTTGTGATTCCCAAAAAATTCAAGCGCCCCCGACGGCTCGAACGCGTCGGGTGGGAAGTGCTTTTGTATTTCCGGTCATTTCCGGACGGGGCCAATCATCGCGACAACACGGAGTCCGCACAGTGCGAATTCCGAGAATGCCCCGAAGGAGATTTGACATGGCTACTGGTACCGTGAAGTGGTTCAACGCGGAAAAGGGTTTCGGCTTCATCGAGCAGGACGGTGGCGGCGCTGACGTCTTCGCCCACTACTCGAACATCGCCGCCCAGGGCTTCCGCGAGCTGCTGGAAGGCCAGAAGGTGAACTTCGACATCGCGCAGGGCCAGAAGGGCCCGACCGCCGAGAACATCGTTCTCGCCTGACGCGACGCTCACTTCGCAGCTGGGGCCCGCACCTTGGGGTGCGGGCCCCGGCTCGTTGCCGCTCGCTCCTGGAGCGCGGCGGCCGTGCATGAAATCCTCCCCCCTGCCGTGGAATCTTCTCCGCGACACGGTTTGAGGACTGTTATCGAAAAGGCGCAGGCCCCGGGTTCATCTCCGCGGCTGGATTCGCCTCCGTTTTTCACTGGGCGCGTCCCTGCGATTCTCCGTGCTGCTTTTCAGGCCGGGAATTCCTTGATGCGTGCCGCGTCATGGAAGGTCCCCTTGAACCGCACTCGTACGAACACCCGCTCCACCACCGCCCGCAATCGCGCCGGTGCCGCCGCCGCGAGCAGGGGCGGCGCGCGCTTCGGTACGGCCTACGCCGGCCGCAGCGGCTCCAGCCCCTCCGGCCGCTCCGGTGGCCCGAGCCGCTCGAGCGCCCCGAGCCGTTCCGGCGGCTACGGACGCCGGTCCGCCCCTCAGGGCGAGTTCGCCCTGCCGGTGACCGTCACCCCCGCACTTCCCGCCGTCGAGGCGTTCGCCGACCTCGACATGCCGGCGCCGCTGCTGGCCGCGCTGACCGCAGAGGGCATGACCACCCCGTTCCCCATCCAGGGGGCGACCCTGCCGAACTCCCTCGCCGGCCGTGACGTGCTCGGCCGCGGCCGCACCGGCTCCGGCAAGACGCTCGCCTTCGGCCTCGCCATGCTGGCCCGCACCGCCGGCCGGCGCGCCGAACCCCGCCAGCCGCTGGCCCTGGTCCTCGTGCCCACCCGTGAGCTGGCCCAGCAGGTGACGGACGCGCTCACCCCGTACGCCCGTTCCGTGCGGCTGCGGCTGACCACGATCGTCGGCGGCATGTCGATCGGCCGTCAGGCCGGCGCGCTGCGCTCCGGCGCGGAGATCGTCGTCGCCACCCCCGGGCGCCTGAAGGACATGGTCGACCGCGGCCACTGCAGCCTGGACCAGGTCGCCGTCACCGTCCTCGACGAGGCCGACCAGATGACGGACATGGGCTTCATGCCGCAGGTCACCGGCATCCTGGACCAGGTGCGTCCCGACGGGCAGCGGATGCTGTTCTCGGCGACCCTGGACCGCAACGTCGACCTGCTGGTCCGCCAGTACCTGTCCGACCCGGTGGTCCACTCCGTCGACCCGTCGGCGGGCGCGGTGACCACCATGGAGCACTACGTCCTCCATGTGCAGGGTGCCGACAAGCAGCGCACGACCACCGAGATCGCGGCCCGCGACGGCCGCGTGATCATGTTCCTGGACACCAAGCACGCGGTGGACCGGCTGACCGGGCACCTGCTGGAGAACGGCGTCCGCGCCGCGGCCCTGCACGGCGGCAAGTCCCAGCCCCAGCGCACCCGCACCCTGGCCCAGTTCAAGACCGGGCACGTGACGGTGCTGGTGGCCACCAACGTCGCGGCACGCGGCATCCACGTCGACGACCTCGACCTCGTGGTGAACGTGGACCCGCCGAGCGACCCCAAGGACTACCTGCACCGCGGCGGCCGTACCGCCCGTGCCGGCGAGTCCGGCAGCGTGGTCACCCTGGTGACGCCCAACCAGCGCCGCGAGATGAGCCGCCTCGTGACCGCCGCGGGCATCGTCGCCCACACGGCGCAGGTACGGTCCGGCGAGGAGGAGCTGAACCGGATCACCGGTGCCCAGACCCCGTCCGGGATCCCCGTCGTCATCACCGCCCCGCCCGCGGAGCGCTCCCGGCGCAGCACGTCCTCGTCGCCGCGTGGCCGCCGGAGCCGTACCGGCCAGGACGGCCGCGGCATCCAGGGCACGCGCGCCGGACAGGCTCCGCGCCGGTCGTCGGCCCAGCGGCCGCCGGCCGCCTTCGACGCGGCCGCCTGAGCTTCCTCGTGTGCCGGCGGACGAGTTCGTCCGCCGGCGGGCGCCGGTCGTCCGTCATCCCCTCTTCGCAGGAGACACCTTTGACGCTGGTTGACACACAGTCGCGACCGACGGATTGCGCCGTCGGGCATACGGCCGCCACTTCGGAGGCGTCCGCACCGCACGTCCGTGACGACATGACCGTCGAGGTCGCCCTGTCCGTCATGGCGAGTGCCCGTACCGGCCATCTGCTCATCTGCGACGAGGACGACCAGCTCACCGGCCGGGTCACCCGCGCCCAGCTCACCAGCGTCCGCGAGAGCCCCGGTTACACGGACCGGGTCCGCCTGCGGGACGTCTGCGAAGACCACGCGAGCCGCCCGGGACACCCGGGCCCCGCATGCCAGGGAGACCGCGGGGACCGCGGAGCGACCCCGGCCTCTCCGACCGCCCGGCGTCGCCCGGGCGGACCGTTCTCCTTCTCCCTCTCCCTGTGAGGCCCTCATGCGCTGCATCATCGCCCGTTTCCCGTTCGACCTCTCCAAGGCCTCCGTGCTGGAGTCGATGAAGGGCGTCAAGCCCGAGCCGATCACGGGTGAGTCCGTGATCGTCGGACGCCGGCACTACCCCGTCAAGCAGGTGGGCCAGGTCGTCACCCGGCAGGACCGCCGCGACTTCACTGCCGCCGAGGTCACCCGCGCCATGACCCAGCTCGGCTTCACGTGCCGTCCCTACCTGCCCGAGGCCGCGCCCGAGAGCGCCCTCTCCCCGTTCGAGAACGCGTCGGTACTGCTGGGTGCCCCCGCGGCCGTGTGACCCGGACAGCACAGCGATGAGGGCCCCGCCGGCACGTGCCGGCGGGGCCCTCATCGCTGTGCTCGGGCGGCTCAGTGGTCGGAGTAGCTGAAGTCGCCGACCGTCCAGGCGGTGACGTCCTGGATCGCGACGCGGTACATCCCCCCCGTCTCGGGGATCCCCATGGTGCCCTGCAGGATGCGGGCGACGTGGAAGTGCAGATGGGTGGGCTTCTCCCCGGGGCCGGAGGGGCTCTGCTCCTCGCCCCCCGTGAAGATGGCGGCGAACGGGCCCAGCTGGTCCGAGTCCACCAGAACCTCCGCCACCCGCTGTCGCCATACGGCCTCGGGGGCCAGCCGGCCGGTGATGACAGCGCCGCCGGAGACCACGGTCAGGGACATCTGCGTGCTTTTCTCGGCCTCCACCAGGGCGGCGATGCCGATGAGGAGTTCGTCAGGGTTCGACATGAGTGCGGATTCTATGCAGCGGCCCGGCCGCGCCCCACCCTGGACCGGGGAAAACGTGCACGAACCACAAAACCGGGGCCGCGGGCTCGTCAAAATCTACCGTGGCGGGAGTAGACATTGCCCGGCTGCCTGGTTACGATTTCTTGCGTAGTCACAGTCGAGCAAGACCCGGCAGACACGAACTGCCTGGTAGTCGTACCGGTTTTGGCACATGCAGGATCCAGCGAACGGACGGAGGACCTGACGCCATCAGGATCGCCCGGGCGTGAGAAGGATTCGGCTCGGGTACCGCAAGACCCCGGAACGGAAGGTGGTCCCCGGTCACGCATCCAAGATCCCCGCTCCTCGGTCCCTCTCCCGGGCCGGACGGCGGTAACAGAAGGTCGGCACCGCGTTAGGGCCGACAGATGGTGTTGAATTTCCTTCGGGGCCCTGGTGCCGTACGGCGCCAGGGCCCCTCGAGGCGTTGTACTACGAGGTGAGATGACAGCAGACAACCCGCTCGGTAATCGTCTGGACGACGACGACTACCCCGCGTACACCATGGGACGGGCCGCCGAGATGCTCGGTACGACGCCCGGATTCCTGCGTGCCATCGGAGAGGCCCGCCTGATCACGCCGCTCCGCTCGGAGGGCGGCCACCGGCGCTACTCGCGCTACCAGCTGCGGGTCGCCGCCCGGGCGCGCGAGCTGGTCGACCAGGGCACGCCCATCGAGGCCGCCTGCCGCATCGTCATCCTCGAGGACCAGCTCGAGGAGGCCCAGCGCATCAACGCCGAGTACCGCCGCTCCGCGGCCGGCTCGCCGAAGGCCGCACACTGACTCCGGGGCCGTCGGCCGGTGGGCGGAGTCAGTCGCGGCCGTCGTCCTCGGGGCCACCGGCGTCCACGGTGACCCCGATCACCGCCCCGCCACCCTCCCCGCGGAGGGCGAAGGCCGTCCATCCGTGCGACGTGGCGGCCTCCCGCACTACGGAGAGTCCGAGCCCGGAGCCCGGACGACCGCGGCGTCGGCCGCCCGGTAGAAGCGGCCGAAGACACACGCCGTCGCCTCGGCGATCCCGGGCCCCGGGTCCAGCACCTCGACCCGCACCGCGCCACGCCCCCGCCCGACCCGGAACCCCGGCCCGCGTGCCCGCCCCTGAGCCCAGGCCCGCCTGCCCGCCTGCCCTCCTGCTCGCCTGCTCGCCTGCCGAGCCACCGCCGGTCGCCGGCTGCGTCGGAGAGGACGCAAAGCCCGGTACCAGGAACGGCGGCGCGCACGACGGAACCGCGGGTCCCGACAGTCGCCATCCCTGCAGCGGAAGCGCGCCGCCACCCCCGTACGACGGGACCGCGGGGCAGGCCGGAGGCGGCGTTCCCACCCCTCCGGTCGGCCTGTCCCCCGACCGGCAGCGCGCGGAACACGACGGCACCGGTCGCGGACGAGAGCGCCCGCCCCGCCCGCGGCAGGGGCACCGCCTCACCCTCGGCCTCCCCGCCCCGGTAGGCCTGCCGGTGCCTGCCCCGGCCGGTCACAGTGACCCCGTGAGCGGCCGGGTGCCGTCACCTCGTGCGCAGGGCAGCGAGCCGCTCCTCGAAGGGGATCACCGTCGTGGCCCCCGTCGCCCGTACCGGCCCGCCGTCCCCGGACCGGCCGGCCGCCGGCCCGTGGTGTCCAGGCCCGTCGGACACGGGCCCGTGATGGCCCGGCCCGTCGGCCCGCCGACCGGACACGGGCCCGGCGCCAGCCCGGCCACCGACCGCGCCCATGAGCGTCGCCAGCTCGCCCGCCGCCCGCTCGATCCGCTCGGACAGTCCCTCGGCACCCCAGTCCTCCGAGGCCGCGTACACCCCGGTGGGCACGACCACGGCCCGCAGGTACGCGAAGAGCGGGCGCAGCGCGTGGTCGAGCACCATCGAGTGCCGGGCCGTGCCGCCGGTCGCCGCGACGAGGACCGGCTTTCCGGCGAGCGCCTCCTGGTCGCCGGCGCTCAGCACGTCGAAGAAGGACTTGAACAGTCCGCTGCAGGAGGCCGAGAAGACGGGCGTGACGACGATCAGGCCGTCCGCCGCGCTCACCGCCTCGAAGGCGTGGCCGAGTGCCCGCCCGGGGAATCCGTTGGTGAGGTTGTGGGCGATCTCCACGGCCAGGTCGCGCAGTTCGACGACCTCGACGACCGCCGGGGTCCGTCCCGCGGTCGCGGCGGCCAGCCGGTCGGCCAGCAGCCGCGTGGACGACGGGACGCTCAGTCCCGCCGAGACGACGACGAGCTTCATGCGCTCGGCACCTCCTCCTGGGTACGGGCCGCGGCGAGCCGCGCCGCGTGCGTCGGGGCGTCCGGCACCCCGGCCGGGCGCCTTCTGGCGAACTCCTCGCGCAGCACGGGGACGACCTCCTCGCCGAGCAGGTCGAGCTGTTCCAGCACGGTCTTCAGCGGCAGTCCCGCGTGGTCCATCAGGAACAGCTGACGCTGGTAGTCGCCGGCGTACTCGCGGAAGGCGAGCGTCTTCTCGATCACCTGCTGCGGCGAGCCGACGGTCAGCGGCGTCTGGTCGGTGAAGTCCTCCAGCGACGGACCGTGCCCGTACACCGGCGCGTTGTCGAAGTACGGGCGGAACTCCCGTACCGCGTCCTGCGAGTTGTGCCGCATGAACACCTGCCCGCCGAGCCCGACGATCGCCTGTTCCGGCGTGCCGTGCCCGTAGTGGGCGTACCGCTCCCGGTAGAGCTCGACCATTCGCCTGGTGTGGTCGGCCGGCCAGAAGATGTTGTTGTGGAAGAAGCCGTCGCCGTAGTACGCGGCCTGCTCGGCGATCTCGGGCGAGCGGATCGACCCGTGCCAGACGAACGGCGGTACGCCGTCCAGCGGGCGCGGCGTCGCCGTGAACGACTGGAGCGGCGTGCGGAACTTCCCCTCCCAGGTCACCACGTCCTCGCGCCACAGGCGGTGCAGCAGGGCGTAGTTCTCCACGGCGAGGTTGATGCCCTCACGGATGTCCTTGCCGAACCAGGGGTAGACCGGGCCGGTGTTGCCGCGGCCCATCATGAGGTCCATGCGGCCGTCCGCGAGGTGCTGGAGCATCGCGAAGTCCTCGGCGATCTTCACCGGGTCGTTGGTGGTGATCAGCGTGGTGGAGGTGGACAGGACCAGCTTCTCGGTGCGCGCGGCGAGGTAGCCGAGCATCGTGGTGGGCGACGAGGGCACGAAGGGCGGGTTGTGGTGCTCGCCGGTCGCGAAGACGTCGAGGCCCACCTCCTCGGCCTTCTGCGCGATGGCGACCATGGCCTTGATGCGCTCGTGCTCGGTCGGCGTACGGCCGGTCGTCGGGTCCGGTGTCACATCGCCGACGCTGAAGATCCCGAACTGCATGGTCGCTCACCCTCCACAGGTTGTTTATGATTCAACTATACCTGCAAACGGCGCGGCCCTCGTACGTATTCCTCGCTCCGGCACCGCGGGTCCCCGGCCACTGTCGTACCCCCGGCCTACGATCGCGTCATGGCCGCCCCACGCCGTGACACGCGCGGCATCGTCGACGCGGCGGAGCTGTTCTCGCGCGTACGCTTCCGCCGCCACGAGCCCGCCGAGCCGCTGCGCCCCTACCTGGAGCACTACTGGCTGATCGACTGGGACCTCCCCGAGCCGTACGCCTCGCACGTCGTGCCGCACCCCTCGGTGAACGTGGTCTTCCAGCGGTACGCGGGCCAGGAGCCCTTCGGCGAGGTCTCCGGCATCGGGCTCGGACTGTTCACGCAGAAGCTGGAGGGGTGCGGACGGGTGTGCGGGATCCAGTTCCGGCCCGGCGGTTTCCGTCCCTTCGCGCCGGACCGGTCCCTTGCCTCGCTGACCGGCCGGCGGCTCGCGCTGGACGCGGTGTTCGGCCCGGCGGAGGGTGCCGCCGAGGCCGTACTGGCCCCGGACGACGAGCGGGCCCGGGTGGCCGCACTCGACGCGTTCCTGCTGGGACTCGGTCCGCGGCCGGACCCCCGGGCCGAGCTCGCGACGGCCCTGGTCGACCGCGTCCGGCACGACCGCACCGTCCGCCGCGTCGCGGACTTCGCCCGCGCGGAGGGGATGTCGGTCCGCGCCGTGCAGCGCCTGTTCGCCGCGCAGGTCGGCGTCGGCCCCAAGTGGATCATCCTCCGGTACCGCATCCACGAAGCCCTGGAGCACGCGGAGACCTCCCGGGACGTGGACTGGGCGGCACTCGCGGCCGAGCTCGGCTATGCCGACCAGGCCCACCTGATCAGGGACTTCACGGCGACGGTAGGAGTGCCGCCGACGGCGTACGCGGTCGGCGGCCGGCGGACGTAGCCGCACTTCGGCAATCCGGTTGACGCGACACTCCCGCATGCCGCACATTTAGCTGCGTGACGCAGATTCTTCCTGACACAACTAAAATGGACCATCCGCCCGCCAGGACCCGCTGGGCGATCCTCGCCGTCGTTCTCGCGGCCGACGTCCTGGACCTCCTCGACGCCACGATCACCAACATCGCCGCCCCGACCATCGCCCGGGACCTCGGCGGCGGTCCCGCCCTCATCCAGTGGCTCGGCGCCTCCTACGCCCTCGCGCTGGGCGTCCTGCTCGTCGTGGGCGGCCGGCTCGGCGACAAGTACGGGCGGCGCCGCCTCTTCCTCGCCGGACTCGCCGGGTTCACCGCCGCCTCCATCGCCTGCGGCCTGGCCGTGAACCCCGAGACCCTCGTCGTCGCCCGGCTCGCCCAGGGCGCCTTCGGCGCGCTCGTCATCCCGCAGGGCTTCGGAATCCTCGGCGCCGCCTGGCCCCGTGACCAGATCGGCAAGGCCTTCAGCCTCTTCGGCCCGGTCATGGGACTGTCCGCGGTCGGCGGCCCGGTCCTCGCCGGGTTCCTGGTCGACGCCGACATCGGCGGACTGGGCTGGCGCCCGATGTTCCTCATCAACCTGCTGCTCGGCGGGGCCGCACTCCTCGCCGCCATCCGGCTCCTGCCCCGCGACACCGGCGACCGCACGGTCTCCGTCGACGGCCCGGGGTCCGCCCTGCTCGCCGGCGCGATGCTCGGCCTCCTGGCCGGCCTCATCAAGGGCTCGGCCGACGGCTGGACCGCGGCCCCGGCCCTGCTCCTGGTCGCCGGACTCGCCCTGTCCACCGCGTTCTGCCACCGCCAGCGCACCGCCGTGAACCCGCTGATCCAGCCCTCACTGCTGCACAACCGCGGCTTCACGTCGGGCCTCTTCGTCGGCGCCGTCTTCTTCGCCGCCGTCGCCGGGCTCCTCTACGTCGTCTCCCTCTTCCTGCAACAGGGACTCGGCCGCTCCCCCACGGGCGCCGCGCTCGGCCTGCTGCCCCTGTCCGCGGGCATCGTCGTCGCGTCGATCGTCTGCTACCGCCTGATCGGCAGGTTCGGCCGCCGGCTCGTCCTCGCCGGCCTGCTGATCACCCTCGCCGGCACGTCCTGGCTGCTCGCCCTCGTCGCCGCCGCCGGCACGGACACCGCCGGCTGGGCGCTCGTCCCGCCGCTGCTCGTCGTGGGAATCGGCATGGGCACCTGCTTCGGCACGGTCTACGACGTCGCGCTCGGCGACATCGCCCCCGACGAGGCGGGCAGCGCGGGCGGTTCGCTCGGCGCGGCACAGCAGCTCGCCAACGCGGCCGGGGCGGCGGCCGTGACCTCCGTCTACTTCACCGCGGGCGGCGGACAGGCGCACGCCACCACGGTGGCCCTCGCCGTGGTCGCCGCGGGCACGCTCGTGTGCTGCCCCCTCGTAAGGCTCCTGCCGCGCAGGGCACCGGACAGGCACCAGTGACCCGAGTCGGAAACGCAGGTCACCGGGGGGTGTCGAGCGCGCCGCTCCTGAGCCGGGCGATCTGCTTCCCGGTGAACTCGACGGTCCGGCGCATGTGGCCGATGATCAGGGCGAGTTCGGCGTCGTCCAGTCCCTCGAAGAGGGTGTACCAGCCGGCGCCCAGCCGGTCCCACATCCGGCCGAACTCGGCGAGCTTCTCGGGCACGGTCACCACGAGGACGCGCCTGCGGTCGGCCGCGTCCCTCTCCCGTACGACGTAGCCGGCCTTCTCCAGCCGGTCCACCAGCCGCGTCGCCGAGCCGGTCGTCAGCCCCGTCAGCTCCGCGATCCGGCCCGTCGTGACCGGCCCCTCCTCCAGGCTGAGCAAATTCAGGCACTGGAGATCCGTGGGGTGCAGCTTCAGGTGGTCGGCGACGGCCTGATTGAACAGGGCGTACGAGGCCATGTAGCGCCGCGACTCGACCGACAGCTCCGCCGTCAGCCGCTCCCGCCCGTTCCCGCCCATCACGCCCGCCTTCCGCACGAACCGCACATGCTACGCCGCGGACGGCACCCGACGCGGCCCCCTCAAGCGGGGCTTCCCCCGTCACCCCGAGCAGCACACCCGCCCGCACCCCAGCCGGAACAACCCGCACCCGCCCTCCCGCAGAAGGGGCCGTGCCGGTACATCAGATGCCCGTTGCAGGTCGGGCAGCCGACCCGGGGACACCCCCGTAACGAGCGCGTCCGCCCGACCTGCAACGGGCGGATGTACCGGCGCGGCCCCGACCCACCCACCGGAGCGTGGGCGCACCGACGCCCACCGCAGCAGGCGCCCGTCGGGCAAGCCCACCAGCCACGGCGCCCGTCGGGCGAGCCCGCCGCATGTCAGAGTGACCGCATGTCCGTGCTCCGTTCAGGCGTCCTCTTCCTCCTCGCCGCCCTTTTCGAGATCGGCGGTGCCTGGCTGGTCTGGCAGGGCGTACGCGAGCACCGCGGCGCCCTGTGGATCGGCGCCGGCGTGATCGCCCTCGGTGCCTACGGCTTCGTCGCCACACTCCAGCCGGACGCCGAGTTCGGCCGCATTCTCGCCGCGTACGGCGGAGTCTTCGTCGCCGGCTCGCTCGCCTGGGGCATGGCCGCGGACGGCTACCGCCCCGACCGCTGGGACATCTCGGGCGCCCTGGTCTGCCTCGTCGGCATGGCGATCATCATGTACGCCCCCCGGGGCGGCAGTTGACACCGGTCCACGCGACCAACGGGAAGGGCGGCGGCCCGGGCCCCGGCCGGCCCCCCGCACCGCCCGCCTATCCTGGCCGCACACCGAACAGCACCCCGCAGACCGCAGACCGCAGACCGCACCGAGGAGCAGCCGTATGACCCCCGCCGCCGCGTCACGTATCGCCGTCATCACCGGCGCGAGCAGCGGCATCGGTGCCGCCACGGCCCGCCGGCTCGCCGCGGCGGGCTACCGCGTCGTGCTGACGGCACGCCGCAAGGACCGCATCGAGGCGCTGGCGGAGGAGCTCACCGCGGCGGGCCACCAGGCGACGGCGTACGCGCTGGACATCACGGACCGCGCGGCGGTCGACGAGTTCGCGAGCGCCTTCCGGACGATCGGCGTCCTGGTCAACAACGCGGGTGGCGCGCTCGGCGCGGACCCGGTCGCCACCGGTGACCCCGCGGACTGGCGCCGGATGTACGAGACGAACGTGATCGGCACCCTGAACGTCACGCAGGCCCTGCTGCCGGCGCTCACGGCGAGCGGTGACGGCACGGTCGTGGTGCTCTCCTCGACGGCCGGCCACAGCACGTACGAGGGCGGTGGCGGCTACGTCGCCGCGAAGCACGCCGAGCACGTGCTCGCCGAGACCCTCCGCCTGGAGATCGTCGGCACGCCGGTCCGGGTCATCGAGGTGGCGCCGGGCATGGTGAAGACGGACGAGTTCGCGCTGACGCGTTTCGGCGGGGACGCGGAGCGGGCGGCGAAGGTGTACGCGGGCGTCGCGGAACCGCTGACGGCGGACGACGTGGCGGACACCATCACCTGGGCGGTCACCCGCCCCAGCCACGTCAACATCGACTTGCTGGTCGTCCGCCCCCGCGCCCAGGCCTCGAACACGAAGATCCACCGGCAAGCGTGATGCCGCACGAGCCGCGGCCCGCCCCGGCCCCGGGAGCACCACACGCCCCAGTCCCGGGGACCCCGCCAGCCCGGGAACCACGGGCGTCACCCGCCCCGGAACCAGGGACACCGTCCACTGCGGAGCCGAGGACACCGCTCGACCCGGAGCAACGGCGCCTGGCGAGGAGACGAAGAACGAGCGCTACGTCTGGTGGTACCTCGCCTACTTCCTCTTCGGCATCCACATCGTCGCGTTCGTGATGATCTACGCCGGGATGCACGCCGAGTAGGCCCGCCGCGCCCGCGATCGCGGCGCGGCGAACTCCCGCTGCACGCTGGCGCGTGGTGAACAGATACATACCCTTTGCCCGGCTGCACAACTTCCGCGACCTGGGCGGGTACACCACCGCCGACGGCAGGACCGTACGCCGCGCCCTCACGTTCCGGGCGGACCCGCTCGGCAAGCTGGCCGGCGACGGCGAGGTGACCCGCGCCGACCGGGACCCGGCCCGTACCTCGCGGAGCGCCACGCAGAGGTCGCCGAGGACGGCACGCGGGAACTCGGCAAGGTGCTCCAACTGATCCCGGAGGCAGGCGAGTCGGATGCCCCGCTGGTCTTCCGCTGCGCGTCCGGCAAGGACCGCACGGGACTGGTGGCGGCCCTGGTCCTGTCCCTCCTGGGAATCCGGGAGAAGACGGCTGTGGAGGACTTGGCCCTGGCGGAACGCGCGACGGACCGGCTGGTCGCGGACTGGCGTGCGGGCAACCCGGACCGGGAACCGGCCTCGCCGGGGTACGGCAGGGCCCCGGCCCACGCGATGACCCTGTTCCTGGCATCCCCGAACGCCCGCTACGGCTCGGTGCGGTCGTACGTCACCCACACCCTGAACCTGGCCCCCACCGTCACGGAAAACACTCCGGGCGATGTTCCTGGACTGTGCGCCCGCGTCCTCTCGGGACGGCGCTCGTCGCGCCCGACGACGCCCCCGCCTCGGTGAACTTGCCGGACCAGCACGGTCGCCCCGTAACCCACACGCGTGAACGGAGTCGATCACTCGGACAACGGCAGAACACGCGACCTAGGCTCGCACACACCGGAACCGACCGCCTTCGCCCGGGCTTCCGTCCCGCCCGAGGGCTCGGCCGACAGGAAGGCCCGCTCACTCATGGACGAACGCGAACCTGACACGCTGGATCACACCCTGACAGACGTCGCGGGTGTCGACCCCCCGCGATTCATGGACCTGCGAAACCCTGAGTACGCCTACATGTTCGGCTTCCTCCAGGCCGACGGACACCTCGCCGCGGGCACGGGGCAGAAGGGCCGTCTGACGGTCGAAATCAGCGCCCGTGACGTCGGGATCCTCCGGGAGTTCCAGCGGCTGACTCCGTACAGCAGCAGTATCACCGGACGTACTCGTGCGACGAACTTCTCGGCTTCGCACAAGTCAGTGACCTGGTGTCTGTGTGCCCTGGAGGCGCGGACCCGACTGACCGAACTCGGTCTGCCCCAAGGCCGTAAGTCGTCGGTCATCAGGCCGCCGCGTGTCGAGTTCTCACGGCGTGACTATCTCCGGGGTGTGATGGACGCCGACGGATCGGTGGGGTTCACGGGCCGGGGTCTCCCTTTCGTCTCCCTGACCACCGCCAGCACGGCGATCGGCGCCTACTTGTGCTTCTACGTCAGGAAGCTCACGGGCGCCGAGCGGTCGATGAGGCGCAACGCCCGCGACAGCATCTACAACCTCGTCTACACGAAGGAAGCGGCCCAGGAACTGGCAGCCCACCTGTACTACCCGGGATGTCTCGCACTGGACCGCAAGCGGGATGCCGCCGCGTCCCTCGGCTCCTGGTCGCGCCCCGTCGGCATGCGTGTCGCGCCCGACCGCCGACGCTGGACCGCATCCGAGGACCGGATGCTGCTGGCGTCGGGCGACGACGTCACCGCAGCGGCGAAGCAGCTCGGCAGGACCGAGAAGAGCTGCGCCATCCGCCTCTGGCGCCTGCGCACCGGCAGGACGCCCCCGCCCTCCGGCATCTATCCGACCTGACGTGCGAGGCCACCGCTTTTCGGGGCCTCGCAGCATCAGCCCTTCACACAGATGAACTGCTTCAGCTTCGCCACGACCTCCACGAGGTCACGCTGCTGCTCCATCACCTGCTCGATCGGCTTGTACGCGGCCGGGATCTCGTCCACGATGCCCGAGTCCTTACGGCACTCCACCCCCCGCGTCTGCTCCTCCAGGTCCTTCGTCGTGAAGCGGCGCTTCGCGGCGTTCCGGCTCATGCGGCGACCCGCCCCGTGCGAAGCGGAGTTGAAGGCCTTCTCGTTGCCGAGGCCCTTGACGATGTACGAGCTGGTGCCCATCGAACCGGGAATGATCCCGAACTCCCCGTTTCCTGCGCGGATGGCGCCCTTCCGCGTGACGAGCAGGTCCATACCGTCGTACCGCTCCTCCGCCACGTAGTTGTGGTGGCAGGAGATCTCCTGCTCGAAGGTCGGCTTCGCCTTCTTGAACTCCTTGCGGATGACGTCCTTCAGGAGCGCCATCATGAGTGTGCGGTTGTACTTGGCGTACTCCTGCGCCCAGTAGAGGTCGTTCCGGTAGGCGGCCATCTGCGGGGTGTTGGAGACGAACACGGCCAGGTCGCGATCGACGAGACCCGCATTGTGCGGGAGCTTCTGCGCGACACCGATGTGGTGCTCGGCCAGTTCCTTGCCGATGTTCCGCGAACCGGAGTGCAGCATCAGCCAGACCGCGCCCGACTCGTCCAGGCAGGTCTCGATCATGTGATTCCCCGAGCCGAGCGTCCCCATCTGCTTGGTCGCCCGGTCCTGACGGAACTTCACCGCTTCGGCGACGCCGTCGAAGCGCCCCCAGAAGTCGTCCCACCCGGCCGTCGCCAGGCCGTGGAAGCCACCGGGCTCGACCGCGGAGTCATGCATCCCGCGGCCCACCGGAATGGCCTCCTCGATCTTCGACCGGAGCCGGGTCAGGTCCCCCGGCAGGTCGTTGGCGGTGAGCGAGGTCCTGACCGCGGACATCCCGCAGCCGATGTCCACCCCCACCGCCGCAGGACACACCGCGTCCCGCATGGCGATGACGGAACCGACCGTCGCGCCCTTGCCGTAGTGCACGTCAGGCATCACGGCGAGGCCCTTGATCCACGGCAGCGTCGCCACGTTCTGGAGCTGGCGCAGTGCGCCGTCCTCGACCGAGGCGGGGTCGGCCCACATACGGATGGGAACCTTCGCGCCCGGCAGTTCCACGTACGACATCTCGTCCTCATTCCCCCGGAAAACCAACAGAAGCCTCAGACCGCAAAACCGGTGCCTAGGTCGACGTATGGGACAACGGACCAGCGTCCACGGCTGTGCGTGCGATACACATTGTTCCCAGCGGCCGCCCCCGTGCGGCAAGCGAATAACCACAGGACACCGCCCGGCACCGGATCGCGGGCGCCGTCGAGAGGAGTCTGACCGTGCAGCGGAAGGCGTACGTACCGGGCGCCGCCGTGCTCCTCGCGGCCCTGCTGGCCGGCTGCACCGGCGGCTCGGACGACGGTGGCACACCCCCCGACTCGAAGGCCGGCGACTCCGCCGCGACGACGGCGGCCGCCCAGCCCGGCAGGTACCGCACCCTCCCCGAGCCGTGCGGAGCTATCGGCCACGAGACCCTCGACGCGCTGCTCCCGGGGATCGTGGAGATCACGGACGCGCAGCGGCGCGAGAAGGCGTACGCGGGCGAGGCGACGCTGACGTTCGACACGGACCGCAAGGTCGGCTGCCGTTGGAAGGTCGAGTCGGCGGACGCGACGGACCACCTCCTCGTCGATTTCGAGCGGGTGGTGTCCTACGACAGCACCGTCAGCGACGACAGCAGGGCCGCGAAGGTCTACGGCGCGCTGGAGGAGGCGGCGGATCTTCCCGAGCCGTCCTCCTCAAACGCCTCCGACTCCGGATCCACGACGGAGGACGCCACGGCTGAGGACGCCGAGCCGGAGAAGTCCGCGACCAAGGGCCCCGCGTCGAAGGGCGCCTCGTCGGACGCCCCCTCGTCCGGGAGCTCCGGCGACGAGGACACCGCGACCGGTTCCGCGGACGACACCCCCTCCGGGTCCGCCACGGCGACCGGAACCCCGGCCGCCCTCCCGCCCCGCACGCTCGACGGTCTCGGCGACGAGGCGTTCCTCGACGACGAGGTGAGCGCGGCCGGTTCGACGGTCCGGCAGCGCACGGTGACTGTGGTGTTCCGCACGTCCAACGTGGTCGTGACCATCCGGTACGAGGAGCAGCCGGTCCGGGTGGGCGTCGTCCCGGACAGCGAGGAAATGCAGGACAGGGCCCGGAAACTGGCCGAGAGCCTCGCCGATTCGCTCAACTCCTAGCGTGCGGCGCGCGCCCCGCGTCCATCCCGCCGAACTCCGTGAAGCGGGCCGCGCTCCACGCTCACCGCGTACCGTGGCCCCTCGGACCGGACGGTCGCACGACCCATGTGCGTCCGCACCACGAGCGTCATGAGTGAAGGAACCATGCACCGACCAGCACAGCGAGCCCCGCGAGACCAGCGAGTACTGCGACTTCCCCGCATCCTTGTGTGTGCCGCCGCCGTCCCGGTGATGCTCGTCGCCGCCGGCTGTTCCTCGGACTCCGGCTCCGGCGACGACGCGAAGAAGAGTGCCGGGCAGAGCGCGAAGCCGTCGGCGAGCGCCTCGGCGGACGCGATCGAGCCGGCCGCGTACGCGAAGCTGCCCGAGCCGTGCTCGGCGGTGTCGGGGAAGACCCTGGGTGATCTGGTCCCCGAGGCCGGGAAGTCGGGCAGGGAAGGCAAGTCGGACGACCTGTCGGTGCGCGGCAACTGCTACTGGGACAGCCTGGACAGCAACGGTGTGAAGGGCTCGCAGTACCGCTGGCTGAACGTGGCCATGCTGCGTTTCGACTCGGACGCGCGCGGCGGGGGCGACGAGCTCGCGCACGACTACTTCGAGAAGCAGGTCGCGGGCGCGCAGGCGGTGTCCGGGGCGAAGAACACGAAGTCGGAGCCGGTGTCCGGGACGGGCGACGAGGCGACGGCCGTGCGGTACGAGCTGAAGAAGAAGGAAGGCTCGTTCAGGCAGCAGACGGTCGTGACGCGCGTGGAGAACGTCGTCATCACCCTCGACTACAACGGCGCGGGCCTCGCGGGTGACAAGGCGCCGGACGCCGCCGGCCTGGTGAAGGACGCGCAGAAGGCGGCCAAGGAGGCGGTGGCCGCGGTGGCCGCCGCGAACGGGGACGGGGGCGGGGAGAGCGCCTCTCCGTCCAAGTCGGCCTCGAAGTCGCCCTCCAAGCCGGCGTCGAAGTCGCCTTCGAAGTCCGCGTCGAAGGCGCCCGGCGAGTCGGCGTCCAAGTCGCCCTCCCCGTCCAGGTCCGTGAGCAAGGCCGCCGCCAGGAAGGCGTGACGAGTCCGGCGACAGGGCGCTGATCCGCCCCCGGTCCGCGATCCGCGTGCCGGGCCGCTCCCTGTCGCTCAACTCGTCGGCCGGACCGGGCAGTTGCGGGAGCCCGGGTCCTGCGCGGACCGGGCCCCCGACGGACCGGCCACCCGTTCGCCGTACACATGTGCCACCCTGTTGCGCGCAACAACACGCAAGGGGAGGGGATCACGGGTGGCCGCGCCACTGCAGCTCACACGGATGCACCGCATTCTCATCGGCGTGGTCGTCGCCGGAGCGGTGGTCATCGCCGGAATCGGCTTCGCCGGTTCGTACGCGGCCGTCCGCGAGCTCGCCCTGCAGAAGGGCTTCGGGAACTTCAGCTACGTCTTCCCGGTCGGCATCGACGCGGGCATCTGTGTGCTGCTCGCCCTCGACCTGCTGCTGACCTGGATCCGCATCCCCTTCCCGCTGCTGCGCCAGACCGCGTGGCTGCTGACGGCGGCGACGATCGCGTTCAACGGCGCGGCGGCCTGGCCCGACCCGCTGGGCACCGGCATGCACGCGGTCATCCCGATCCTGTTCGTGGTGTCGGTGGAGGCGGCCCGGCACGCCATCGGCCGGATCGCGGACATCACCGCCGACAAGCACATGGAGGGCGTCCGGCTCACCCGCTGGCTGCTCTCCCCGCTGCCGACCTTCCTGCTGTGGCGCCGGATGAAGCTGTGGGAGCTGCGCTCCTACGAGCAGGTGATCAAGCTGGAGCAGGAACGTCTCGTCTACCAGGCCCGCCTGCGGTCCCGCTTCGGCCGGGGCTGGCGCCGCAAGGCCCCGGTGGAGTCGCTGATGCCGCTGCGCCTGGCGCGCTACGGCGTCCCGCTCGCCGAGACCGCGCCCGCCGGCCTCGCCGCCGCGGGCATCGAGCCCGTCCTGCTGCCCCCGGCCCCGCAGCGGCCGCAGCAGGACGCCCCGGCCGAGGTGGCCGCGGACCGGCCGGCGGTCGCCGCCCCCGCCCTGGGGCCTGCCGCGCCCGGGGACGGGCCGTACCGGCAGCCCGAGGGTGCCCGCGGGAACGGCGGCCGCCCGGACCGCGTACCGGAGCCGGAGCCGGAGGAGAGCCCCTGGTTCACCGCCCCCGCCCCCACGGAGGTCGTCTACGAGGGCGGATACGACCCCACGTACGTGCCCGAGGAGCAGTACGAGCAGTGGTACGAGGAGCAGCAGTCGCAGCAGTACGAGCCCGGTCCTGAGGAGACGGGCAGCTTCCCGATCCCGTCGGGCCCGGGCCGGACCCGGCAGCTGGGTGAGGGCGGCGGCCCGGACCCGGAGCAGCTGCCGATCCCCGCGCCGCGCGAGGGGCGTTCGCCGCTCACCGACGAGAAGTCCCGCGAGGAGGGCCTCTACCAGGTGTTCCGGCAGTCGATCAACGGCCAGGGGCTGCCCACCAAGGGCGAGTTCGGCAACAACGTCGAGGCCACGTACGGCGTGACCCTCACCGACAGCGAGCTGAAGCGCTACATGAACCGCTTCCAGAACCGTTTCAACGCGGAACTGGAGGAGGACCACATCGCGTAGCACCTGAATGACGAGAGAGGGGGGCGCCCGGTGATCACCGGGCGCCCCCTCTCGTCGTACGGGCGGTCAGGCCCCGAGCAGCTTGCGCACCCGGTCCTGGCCCACCGCGAGCAGCAGTGTGGGCAGGCGCGGCCCGGTGTCCCGGCCGACCAGCAGGTGGTACAGGAGGGCGAAGAAGGTGCGCTGGGCGACCTTGATCTCCGGCGGGAGCTCCCTCGGGGTGGCGTCGGCGGAGAAGCCGGCCCGGACCTTCGGGACGCCGTAGACCAGGTGGGTCAGGCCGTCCAGCGACCAGTGGCCGTCGAGGCCCTCCAGGAGCAGGCGCAGCGACTCGCGGCCCTCGTCGTCGAGGGAGGCGAGCAGCTCGGCGTCGGGCTCCTCGCGGACGACGGTGCGCTGCTCGGCGGGGACCTGGGTGTTGATCCACGCCTCGGCCCTGTCGAGCCGGGGCCTGACGACGTCCAGCGAGGTGAGCGGGTTGCCGGGGTCGAGTTCGCTCAGGATCCGCAGCGTCTGGTCCTCGGCGCCGGCGGTGATGTCGGCGACGGAGGCGAGGGTGCGGTACGGCAGCGGACGCGGGGTCTTCGGCAGCTCCCCGGCGGCGGTGCCGACGGCCCGGGTGTGGGCGGCGGCGTCCGCCGGGAGGGCGGTGCCGTCCGCGACCTTGGCGGCGAGCTTGTCCCACTCGTCGTAGAGCCGCTGGATCTCCTGGTCGAAGGCGATCTTGAAGGACTGGTTGGGCCGGCGGCGGGCGTAGAGCCAGCGCAGGAGCTGCGGTTCCATGATCTGGAGCGCGTCGGCCGGGGTCGGCACGCCGCCCTTGGAGGACGACATCTTCGCCATGCCGCTGATGCCGACGAACGCGTACATCGGGCCGATCGGCTGCTTGCCGCCGAAGATCCCGACGATCTGCCCGCCGACCTGGAAGCTCGACCCGGGCGAGGAGTGGTCGACGCCGCTGGGCTCGAAGACGACGCCCTCGTACGCCCACCGCATGGGCCAGTCGACCTTCCAGACCAGCTTGCCGCGGTGGAACTCGCTCAGCCGGACGGTCTCGGCGAAGCCGCAGGCCGAGCAGGTGTAGGCGAGTTCGGTGCTGTCGTCGTCGTAGGAGGTGACCGTCGTCAGGTCCTTCTCGCACTGCCCGCAGTAGGGCTTGTACGGGAAGTACCCGGCGGCGGAACCGCTGCCGTCGTCCTCGTCGGCCGCGCCGGAGCCCTCGGCGGCCTCCAGCTCGGCCTCGTCGACCGGCTTCTGCGACTGCTGCTTCTTCGGCGGGGCCTTCTTGGTGCGGTACTGCTCGAGGATCGCGTCGATGTCCCCGCGGTGCTTCATCGCGAACAGGACCTGGTCGCGGTAGACGCCCGAGGTGTACTGCTCGGTCTGGCTGATCCCGTCGTACTCCACGCCGAGCTCGGCGAGCGAGTCGGTCATCGCCGCCTTGAAGTGCGCGGCCCAGTTCGGGTGCGCGGAGCCGGCGGGCGCGGGTACGGAGGTGAGCGGCTTGCCGATGTGCTCGGCCCAGGACGCGTCGACGCCCGCGACGCCGGCCGGGACCTTGCGGTAACGGTCGTAGTCGTCCCAGGAGATCAGGTGGCGCACGGTGTACCCGCGGCGGCGGATCTCGTCGGCGACCAGGTGCGGGGTCATGACCTCGCGGAGGTTGCCGAGGTGGATCGGGCCGGAGGGGGAGAGTCCGGACGCGACGACCACTGGTTTGCCCGGGGCCCGACGCTCCGACTCGGCGACGACCTCATCCGCGTAACGGGAGACCCAGTCGGTGGTCTCGGTGCTCTGAGCCACGATCGGCACGTCCTTCTTTCTCATACGCCAGTACGGCTGACGCCACCATTCTCCCAGCTCGGGCCGGAACCGCGAAAACGGCTTTTCACCGCATGGGATACTGGGGCTTTCCGTCCTTGCACCTCCTGGAACCCGAGCAGAACGGCATCACTCCATGGCCTCGGTCACGTCCCTCACCGCTTCCGTCCACCAGCGCCTCGCGGACGCCCTCTCGGCAGCACTGCCGGAGGCGGGTTCCGCGGACCCGCTGCTGCGACGAAGCGACCGGGCCGACTTCCAGGCCAACGGGATCCTGGCGCTGGCGAAGAAGGCGAAGGCCAACCCGCGCGAGCTGGCGACGCAGGTCGTGGCGCGGGTCGAGTCCGGTGCCTTGATCAAGGACATCGAGGTCTCCGGGCCCGGCTTCCTGAACGTCACGGTCACCGACGCGGCGATCACCGGGAACCTCGCGGCCCGCGCCGCGGACACCGAGGGCCGCCTCGGCGTCCCGCGCGCCGAGCACCCGGGCACCACGGTCATCGACTACGCGCAGCCGAACGTGGCCAAGGAGATGCACGTAGGCCACCTGCGCTCCGCGGTGATCGGCGACGCGGTGGTGCAACTCCTGGAGTTCGCGGGCGAGTCGGTCGTACGGCGTCACCACATCGGCGACTGGGGCACCCAGTTCGGCATGCTCATCCAGTACCTGATCGAGCACCCGCACGAGCTGGACCACAAGGGCGGCGAGGTCTCCGGCGAGGAGGCCATGTCGAACCTGAACCGGCTGTACAAGGCCTCGCGGGCGCTGTTCGACTCCGACGAGGAGTTCAAGACGCGGGCCCGCCGCCGGGTGGTCGACCTCCAGGCGGGCGACGCCGAGACGCTGGCGCTGTGGCAGAAGTTCGTGGACGAGTCGAAGATCTACTTCTACTCGGTCTTCGAGAAGCTGGACATGGAGATCCGCGACCCGGACGTGGTCGGCGAGTCCGGTTACAACGACATGCTGGACGAGACGTGCCGCCTGCTGGAGGAGTCCGGTGTCGCCGTCCGCTCCGAGGGCGCCCTGTGCGTGTTCTTCGACGACGTCAAGGGCCCGGACGGCAACCCGGTCCCGCTGATCGTGCGCAAGTCCGACGGCGGTTACGGGTACGCGGCGACCGACCTCTCCGCGATCCGGGACCGCGTCTTCCGCCTGAAGGCCTCGACCCTGCTCTACGTGGTCGACGCCCGCCAGGCGCTGCACTTCAGGATGGTCTTCGAGACCGCGCGCCGGGCCGGCTGGCTGAACGACGACGTGGACGCCGTCCAGCTCGCCTTCGGCACGGTGCTCGGCAAGGACGGCAAGCCGTTCAAGACCCGTGAGGGCGAGACGGTCCGGCTGGTCGACCTGCTGGACGAGGCGATCGAGCGGGCGACGGCGGTCGTCCGCGAGAAGGACACGCAGGGGCAGCTGTCCGAGGAGGAGATCGCCGAGCGCGGCACCCAGGTCGGCATCGGCGCGGTGAAGTACGCGGACCTGTCGACGTCCGCGAACCGCGACTACAAGTTCGACCTGGACCAGATGGTCTCGCTGAACGGCGACACCAGCGTCTACCTCCAGTACGCGTACGCCCGGATCCAGTCGATCCTCCGCAAGGCGGGCGACGTCTCCCCGGCGGCGCACCCGGAGCTCGAACTGGCCCCGGCCGAGCGCGAGCTGGGCCTGCACGCGGACCGGTTCGCGGAGGCGGTCGCCGAGGCCGCCGCCGAGTACGCCCCGCACAAGCTGGCGGCGTACCTGTACCAACTGGCCTCGCTGTACACGACGTTCTACGACAAGTGCCCGGTCCTGAAGGCGGACAGCCCCGCCCGGGTCGAGAACCGCCTGTTCTACTGCGCCGTCACGGCCCGCACGCTCCACCAGGGCATGGCGCTCCTGGGCATCAGGACCCCCGAGCGTCTCTGACCGGCCCACGGGCCCGGCCACCGCACGGCGACGGCCCCGGCAGGACGGCCCCGGCCGTCCCACCGGGGCCGTCGGCCTGCCGGGCGTCGGCCTGCCGGGCGTCGGCCTGCCGGGCCCCGCCCCTTGTCAGGCGTAGTAGTGGATGGTCCCCCGCAGGGCGGGATCGCCGCCCTCGCAGTGCTGGACGAAGGTCGCCGCGAACGCCCGCACGGCGCCGTCGTCGCCGCGCGCGAGCCGGGTGACGGTGAACTCGCCCGCGGTGGCGTTGCAGCCGCGCCCGTTGCCCTGCACGTCGAGTCCGGCGACGCCTTCCCCGGCGGCGCGCTCCGCCCGGTAGGTGCGTCCCGCCTCCAGCTGTTCGCCGGCGGGCGGGGTGAGCAGCGCCGTGAAGTACTCCCGTCGGCCGGACACGTCGTACTGGACGCCGTCGCCCCACGCGCGCAGGCCGAAGGTGCTCGTGGCGCCGGTGTGCGTGAGGCTCGCGCCCCGGCCGATGCCGTCTCCGGGGTCGCTGGTGTAGGCGTAGGACAGCGGCAGGGCACGGTACTTGACGACGCCCTTGAGCGCCGGGGCGTCCGCACTTTCGCAGCGCTGGGTGTACGTCGCGTCCAGGACGGTGACCTCGCCCGACGCGTCCGTCTCGATCTGGTTGACCGAGAACTGCCCGTAGACCTCGTTGCAGCCGCGCCCGTCGCCGGACACGTCGAGGCCGGGAGCGCGGCCGGTGCGGGTCGCGGCCCGTTCGGCGTCGCGGTAGACACCGGGCCGCAGCTTCTCGCCGGTCGGCGCGGCGAGTTCGACGTCCCACCAGGTGCCGGCGGTGGACACGCGTACGCGTACCGACTCCGCGGTGCCCCGCGCGGTGATGGAGGCCGTCCTCGGCGTGAACGCGGCGCTGCCGCCCTGGCCGATGTAGTCACCGGCCTGGCTGGTGTGGCTGTACCTGGTCACGGGCGTCGGTGTGCCGACGGCCGCCCCGGCGGGTGCCGTCTGCGCCGTGACGAGCCAGACCGTCGCGGTCAGGGCGGTGGCCCCGCCGGTCCATACGCGTCGCCATCCTGTGCTGCGCACGGATGTCTCCCCCTCCGTGAGAACGGGCGTCCCCGCTGGACACCCGCTCCCCTGTTGTAACTCCCGCCACCGCCTTCCGGCTGCTGGAAACCGGCCAACTCCCCGCACCTTGTGCGGTGTTGAACGGTGATCCACCCGCTGCCGGGCCATTGTCAGTGGCTCCCCCTACAGTCACCGGCATGGCGACACTTCCGAATCCGCTGCCGAAGCTGAAGGTCGACCCGAGCGGTCGCGTGCTCGGGCTCGAACTCCCGCCCGGGACCCTGGTCGACGAGACGGTCGACGGTCCCTGGCACGAACCGCTTCTGTGGTGCGCCGACGGGCCGGCCGCCCCCGGCGACTGGCTGCGGCTGTCGGCCGCGCGGCGGACGGTCGGGCTGCACCCCGTGCTCATCGCCTCCGGGGAGAAGGACGAGGGCGGGCCCGCCGCCTGGGACCTGGGCCCGGCGAGGACGTCGTACGCGGGCGACCACGACGCGGAGGACGTGCTGGCGGACCTCTGGGAGGAGTACGCGGCCGACGAGCTCGCCGACGTCACGGACTACCCCGGCCAGGGCGGGGTGGAGGAGGTCTTCGGTCCCCCCGCGACCTACGACGAGACGGTCGCCCCCTTCGGCCCCCTGTGGCCCGGACTCGCGCCGGCCGGCCCGCTGGACGCCGATCCGGACGCCCGGGCCGGCGAGGTCGCCGACTCCCTCGCCGGCGGTGACTCGTGGCTGAAGGAGCCCCGGCCGGCACTGGTCCCCGCCCGCCGCAGCGCGGACCTCCCGGCGGCCATCGGCTGGTCGGGCGCGGTCAATCACGAGAACGACGTCGCGCGGCTCTCGGCGGTGCTGCGCTCGTGGGAGGACCGCTTCGGGATACGGGTGGTCGCGCTCGCCTCCGACCGGCTGGTCCTGTCCGTGGCGGCCCCGCCGGCCACCACGGCCGACGCCGAGGCGGTCGCCGCCGAGCACTTCGCCCTCTGCCCGGACAACATCACCCGCGGCGGTCACGAGACGCTGCGCGCGTACGCGGCGCACGAGGTGCTCGGCAAGCGGGTCTGGTCCTTCGGGTGGGACTGACGGGGACCGCCCGGGCCCGGGCGGTCCCCGCACCCCGTCGGGCCACCAGGCCCTCGGGCCGTCAACCCCGCAGGCCCCGCCCCAGCCTCCCCAGACCCTCGCCGATCTCCCCCGGGGCCTGCGTGACGAAGCAGAGTCGACGCGGGGCGGCGCCCCACGTTGCTGCCGCCGGACGACTCGCTCGGCTACCGAGCGACGGCCACCGGCCCGGCGGTCACCGCAGCTGCCGGGCGACCTCGGTCGCCCAGTACGTGAGGATGTTCCGGGCGCCGGCGCGCTTGATGCCGGTCAGGGCCTCCAGGATCGCCTTGTCGCGGTCGATCCAGCCCTTCTCCGCGGCGGCCTCGATCATCGCGTACTCGCCGGAGATCTGGTAGGCGGCCACGGGCACGTCGACGGCGTCCGCGACCCGGGCGAGGACGTCCAGGTAGGGGCCCGCCGGCTTGACCATCACCATGTCGGCCCCCTCCTCCAGGTCGAGGGCCAGCTCCCGCAGGGACTCCCGCAGATTGGCCGGGTCCTGCTGATACGTCTTCCGGTCGCCCTCCAGGGACGAGCCGACGGCCTCCCGGAAGGGACCGTAGAAGGCGGAGGAGTACTTGACGGTGTACGCGAGGACCGCGACGTCCTCCCGGCCGATCTGGTCGAGGGCGTCCCGGACGACCCCGATCTGACCGTCCATCATCCCGCTCGGCCCCACGACATGGGCACCGGCGTCGGCCTGGACCTGGGCCATCTCGGCGTAGCGCTCCAGGGTCGCGTCGTTGTCGACCCGCCCTTCCGCGTCCAGCACACCGCAGTGCCCGTGGTCGGTGAACTCGTCGAGACACAGGTCGGACATGACGAGCAGGTCGTCCCCGACCTCGGCCCGCACGTCGCGCAGGGCGACCTGGAGGATCCCGTCGGGGTCGGTCCCGGCCGTGCCCTGGGCGTCCTTCTTCCCGTCCTCCGGCACACCGAAGAGCATGATCCCCGAGACCCCGGCCTCCAGCGCCTCGACGGCCGCCTTCTTCAGGCTGTCGCGGGTGTGCTGCACGACCCCCGGCATCGCCTTGACCGGCACCGGCTCGCTCACGCCCTCCCGCACGAACGCGGGCAGGATGAAGTCGGCGGGGTGCAGGCGGGTCTCGGCGACCATGCGCCGCATGGCGGGCGTCGTACGCAGCCGCCGCGGCCGCGTACCGGGGAAGGATCCGTACTTGGTCATGGACCTACGCTACGCCCGCCCCCGGCATGCCCTTGCCGACACCGTGCCGGTACCCGGCCCGCGGCACGCCGGGCCGATCGGGAGCAGTCCGGGCACCCTCAGCGCAGTCCGTGCACCCTCACCGCAGGACCGGCGTGCCGCCCGGCACGAGGACGTCCGCCGGTACGGCCCGCGCCCACGACTAGGGAGCCGCAAAGGGGCGGCACCGGAGGATTCCGGTGCCGCCCCTTTGCGTAGGGCCGGCTCACGATCCGGTGCGTGACGGGCGATGTCGCCTCCCGCGCACCGGGGCGCTGTTACGTGGTGCGCCGCCGCCGCGACCCAGGCCGCCGCTCGCTGGGCCGCGTCACCGGGTCCCCGGCGTCCAGCGCGGCCGCCCGCCGCCGGAGCCCGAAGTCCGCCAGCGCCTCCGCCAGCTTGAGCACGGACGGCTCGGGAGCCATCACGTCGACCCGCAGCCCGTGCTCCTCCGCCGTCTTCGCGGTGGCCGGGCCGATGCAAGCGATCACGGTCACGTTGTGCGGCTTGCCGGCGATGCCGACCAGGTTCCGCACGGTCGACGACGAGGTGAACAGCACCGCGTCGAACCCGCCGCCCTTGATCGCCTCACGCGTCTCCGCCGGCGGCGGCGACGCCCGCACGGTCCGGTAGGCCGTGACGTCGTCGACCTCCCAGCCCAGCTCGATCAGCCCCGCGACCAGCGTCTCGGTGGCGATGTCGGCGCGCGGCAGGAACACCCGGTCGATCGGGTCGAAGACCGGGTCGTACGGCGGCCAGTCCTCCAGCAGCCCGGCCGCGGACTGCTCACCGCTCGGCACCAGGTCCGGCTTCACACCGAACGCGACGAGTGCCTTGGCGGTCTGCTCGCCCACCGCCGCGACCTTGATACCGGCGAAGGCGCGGGCGTCGAGCCCGTACTCCTCGAACTTCTCGCGCACGGCGCGCACCGCGTTCACCGAGGTGAAGGCGATCCACTCGTACCGCCCGGTCACCAGGCCCTTGACCGCGCGCTCCATCTGCTGGGGCGTGCGCGGCGGCTCGACGGCGATGGTGGGCACCTCGTGCGGCACCGCTCCGTACGAACGCAGCCGGTCGGAGAGCGACACCGCCTGCTCCTTCGTCCGCGGCACGAGCACCTTCCAGCCGAACAGCGGCTTGGACTCGAACCAGGACAACTGGTCGCGCTGGGCGGCGGCGGAACGCTCACCGACCACGGCTATGACCGGGCGTCCGCCGTCCGGCGACGGCAGCACCTTCGCCTGCTTCAGCGTCTGCGCGATCGTCCCGAGCGTCGCGGACCAGGTCCGCTGCCGGGTCGTCGTACCGGCGACCGTCACGCTCATCGGCGTATCGGGCTTGCGCCCCGCGGCGACCAGCTCGCTCGCGGCGGCGCCGACCGAGTCCAGCGTCGCCGACACCACGAGGGTCCCGTCCGACACCCCGACCTCGGTCCAGCAGCGGTCCGAAGCCGTACGCGCGTCGACGAACCGCACGTCCGCGCCCTGCGCGTCCCGCAGCGGCACACCGGCGTACGCGGGCACGCCCACGGCGGCGGCGACACCCGGCACGACCTCGAAGGGCACACCCGCGGCGACGCAGGCCAGCATCTCCTCGGCGGCGTACGCGTCGAGGCCGGGGTCTCCGGACACCGCGCGCACGACCCGCTTGCCGCCGCGTGCGGCCTCCATGACAAGATTGGCCGCACCCCTCGAAGCGGGGGCACCAGCGGTCGTTGACGAGCCGTCAACCACCGCCAGCCTAGGCGTGCCTGAGCCCGATCGGGCATCCGGGGACGCGCCTGCGGACGCGGCCACGGACACCCCCGAAGGCGCGCCGGCAGCGGCGTCCGTGTCCAGCACGGCGACGCCCTGCCTGGCGTGCGTGCGCACCACGTCGAGCACCTCGTGCTCGGCGACGAGTACGTCCGCGTTCGCCAGCGCCTCGACGGCGCGCAGGGTCAGCAGTCCCGGATCCCCGGGTCCGGCACCGAGGAAGGTGACGTGCCCGTGATCGAGTCCGGCGGAAAGGTTGGTGGGGCTCACAGTGCTCGCTCCCCCATCAGACCGGCCGCGCCCTTGGCGAGCATCTCGGCGGCGAGTTCACGGCCGAGTTCCATTGCCTGCTCGTATGTCCCGGGCACGGGACCGGTGGTGGACAGCTGCACCAGCGAGGAGCCGTCGGTCGTGCCGACGACGCCGCGCAGGCGCATCTCCTTGACAGTCTGCCCGTCGGCCAGCAGGTCGGCGAGCGCACCCACGGGTGCGCTGCAGCCGGCCTCCAGGGCGGCGAGCAGTGATCGCTCGGCGGTCACGGCGGCCCGCGTGAACGGGTCGTCGAGCTCGCCGAGCGCCGCGACGAGGTCCGCGTGGTCCGCGGCACACTCGATCGCGAGGGCCCCCTGGCCGGGGGCGGGCAAAACGGTGTCGACCGACAGGAACTCGGTCACTTCGTCGCTGCGGCCGATCCGGTTCAGGCCGGCGGCGGCCAGCACGACGGCGTCGAGCTCACCGTCGCGCACGAACCCGATCCGCGTGTCGACGTTGCCTCGGATGGCGACCGTCTCGATCGACATCCCGTGGCTGCGGGCGTACGCGTTCAGCTGCGCCATGCGGCGCGGTGAACCGGTGCCGACCCGCGAGCCGTCGGGCAGCCCGGCGAAGGTGAGCCCGTCGCGGGCGACGAGGACGTCGCGCGGATCCTCGCGCACCGGCACGGCGGCCAGGGCGAGGTCGTCGGGCTGTGCGGTCGGCAGGTCCTTGAGGGAGTGCACGGCGAAGTCGACCTCGCCGCGCAGCAGCGCCTCACGCAGCGCGGTCACGAAGACACCCGTGCCGCCGATCTGCGCGAGGTTCTCGCGGGACGTGTCGCCGTACGTGGTGATCTCCACGAGTTCGACGGCACGCCCGGTCACCCGGCTCACGGCCTCGGCCACCTGCCCGGACTGGGCCATGGCGAGCTTGCTGCGCCTGGTCCCGAGCCTCAGTGGCCCTGTTTCGTCTGCTCGCCCGGGGGACGGTGCGGCCGGCCCCTTCGGCTCACGCGGCTCACTCATGCTCGCCCTCGGTTCTCGGCGTTCTCGGTGCTGATGTCTTGGGAGGCCCGGGAGACGGCGGCGACCGTCTCCTGGTCCAGGTCGAAGAGGGTGCGCAGCGCGTCCGCGTACCCGGCGCCGCCGGGCTCGGCGGCCAGCTGCTTGACCCGTACGGTCGGCGCGTGCAGCAGCTTGTCGACCACCCGCCGTACGGTCTGGGTGATCTCCCCGCGCTGCTTGTCGTCGAGGTCCGGCAGCCGTCCGTCGAGCCGCGCGATCTCGTTCGCGACGACGTCGGCGGCCATGGTGCGCAGGGCGACGACGGTGGGGGTGATGTGGGCGGCCCGCTGGGCGGCGCCGAAGGCGGCCACCTCGTCGGACACGATCCGGCGCACCTGGTCCACGTCGGCGGCCATCGGCGCGTCCGCCGACGCCTCGGCGAGCGACTCGATGTCGACGAGCCGCACGCCGAGCAGCCGGTGCACGGCGGCGTCTATGTCGCGCGGCATCGCGAGGTCCAGCAGGGCGAGCACGGGCGCGGGCCGGGTGGCCTCGACCGGCTCGAGCCTGCGCCGCTCGGGCACCCGCCCGATGGTGGCGGCGGTGGCGGCCAGCGCGGTGATGAGTGCGGCCTCGGCCTCGGGTGTACGGCGGTTGTCGCGCCGCTCGCCGGGGGCGTTGTCCACCCAGGCCGCGTGCTGTTCCAGTGTGGCGGCGTCCAGACCGGCCACCGCGGCCTCCCCCATCACGGAGAAGGGGGTGGCGCCCTGCACGGCCGGCAGGTCGAGGGGGCAGCCCTCCTCGGTGCCCGCGC
This sequence comes from Streptomyces sp. GLSS-08, assembly GCF_056387915.1. Lineage (NCBI taxonomy): Bacteria > Bacillati > Actinomycetota > Actinomycetes > Kitasatosporales > Streptomycetaceae > Streptomyces > Streptomyces sp. GLSS-08. Next base: position 262,993 of record NZ_JBWJAQ010000011.1, read on the forward strand.
CGGCGGGTGCGAGGCCGCGCGCCGGCCCGGCGGGCGCGGCTTCGCGGAGTCCGGCGGGCGTGCCCGTGCGCCCTTCGACGGCGGTCGCGACCGTGTCCGCCGTCAGGACGAGTCCGGTCGCGCCGGTGCAGGAGACGGCGATGTCGGCACGTGTCAGCTCGCGCGGCACCGAGTCCATCGGTACCGCGCGGGCCAGCACGTCCGTGTCGTCGCCCTGCGCCAGGATCTGCGCGAGCCGCTCGGCGCGGTCCAGCGTGCGGTTGGCCACGACGACCTCGGCGACCCCGGCGCGCGCCAGCGTCGCCGCGGCCAGCGAGGACATGGAGCCCGCGCCGATCACCAGTGCCCGCTTGCCCTTGGCCCAGCTGTCGACGGCGGCGCCGGACGAGAGCTGCTCCAGGCCGAAGGTGACCAGGGACTGGCCCGCGCGGTCGATGCCGGTCTCGGAGTGGGCGCGCTTGCCGACCCTGAGGGCCTGCTGGAACAGGTCGTTCAGCAGCCGGCCCGCGGTGTGGAGTTCCTGCGCGGTGGCGAGGGAGTCCTTGATCTGACCGAGGATCTGGCCCTCGCCGACCACCATCGAGTCCAGGCCGCAGGCCACGGAGAAGAGGTGGTGGACGGCCCGGTCCTCGTAGTGCACGTACAGATAGGGGGTGAGCTCGTCGAGCCCGACCCCGCTGTGCCGGGCGAGCAGGGTGGACAGCTCGGCGACGCCTGCGTGGAACTTGTCCACGTCGGCGTACAGCTCGATGCGGTTGCAGGTGGCGAGCACCGCGGCCTCGGTGGCCGGCTCGGCGGCGAGGGTGTCCTGGAGCAGCTTGACCTGCGTGTCCGCGGGCAGCGTGGCCCGTTCCAGGACGCTGACCGGAGCGCTGCGGTGGCTCAGCCCGACGACGAGGAGACTCATGCCGGCATCACGGCGGGGAGATCCCCGTCCGGTCCCTTCTCGGTCTCCGTCGGGGCCGGGGCGACGGCCTCGGCCGCGGCTTCCTCGCCGGCCTTGCGCTGCTCGTGGAAGGCGAGGATCTGCAGCTCGATGGAGAGATCGACCTTGCGCACGTCGACGCCGTCCGGGACGGACAGGACGGTCGGCGCGAAGTTCAGGATGGAGGTGACTCCGGCGGCGACGAGGCGTTCGCAGACCTGCTGGGCCGCGCCCGCGGGCGTCGCGATCACGCCGATCGAGACACCGTTCTCGTCGATGATCTTCTCGAGCTCGTCCGTGTGCTGGACGGGGATGCCGGCGACCGGCTTGCCGGCCATCGCGGGGTCGGCGTCTATCAGCGCGGCGACCCGGAAGCCCCGGGAGGCGAACCCGCCGTAGTTGGCGAGCGCGGCGCCGAGGTTGCCGATCCCGACGATCACAACCGGCCAGTCCTGGGTCAGGCCCAGCTCGCGGGAGATCTGGTAGACGAGATACTCGACGTCGTACCCCACACCGCGGGTCCCGTAGGAGCCGAGGTAGGAGAAGTCCTTGCGCAGCTTCGCGGAGTTGACCCCCGCGGCGGCCGCGAGCTCCTCGGAGGAGACCGTGGGCACCGAGCGCTCCGACAGGGCGGTGAGGGCTCGGAGGTACAGCGGAAGGCGGGCGACGGTGGCCTCGGGAATCCCTCGGCTGCGGGTCGCCGGTCGGTGAGTTCGGCCAGTTGCCACGGTGCTCCTGCGGGTAGAGCGGGGCTGCAGGCGGCCACACGTTCCCGGACCGCCCCGTCTAAAGCAGGCTATGTCTTTGTGAACGCGTGCACAAAGATGGTGTCCGATTTGCCCGGCCAACGTGACCGGGGTCACGCGCCCCCGGCGCATGCGTACGGAACCGGCGCGCGCGCACCTTCGTTCCTCGCTGGATGGGGGCAAAGCCGTACACACTCCTTACGCGTCCCGCCCCCGAGATCTGAACCACCCTCGATCCTAAGCGACTTTCCGGACCACTTGGACTGATCAGTCAGTCACGCTCAGCGCAGCGGGACCCGCGGGAACCGGCCATCCCTCACGCGGTCAGGGCCTTGCGCAGACGCTGCTCGTCGACCCGCCAGAAGGTGTGCTGGGCACCGTCCACCAGCACGACCGGGATCTGCTCCCAGTACTGACGGTTCAGCTCCTCGTCCTGGGTGATGTCCTTCGCCTCCCAGGGGACCCCGGTCTCCGCGCAGACCTTCTCGACCACCACCTGTGCGTCATCACACAAATGGCACCCGGGCTTCCTGATGAGGGTGACCAAACGCTCGCGCGGCGCCTTCGTCATGTCCGTCTTCTCCTCACGGCGGTCACTGCGCCGGAACATGGGACTCATGCCGGCCATTCTCGCCCCGCCGCGGGCCGGACGCCCCCGACCAGGCCCCCGTACCCCCGCCCGCGCGAGGACGCGGCCGCGGCGCGCCGGAACGCCCTTCCCTTTCACGGCACGGTCGCGGAGAGTTCACAGCCCCGCATCCTCTCGACTCCGGAACGACCGAACAGACTGGCTATGCTCACGGCATGGCCGCTCTCGGATGGCTCACTCCCCGTAGGCGCTCCGCCACGGCGCGGAGCGTGTTGGCAGGCGAGGCCTCGGCGGAGGCAGCACGCAAAACCTCCCAGGAGCTGGGAGACCTCGCGGACCTCACGCACGGGGCCGCGCCCGACGGCGCCGTGGAGGAACCGGCGTTCCCGGTGCTCGGCGACGTGCGAGCCGCCGCCTTCTTCGACCTCGACAACACCGTCATGCAGGGCGCCGCGCTGTTCCACTTCGGCCGCGGGCTGTACAAGCGGAAGTTCTTCGAGACGCGCGACCTCGCCCGGTTCGCCTGGCAGCAGGCGTGGTTCAGGCTGGCCGGGGTCGAGGATCCCGAGCACATGCAGGACGCCCGCGACTCGGCCCTCTCGATCGTCAAGGGCCACCGCGTGGCCGAGCTGATGTCGATCGGCGAGGAGATCTACGACGAGTACATGGCCGAGCGGATCTGGCCGGGCACGCGGGCACTGGCCCAGGCGCACCTCGACGCCGGCCAGAAGGTGTGGCTGGTCACCGCCGCGCCCGTCGAGATCGCCACGGTGATCGCCCGCCGGCTCGGGCTGACCGGGGCGCTGGGTACCGTCGCGGAGTCCGTCGACGGCGTGTACACCGGCAAGCTGGTCGGTGAGCCGCTGCACGGACCGGCGAAGGCGGAGGCCGTCCGCGCGCTGGCGGCCGCGGAGGGGCTGGACCTCTCCCGTTGCGCCGCCTACAGCGACTCCCACAACGACATCCCCATGCTGTCCCTGGTGGGCCACCCCTACGCGATCAACCCGGACGCCAAGCTGCGCAAGCACGCCCGGTCCTTCGAGTGGCGGCTGCGGGACTACCGCACGGCACGCAAGGCCGCCAAGGTCGGCATTCCGGCGGCCGCCGGGGTCGGCGCTGTCGCGGGCGGCACGGTCGCGGCGATCGCCCTGAGCCGGCGCCGGCGCTAGGTCGGTGTCCGCAAAGCCCCGTCGTCCGCCCGGAGGGCGGGTTCCGGGCCGCTAGGCGGGACTTTGCGGAGACGACCTAGCGCGCCTCACCCCTCCCACCGGTACGGCCGCGTTGACGCCGCCGTACAGAAGTGCGCGCGAACACGGGTTCCGGGCGGGTGCGGGAAGGGGTAATCCCGCTGTTTACCCCGCAGCGTCCCCGCCAGTCCCGACGTACGCACACGAGCACAACATGCCCCGCACCCAGGCGGAAGTTGAACTCATTCGGTCAACAACTGATCAGTAATCGGTACTTGATCAGACGTCGATCAGTTAGAGAAGCGACGTAATCGATGATTTGAGCAACTGGGTGTAGTGCTGCCTGTACGAAGCGTTATTCTCCTCAAACGCATGACGGACGCCACCAGTCGCTACGACGGGTGAACGATCCGGCACTGCACGTGATGGAAGCTCTGCCTCTGGGAGTCCCGTGTACCCACACGTCGGGGTTGACGCCTCGGGCCTGGCTACGCTGCGCGCGACGGTCCTCGACCGCCTGCGCGGCTTCGTCCCCACCGCGTACGCCGTCCCCGCCCTCGCTGTCTCCGCCGCACCCGTCGGCCCGTGCTACGCACTGGCCGAGGGCAGCGCCGCGGTCGGCAGACGAGGCCGCTCGGCCGCCACGCCCACCGCGCGCCGCCCGGCCGCGGACAGTGACAGCGCCCGGATGATGGATCTCGTCGAGCGGGCCCAGGCCGGCGAGGCCGACGCCTTCGGACGCCTCTACGACCAGTACAGCGACACCGTGTACCGCTACATCTACTACCGCGTCGGGGCCAAGGCGACCGCGGAGGACCTCACGAGCGAGACCTTTCTGCGGGCACTGCGGCGCATCGGCACGTTCACCTGGCAGGGCCGCGACTTCGGCGCCTGGCTGGTCACCATCGCGCGCAATCTGGTCGCCGACCACTTCAAGTCGAGCCGCTTCCGGCTCGAAATCACGACCGGCGAGATGCTCGACGCGAACGAGGTCGAGCGCAGCCCCGAGGACTCCGTCCTGGAGTCGCTGTCCAACGCGGCACTGCTGGACGCCGTACGGCGGCTGAACCCCCAGCAGCAGGAGTGCGTGACCCTGCGTTTCCTTCAGGGCCTGTCGGTCGCGGAGACCGCGCGCGTGATGGGCAAGAACGAGGGCGCGATCAAGACCCTCCAGTACCGGGCCGTGCGCACCCTCGCACGGCTCCTCCCGGACGACGCCCGCTGACCCAAAAAGATCACACAGCGGCCCCACACGCTCAGCGACGGCCAACTCACTTTGTGCAAGAGTCCGTTGACTTCGCGGTCCGGTCATCCGTCGTCCGTAACCCAAGTGCCGCGACGCTCGTTGTGCGGGATACAGGCTCCCTGTGGTCACACCCTGACCTCCGCCGATCACCCGATCGTGTCGGTGCGCTCAGGGCGTGCCACCCTCAGGACCCCCTGGGGAGCCGACCGTCATGACGAGAGGAGGTGCCGCCAGTGATCGCGAACGTATCGGCGCACCGGCGGGCGAACGCCTTCGCCCAGGCCCTGGAGGAGCAGTCCGACCGGGGCACGGCGGCCGAGCAGCCAGATGGATCGGCACCGCCCCCGGCTGCTGCGGAACAGACCGAGCAGGGCCTCATGCTGGCCCTCGCGACGGGTCTCGGCGAGCTGCCCAAACCCGTACTGGACCCTGAGGTCAAGGTCGTCCAGCGGGCTCAGCTCGTGGCCGCGATGGAGGCCATGCTGCTGGACGGCACGGCTCCGCTGGGCGAAGCGAGGGATTCTTCGGTACCCGAGCAGCGCTCCCACCGCAGGGGCGCCCATCGGGCCACCGGCCTAGGGAAGCTGCGACCGCGGTCCCGGCTGTCCAAGGGCCTTGCCGCGGGCGGGCTCACCGTCGGTGTGGCCGCCGGAGCGTTCGGCGGTGTCGCCGCCGCCAGCTCCGACGCCCTGCCCGGAGACTCGCTCTACGGGCTCAAGCGCGGGATGGAGGACATCAAGCTGGGGCTGGCCGACGACACCGGCGACCGCGGACAGATCTACCTCGACCACGCCTCCACGAGGCTGAACGAGGCCCGCCGGCTGATGGAGCGGGGCCGCTCCGGCCCGCTCGACCACGAGTCACTGGGCGAGATCCGCCGGGCCCTGTCCCTCATGCGGCACGACGCGTCCGAAGGGCACCGCCTGCTGCACGAGGAGTACGAGCGGGACGGCTCACTGGCCCCCATCCAGGCCCTGTCCGCCTTCTCCCAGACGCATCGTGAGGCCTGGGGCGCGCTGCGCGACCGGCTGCCCGTGCAGCTCGGCGACGTCAGCGACCAGGTGTCGTCGGTCTTCGACGCCATGGACGAAGAGGTCGAGCCGCTGCGCGCGCTGCTGCCGCAACCGCCCGCGAAGCACCGACCGGACAGGCGGACCCCCGACGAGACCTCCACGGACTCGTCGGACACGGGCCGTCCGGCGCCCGGCGCCACCGGCGGTTCCGCCGACAGCCGCCACTCCAGCGGCGGCAAGCCCAAGCCGTCCACGTCGGACAGCGAGGGCGAGGGCCTGCTCGGAGGCGACACGGGTGGTCTGCTCGACCCGCCCGAGGAGGACACCAGCTCGTCCCCCTCGGCCGGCCGGACCGGCCCGGCCGCCGAACCGGACGTCACGCTGCCCCCGCTCCTCCCGGGTCTCCTCCCGGGACTGGGCATCGACAGCGAGGACGACAGGTAACGCGCGTACGGCGAGGGGGCCCCTGTTCACCGGGGGTGTCCCCTCGCCGTATGCGTCAGAAGAACACCGACCGCCGCTGCACCAGCAACTTGTACAGGGTGTGCTGGATCTGTTCCCTGACCTGGTCGGTCAGGTTGAACATCAGCATGGGGTCCTCGGCCGCCTCGGGCGGATAGCCGTCCGTGCGGATCGGCTCGCCGAACTGGATCGTCCACTTGGTCGGCAGCGGTACCGCACCGAGCGGTCCGAGCCAGGGGAAGGTGGGCGTGATCGGGAAGTACGGGAAGCCCAGCACCCGGGCGAGCGTCTTCGCGTTGCCGATCATCGGGTAGATCTCCTCCGCCCCGACGATCGAGCACGGGATGATCGGGGTGCCCTGCCGCAGCGCGGTGGAGACGAAGCCGCCCCGGCCGAAGCGCTGGAGCTTGTACCGCTCGCTGAAGGGCTTGCCGATGCCCTTGAAGCCCTCGGGCATCACCCCGACCAGTTCGCCGCGCGCCAGCAGCCGCTCGGCGTCCTCGGCGCAGGCGAGGGTGTGACCGGCCTTGCGGGCCAGCTCGTTGACGACCGGCAGCATGAAGACCAGGTCGGCCGCGAGCAGCCGCAGATGACGGCCCGTGGGGTGGTTGTCGTGGACGGCGACCTGCATCATCAGGCCGTCCAGCGGCAGCGTCCCGGAGTGGTTGGCGACGATCAGCGCCCCGCCCTCGGACGGGATGTTCTCGATGCCCTTCACGTCGACCCGGAAGTACTTCTCGTAGACCGGGCGGATCAGGGACATCAGGACCTGGTCGGTGAGTTCGGCGTCGTAACCGAAGTCGTCGACCTCGTAGTCGCCGGTCAGCCGACGGCGCAGGAAGGCGAGGCCGCCGGCGATCCGCCGCTCCAGACCACCGCCCGGTGCCTGCTCCGGCGCCTGCGGGCTCTCTCGCGTCACGGGATCATCATCCCGCGCGGGCGCCGGGCCGGGCAGGGGCTGGACCTCGTGGACCGCCGAGGGCTCGCCCCTGTGCCTGCTCCCGGCACCCCTGCGGCGCGGCGGGCGCTGCACAGCGCCGCCGCGTGACCGGTCGTCGTCGAACGGAATGACCTTGGCGTCCGCCATCGTTGATGCGCTCCTCAGTTGGCGCTCTGCGTCGGGGATGAGCCGCCGCCCAGGGCGGGCAGCGCGGCGATCCGGTCGACGGCCCCCGCGAGGGCCTCCGGAGGCAGGAGTCCGGGCCCCCGGCTCCGTGCGAAGTCCGCGAAGGTCTCCGCCGTCGTGTACTTCGGCCGGTACCCGAGGGTGTCGCGCATCTGGTCCGTCTCCACGACCCGTCCGTGTGTGAGCAGCCGCAGTTGCTCCGGCGAGAAGTCCGTCACGCCCAGCGTACGCAGCGCCGTCCCCACCCAGCTGACCGCGGGCATCAGCAGCGGCACGGTGGGCCGGCCGAGGCGCCGCGCGCACTGCGAGAGCAGCAGGACGCCGTCCCCGGCGATGTTGAACGTGCCGCTGTTGAGCGTCCCGCGCTCGGCCTCGTGCGAGGCCAGGCGCAGCACCTCGATCACGTCGTCCTCGTGCACGAACTGCAGCCGCGGATCGTAGCCGAGGACGGTGGGCAGCACGGGCAGCGAGAAGTACGAGGCGAGCGGTGAGTCCGCGCTCGGGCCCAGGATGTTGGCGAACCGCAGGACGCACACGGCGACGTCGGGCCGGCGGCGTGCGAAGCCCCTTACGTAGCCCTCGACCTCGACGGTGTCCTTGGCGAAGCCGCCGCTCGGCAGTGACTTGGGCGTGGTCGTCTCGGTGAAGACGGCCGGATCGCGCGGCGCGGACCCGTACACGTTCGTACTGGACTTCACGGCGAGACGCTTGACGGTCGGGGACTTCTGGCAGGCACCGAGCAGCTGCATGGTGCCGATGACGTTGGTCTCCTTGACCGAGGTCCGGCTGCCGCTGCCCAGCGGGGTGCCGGTCACGTCCAGGTGGACGACCGTGTCGACGGAGTGCTCCGCGAGCAGGCGTGCGATCGAGGGCTGCTGTATGTCCGCCTGGACGAAGTCGGCGCCTCCCAGGTGGTGCTCGGGCGGGATCGCGTCCACGGCGATCACCCGCTCGACCTCCGGGTCGCGCTGGATCCGCCGGACGAACCGGCCCCCCAGCTGACGGGCCACTCCGGTCACGAGCACGACCTTCCCCAAGATCAGCGCCTTCCTTCCCGCCTCGTCCCGCACCGGGTACGGCTGCTCGTACCCTGCCGGGTTCGTCGCCGTGTGCCGCCAACCTAGCGGGTCGGTGTCGCGCTGTGATGACCGCCCGATGCGTCACGTCACGACAGCCCCGCACGTGCGACCGGACCCAGCCATTTGCCGCACAGGGTCCCGTCCACGGCCCGGACGTCCGGACATGACTGTGGCCCCCCACCTGACGGTGGGGGGCCACAGAGCGCGCTGTTGCAGCGGTCGCGCAACCGTAAGGACGATCCCCCGCGTATGCGGGGACGGCCTTACTTCTTGTTGCGACGCTGAACGCGAGTGCGCTTGAGCAGCTTGCGGTGCTTCTTCTTGGCCATCCGCTTGCGCCGCTTCTTGATAACAGAGCCCACGACTACCCTCGCTCACTTCTCTTCACTCGGTGCTGGGCGCCGGGGCCCACACGACCTACGAGGGGCTAGCCTACCCGTCCGAGCGCTGAGGTCGTAATCGAGGTCACCCGGGGCTCCCCGGAGGGGCCGCGAGGGCCCCCCGGGGAACCCGCGGGGCCGCCGTCAGGCGGTCTCCACCCCCACGTAACTCTCGCGGAGGTACTCATGAACCGCTTGCTCCGGCACCCGGAAGGACCTCCCCACCCGGATCGCCGGCAGATGACCGCTGTGCACCAGTCGGTACACGGTCATCTTCGACACTCGCATCACCGAGGCGACTTCCGCCACGGTCAGGAACTGAACCTCGTTCAGAGGCCTCTCGCCAGCTGCAGCCATGACACACCTGAACCTTCCGCACTCGACGGCCACCGGCTTCCCCTTCCGGTGACACTTCGTCGTTGCGTGCTCACTCCCCAGAGTAGGGGCGGGTGATGCGAGTGGGGAAGAGGAGCTGCCATCGGCGGCCTACTGTGACAGACACGCTCGATTGAGTACATAGCGAGTAAGCGGTCGGTAGTAAGGAGACCGCACAGCGTCATCGAGGGGGACGGCGACGGACACCCGCCCCTCCGCCTCCCCGACGAACAGCGCGGGATCGTTCGTATCCGCCAGCCCGATGGCCTCGAACCCCAGCTGACCTGCCCCGCAGACCCATCCGTGGTCGCCGACGACCAGTTCGGGAAGCGGGCCCCCGGCCTCCGCCGCGGCCGCCAGCACGGTCCGGACCGGCAGCGGTGAGTGCGTGTGCGCGCCGGTCGTGCGCCCGGGGGCCTGCGGCCCGGGTTCCCGCACCAGCGCGACTCCTCGTACGTAGTCCACGTGGTACGTGCGTAGGCCGAACCGGGTCGTTATGTCGACAGAGCTACCCTGCGCCGGGGTGAGGACAGTACATCCCGCCGCCGACATGGCGTCCGCCAACGCGGCGTAGAAATCCATCAGCCGGTGCGGGTGTCCGGTGCCGAACAGCACCGGTGCCCGGCGCTCGGCGACCCTCCCGAGCCGCTCGGCGAACGCCTGCAGCGCGGTCAGAGTCCGCTCCGGGTCGATCACATCATGCCCTGAGGTGTCTCCGGGATCGGCCGATACCCCGCACTTGTCGGCCATCAGCCCGATCAACTCCCGCTGCCCCCAGATCCCCTCGGGATCGAGCCCGATCATCACGCGGGGGTCGCGGGCCGCGAAGAGCCGATAGCTGCGCAGGCTCTCCTCGCGCGAGGTGGCGACGGGCCCGGCCAGCCGGGCGGCCAGCAGATGCGCACGCAATGCTCCGGTGCTCAACACGCCAGCGATGCTGACGCATCACGGCCCACCACACCCCGAAAACCCCGGAAACACCGCACAGTCGGCGTAACAGCCCGACCGGTGAGACGCCGGCCCGGGGGAAACCCGTTCCGTCGCCCGTCTAGGCGAGCAGCCCCCGCAGGGGGAAAACGGCCCGCCTTGCGGCCAGCACGGCCTGGTCCAGCCGGTCGGCCGGGTCGTACCCCGCCTCCCACTCCCGCCAGCCCACCGGCCACCGCCCGTCAGTCATCCGCATCGGCCCCAACTGCCGCGTGCGGGCGAACACTTCCTGCCGCCAGCTCTCGGGAATCACCGACTCGGGTGCCACCGGCCGCCCCGCCGCCACCCCCACCAGATGCGTCCAGGACCGCGGCACCACGTCGACCACCGCGTAGCCCCCGCCCCCGAGCGCGACCCATCGCCCGTCGGCGTGCTCGTGCGCCAGTTCGTGACAGGCGACCTGCACGGCCAACTGCGCGTCGAGCGACACCGCGAGATGCGCCAGCGGATCCTCGAAGTGGGTGTCGGCACCGTGCTGGGTGACGATCACCTGCGGCCGGAAGTCGGCGAGCAGCTCCGGCACCACGGAGTGGAAGGCCCGCAGCCACCCCGCGTCCCCGGTCCCCGCGGGCAGTGCCACGTTCACGGCGGAGCCCTCCGCACAGTCCGCGCCGGTCTCCTCCGGCCACCCGGTCTGCGGGAACAGCGTCCGCGGATGCTCGTGCAGCGAGATCGTCAGAACCCGCGGATCCTCCCAGAAGGCCGCCTGGACCCCGTCGCCGTGATGGACGTCCACGTCGATGTAGGCGACCCGCTCGGCACCCAGTTCCAGCAGGCGGGCGATGGCGAGCGACGCGTCGTTGTAGATGCAGAACCCCGACGCACCGCCCGGCATGGCGTGGTGCAGCCCGCCCGCGAAGTTCACCGCGTGCAGCGCGTCCCCGCGCCACACCGCCTCCGCCGCTCCCACGGACTGCCCCGCGATGAGCGCGGACACCTCGTGCATCCCGGCGAACGCGGGATCGTCCGCCGTCCCGAGGCCGTACGACGCGTCCGCCGCCGCGGGGTTCCCGGACGCGGCCCTGACCGCCTCCACGTAGTCCTCGCGATGGACGAGCCGCAGCGTCGACTCCCCGGCCGGCTTCGCGGCGACCACCTCGATCTCCCGGTCGAGCCCGAAGGCGCCGACCAGCGACCGGGTCAGCGTCAGCCGGACCGGATCCATCGGGTGGTCCGGGCCGAAGTCATAGCCCGTTACTGCCTCGTCCCACATCAGCTGTGCGCGGCCGCTCATGCCCGTCACCGTATCGGTCCGGTTCAGCGGTGAACGAGCTGGCATACCTCAGCGTCAGCAGAACCAGCACCATCGGTACGAGCATGGCTCCCCGGTAGTTCCACGCGTCCCCCAGCGCCCCCACCAGGGGGGAACCGATCAGGAACCCCACGTAGTTGAAGATGTTGAGCCGTGCGATCGCCGTGTCGGACGCGCCGGGGAAGAGCCGCCCCGCCGCCGCGAAGGTCTGCGGCACGATCACGCACAGCCCGAGCCCCAGCAGCGTGAACCCCACCATCCCGGCCCACGGCCCCGGCGCCACCGCCACCACCCCGAACCCGAGCGCCGCCACCACCGCACCGAGCCGTACGACGGCCGCGGCCCCGAACCGCCGCACCCCGACGTCCCCGATCGTCCGCCCCAGCAGGGTGGTGACCATGTAGACGTTGTACGGAACGGTCGCCAGCTGCTCGGAACTGCCCAGCACGTCCTGGAGGTACTTCGCACTCCAGTTGGAGACCGTCGAGTCCCCGATGTAGGCGAAGGTCATCACCAGACACAGCGGCAGCAGCAGCTTGAAGACGACGGGACCGGCCTCCGCCGGGGCGCCGCCCGCACCCTCCTGCGTCCGCTGCTTCCCGGGGGCACCCCCGTCGACGTACCACCGGCTGCCCACCAGGGCCGCCGGCAGCAGCGCCGCCACCGGCAGGTACGACACGAACAGCGACAGATGCCAGTGCGCTCCCGCCCACGCGAGGGAGGCGCCGACGATCCCGCCCAGGCTGTACGCGGCATGGAAGCCCAGCATGATGCTGCGCCCGTAGGTTCGTTGCAGGCTCACGCCGAGCATGTTCATCGAGGCGTCGAGTGCACCGACCGCGAGCCCGAAGACCCCCAGCGCGACGGCGACCTGGGCGATCCGGTCGCCCGCCCCGACACCCAGCAGGGCCAGCAGCACGACCGGCTGGGACCACCTCAGCACGCGGCTGGGCGGCACCCGCTTGACCAGCTGCTCGGTGCAGACGCTGCCGACCCCGGCGAGGATCGGCACGGCGGCGAGGAAGACGGGCAGCAGGCCGTCGGATATCCCGTACCGGTCCTGGATCGCCGGGATGCGTGTCACCAGCAGCGCGAAGGCGACGCCCTGGGCGAGGAAAGCGAACGCCAGCGAGGCCCTGCCGCGCCGCAGCACATCTGTCATGGCGGCGAGCGTAGGGCCCCGGCCTACCCGTGGGTAGATCAAGCAGAAGATGAATTCTGTTCAGCTCTTGGTGCGCACGGTCACTTCGTGTCCGTCCCGGCGCACAGCTCCTCCTTCAGCATCATCTTCATCGGGACGACCGCGAGCGCGCCGCTGACGAGGAACCCCAGCGCCATGGAACCGATCATGATGACGGTGCCGAGCCAGACCATGGTGTCGACCGGCAGCGTGTAGGCACCCACCACGCGGACCACGCACTCGCCGAGCAACGTCACGCCCCAGACGACGGAGAACGTGCGCTCGGCCCGGCGGAATCGCTCCGACCCGCTGATCAGCCGGTCCCACGCGGCGGACTTCGCCGTGTCCCCCTTGATGACGAACGGTGCCATGGCCGCGGTCATCATGGGCTTCCCGAGCAGCACGGAGACCAGGACGCCGATGCCGACGACACTGCTGATCGCGCTGTCCTTGGCCAGCATCAGCCGAGGGTCACCGGCCACCGACCCGAGCACCAGCCCGGCGACGTTGACGACCAGGATCAGCGCGGCGAGACCGTTCAGGCTCCGGTCCCGCACCGCGCTCCACAGGGTCCGCACCGCCGGCAGCACACTGCTCCAGCCGAGCGCGGCCACCGTGCTCAGTCCGAGCCCGTCCTTGAGGAGGTAGAACGACGCGAGAGGCACCGCCACGTCCACGATCAGCGGCAGAAAGCTGCGCGCCGAGCCCCGGTCCTTCACCGCGGGCGTCGCGGCGACAGGCGCTTCGGTGCGGCTCGCGGTGGCAGTGAGGCTCATGATCGGATCCCTCCGTAGGCACTGTGTACGTCCCGTTCTCGACGTACACAGCTTGGCGCCCCGACCCGGGCCGGCAGTAGGAACGATCGTCCGGATCCGGGGATGACAAATGTCAGCGCCGGAGGGTGACACCGTCAGGCGAGCAGGCCCGCCAACTCGCCCATGTCGGCGAAGAGTCCGGTCGCACCGGTCAGCCTCTCGGCGGGCGTCATCGCGGTGAACCCGTACACGTCCATGCCGGCCGCGTTCGCCGCCCGTACCCCGAGCGGGCTGTCCTCGACGACGGCACACCTGGCCGCCGGCACGCCCATGCGCTCGGCCGCGTACAGGAAGAGGTCGGGCGCCGGTTTGCCCCGTCCGACGTCCTGCGAACTGAAGAGCCGCCCGTCGTCGAACCACCGGTCGAGCCCGGTCTTGCGGTGCCCCACCCGAATCCGCTCATGGGTCCCGGAGGAGGCGACGCAGTGCGGCACCCCGTCCGCGGCCAGCTTCTCCAGCACCTGCACGGCCCCGGCGACGGGCTGCAACTCCCGCTCGAAGGCCGCGAACACCCGCGCGTGGAAGACGTCGTCGAAGTCCGCGGGGAGCTGCTGCCCGGTCCGCTCCGCCACGAGGTCGTGGACGCGGTGCATCGCGGCGCCCATGTAGTCGCGCAGGGAGTCCTCGTACGAGGTGGGGTGCCCCAGCTCGGTGAGGTACGCGGCCAGGAGCTTGTTGGAGATCGGCTCGCTGTCCACGAGGACGCCGTCGTTGTCGAAGATGACCAGGTCGTAGCGCATGGGGTCGACAATAAACGACCCCGGAAAACCCGAAAGGCGCCGGAAACGCAGAAAACCCCCGTACCGGTATCCCGGTACGGGGGTTTTCTCCAAAAGTTGTTCGGCGGCGTCCTACTCTCCCACAGGGTCCCCCCTGCAGTACCATCGGCGCTGTAAGGCTTAGCTTCCG